>NZ_JACHBR010000001.1:4225833-4835000 GCF_014200435.1 Sphaerisporangium krabiense | reverse complement strand
GACGTAGCCGGGCGGGGCCTGCTCGTCGGGGCCGACGCAGACGACCTCGCCCTCGGGGCCGTACCAGACGGGGATGCGGTGCCCCCACCAGAGCTGACGCGAGATGCACCAGTCGTGCATGTCGTCGACCCAGTCGAAGTAGCGCTTGGCGAGCTCGGGCGGGTGGACACGGGTGCGGCCGTCGCGCACGGCGTCGCCGGCGGCCTTCGCCAAGGGCTGGACGTTGACGAACCACTGCAGGGACAGGCGCGGCTCGACGACGGTCTTGCAGCGGGAGCAGTGGCCGACGGCGTGGAGGTATGGGCGCTTCTCGGCGACGATGCGCCCTTCCGCGCGCAGCGCGGCGACCACGGCGGGCCTGGCCTCGAAGCGGTCGAGGCCCTGGAACGGGCCGTGGGCGGTGATGACGCCGCGCTCGTCCATGACGGTGAGCGACGGCAGGCCGTGGCGGCGCCCGATCTCGAAGTCGTTGGGGTCGTGCGCGGGGGTGACCTTGACGGCTCCGGTGCCGAACGCGGGGTCGACGTGCTCGTCGGCCACGATGGGGATCAGCCGGCCGGTGAAGGGCACCTCGACCATCGTGCCGATGAGGTGGGCGTAGCGGTCGTCCGCGGGGTGCACGGCGACGGCGGTGTCGCCGAGCATGGTCTCGGCACGGGTGGTGGCGACCACGATGGACGCGTCGCCGTCGCCGTAGCGGATGGAGACGAGCTCGCCTTCGTCGTCGGAGTGGTCGACCTCGATGTCCGACAGCGCGGTCAGGCAGCGGGGGCACCAGTTGATGATGCGCTCGGCGCGGTAGATGAGGCCGTCGTCGAAGAGGCGCTTGAAGATGGTCTGGACGGCGCGGGACAGCCCCTCGTCCATGGTGAAGCGCTCGCGGGACCAGTCGACGCCGTCGCCGAGCTTGGTCATCTGGCCGAGGATGCGGCCGCCGGACTCCTCTTTCCACTGCCAGACGCGCTCGACGAACGCCTCGCGGCCGAGGTCGTGCCGGGAGAGGCCCTGTTTGGCCAGCTCGCGCTCGACGACGTTCTGCGTGGCGATGCCGGCGTGGTCCATGCCGGGGAGCCAGAGGGTCTCGAAGCCTCGCATGCGGGCCCGCCGGGTGAGGGCGTCCTGGATGGAGTGGTCGAGGGCGTGGCCGATGTGGAGGACGCCGGTGACGTTGGGCGGGGGCAGGACGATGCTGTAGGCCTCGCGCTCGCTGTCTACGTCCGCCCGGAAGTAGCCCTCGGATACCCAGCGCTCGTAGCTCCGGGTCTCGACGTCGGCGGGTGCGTATTGAGTAGGCAGCTCAGGCGTTGTCACAGTCACCAATTGTAGGGAGGCCGCCCCCTTGCCCGTGTCGCGTCCGCACAGGCCCGTAACCGGATATACGGGCGCGAGGCACAAAAACGCGCATTCGGCGGACCAATAACGCCCTGTACTACGTTACGTAACCTGTCGGGCACCCGATCGACACGTGCCGGTAAGACGGCACGGGCGCGTGCCATGACGGTGAGCGGTCGCCCCTCCGCTCACGCGTTCATGCGGCCTGGTGCGCGTGCGGGAGCCGCCGGTCAGGCGGACTTCTCCCGGGGAGCGCGCTGCTGCTTGGCATTGAGCTGGTCCCGCGGGACCAGCGTGGGGTTCACGTGCTCCAGCACGGACTCACGGGTGATGACCACCCGCGCGACGTCCTGGCGGGACGGCACCTCGTACATCACCGAGAGGAGGACCTCCTCCATGATGGCGCGCAGCCCGCGGGCGCCCGTGCCCCGCAGGATGGCCTGGTCGGCGATGGCCTCCAGGGCGTCGTCGGTGAACTCCAGCTCGACGTTGTCGAGCTCGAACAGCCGGCGGTACTGCTTGACCAGAGCGTTCCTCGGCTCGGTGAGGATCTGGATCAGCGCGTCGCGGTCGAGGTTGTGCACGCTCGTGATGATCGGCAGACGGCCGACGAACTCGGGGATCATGCCGAACTTCAGCAGGTCCTCGGGCATGACGTCCGAGAAGATGTCCGAGGCGTCGATCTCGTCCTTGGAGTGGAGGATGGCGTTGAAGCCGATCCCCTTCTTGCCGATGCGCGACTCGATGATCTTTTCAAGCCCCGCGAACGCCCCACCGCAGATGAACAGCACGTTGGTGGTGTCGATCTGGATGAACTCCTGGTGCGGGTGCTTGCGGCCGCCCTGCGGCGGGACCGA
Organism: Sphaerisporangium krabiense; assembly: GCF_014200435.1. Classification (NCBI taxonomy): domain Bacteria; kingdom Bacillati; phylum Actinomycetota; class Actinomycetes; order Streptosporangiales; family Streptosporangiaceae; genus Sphaerisporangium; species Sphaerisporangium krabiense. The sequence continues at coordinate 4,832,811 of NZ_JACHBR010000001.1, read as the reverse complement.
GGCGGTCGTGCCCTCGAGGATCTTCAGCAGGGCCTGTTGCACACCTTCGCCGGACACGTCGCGCGTGATCGAAGGGTTCTCGCTCTTCCGGGCTATCTTGTCGACCTCGTCGATGTAGATGATGCCCGTCTCGGCCTTCTTGACGTCGTAGTCAGCGGCCTGGATCAGTTTCAGGAGGATGTTCTCGACGTCCTCGCCGACGTAACCCGCCTCGGTGAGCGCCGTGGCGTCCGCGATGGCGAACGGCACGTTCAGCATCTTGGCGAGAGTCTGCGCGAGCAAGGTCTTGCCCGAGCCTGTCGGGCCGAGGAGAAGGATGTTGGACTTGCCCACCTCCAGACCGTCGTCTCGGCCGCGTTCGCCGGACTGCACCCGCTTGTAGTGGTTGTACACCGCCACCGAGAGGGCCTTCTTCGCCTTGTCCTGGCCGATGACATAAGCGTCCAGGAACTCGAAGATCTCTCTCGGCTTGGGGAGACTGTCCCACTTGAGCTCGGAGGACTCGGAGAGCTCCTCCTCGATGATCTCGTTGCAGAGATCGATGCACTCATCGCAGATGTAGACGCCTGGTCCGGCGATGAGCTTCTTGACTTGCTTCTGGCTCTTCCCGCAGAACGAGCACTTCAGCAGGTCTCCGCCGTCGCCGATGCGTGCCACCCCAGATACTCCTTTGCGTGGGACCGCCTGCTCCGCGATCCGAATCTTGCGGACTCGGTCCGAAAAGTCATCCCGCTCAGGTTTCGACGTTACCGTCTTCTGGGCCCTCAGTGCGCCCCCTAGCGGTGAGTCGCACCGGAACGTGCCCAATTGGGCACCGTTCCGGTGCGATCCGCGTCCTCAGGAAGCAACCGCTTGAGCGCGCTTCTTCCGTGAGGGGATGATGTCGTCGATGAGGCCGTACTCCTTGGCCTCGTCGGCGTTGAGAATCTTGTCGCGCTCGATGTCGCGGCGGACCTGCTCGGGCGACTTGCCCGAGTGGCGGGCGACGATCTCCTCCAGGAGCGAGCGCATGCGCAGGATCTCGCGGGCCTGGATCTCGATGTCGCTGCCCTGGCCCCCGCCCTCGGTGGAGGGCTGGTGGATCAGCATGCGGGCGTTCGGGAGCGCGAAGCGCTTGCCCGGCGTGCCGCCGGCGAGCAGCACGGCCGCGGCCGACGCCGCCTGGCCGAGGCAGACCGTCTGGATCTCGGGCCTGACGAACTGCATCGTGTCGTAGATCGCCGTCATGGCCGTGAACGAGCCGCCGGGCGAGTTGATGTAGATGCTGATGTCACGGTCGGGATCGAGCGACTCCAGCGTCAGGAGCTGGGCCATGACGTCGTTCGCCGACGCGTCGTCGATCTGCACTCCGAGGAAGATGATGCGGTCCTCGAAGAGCTTGTTGTAAGGGTTCATCTCCTTGACGCCGTACGTGGTGCGTTCGACGAACGAAGGGATGATGTAACGGCCGTTGATGTCTCCCGGCCGGATCAGGTCACTCACGAATTGTCCCTTCAGGAGACGGCGCCCTCAGAGGGCACCTGCCGGGCGCTGCGCACGACGTGGTCGATGAAGCCGTAGTCCTTGGCCTCTTCGGCGGTGAACCAGCGGTCCCGGTCGGAATCCTTCTCGATCTGGTCGAGCTGCTGGCCGGTGTGGTGGGCGATGCGCTCGGCCAAGGTCTTCTTGACGTAGAGCATCTGCTCCGCCTGGATCGCGATGTCCGCGGCCGTGCCGCCGATGCCGCCGGATGGCTGGTGCATCATGATGCGGGCGTGCGGAAGCGCGTAGCGCTTGCCGTGTGCCCCGGCGCACAGGAGGAACTGTCCCATCGAGGCGGCGAGTCCCATGGCCACCGTGCAGACATTGTTCGGCACATACTCCATCATGTCGTAAATCGCCATGCCGGCCGTCACCGAACCGCCTGGCGAGTTGATGTAGAGCCAGATGTCGCGATCGGCATCGTCGGCGGCCAGCAGCAGCAGCTCGGCGCAGATGCGGTTGGCGACCTCGTCGTCCACCTGGGTGCCGAGCACCACGATGCGCTCACGCAACAGACGGTTGTAAAGCTGGTCCTCCAGCCGGAACGAGCCGTTCTCACGGCCCCGGGACTCCGGCCCGAAGCTGGCGGGCTGGTATGAGGTCGGCGGGCTGGTCACAGCGTCACCTTCCGATGCGTCGTAATCGATGGGCGTTGCTTGTGACCTTAACGCGCGGCAAGCACCGGTCAGGCCCGGTCTCAACACTGTTCGCTGACGGCGCAGGTGTCGAAAGCTCACTGCGAATCCGACGCGCGGCGGCGCTCCTCCAGGTCAAGCTCGTGGATGAGGTGCCGCTGGGTGGTCGCGCTGATCTTGCCTTTGGCGTACAGCTCGTCCACTTCCTCCCGTTGCGCACGGGCGAGTTGCTTGCGCAGCCAGCGCAGGCCCGGCTCGTCGAGCCCCTTGTCCTCGTCGCCGTCGCTCTCCTCCAGGACGGCGCGGGCGCGGTCGAGGCGAAGTTCGTAAAGCTGGCGGAAAACCTCGGCGGTGTGCTCGTCGACCCGGTCGTCGGAGGCGAGGTCCTCCAGGCGCGACAGCGCGGCCTCGGCGGTGGCCCGGCGGGCGCGTGCCTCCTCGAGGACGGCCTTCTTGGATTCGCCGAGCCCGAGGCGTCGCAGCAGGGGCGCGAGCGTGGTCGCCTGTCCGAGCAGGGTCACGAGGACCACCACCGCGGCCAGGAAGATCATCAGCGGCCGGTTGGCCACGCTCAACGGGATGGACAGCGCGACCGCGAGCGTGATGGCGCCCCGCATGCCCGCCCAGCCCATCACCAGCCGCTCACGCCTGCCGACGCGGTCGAACGACAGGTGCCTGCCCGGCAGCCACCGAGCCAGCCGGAAGGCGATCATGGTCCACAGCAGACGCAGCACCACCACCGCGGCGAGGACGACCACCGCCGTCGTGGCCAGCATGCCGACCGAGTAGTTCGACACCCCGGCGATCACCTGGCGGATCTCCAGCCCGAGCAACACGAACAGGCTGGACTCCAGGAGCAGCACCAGCACCTCCCAGAAGGCGTTGCCGGTGAGCCGGGAGGCGGGCTGGAGCAGTCCGTGGGCGCGCGTGCCCAAATAGAAGCCGGTGCTGATCGTGGCGAGCACGCCGGAGAGGCCGAAGTGCTCGGCGGGCAGGTAGGCGACGAACGGCGTGATCAGCGAGAGCACGATCTGCGCGCCCGGGTCGGTGATCCGGCCGCGGAGCCTGCCGACCACCCAGCCGAGCGCGAGGCCGTACAGCACGCCGCCCGCGACGACGCGCACGAGCAGCAGGGCGCCGGCGGCGAGCGTGACGGGCTCGATGAGCGCCGTGAGGGCCAGGCCGAACAGGGTGAGCGCCACGGCGTCGTTGACGAGGCTCTCGCCCTCCAGGATCGTCACCAGGCGGCGCGGGGTGCCGAGGCGGCGCATGATCGACGTGGCCGACACCGGGTCGGTGGGGGCGACGGCGGCGCCGAGGGCGAGCGCCACGGGCCAGCCGACCTCCGGCAGGACGAGGCGTACGGCGGCCATGACCGCGAGGGCGGTGGCGCAGGTGAGGCCGAAGGCCATCACCGAGATGGGGACCGCGTCCTCCTTGGTCTCCCGGGGGGCGGTGAGGAAGGCGGCGCGGTAGACCAGCAGGGGGAGGTACAGGTTGAGGATGAACTCGGGCGGCACCACGGCCTTGGACATGGTGGGCACGAAGCTCGCCGCGACGCCGAGCAGGACGAGGGGGATCGCCGACGGTATGCCCGTCCCGCGCGCCACCGCCCGTCCGACCAGCATCATCACGGCGACCGCGACCGCCACGATGAGGTATGCCTCTATCACCGGCGCCCCCGGTAGCCCGCTCCCACAGTCGGGAGTTGCCCCGGATACCGCAACAATCACCACAAAGGTTGCACAAGGGTGCGTATGTCGCGCTAAACGCCAATGCCCTCACCGTGCACCACGGTGAGGGCATGGACGATCACACGGAGGCGCGGGCCGCGCCTCAGAGCCAGGACGCGCAGGTCACTCGGCGCCCTGAGCGGCCGGGGCGTCCTCCGCGGCCTCCTCCTCGGCGTTCAGCTCGGCGTAGATGGCCTTGAGGTCGACCTCGTTGCCGTCCTCGTCGGTCACCTTGGCGGCGTCGCCGATGACGGTCTTGGCCTTGTCACGGACGATCTCGACCATGGCCAGGGTGAGCTGGTCGTTGTCGGCGAGGTGCTGAGCGAGCGTGTTCGGGGCGACGCCGAGCTGGGCGGCGCGGCGCACCACGAAGTTGGTCAGCTCCTGCTCGCTGACGCCCAGATCCTCCTGCTTGACGATCTTGTCGAGCACGAAGCCGGTCTTGATCGCCTTGCGGGAGTTCTCGTCGAACTCGGCGAAGCGCTCTTCCTCGGTGGTCTGGTAGAGCCGGAAGAACGCCTCACGGCTCAGACCGCTCTCACCGATCTGGTGCTCCAGATTGTGCTTGCGGGCGTCCACCTCGGCGCTGAGGGCGCTGTCGGGCAGCGGGATGTCGATCTGGTCCAGCAGAGCCGTCAGAGCGTTCTCGCGGGCCTGCACGACCTGGTCGATGAGCTTGTTGCGGCGGGCCTGCTCGCGGATGCTGTCGCGCAGCTCCTGCAGGGTGTCGAACTCGCTCGCCAGACCGGCGAACTCGTCGTCGAGCTCGGGGAGGACCTTCTCCTTGACGTTCTTGACCTTGATGGTGACGTCGGCCTCCTCGCCGGCGTTCTCGCCGCCCACCAGCGTGGTGGTGAAGGTCTTCTCGTCGCCGGCGGCCATGCCGACCAGGGCGTCGTCGAGGCCCTGGAGCACCGAGCCCGCGCCGACCTCGTAGGAGACGTCGGAGGCCTGCTGCTCCTCGATGTTCTTGCCGTCGATCGTGGCGGCGAGGTCCATGACGACGTAGTCGCCGTTGCCGGCGGCGCGCTCGACGCCGGCCAGCGTGGCGAAGCGCTGACGCAGCGCGTCGACCTGCGTGTCGATGTCCTCGTCCGAGACCTCCGAGGAGGGGACGGTCACCTCGATGTCCTTGTAGTCGGGGACGTCGAAGGCGGGGCGGACGTCCACCTCGGCGGTGAACTCCACCTCCTTGCCGTCGTCGATCTTGGTGACCTCGATCTCCGGCTGGCTGACGGGGAAGACGTCGCTCTCGTCGACGGCCTTGCCGTACAGCTTCGGCAGGGCGTCGTTGAGCGTCTCCTCCAGGACCACCGCGCGGCCGAAGCGCTGCTCGATGATGCGGGCGGGAACCTTGCCGGGGCGGAAGCCGGGCACGCGCACCTGCTGCGCGACCTTCTTGTACGCCGCCTGCATGCTCGTCTCGAGCTCCTCGAACGGCACCTCGACGGTGAGCTTCACCCGGGTGGGGCTGAGCTCCTCGACAGCGGTCTTCACGGGGTGGTCTCCTTGATCAAGCTTCTGGTGATCGCGGGCGCGTCATGCCGTACGGCCACCGCGACACGATCGCGCGCCGCGCCCACTTGGGCGGCTCAGTGCACAGCCAGCGGGCACGCCCGGCTCGGGCGTGCTCAACTGTGGCGGGTGTCCAGCGCCGCATGCCAGTCTAGGGCAGACGGGCACCTCCGGCGTCATCGACAGGCGTCACATTCGGTCAGAGATGATCTTCTGCAAGATATCGACGGTGGCCTCGGGGGTGGTGCTGACGGCGCACAGCCGCTCCATCACCTCGCTGTAACGGTCCACTTCCTCGCGTTTGTCGAGGTAGAGCGCGCTCGCGAGTTGCTCGACGTACACCACGTCCGGCAGGTCGTTGTCGTGGAAGCGCAGGATGCTGAAGGCGCCGCCCTCGGCGCTGTGACCGCCGAAGCTGAACGGCATGACCTGGATGGTGATCTTCGGCTGGCGCATGAGTTCGAGCAGATGCTCCAGCTGGCCGCGCATCACGTCGGTCCCCCCGATGGGACGCCGCAGCGCGGCCTCGTCGATGACGGCCCAGAAGATGGGGCCGTCGTCGCGGTCGAGGACGCGCTGGCGCTCCATGCGCAGGTCGACGCGACGCGAGATCTCGGCGGGGCCGATGCCCGCGGCGCCCGCGGTGATGACGGCGCGGGCGTACTCCTTGGTCTGCAGCAGGCCCGGGATGAACTGCACCTCGTAGGTGCGGATGCGGGCCGCCGCCTCCTCAAGGCCGACGTACGCCTGGAACCACGAGGGGAGGAGGTCGTTGAAGCGGTGCCACCAGCCGGGTTCGTTGGCCCTCTCCAGCAGGTTCATGACGGCGGTGCGCGCCTCGCCCTCGGCGACCCCGTAGTAGGCCAGCAGATCGGCGACGTCGCGCTCCTTGAACCCGACCCGGCCGAGCTCCATCCTGCTGATCTTGGACTCGGAGCCGCGGATCACGTGGCCGGCGTCCTCGCGTGTGATGCCCTTCTCCTCGCGCAGGCGGCGCAGCTGGGTGCCGAGAAGAATGCGGAGGGCCGTCGGACCGGAGCCAGGCTGGTACTGAGTCATTCGGCCTCCTTCTCTTCTAGGGTCTACGCGGCCAGCCAACACAGTGTCACCACTTCCGGCCCGCGTGACAAGGTCTGGTGCGCGCGCCCTTCCGACGGCCGGGTGACCGGTGCTCACGGAGCGCGAACGGTGCGGCTCTTGCGTTTGCACGACGCAGCTGCACGTGCATTTGGGTCTTGCATGAGCCGCAATACTGACCCATGATGGCCTAGTGCATATTGGGCTAAAGGTGCACTAACTCGTAAAGAGACGACAGGGCGCGGAGACTCACAATGACGGCGGGAGGTATCAGCGGGATGCTGGAGCCGGTATCCGCAGCCCGATGTCTCGAACCGACCGGTGACGTGGGTTTCCAGCGGCTCATGCGCTCCGCGCTCCGCCGCGACACCGCCACCTGCCCGCTGCGGCCCCAGGCCGATTCCGTGAAAACGGCCCGCGACGTCACGAGGACCACCCTCGGCCGCTGGGGACTGGCCCCGCTCTGCGACGACGCGGTCCTCGTCGTATCCGAGCTGGTCACCAACGCCGTGCGCTACGGCATCTGCGGGCCGCGACGCCTGGACGCCCAGCCGATCACGCTGATCCTGCTGCGCCTCTCGCCGCACGTGCTGCTCGCCGTCTCCGACCCCAGCGACGAGATCCCGACGCCCAAGGAGCCGGATTTCATCTCCGAGCACGGGCGCGGGCTGCACATCGTGGAGACCTACAGCACGCGCTGGGGATGGGACGCCCTGGACGAGGGCGGCAAGGCCGTCTGGGCGCTTTTCGGCTCCGCTTGACCCCCGTCTGGAACGCCACGAAAACGTCCTTGGGCCTACGTCGAAATTTCGGCCCGGTTACGCGCTGATGTCGAGCCGGAGACGTCTGCACAGGCGCTCACGGTGCGCACCCGCCCAAACGGCGATCTCACCTTTTGAATAGGTGTCGCGCGACGGACGCCGCATCGAACGGGCCGGCCGTCCGGCCGGGGACCCGCCGCCCTGCCGCCCCGGACGACCGCCACGACGTCCACCGGGCCGCTCCCCCGCCGCCGCGGGCGAGCCTGGGCTCGTGTGTCGGGGTGACCGGATTTGAACCGATGATCTCCTGCACCCAAAGCAGGCGCGCTACCAAGCTGCGCTACACCCCGGAACGCCTGGCCGCTCGCGCACTCGGAAACTCCGGTACGCTTACGTCCTGACGACCGGATGAAGTCTAGACCAGACGGCGACCGGCTCGCGCGGACGTAGCTCAATGGTAGAGCCCCAGTCTTCCAAACTGGCTACGCGGGTTCGATTCCCGTCGTCCGCTCTCACCACGAAGGCCCAGGCAGAGGATACGATCCCGACCTGGGCCTCACGTCATTCACGGCCGGATTTTGATGTCGTGCCCGTTACGTGCCCGTTCCCTATTTCGTGACCCGCGCGGCACCACGACCTCGAGGGACGCCTCAAGCGTCGCCGTCTTCGGCTTCCAGGACGTCGGAGCCGACGAAGGTGAACATGCGCCGTCCCGGCAGCAGAGGCTGCGGTCGGCCTGCGTAGCGATGCACGCCGACCCCGAAGCCGGCGTCCGGTTCCGACAGCCACTCGCGATCGAACCCGCGATCCTCGAACCAACGGCAGATCAACGGCACCCGGTCGGGTTTCACGCGATGCCGAGTCCAGATCACCACACCGCCGGTCTTGCACAATTGGCGGCAGGTGTCGACGGTGCGCTCGATGCCCTCGTCGGTGATGTTGCCGAACAAGCCGCAGATGAGCACGACGTCTGCCGGCACCACGTCCCGGTAATGGTCGGTGAGCGCGGCATCGGCTGTGATCACCTCGACCTGGGAGAGCCCCGCGACCCTCACCGCCTCTTCGGCGATCGCGGTGTTGCCCGGGTCCAGTTCGACCAGCCGCGCGTGGACGTCGTCGCGGCGTGGATGATCCGCCAACACTCCCAGCACGTCACGCCCTTGACCAGAACACAAGCTCACGACCCGCAGGGGGCCGGGAGGGCATCGGTCGAGCGCCAGCCGGGTCCTTTCCTGGACGACCCGCAAGCGACGCGCCAACGGCGAATCGGGTACGTCGTAACCATCGTGCCAGGTCCGCCAGTCCATGACCGCACACTACAAGGGGAACGATCAAGCGCCCATACCCTTGTCGCCTCCGGCGGGGGGCTCACCTCCGCGGAATTACTGGGGGCAGGGAGGATATCCAGGGCGTTGTTGGAAAGGCGCGGTCGCCGGGGGACGCGTCAGGGAATTACGACTATTCGGACATGTTTTGACGTGTCGGCGTTCGCTGGATATCGGGTGGGGCAGAGGAACGCCATGGGTGTGCAAGCGGAAGAGTTCGACGTCATCGTGCTGGGGCTGGGACCTGGGGGTGAGGAGGTCGCGGGGCGGCTCGCCGAGGCGGGGCTCGCCGTGGCCGGGGTCGAGGCGCGGCTCGTGGGCGGCGAATGCCCGTACTGGGGGTGCGTGCCGTCCAAGATGATGATCCGCGCCGCCGACCTGCTCGCCGAGGCCCGCCGGATCCGCGGGACCGCCGGACGGGCCGCCGTGATCCCCGACTGGACGCCCGTGGCGCGCCGCGTCCGCGAGGAGGCGACCGACGGCTGGGACGACACGACCGCCGCCGCCCGTTTCACGGGCAAGGGCGGCACCCTGGTGCGCGGCCACGGCAGGCTGACCGGGCCGCGGGAGGTCCTGGTGGACGGCGCCCGCCTGCTGCGCGCCCGCAGGGGCGTCGTCGTCGCGACCGGCTCACAGGCCGCCGTGCCGCCGATCCCGGGGCTGGCCGGCACCCCGTACTGGACCAACCATCAGGCCGTCGAGGCCACGGAGGTGCCCGAGTCCCTGGTCGTGCTCGGCGGGGGCGCGGTCGGTCTCGAACTGGCGCAGGTGTTCCGCCGTTTCGGCGCCGAGGTCACCGTCGTCGAGGCGGCCGACCGGCTGCTCCCCCAGGAGGAGCCGGAGGCGGGCGACCTGCTCGCGAAGGTGTTCGCCGGCGAGGGCGTCACCGTGCGCACCGGGACCGAGATCTCCCGCGTCGACCACCACGGCGCGGCCTTCACCGTGATGACCGACACCGGCAGCCACCGCGCCGAGCGGCTGCTGGTGGCCACGGGACGCCGCTCGGACCTGGCCGCGCTCGGCGCCGGGGCGGCGGGGCTGGACGAGTCGGCCCCCGCACTCGCCGTGGACGGCCACATGCGGGCGGCCGACGGCGTCTGGGCGGTCGGGGACGTGACCGGCAAGGGACCTTTCACCCATATAGCGATGTACCAGGCAAGGATCGCGCTCGCCGACATCCTCGGCAAGCCGGGGCCTCCGGCGGAGTATCACGCCGTGCCCCGCGTGACCTTCACCGATCCCGAGGTCGGCTCGGTGGGGCCGACCGAGCGGGAGTCCCGGGAGAAGGGGCTGGACGTGCGCGTCTCGACGGTCCCGCTAGAGTCCTCCGCGCGGGGGTGGATCGCGGGCGCCGAGGGATTCGTGAAGCTCGTGGCGGACGGCAACGTGCTGGCGGGCGCGACGGTGGCGGGGCCGTCCGGCGGCGAGGTGCTCGCCCTGCTCACCCTCGCCGTCCACGAACGGATCCCGGTCGAGCGGCTCCGGAGCATGATCTACGCCTACCCCACCTTCCACCGCGCCGTCGAGGACGCCCTCGCCGGGCTCGGCTGAGCCACCGCGCCCGTGCCGCCCCTGGTGACCCCCGCCCCCTGACGAGATCTTGCCCGCCGGGTTAACGTCAGGGCGAGGACGCGGGAGGGGCATGATGACGATGGACATCCGCGAGGCGTACCGCCGGGCTCTGCACCACTTCGGCGGGTACGTGCACCGGGTCAGAGCCGACCAGTGGCGGCTTCCCACGGCGTGCGGGGACTGGGACGTGCGCACGCTGGTCGAGCATCTGGTGGGCGAGAGCTTATGCGCTCCGGAGCTCTTCTCCGGCCGGTCGGCGGCCGAGGTGCAGGACCTGCTGGAGGGGGACCTGCTCGGCGACGACCCGGTGAAGGCGTTCGACGTCGCCGCGGCGGCGGCCGTGCGCGCCACGGAGCCGGCGGACGTGCTCGCGAGGACGGTGCGCCTGTCGTTCGGCGACGTCCCCGGCGAGGAGTACATCACCGAGTTGTTCGCCGACACGCTGATCCACACCTGGGACCTGGCGACGGCCATCGGCGCCGGCGATCGCCTGGATCCCGAGCTGGTCGAGGTCTGCGCGGCGTGGTTCGCGGGGGCGGAGGACGCCTACCGGCAGGCGGGCGTGATAGGAGATCGCCCGCCGTTGCCGGAGGACGCCGACGCGCAGACGCGCCTGCTCGCCGCCTGGGGGCGGGGCGCCCGCCCGCCGGAGACCCCCTAGACCGCGGCCGCGCGTCTCAGCGTGACGCGGGGCGCCTGCCGTGGTTGGCCTTCTTCTTCTTGCGTGCCCGGCTCTTGCGCGCGCGTCTGGCCATCTCGGCGTCCCTTCGCGTTCGTCCCGTGCTCCCACCCTCGCCCGGTGAACGGGGGGCGTACAAGGCCCAAACGTCAAAGGAACCGCGGGCGCGGCGACACGAGCCCACCATGTTCCAACAGTGGTGCGGTGGTATGTGTAATAATTTGGTGGAATGTGTGGAAAGGGGTGGGGGATGCTGGCCCAGCAGCGGCAGCAGGCGATCCTGGAGCGGGTGCGCAGGAACGGCGCGGCGCGCGTCGCCGACCTCGTGCGCGAGCTCGGCGTCTCGGACATGACGATCCGCAGGGACCTGGAGGTGCTCGCCGAGCGGGGGCTCGTCGAGAAGGTGCACGGCGGCGCCACGGCCACCGGCGCCGGCTCCACCGAGGAGCCCGGGTTCGCCGCCAAGTCCGTGCGCCAGCAGGCCGAGAAGGAGGCCATCGCGCGCAGCGCCGCCGAGCTGGTGCGCCCCGGCACCGCCGTCGCGCTGTCGGCGGGCACGACGACCTGGACGCTCGCCCACTTCCTGACCGACGTCCCCGAGCTGACCGTCATCACCAACTCCCTGCAGGTGGCCGACGTCTTCCACCGCTCGGGCAGGCAGGACCAGACCGTGGTGCTCACCGGCGGGGTGCGCACGCCCTCGGACGCGCTCGTCGGCCCGGTCGCGGTGGCCGCCATCCGCGAGCTGAACGTCGACACGCTCATGCTCGGTGTGCACGGCATGAACCTCAGGGCGGGCTTCACCACGCCGAACCTGCTGGAGGCCGAGACCAACAGAGAGCTGGTCGCCGCCGCGCAGCAACTCGTCGTGCTGGCCGACCACACCAAGTGGGGCACGGTCGGCATCAGCACGATCGCCAAACTGGAGGAGGCGCACGTGCTGATCAGCGACACGGGCCTGCCGGAGGACGCGCGTCCCCTCCTCGCCGACCAGGTGGGCGCGCTGGTGCTCGCCGACCCACGCGAGGCGGCCGAGGCGGCGGCCCAGTGAGGCGCACGACCACCCGCCTCGCGGACGGCAGGGAGCTGATCTACTTCGACCGGCGCGAGGACGCCGACCGCTCCGCGGCCGACACCCGCGAGCTGCCGCCGCGCCCCCCGGCCTCGGAGCTGCGGCACGACCCCGTCCTGGACGAGTGGGTCGCCGTCGCCGGGCACCGCCAGGGCCGCACGTTCCTGCCGCCCGCCGACCAGTGCCCGCTGTGCCCCTCCGCGCCCGGCCGGGCGACCGAGATCCCGTCCCCGGACTACGACGTCGCCGTCTTCGAGAACCGCTTCCCGTCCTTCGGCGGGCACGCGGGCGCGCATGAGGATCCGGGCGGGCTGAGCGAGGCGCGGGCGGGCGCCGGGCGGTGCGAGGTGGTGTGCTTCACCTCCGCGCACGACTCCTCCTTCGCCGCCCTCTCCCCCGACCAGGTCGAGCTCGTGCTCGCGGCGTGGGCGGACCGCACCGCCGAGCTGTCGCGGCTGCCGGGCGTGGAGCAGGTGTTCTGCTTCGAGAACCGCGGCGCGGAGATCGGCATCACGCTCGCCCACCCGCACGGGCAGATCTACGCCTACCCGTACGTGACCCCGCGGACCCGGCGCATGCTGGCCTCGGCGGCGCGCCACCGGGAGCGCACGGGCGGCGACCTGTTCGCCGACGTGCTCGCCGCCGAGCGCAAGGCCGGGGTGCGCGTGGTGGCCGAGAACGAGCACTGGACGGCGTTCGTCCCCGCCGCGGCGCGCTGGCCGTTCGAGGTGCACGTCTACCCCAACCGGCGGGTGCCGGACCTGACGGCGCTGGACGCCGGCGAGCGGGCGTCGTTCGGCCCGCTGTACACCGGGGTGCTGCGGCGGCTGGACGGCCTGTTCGGCGTGGCGATGCCGTACGTCGCCGCCTGGCACCAGGCGCCGGTGCGCCAGGGGCGCGACCTGGCCTACCTGCATCTCCAGCTCTTCAGCATCCGCAGGGCGGCGGAGAAGCTGAAGTACCTGGCCGGGTCGGAGTCGGCGATGGGCGCGTTCGTGAACGACGTGCTCCCGGAGGAGGCCGCCCGGCAACTTCGGACATCAGGTGATTTTTAGCGACATTTCGCCCCAAACTCCCCGCAGGCCGCGGTCAGGTACTAACATCCATCCAACACCGGCCGAAACAGCCGGTACGCCAAATCCCAGGCGCCCCGCCTGGGAACCGGGGACCCACAGGTTCTTGGGGTGAATCCACGTCCGTGGTAGGGCTTCTCCGGCCCGAACCCGTCAGCTAACCCGGTCGGCAGATGGAGAGGAGAGGGCTCTGCCCCCGACGACACGCCGCCATGCCGGCGTGGCCGCAGCCGTGCTGGCCACGTTCACCACCGCCGGGCTCCTGCTCGGCACGGCGACGGCGGGCGCCGCGCCGAAGCCGTCCGAGAAGCAGCTCAAGGCGCAACTGGAGTCGCTCGGCAAGCAGGTCGACAAGCTGATCGGGCAGTACAACGCCAAGCGCGTCGCGGCGGCCGAGGCCAAGACCGCGGAGAAGGCCGCGCGCTCGCGCCTGAAGGCCTCCGAGAAGGGCTTGCAGGCCGCGCAGGCGCAGGTGGGCGACCTGGCCCAGCTCCAGTACCAGGCGGGCAACCTCGGCATGGCCGGCCAGCTCCTGTCCCCCGGCTACGGCGGCGCCGCGCTGCTGACCCAGCTGCGCGACGAGCAGGAGGCGAAGATCGCCAGGTTCGCCGCCGTGCGGGACGAGCGCAAGAAGGCCTCCGACGACGCCGCCCTGCTCACCGAACGGCTCCGCGCCGACATGGCCGAGGTGAAGGACCGGCGCGAGGAGGCCGAGAAGCTGATCGACCAGATCACCGACAAGCTCGACACGCTCGTGCCGACCGCGCCCGGCAAGAGGGCCAACGGGTCGTGGGCGCCGGAGCTGCCCGCGGGGGGCGACAACATCACCCCGCGCATGCGGCTGATCCGCGCCGAGATCAAGGACCACTTCGCCATGCGGTTCCCGATCGGCTGCTACCGCGCCGAGAACTCCGGCGAGCACCCCCTCGGCCGGGCCTGCGACTTCATGCTCAGCTCCGGCGGCGCGATGCCGTCCGCCCCCCAGGTCGCGCTCGGCGAGCAGGTCGCCGCCTGGGCGATCAAGAACGGCGGCAAGCTGGGCGTCAAGTACGTGATCTACCGGCAGCGCATCTACAACATGGGCTTCCCCGGCTGGCGCGCGATGGAGAACCGCGGCGGCATCACGGCCAACCACTTCGACCACGTGCACATCTCGATGTACTGAGCCCCGCCCGCGACGCGCGGGCAGGGCCGTCTCACCTCGGGTGGGCGCCGGCCCTCCGCTCCTGCCGGAGCCGGGGCCCGCAGGCTCAGCCGGTGAGGCGGATCGGGGCGACGATGTCGGCGTAGACCAGCAGTCCGCCGACGACGAGCAGGATCGCGACCATCGCGTAGGTCAGGGGTAGGGCCTTGGCGATGTCCACGTGTCCAGGCATCGAGCGGCGCCGCACGCGGGCGTACCCGCGCTTGAGGCCCTCCCAGACCGCGCCCGCGATCTGGCCGCCGTCCAGGGGCAGCAGCGGGATGAGGTTGAACATGCCGATCGCCAGGTTCACGCCCGCGAGGAGCTGGATGAACGCCACGATCTTGCCTTCCATGGGCAGCGCGGACGCGGCGATCTCGCCGCCGATGCGGCCCGCGCCGACGATGCTCTGCGGGCTGTCGAGCTGGCGCTCGGCCCCGCCGAAGGCGGCCTGCCACACGCCGACCAGGCGTTGCGGGAACTGCGACAGCGCGTGGGCCGTGCGGGAGGTGATGTTCCACATGGCGCCGACGGTGTAGCCGAGGCCCTGCTTCTCGACCACGCTGACCGGGGTGACGCCCAGGAAGCCGACGCCCTTGTCGACCTTGCCCGGCTCCTCGACGGAGGGGCGGTCCTGGGCGATGAGGCTGGTGGTGAGCGTCATCGGCGCGCCGTCGCGGCGGATGCCGATGGTGACGGGGCCCGCGCCGTGCGACCGGATGTAGCCGGTCGCGTCCTCCCACGTGCGCACCGGCTTGCCGTCGAAGGAGACGATGGCGTCGTTGGGGCGGAGCCCGGCGAGCGCGGCGGGGGTGGGCTTGAAGGTGGAGTCGCACTTCTGGCCCTTGGACTCCTGCGCGACGGTCATGACGCACTGCGACACCTTGGCCACCACGGGCTTGGCGACCTCGACGCCGAAGCCCATGAACACCACCGCGAACAGGGCGAACGCGAGGAGGAAGTTCATGAGCGGCCCGCCGAGGAAGATGATGAACCTCTGCCACCACGGCTTGCGGTACAGCACGCGGTTCTCGTCGCCGGGCCGGACCTCCTCCAGGGACGCCTGCCTGGCGGTCTCGATGAGCCCCTGCCACGGGCCGGTGGGCAGGTTGCGCAGTTTGTTCGGATCGTCGGTGGGCCGGGGAGGAAGGGGGCCGATCATGCGGATGTAACCGCCGAAGGGAATCCACTTGAGGCCGTATTCGGTTTCGCCGCGCCGCCGGGACCAGACCGTGGGCCCGAAACCGACCATGTACTGCGTGACCTTCACCCCGAAGAGCTTGG
The DNA here is from genome assembly GCF_014200435.1 of Sphaerisporangium krabiense. Classification (NCBI taxonomy): domain Bacteria; kingdom Bacillati; phylum Actinomycetota; class Actinomycetes; order Streptosporangiales; family Streptosporangiaceae; genus Sphaerisporangium; species Sphaerisporangium krabiense. The sequence continues at coordinate 4,817,381 of NZ_JACHBR010000001.1, read as the reverse complement.
CGGGAACGAGGTGCCCGAGCTCGTGCAGGGCAATGGACAAGGCCATCCCGAGGAAGAAGATGAGAAACCCGGCCACGATGAGCCAGCTCATAGACCCTACCCCCACCTGCGGAGAAGACGGCTTCGGCGTGCAATGCCCTCTCTGAGCCTAACCGAACTCCGCGCGGGCTCCCGCCGGGCCGGGAAAAGGGCATCAACGACCAAGCGTAGGAGTGACTTGCGCGGCGTGGACCGAATCGAGAGACTGCATTGACGGTCAGCAATCATCTAGACACCGTGGGATATGGACCGGCAAAGCGACATATGCCGGGTCTGTTCCAAAGCCACTCAAGGGAGCACCTTGATACGGATCCTGGTCGCCGAACATCTCCCGCTGGTACGGCGGGGCCTGGTTGCTTCCCTGAACGGGGAGAAGGACCTCATGGTGATCGCCGATGTCGCCTCCGGTGAGTACATCGTCCCAGCGGCGCTGGAACTCAACCCGGACGCGGCGGTCATCGACGTGGACCTTCCCGACGTGGACGGCCTCACCGCCGCCGCGCGCCTGTACGAGAAGGCCCCGCGGTGCAGGGTGCTGCTCCTGTCAGGCCAGCCGAACCCGGGGCAGGTCCGGCGCGCCTTCGCCGCCCACGCGCTCGGCTTCCTGAGCATCGACGTGGCGCCCGAGCACCTCGCGGAGGGCATACGCCGCGTCGCCGCCGGGCGCAAGGCCGTCGACGCCGACCTGGCCATCGCCGCGCTGGCCTCCGCCGACAACCCCTTGACGCCCCGCGAGCTCGACGTGCTGCGCATCGCGGCGCAGGGGGCGGCGTCCAAGGAGATCGCGGAGAAGCTGTACTTATCCGTGGGAACGGTCCGCAACCACCTGTCCCGAATCATCTGCAAGACGGGGGCGCGCAACCGCGTCGACGCGGTGCGGATCGCCGTGGAGGCCGGCTGGCTGTGAGCCCGGCTCAGGGGCGCCAGATGAGGATCAGCGCGCAGTCGTCGTTGTGGCCCGCCGACATGGAGTTGACCAGGGGCCGCGCGCCGTCGTAGAAGCCCGACGGCACCAGGCGCTCGGCCTCGCCGAGCAGGCGGTCGAGGCCGGAGTCGATGTCGCGCCCGGGCTGCTCGATGAGCCCGTCGGTGTAGAGCATGAGCGCGTCGCCCTTGTGGAGCACGCCGTTGTCGGGCTCGCAGTGCAGGTCGGGGACGACGCCGAGCACGACCCCCTTGGCGGCCGAGACCTGCCAGGTGCCCGTGCCCGCGTCGAACTTGACCACGGGAGGGTGACCGGCCGAGGTGATCTCGTAGGCCCCGGTGGACAGGTCCAGCCGGAGGTGGACGGCCGTGACGAACCCCTCCCCCTCGGGCTGGCGGTGGAGGTAGGCGTTGCAGGCGGGAAGGAACGACTCCACCGAGCCGAGCAGCCCGCCGAAGGTGCCCGAGAGCATGAGGGCGCGCGTGCCGGCGTCCACGCCCTTGCCCGAGACGTCGACGAGCGCGACCTCCAGGATGTCGTCGTGGCGCGTGGAGACCAGGAAGTCGCCGCCGAAGGAGGAGCCGCCCGCCTGCTTGAGCACGACGCGCTGGCCCCAGTCCTTGGAGAGCGCGGGCAGGTCGCCCTGCCTCTTGAGCCGGTCGCGCAGCTCCAGCAGCATGGCGTCTCCGCGCAGCCCCTGGACGCCGAGCTTGCCGCGCGTGCGCGCCATCAGGAACGCGAGCACGCTGGTGAAGCCGATGGTGACGAGCAGGCCGAGGCTGACCGAGCGCGGCCCGAGCGCGACGCCGATGTAGGTCAGGGCGACGCCGACCGCGCCGATGAGGACGACCAGGCTGCGCAACCGGAGCTGGAGCCCCCCGACGAGGGTGACCAGGACGAGGAGGCTGGGCGAGAACAGCTCGCTGGAGACCCGGGCGGCGAGCGCGCCGAGGAGCAGCGTGAGGACGCTCAGGGTGATGAGAAGGTTCCGGTCACGCGCCAGCGGCCCCCTGCGGAGGAATCGCACGATCCGCACGAGGAACGGGACCCGTACCAAGATCGCGCGGAGCCGCGGGGGGATCAGCGGCGCCGGACGGGAACTCATGATGGGCTCGACTCTATCCGCAAGCAGGCCCTTTGGGCAGCCGACTTGACCAAGACCTTGATCATTAAACGGGGATATTAGGTGGCCGATCCGGTTTGCCCGGTCCTAACGTTAATCGGATGAACACCGAACCAAATCCCCGGCCGGAACCGGTCATCCGCCCCATCCAAGAGTCGGAATGGGACCGCTGGATCGAGGTGGACGAGGAGGCCTTCGGGGCCGACTTCGGCCCCGCCAGAAGGGACCGGTTCAAGGCCGTGACGGAGTTCGAGCGCTCGCTCGGCGCCTTCGACGGCGACCGGCTGGTGGGCACGGCGGGGGGCCTGAGCTTCACGATGACGCTGCCCGGCGGCCCCCGCCCGGTGTGCGGGGTGACGGCGGTATGCGTACTGCCCTCCCACCGGCGTCAGGGGATCCTCAGCCGGCTCATGCGACGCCAGCTCACCGACCTGCACGAGGGGGGCGAGCCGGTCGCGCTGCTGTACGCCGCCGAGGCGGCCATCTACGGCAGGTTCGGCTACGGCAGGGCCGCCGACAGCCTGTTCTTCCACATCCCGCGGCGCGGCTCGGAGTTCGCGCCGCACGCCCCGAATGATCCCGGGCTGCGGTTGCGCGTCGTACGCCCGGCCGAGGCGCGCGCCGACCTCGAGAAGGTGTTCGAGGCCGTGATGCCGAGCCGTCCCGGCCTGTACGCCCGGGGCCCGGCGATGTGGGACGCGGTGCTGGCCGACGACGAGGAGGCCCGCAGGGGCAGGAACTCGCTGCGCTGCGTGGTGGCCGAGGACGACGCCGGGCCGCGCGGCTACGCCCTGTTCCGCATCAAGCCGAGCTTCACCGAGCACGACGTGCCCGACGGCGAGGTGCAGGTGGACGACCTGTTCGGTGTGGACCCGGCGGCGTACGCGCTGCTGTGGCGGCACGTGCTGGACCGCGACCTGTGCTCCAGGGTCTTCGCGCGCAACCGGCCCGTGGACGACCCGATCATCCACCTGCTCGCCGAACCCCGCGCGCTGAACGCCGGATGGCTGGACGAGCTGTGGGCGCGCGTGGTGGACGTCGGGCGGGCGATGCCGTACCGGGCCTACTCCGCGCCCGTGGACGTCGTCATCGACGTCGCCGACCCGGTCTGCCCGTGGAACGCCGGGCGCTGGCGGCTGTCGGCCGACACCACCGGCGCCACGTGCGAGAGGACCGGCGACCCCGCCGACGTCGAGCTGCCCGTGGACGTGCTCGGGGCCGCCTACCTGGGCGGGCGCGCGCTCGGCGCCTTCCTGTCCGCGGGTGTCGTCCGCGAGGTCCGCCCGGGGGCCGTCCGCGCGCTGTCGGCGGCGATGCAGTGGGAGACCCGCCCCTGGGGAGGGCTCATCTTCTGAGCCCCCGCCGCTACCCGGGCCGATCCAGTACGGAGGCATACGATCTGGACATGGCACTCCAGAGCTTGCAGATCACCCCGATCACGGCGATGCGGGCACGTGACGTGTCGCGTCCCTCCGACGAGCAGCAGGACGCCGCCGACCGCCGGCCGCTGCGGGACGAGGCCGCGCGCAAGGCGGACGTCCAGAAGAGGGGCGAGCGCGGCGCCGAGCCCGCGCGCAGGGCCGAGGGCCGCCGCCGCGGCTGAACACGCCTGAGGGCGCCCCGCGGACCGCGAGGCGCCCTCGGTAGCAGGCGGGGACCGCTCTAGGGGAGCGGCGGAATCGTGCCGGTGGCCTCGTAGGCGGCGATCTGGGCGATGCGCCGCCGGTGGCGCTCGTCGCCGGAGAACGGGGTGTCCAGGAAGACCTGCACGAACCGCGCGGCCTCCTCCGCGGAGTGCATGCGCGCGCCCAGGCTGATGACGTTCGCGTCGTTGTGGCGGCGGGCGAGCTCGGCGGTCTCGGCGCTCCAGGCCAGGGCCGCCCGGATGCCGCGCACCTTGTTCGCCGCGATCTGCTCGCCGTTGCCGGAGCCGCCGATCACCACGCCGAGGCTGCCCTCGTCGCTGGAGACCGCCTCGGCGGCGCGGAGGATGAAGATCGGATAGTCGTCCTCGGCGTCGTAGACGAAGGGGCCTTCGTCTACGACCTCGTGGCCACGCTCCTTCAGTGTCGAGACCAGATGGTTCTTGAGTTCATAGCCGGCGTGGTCGGCGGCGATGTAGACGCGCACGGGCCCATTCTCGCATCCTCGCCGCGGAACGAGCCGCCGGGCCGCGCCGTCCCGCTTCGGCGCGGGGCCCTGGACCGGCGCTTATTCCGATACAGTAAGAGCCACTAGGCTGGTTGACCTCTTACAGGAGATCTTCATGCGCGAGATCCGCGTGATCGGCGACCCCGTCCTGCGCACCCCCGCCGAGCCGGTCACGGAGTTCGACAGAGATCTTCGCAGGCTCGTCGACGAGATGATGGAGGCCATGTACGCCGCCGACGGCGTCGGGCTCGCCGCGCCGCAGATCGGCGTGTCCCGGCGGCTCTTCGTCTACGACGCCGCCGGGCGCAAGGGGCACGTGATCAACCCCGAGCTGACCGTCGACGACGCCGAGGAGGTGCTGGACGAGGAGGGGTGCCTATCGGTGCCCGGCCGCGCGACCGGCAAGCCCCTCTACGCGCGCACGCCGCGCGCCGCGGGCGTGACCGTCACCGGGTACGACCGGCTCGGGCGGCCGCTGCGGGTGAAGGCGCGCGGCCTGCTGGCCCGCTGCTTCCAGCACGAGTTCGACCACCTCGAAGGCGTCCTGTACGTCGACCGCCTGACCAAGGACGCGGCGCGCAAGATCCTGCTGCAGGCGCCCTGACGCTCAGGAGTCCACCGCCGGCGCGGGCCGGCGGCGGCGCGGGCGCAGCAGGGGCCACGCCATGAGGGCCAGGCCGGCGAGCAGCATCGCCGCGACGACCACCCACTCGTTGGAGCCCCCGGGGCCGTACACGTGGCCGCGCCTGCCGGTGTCGAACGCGGGCGAGGATGCCCCGGCCGTGAAGGTGTCCCGCTCGGCGCCGTAGAACGCGACGTCCTCCCGCAGGGTCCCGCCGCCGGCGGGCCGGAAGGCGCCGAGCCAGGCGCACTGCTCGTGGCCCGGGTGCTGGACGCACTCCAGCCGGCGCGCGGTGAAGGTGCCGTGCGTGCCGTCGCCGCGCAGCGCCGCGAGCGCGGGGCCCGCGCTCTGCAGGGCGAGCACCACCAGCAGCAGGCCGCCCAGCGCCAGCGCGACCTCGAACGCGCCCGCCCGCCGCCCGCCCCGCTCCATGGCACCGCCCTTCCCTGTCGCCCGCCCGGCCGGCTCGTATCCCTGATCGGAACCGCCGTCCGCGGGCTCTGTTGCGGAGTCGACCATGGGCGCCGGAGCGCCGCAACCCTCCGGCGCGCCCGGGCGGGTCAGTCGAAGATCGGGGAGCGGGTGCGCGAGCGCTTCAGTTCGAAGAAGCCGTCGGTCCGCGCGACGAGCAGCACCCCGTCCCAGAGCTTGGCGGCGTCCTCGCCCTTGGGAGCCGGGGAGACGACGGGCCCGAAGAAGGCCACCTCGTCCACGGCGATGACGGGGGTGCCGACCTCCTGGCCGACGAGTCCGATGCCGCGCTCGTGCGACCGGCGCACGGCCTCGTCGTACTGGGTGGTGGTCGCGGCCTCGGTGAGGGCCGGGTCCAGTCCCGCGGCCTCCAGGGCCTCCCCGACGACCTCGCGGAACACCTCGGAGACGCCGGAGCCCTCCTCCGCGCCGCCGATCTCGGCGGACTTGAGCCGTCCCTGGTTGTGGATGCGGGTCCCGAGCTCGGTGTACAGGGAGCCGAGGACGCCCTCGCCGTACTTCTCGGCCGCGGCCTGGAGCACGCGGACGGGCTTGATGGCGTGCTTGAGGATCTCCTTGTACTCCGGGGAGACGTCCTTGCCCTCGTTCAGCACGGCGAGGCTCATGATGTGCCAGCGCGGTTCGATCGGCCGCACGGCGGCGACCTCGTGGACCCAGCGCGACGTCATCCACGCCCATGGGCAGATCGGATCGAACCAGAAGTCCACCGGGATTCGTTCAGTCATGGCCGTCTTCCTGCTCGTTGTTCCAGTAGCACGTGCGACAACCCCTAGCACCACGACTCTATTCCCTGCAAATTTGATAGGGAATGGAAATGGCGGTGATCGTCCCTTCTGTACCACTGACATCACCGGTATCGGACAGTGACCGATACCCCGTGAGGAGCGGTGACGGCTTGCCCAATTCCTGACTTTCCTCACTCCTCCCGGTCGGGAAGGAGTCTCCCGGAGCGTGCTTCGCGGTCGGCGTAAGCCCCTCACCGGGGGAAAGAGCCCCTTCCGGTGCGGCATTCGCGCGACCGACGTGGCAGGATTCATGCATTCCTCTCGCGAAGGGGCGGGGGAGATTTGTGAAGAGGAGCGGATGTGGCTGGCAACCTGACCCGTGACGAAGCCCGGGAGCGGGCCCGACTGCTCAAGGTCGAGTCCTACTCCGTCGAGCTCGATCTCACCGAGGGCGACGAACGGTTCGAGAGCGTCACGACCGTCCGCTTCTCCAGCGCCGACCCCGGCGCCTCTACCTTCATCGACCTGGCGGGCGCCAAGGTCCGCTCCGCCGTGCTCAACGGCACCGAGCTCGACGTCACCGCCTACGACGCCGAGACCGGCCGCCTGCCCCTGCCCGGGCTCGCCGCGCACAACGAACTGCGCCTCGACGCCGACCTCACCTACATGCGCACCGGCGAGGGCCTCCACCGCTTCGTCGACCCCGTCGACCAGAAGGTCTACCTGCACTCGCAGTTCGAGACCGCCGACGCCCACCGCATGTACGCCTGCTTCGACCAGCCCGACCTGAAGGCGACCTTCGAGCTGTCCGTGCTCGCCCCCGCCGACTGGCAGGTCGTCTCCAACGCCGCCCCCGACTCCGTCGACGACCTGGAGGAGCACCGCGGCCGCCACGGCACCCTCCAGACGGCCAAGCGCTGGCACTTCCCGCCCACCCCGGTGATGTCCACCTACATCACCGCCCTCATCGCCGGGCCGTACGAGGTCGTCCGCGACGAGCACGACGGCATCCCGCTCGGCGTCTACTGCCGCGCGTCCCTGGCCGAGCACCTCGACGCCGGCAACGTGCTGGAGCTCACCAAGCAGGGCTTCGACTTCTTCCACCGGGTGTTCGGCCTGCGCTACGCCTTCGGCAAGTACGACCAGATCTTCGTGCCCGAGTTCAACGCGGGCGCCATGGAGAACGCCGGCGCGGTCACCTTCCTGGAGGACTACATCTTCCGCTCCCGCGTCACCGACGCCATGGTGGAGCGCCGCGCCGAGACGATCCTGCACGAGATGGCGCACATGTGGTTCGGCGACCTGGTCACCATGCGCTGGTGGGACGACCTGTGGCTCAACGAGTCCTTCGCCACCTACATGTCGGTGCTGTGCCAGGCCGAGGCCACCCGCTGGGGGCAGGGCGCCTGGACCACGTTCGCCAACGTCGAGAAGTCCTGGGCCTACCGCCAGGACCAGCTCCCCTCCACCCACCCCATCGCCGCCGACATCCCCGACATGCAGGCGGTCGAGGTCAACTTCGACGGCATCACCTACGCCAAGGGCGCGGCGGTGCTCAAGCAGCTCGTCGCCTACGTCGGCCTGGACAACTTCCTGGCGGGCGTGCGCGACTACTTCGGCGAGCACGCCTGGGGCAACACCGAGCTGAAGGACCTGCTGTCGGCGCTGGAGCGCACCTCCGGCCGCGACCTGTCCTCCTGGTCGAAGGAATGGCTGGAGACCTCCTGGGTCAACACCCTGCGCCCGTCCTTCACCGTCGACGAGCAGGGGCGCTTCCTCGGCTTCGACGTGCTGCAGGAGGCCCCGGCCGACTACCCGACGCTGCGCTCGCACCGCGTCGCCATCGGCCTGTACTCCCGGCAGGGCGAGACCCTCACGCGGGTCAAGCGCGTCGAGCTGGACGTCGTCGGCGCCCGCACTCCCGTGCACGAGCTGGTCGGCGAGCCCCAGCCGGACCTGATCCTCATCAACGACGACGACCTGACCTACGCCAAGATCCGCCTGGACGAGCGCTCGCTGCGCACGCTCGTCGACGGCGGCATCGCGGCGGTCACCGAGTCCCTGCCGCGGGCCCTGTGCTGGTCGGCCGCCTGGGACATGACCCGCGACGCCGAGATGGCGACCCGCGACTACGTCAGGCTCGTCATCTCGGGCGTCCACTCGATCACCGACATCACCGTGCTGCAGACGGTGCTGCGCCAGGCCCGCCTGGCCGTCCAGCAGTACGCCGACCCGGCCTGGCGCGACACCGGCCTGGCCGGGCTGTCGCGTGCCCTGCGCGACCTGATCGCCACGGCCGAGCCGGGCTCCGACCACCAGCTCGCCTACGTCAACGCCTTCACCGCGGGCGCCACCTCCCCCGAGGACCTCGCCTTCGTGAAGGCGATCCTGGACGGCGAGGCGGCGCCCGAGGGCCTGACCGTCGACGCCGACCTCCGCTGGACGCTGATCCACGCCCTGGTGTCCGGCGGTGTCTACGGCGACGCCGACATCGCCGAGGAGCTGCGGCGCGACCCGACGGCCACCGGCGAGCGCTCCGCGGCGCTGTGCCGTGCGGCGATCCCGACGGCCGAGGGCAAGGCCGAGGCGTGGGCGTCCATCGTCGGCGGCACGCTGAGCGGCGCGGTGCTGCGCTCCACGATCGTCGGCTTCATGGACCCCCACCACACCGAGCTGCTCCAGCCGTACGGCGAGCTGTTCTTCTCCGAGGTCGGCCGCATCTACAAGGAGTGGACGTTCGACACCGCGCAGCGCTTCGCCATGGGCTGCTACCCCATGCTGCTGATCGAGCCGTCCACGGTCGCCCGCACGCAGGACTACATCTCCGCCGAGGAGCCGCCGCACGCCCTGCGCCGCCTGCTGCTGGAGGGTGCGGACGGCATCAGCCGCGCGCTGCGCGCCCGAGCCCGCGACGCCTCGGCGGCCTGACCGCCCGAGCCCTGCCCGCCCGGCCATGAGCCGGGCGGGCGGTGACGGCTTCAGCGCGCTGTAAGCACGCTGCAAGCCCGGGCGGGTCTCATGGGAGCCGAGCAGGACGGCGGCCCGCCGCACGGCCGGATACGGCGGATGTGCGCGCCGTCCCGTACGCCCGGGAGGCCCTCCTTGATCGCCCTCGTCGCCGCCGGCGCCCTCGCCCTCCTCTTCGCCCTCCTCGTCTTCGCCGCCGTCGGCGCCTACAACGGCCTGGTCCGGAGGCGGGGAGCCGTCGACAACGCCTGGGCGCAGATCGACGTGCAGCTCAAGCGCCGCCACGACCTGATCCCGAACCTGGTCGAGACCGTCAAGGGGTACGCGGCGCACGAGCGCGGCACCCTGGAGGCCGTGACCGCGGCCCGGCGTCAGGCGGCCTCCGCCCACGGCCCCCAGGACCAGGCCGTGGCCGAGAACATGCTGACCGGCGCGCTGCGCGGCCTCTTCGCCGTCTCGGAGGCCTACCCCGCGCTGAAGGCGGACCGGAACTTCGCGGCCCTGCAGGACGAGCTGGCCAACGGCGAGAACCGCATCGCCTACGCGCGGCAGTACTACAACGACGCCGTCCTGGCCTACAACAACGGCATCCAGACCGTTCCCGCGAACGTCGTGGCGGGCATGGCGGGCTTCCGGGAACGGGAGTACTTCCAGGCTCCCGGCGAGGAGCGCGGCCCGGTCCAGGTCCGCTTCTAGGCCGTTTCCCCGACCATGGTCTTCTTCGTCGCCGCCGCGGTCGCCGCCGGCCTGTGGCTGCTGCTTCTGGCGGCGCTGGCCGCCGCCACCCGCACCCCGGCCGTCGTCCCCGGCCCCGCCACCGCGGAGCTGCGCGAGGAGTCGCCCGCGCTGGTCGGCCTGATCACCGGCGGCGTGCGGCTCGGCGACGAGGCCGTGGCGGCCACCCTGCTGGACCTGGCGGCGCGGGGGGCCGTCCAGATCGAGGAGATCGGGCCCGAACTGTCCCTGGTGCGGCTCCGCGTGCCCGGGACGCCGCTGCGGCCCTACGAGAAGCTCGTGTACGACCATGTGCGGTCCCTGGCGACCGACGGCGTGGTGGCCACGGGAGCGCTCGCGGAGGGCTCCCGCAACCTCGGCCGCTGGTGGAAGAGCTTCAGGAAGAAGGTGATCGCGGAGGCGCGCGAGAAGGGCCTGTCGCGCCCGCGCTGGAACCGGGTCCAGGCGGCCGTGCTGACCGCCGCCGCGGCCGTGCCCGCCGGAGCGCTCGGGGTCGCCGTGAGCGTCACCACGCACTCCTCCTCCTCGGACGGCGACGGGGGCTTCGCCGCGGCGGTCCTGGGGTTCGGCGCGCTGGTCGCGCTGATGGGCAGGCTGAACGGCGAGCGCGGCACCGCCGAGGGCGCGCGCGTGGCCGGGTACTGGATGGGCGTGCGCGCGCACCTGGCGGCGGGCGAGGGGTTCGCCGAGCGGCCCGCCGCCGCCGTCACGATCTGGGGGCGGCACCTGGCCTACGCCGCCGCCCTGGGCTTGGCGGGCCGGGCCGTGGCGAGCCTGCCGATCGGCCGTCCCGCCGACGACCGGCGCGCCTGGTCCGATTTCGGCGGCATGTGGCACGTGGTCACGGTGACCTACCCTCGCCGGTTCCTGTGGGGCCGCCCGCCGGGCCCGATCGTGTTCGCCGCGCTCGCCGCCGCGTTCTTCTGCGGCTTCTGGACCTGGCTGCTCGGCGTCGTCGGCTCCGCCGTGTTCGACTGGCCGGGGTCCCTGAACCTGCCCGTGGCCGTCCTGGCCGCCGGGCTGACGGCCGGCGTGCCGATCTACCGCGTCCTGGCGGACCTCACCACCAAGGCGGAGGCCGAGGGGCAGATCGTGCGGCTGCGCCGGTTCCGGGTGGGCGGCGACGACGATCCGAAGTACGCCTACTGGCTCGCGCTGGACGACGGCCGCACGCGCGAGGTGAAGGCGTACGGCATCGCCGAGGAGCTGTGGCGGCCCCTCGCCGAGGGGGACCTGGTGCGGGCGCGCGTGGGACGCAGGACCGGCTGGGTCGAGGCCGTGGAGGTGCTCACCGGCTCACGCCACCGCGGCGCCGCGTCCTACGACGACACCGGCGAGCACCTGCTGGAGGCCCCGGAGAACCTCGGGGAGGTCTCCGTGTTCGGCGCCGCGTCCCGCCGCCGGGACGAGGAGGAGCCCGGCGGCCCGGCCTCGCTCGTCACCCCCGCCGACCTGCGCCGGGCGCTCGGCGTCCCCTTCGGCCCCGCCGGGGCGTGGGCGGGCGACACGCCCATGCCGCCCTGGCTCGCCGTGCGCTCGTGCCGGTACGAGGCGACCGGGGCCACCCCGGTGACCGTGGACGTGCACGCCGCCGCCGGGCCCCGGGCCGTCTTCCTGATCGCCCTCGGCGGGACGCTCAGCCGCGAGAAGGGGCGGCCGGTCCCCGGCATGGGCGGGCGCGCCATGCTCTACCCGGGCGTGGTGGCGGCGCGGACGTCCCAGGGCGCCTTCGCCGTCCACGTCCGATCGCCCGCGGGGCCGCCGCCTCCCGGGGCGCTGATCGGGCTCGCCCGCGCGGTGGTCGCGCGGGCCGAGGGAACCTCACCGGTCGCGTGAGAAGGTGTCCAGGGTGAACTCCCCTCTCGACCTGCTCACCGCGCTCGCGCGCAGGTACGCCTTCGCCGATCTCGGCGCCCTGGCCCCCATGGTCGTCCCCCATGCGGTGCTGGTCCCCGCCCTGTGCGAGTTCGGGCAGCGCCTGCTGACGCTGGACGCCGAGGACTTCGCCGCCGAGGCCGACGCCGCGGCCGTGCGGAGCGACCTGCGCAGGCGGGCGCGCGACTGTCACATGCCGCAGACGCCGCGCGAGCGGCCCCGCGGGGCCCTGGCCTCGCTCAGGCCGGCCTACGGGCTGCTGCTGGAAGTGATCAAGATCCGCTGGGAGCGGCGGGAGCTCAGCTCGATGATCGCGGCCCTGCACATCGCCGGCGAGTACCTGCCCTTGCTGGCCTTCGAGCCGGTGCTCGGCCACTCGGGCGACCCGGCGCGCTGGCCGGAGGGCCTGCGCGCCGAGGGCAGCCGCTTCGGGGCGATCGGCGACCGGGAGTGCGACCACACCAAGTCGGAGAAGTCCGCCGCCGAGCGCACGCTGCGGGTGGCGCAGGAGCCGCCGGAGGGCTGGCGGACGTACTTCGACCGCCAGCACAGCCAGCTCGCCGGGGCGCTCGCCACGTGCGTGGCCAAGTGCCGCAAGCCCTGCACGGCGATGGACTGGATCCCCGAGGAGGCACGCCACGGCCTGGCCCTGCGCTGCAAGGTGGCGCTGACCTTCGCCGACACCCCGGTGGTGCGGCTGCGCCACGCCGCGCCGGTCGGCCACGGCTTCGGGGTGCCCTCGCCCGAGGAGGTGCTGGACGCCTGGGCCAGGAGCCGGGCGCTCCTGGACAAGAACGGCGTCGGCCACCGGGCCACCCGGGACGACGGCTTCCCGCTGCCGGGCCTGCCGAGCCTGTTCGGCGCGGTCGCCGGCGCGCCGATCCGCCCGGCGACGCTCCTGGCGGACGTCTCGGCCGAGCTGGTCAGGCTGATCGGCGTGCCGCGCCCGCGGTGACCGTCACCACAGCGCGGGGCGCCGCTCGCCCCAGAACCCGCCGACGGCCGCCTCGACCTGGGCCGACAGCGAGATCAGCGTGGCCTCGTCGCCGAAGCGCCCGGCGAGCATCACGCCGATGGGCAGCCCGGCCTCCGTCCAGTGCAGGGGGAGGTTGACGGCCGGCTGGCCGCTGACGTTGCAGGTCGCGGCGAAGGGGGCGAAACGCTCCATGCGCTCGAATGTGACCTGGGGGTCGTCGGCGTCCTCGAACCAGCCGACCGGCGCGGGCGGCTGGGTGACGGTGGGCGTCAGCACCGCGTCGAACTCGTTCATGACCAGGAACGCGAAGCGGGTGGCCGTCTGGAGAGCCGCCTGGGCCTGCAGGAAGTCCGGGGCGCTGGTGGCGAAGCCGCGCTCGCGCAGCCATCGCGTCAAGGGCCGGAGCCGGGGTTCCAGCGACGGGTCCACCGGGTGCATGCAGGCGAAGCAGAACCACAGCTTCTCGAACTCGGCGACGATCGAGGAGTCGAACGGCGCGGGCATGTCCACGATCTCGTGGCCGAGCGAGGCCAGCAGGCGCGAGGCGTCCTCGTAGGCGGCGAGGACGTCCGGGTGGACCTCGGCGCCCGGCACGACCGGCGTGGCGTAGCGGCCGATCCTGAGGCGGCCCGGCGGCCGGGTTGCGGCCTCGGCGAAGCCGATCGGGGACGGAGGGGCGACGTACAGGTCGCCCGGCTGGTTGTGCGCCATGACGTCCAGCAGCGCGGCGGCGTCGGCGACCGTGCGGGCCAGCGGGCCGTTGGTGGACAGTCCCGCGAGGTCGGGGACGATCGGGGCGAACGAGATGCGCCCGCGGGTGGGCTTGATGCCGTACAGGCCGCACACCGAGGCGGGGATGCGGATCGAGCCCGCGCCGTCGCTGCCGTGCGCGGCCGGGGCCAGCCCCGCGGCGACCGCCGCCGCGGCCCCGCCGCTCGAACCGCCCGCGGACCTGCTCAGGTCCCACGGAGTGCGCGCCGGGGGCGAGACGTCGGTCTCGGTGTAGCAGGGGAGGCCGAACTCGGGTGTGGCCGTCTTGCCGATCATGATCGTCCCGGCGTCGCGCAGGCGCTCGACCACGCTGTCGTCCAGGGGCGCGACGAACCCCTCGTAGGTGGCGGAGCCGAACAGGACGGGGACGTCCTTGACCAGGTTGAGGTCCTTGATCGGGACGGGGACGCCGAGCAGCGGGGGCAGGTCGCCGCCGCGCATGACCGTCTCCTCGGCGTCGCGCGCCTGCTCCAGGGCCCGCTCGGGGGTCGGGGTGACGAAGGCCCCGACCTCGGGACCGAGCCGTTCGACGCGCTCCAGATAGTGCTTGGTGACCTCTACCGGGGACAGCTCCCTGGACCGTACGGCCGCCGCGAGTTCCAGGGCTGTGAGATCATGTATCTGCGCCACGATCCGCACAGTAGGGCCCGCGCTTCGAGTTATCTAGAGAGAAAAGAGATAGATACCCGGCTTTTCGCCCTACGATGCGAGAACGTGCGGCCACAAAAATGTGAACTAGCCAACACTAGGCACACCCTTGGGCGTCAACTACCGTGAGTTACGTGGATTCCGGGCCAGAACCTGACGACGGTCACAATACGTCACCTATATGGGTGAGTGACCGTTCCTCGGAGCCGAAATCTCGGCCTTCAGCTCCCGAGGCGACCTATACGCCCATCGAGCGCGTCTCCCTCGCCGGGTTGCTCCAGCAGCCCAGATACCGGCATCTGCGGGTGCGCGCCCTCATCGCCGCCGGCGCGGCGCTGCTGGTGGGCATACCCATGTGGAGCTGGCGCCTCGGGCTGGTCGCCGCGATCATCGCCGCGATCGCCGACACGGTCTACCGCGCGCGCACGTCGTCCTCGGTCGCGCCCTGGCGGCGCGCCTCGGCGGCCGAGCGGCGCACCGAGGCCCAGCTGAAGAAGCTGGAGCGCAACGGCTACCTCACGCTGCACGCGCGCGGCTTCCCCGGCAGCGACGCCCAGATCGACCACCTGGTCGTCGGGCCCACCGGCGTGTACGCGGTCGACTCCGAGAAGTGGGACAAGCGCCTGCCCGTCCGGGTCCAGTCGCACCGCAAGCTCTTCCACGGGCCCTTCAACCAGAAGCCGCGCCTGGACGAGGCCCGCTGGGAGGCCTCGCAGGCCGGCGAGCTGATCGGCAAGGCACTCGGCCGCGAGATCACCGTCGTGCCGTCCCTGGCCATCTACGGCCCCGCCATCCCCTGGAAGATCCTCAACATCCGCGAGGTGGACGTCTTCGACGGCTCGCGGACGCGCAAGTGGATCACCAACCGCGAGCGCTCCCTCACCGACGAGGAGATCGAGCAGATCTTCGCCGCGGCCGAGCAGGTGCTGCCCGCGCGCTACCCCGAGAACTGACCGTCGAGAGGGTCCTTCGGGGTTCCCGTCACCGAACACCACTGCCCCCGGGAGCCCCGAAGGACCTTGTCTCGTGCCGGTCCGGCGCCGTCCGTCCTGTGGACCACGTGTCTTGACAGGCGGGCGGTGGCCGTACCATTTGAAGACTCAGGCGCGAAGCCTTCGCGGAAAGGCCCGCCGCGGTCGTCGGATGGGAGATACGGACATGCCGGCCCTCAGGTCACGCACGGTCACTCACGGCAGGAACATGGCGGGCGCCCGCGCCCTCCTCCGGGCCACGGGCGTGGCCGGCTCCGACTTCGGCAAGCCGATCGTCGCGGTGGCCAACAGCTTCACCCAGTTCGTCCCCGGCCACGTCCATCTGCGCGAGGTCGCCGACGTGGTCGCCGGCGCCGTCCGCGAGGCCGGGGCCATCCCCCGCGAGTTCAACACCATCGCCGTCGACGACGGCATCGCCATGGGCCACGGGGGCATGCTCTACTCCCTGCCCTCCCGCGAGCTGATCGCCGACGCCGTCGAGTACATGGTGAACGCCCACTGCGCCGACGCGCTGGTCTGCGTCTCCAACTGCGACAAGATCACCCCGGGCATGCTGCTGGCCGCGTTCCGGCTCAACATCCCGACCGTCTTCGTCTCCGGCGGCCCCATGGAGGCCGGCAAGACCCCCGGCCGCAAGCTCGACCTCATCGACCCGATGATCGCCGCGGCCGACGACGCCGTCTCCGACGCCGAGCTCCTCGAGATGGAGGAGAACGCCTGCCCCACCTGCGGCTCGTGCAGCGGCATGTTCACCGCCAACTCCATGAACTGTCTCACCGAGGCGCTCGGCCTGGCCCTGCCGGGCAACGGCACCACCCTCGCCACCCACACGGCGCGCAAGGCCCTGTTCGAGAAGGCCGGGCGCCAGGTCGTCGAGATCGCCCGCCGCTACTACGAGCAGGACGACGCGTCGGTGCTGCCGCGCGCCATCGCCACCCGCGACGCCTTCGAGAACGCCATGGCGCTGGACGTCGCCATGGGCGGCTCGACCAACACCATCCTCCACCTGCTGGCCGCGGCCCGTGAGGCCGGCGTGGACTTCGGCCTCAAAGAGATCAACGAGCTGTCGCTGCGCGTCCCCTGCCTGTGCAAGGTCGCGCCCGCCACGGCGAAGTACCACGTCGAGGACGTGCACCGCGCCGGCGGCATCCCGGCCATCCTGGGCGAGCTGGACCGCGCGGGTCTGCTCCACCGCGACGCCCACAGCGTGCACGCCTCCTCCCTGACCGAGTTCCTCGGCGCCTGGGACCCGCAGTCCCCCGGCGTCACCGAGGAGGCCCTGGAGCTGTGGCACGCCGCCCCCGGCAACGTGCGCACGGTCAAGGCCTACTCGCAGGACGCCCGGTGGGACTCCCTGGACCTGGACCGCGCCGAGGGCTGCGTCCGCGACCTGGAGCACGCCTACACCCGCGACGGCGGCCTGGCCGTCCTGTACGGCAACATCTCGCCCGACGGCGCCATCGTCAAGACGGCGGGCGTCGACGAGTCGATCTGGCGGTTCAGCGGCCCCGCGGTGGTGTTCGAGTCGCAGGAGGACGCCGTCGACGGCATCCTGGGCGGCAAGGTGTCGGCGGGCGACGTCGTGGTGATCCGCTACGAGGGCCCCAAGGGCGGCCCCGGCATGCAGGAGATGCTCTACCCGACCAGCTTCCTGAAGGGCAAGGGTCTCGGCAAGGCGTGCGCGCTGGTCACCGACGGCCGCTTCTCCGGCGGCACCTCCGGCCTGTCCATCGGCCACGCCTCCCCCGAGGCCGCCGAGGGCGGCGTCATCGCGCTGGTCGAGGACGGCGACCTCATCGAGATCGACATCCCCGGGCGGAGCATGGAGCTGCGGGTCCCCGAGACCGAGCTGGCCGCGCGGCGCGAGCGCCTGCTGTCGTCCCTGGGCGGCTACCGCCCGCGCGAGCGCACCCGCCCGGTGAGCGCCGCCCTGCAGGCCTACGCCGCGCTCACGACCTCGGCCTCCACGGGCGCGTCCCGCGACCTGTCCCAGCTCTCCCGCTGACCACGTCGCGGGGGTTAGACGGACGTCACCCGGGGGTCGGGAAGAGTCGCCCCCGGGATGCCCGTACGGCGATCTGGTGTTCGAAAAATGTCGGTGTGCGGCGGTAGTCTTGAGGCATGGCAAACGTCACCACGCCCCCTTTGACGACCGCCGAAATCGCCGCTCTCGCCCTGTCTCTGGCCCATCTGGGCGAGGGTCCCCAGGCGGTGACCGCCCGCCGGGGCCTGCGCTCGGTTTTCGAACAGCTGGCCCTCGACGACGAGGTCGTGGCCGAGACGCTCGACACCCTGACCACTCCCCTGCCCCCGGACGTCGCCCGGCGCGCCCGCACGATCGCGGGCGCCGTGACCGGCCGTCAGGTGGTGCGCCTGCACTACCGCGACGCCTCCGGGCGGGTGAGCTCGCGCGACGTCGAGCCCGTCACCTGCCTGGTGCACCGGGACCACTGGTACCTGGTGGGCTGGTGCCGCACGGCGGCCGGCATCAGGGCGTTCCGGTTCGACCGCATCGTGGCGGTGGAGCCGACGCTGGTCCCCGCGCGGGCGCACCGCGCCGAGCGCTACCTGCCCTTCCAGCGGAGAAGGGCAGCGTGACCGGGCGGCGGGCGCGCGTCAGCCGCAGCACCCGCCGCCGCAGCAGCCTCCCCCGGCGGACCGGGGGGCCTGCGCGCCGCCCGTGACGGCGACCGTCGACAGCAGTTTGACCGTGTCGTCGTGGCCCTGCGGGCAGACGGCGGCGTCGCCCGCGGCGGACATGGGGCGCGAGAGCTCGAAGGTCGATCCGCAGGCGCGGCAGCGGTAGTCATAACGCGGCATGTCCTCAGGGTACGACGAACCGGGCGGCCCACGGCACCGGGCCGGGGCCGCCCGTCACGCTCCTCAGGCGGCCGTCTCGGCGAGATAGGGCGCCCACTGGGGGTCGCCGTCGAACTGCGCCCCGATGAGCCGCCAGTGGACGCCTCGCGGCACCACGGGCGCGACGCGCAGCGACCAGCCGATCTCTTCCAGCAGGCGGTCCGCCTTGCGGTGGTTGCACTGCATGCACGAGGCGACGCAGTTCTCCCACGTGTGGAGCCCGCCCCTGGACCGGGGCAGGACGTGGTCGATCGTCTCCGCGCGCTGACCGCAGTACGCGCACCGGTAGTCGTCCCTGCGCATGAGCGCGGCCCGGGTCAGCGGGATGCGCGAGCGGTAAGGAATGCGGACATATCGCCGGAGCCTGATGACCGATGGCACGTCCACCGTGCGCGAGGCGGAGCGGAGCACGGCGCCCCGCCCGTCACGGTGCACGACATCGGCCTTCTCCCTGATCACGAGCACGACGGCCCGGTGCAGGTTGAGGGTGGTCAACGGCTCGAAGGTGGCGTTCAGCAGCAGGACCTGGCGCATCAGCGGGCCCTTCCCGCCATGGACGTCGTCGAAAGGGATGCGCCGCAGCGCACCCCGACTTGCGGCCCGTCGTCTTGGGCCCCGGATGCTTCCGTCACGTGGACCTCCGCCGGACGGCCCAGCGGATGGGTTCCACGGCACCGCCCTTCAGCAAGTGTGGCCTTTCAGACGACCCTCCCGCCACCCCAATTAACGGCCGTGTCGTCCAGACCCCGCCTCCCGTTTTATGTCCGGTTAGCCCGGCTAAGCAAACCTATTAGGCAAAGATCACTGTTGTTCGTACACGATCGCCCGGATCCGGTGCCGACGCGGAGCTTGACAAAACGGTGACTCACGAGCGGTAACAGGGGTGCCATAAGCTCACTACATGACGCGAGTGCCGTACCCGAACGCACGCCGTGACTCCGTGGTCGACCACTATCACGGCACGCCCGTGCCCGATCCGTACCGCTGGCTGGAGGGCGCGGAGGATCCCGCGACCAAGGAGTGGCTCGAGGCGCAGGGCGAGCTGTTCGCCAAGGCCATGGCCGCGTCACCCCTGCGGGACACCTTTCGCGAGCGCATCGCCGAGCTGGTCCGCTCCGGCACGGTCGGCCCACCGGCCTGGCGCGGCGACCGCCGCTTCTTCATGCGCCGCGAGCCCGACCAGGAGCATGCCGTGCTCTACACCGTCGGCCCCGACGAGGTCGAGCACGTCCTGCTCGACCCGATGGCGTTCGACTCCTCCGGCCTGACCACGATCGACTCCTGGCAGCCGGACAAGGAGGGCCGGCGCCTGGCGTACCAGATCTCGGTGGGCGGCGACGAGGAGTCCCGGCTGCACGTCATCGACATCGCGACCGGCGAGCGGCTGGACGGCCCGATCGACCGCTGCCGCTACTCCCCCATCGCCTGGCTGCCGGGCGGCGAGGCGTTCTACTACGTCCGCCGGCTCCACCCCGGCGAGGTCCCCGGAGGCGAGGAGCAGTACCACCGCCGCGTCTACCTGCACCGCCTCGGCACGCCCACCGACGAGGACGTCATGATCTTCGGCGAGGGCATGGAGAAGACCAACTACTACGGCATCTCGGTGTCCCGGGACGGCCGGTGGCTGACGGTCTCGGCGTCGCGGGGCACCGCGCCGCGCAACGACGTCTGGGTCGCCGACCTCGCCGCCTCGCCCCTGGAGTCCCCCCGGTTCGTCACCGTCCAGGAGGGGGTGGACGCGCAGACGGCGCTGCTGTTCGGCCGTGACGGCCTGCTGTACGTCTTCACCGACCGCGACGCCCCGCGCGGCCGCATGTGCGTGACCTCCCCGGACGCCCCGGCCTACGAGGGCTGGCGCGAGCTCGTCCCCGAGGACCCCGAGGCCGTGCTCACCGACTTCGCGATCCTGGACGACCTGGAGCGCCCGGTCATGCTGGTGGGCTGGACCCGCCACGCCATCAGCGAGATCTCCGTGCACGACCTGACCACCGGCGAGAAGGTCGGCGAGGTCCCCACTCCCGGCCTCGGCGCGATCGGCGGCATCACCGAGCGTCCCGAGGGCGGTCACGAGGCCTGGTTCGGCTACACCGACCACACCACTCCCCCGAGCATCCAGCGCTACGACGCCCGCACCGGCGAGACCACGCTGTGGGCGGCGTCCCCCGGCGCCGTGGAGCTGCCCGAGGTCACCACCGAGCAGGTCGTGTACCACTCCGCCGACGGCACCGAGGTCCACATGATCGTGGTGTCCCGGCCCGGCGAGGGGCCCCGCCCGACCATCCTGTACGGCTACGGCGGCTTCGGCCTGTCCATGACGCCGGGCTTCTCCGGGGCCACCCTGGCCTGGGTCGAGGCCGGCGGGGTCTACGCCATCGCCCAGCTGCGCGGCGGCGGCGAGCAGGGCGAGCAGTGGCACCGCGCGGGCATGCTCGCCCACAAGCAGAACGTCTTCGACGACCTGCACGCCGCGGCCGAGCACCTGATCGCCACCGGGGTCACCACCCCGGACCGGCTCGCGATCTCCGGGGGCTCCAACGGCGGGCTGCTGGTCGGCGCGGCCCTCACCCAGCGCCCCGAGCTGTACGCCGCCGTGGCGTGCTCGGCGCCGCTGCTGGACATGGTCAGGTACGAGAAGTTCGGCCTCGGCGCCACCTGGAACGTCGAGTACGGCACCGTCGACGACCCGCAGGAGTTCTCCTGGCTGTGGGGTTACTCGCCGTACCACCACGTCCGCGAGGGCGTGCGCTACCCGGCGACGCTGTTCATGGTCTTCGGCTCCGACACCCGGGTGCATCCTCTGCACGCCTGGAAGATGTGCGCCGCCCTCCAGCATGCCCAGGCGCCGGACGGCCCGCCGATCCTGCTGCGCAACGAGAGCGAGGTGGGCCACGGGGCCCGGGCGGTCAGCCGCTCGGTCGACCTGATGGCCGACCAGTACGCCTTCCTGGCCCAGCACACCGGGCTCACCGGCTGAGGCGCGCTACCTCTGGAAGACGATCGTCTTGTGGCCGTCCAGCACCACGCGCTGCTCCGCGTGCCAGCGGACGGCCCGGGCGAGCGCCAGCCGCTCGACGTCCCTGCCCATCGCGGCGAGGTCGTCGGGCGAGTGCGTGTGGTCCACGCGGGCGACCTCCTGCTCGATGATCGGCCCCTCGTCCAGATCGGCGGTCACGTAGTGCGCGGTCGCGCCGATCAGCTTGACCCCGCGCGAGTACGCCTGGTGGTAGGGCTTGGCGCCCTTGAACGACGGCAGGAACGAGTGGTGGATGTTGATCACCTTGCCGGTGAGCTTGGCGCACAGCTCCTCCGACAGGACCTGCATGTACCGGGCCAGCACCACCAGGTCGGCGCGGTAGTACTCCACCAGCGTGAGGATCTCGGCCTCCTGGCGCTGCTTGGTCTCGGGCGTGATCGGCAGGTGGTGGTAGTCGATGCCGTACGACTGGGTGAGCGGGCGCATGTCGGGGTGGTTGGAGACGACGCCGACGATCTCGATGTCCAGCAGCCCCGAGCGCGTGCGGTACAGCAGGTCGTTCAGGCAGTGGCCGAGCTTGCTCACCATCACGAGCACGCGGGGCTTCACCGCGAGATCGTGCAGCCGGAACTCCATCGCCAGCTCGGGGACCAGCGCGGCGAACGCCGCCCGGAGCTCGTCCTCGGGGAGGGTGGAGGTGAACTGGACGCGCATGAAGAAGCGCCCGGCGAACGGGTCGCCGAACTGCTGGCTCTCGGTGATGTTGCAGCCGTGCGCGGCCAGGACCCCGGAGACGGCGGCCACCACGCCCGGCCGGTCCGGACACGACAAGGTCAGTACGAACTCCGCGCTCACCGGGTCTCACCCTTTCGTCTTCGCGTGAGCAGATTACCGCTCCCCGGCCCCGCGGGCGTCCCCTTCCGGGCCGGGCGGCCACGCACCTCTCGTCCGCCCGTATCCGGAGCGCGGCGCGGCGTCCGGACACCCCGGGAGGGCGGATCGCCGTCGTCCGAGGGGACCGAGGGACAAATCCACACCACCCATGGCGCCCTATTGACCTACCGCTTCATAGCCTCTATGACGTGAAATGGGTCGACAGCAGAGGATTCGAGGTCGAGGCCCTGGTTCTCGGCAACCGGCCTTGGCTGCGCGTGCGCAGGGGGCGGGAGTACGTCGCCTACTACACCGATGTGGCCGAGTTGTCCCGGCACCTCGACCTCGCCGACCTGGTCCGGAGCGACTGATCTTCGCGGCGGACGCGGCCGGGACGTACAGTGGCGCCCGGAGGAGAGGGAGGAGCCGCGGGTGCTGAAGTGGGACACTCTGTCACCGGGGGAGAAAAGAGCGGCGGTCGCCCTCGCGGCGATGCTCCCCGGTTATGTCAACGCCGTCTTCGTCGCCGAACACCTCGCCGAGGCGATCGCCTGGCGCCGCGGCGAACTCACCGACGAGCAGTTGCTCGAACGCACCGGCTGGGCCTTCAACGCCACCCCGGAGCAGTACGCCGACATGGCCCTCAGATCCGCCAGACGGGCCGGCGTGGATCCCGTGGAGTGGCTCGACGCGATGAAGGGCGCCTACGAGGAGCAGCGCGCCATCGCCGCCGAACTGGAGGCACGGGAAACACCCCGCCGCACCCGGCGCGGCGCGCGGGACTCGGACTTCTGGGAGATCGTCAACGCCAACACCTGGCCCGACATCTCCGACGAACCCACGCCGTAGCGTGGTGACGGCCGTCAGAGAGAGGGCGGCTGGGCGGTCTAGGTGAGCGAGGGGCGAATGGGGATCAGCGACCGGCCGGCCGCGCGGGTGGTGTGCGTGGACGGGTGGGGACGGGTGCTGCTGCTCCACTGGCATGACGTCGTCAGCGGCCGGACGTTCTGGGAGCCGCCGGGCGGCGGGATCGATCCCGGGGAGACTCCGCTAGAGGCCGCGCGCAGGGAACTCGCGGAGGAGACCGGCCTCCCCGGCGACGCGGTGATCGACATGTGGGTGCCGGTCGAGCGCGACTACCACTGGCTCGGCGTCCACTACGTCAAGGTGGAGCCGTTCTACCTCGCCCGCTTCGCCGGCACCCCGCGGGTCGCCCCGGCCACGCTGACCCACGAGGAGCGGGACACCCTCCTCGGTCACGCCTGGCACACCCTGGACGAGATCGCGGCCCTGCCCGATGCCCTCGAACCGCCCACTCTCGTGGAGGTCACGCGCCTGCTGTGCGACCCGCAGGGGTGACCGGCCGGTTCAGGCCTCGCGCAGGGCCGTGACGACGTCCTGGTCCTCCGGGTCGAGGTCGTGGGCGCGGCGCAGGTCGGCCAGCGCCTCGGCCTCCCTGCCGAGCCCTCTGCGCGCGACGGCCCGGTTGAAATAGAGGGCAGCGTCCTCGCCCAGCTCGATCGCGCGGGACAGGTCCGCCACCGCGCCGTCGAGGTCCCCGGTCTCGTATCGCAGGCCCGCGCGGCCCGCCCAGGCCGCGACGAGGGCGGGCGCGGACGCCAGTGCCGCGTCGAAAGCCTCGCGCGCCCGGGTGAAGTCCTCCGCCGAGGTTTCGAGCTGGCCGAGCACGCAGAGCAGGTGCGGGTTGCCCGGGGCCAGGGAGAGCCCGGCCGTGACATCGGCCCTGGCGGCCTCGTCCAGTCCGAGCTCGGCCAGCAGGCCCGCCCGGTTGATGTAGGCGTCCAGGTAGGCGGGGTCGAGCTCCAGCACACGGTCCAGGTCGGCGCGGGCGCGTCCGAGGTCGCCCACGGCCAGCAGGACCTGCGCGCGGTTGTAGTGGCCCTCGGGCAGGGGCGGGCTGAGCCGGATCGCGGCGTCGTAGTCGGCGAGCGCGTCGTCCGTGCGGCCCATCTGGAACAGCAGGTTGCCGCGGTCCAGGTGGTAGTCCGGGTAGTCGGGGTCCATGGCCACCGCGGTGTCCAGGTCCTCCAGGGCCTCCTCCGGGTGCCCCAGCACGCCGAGGAGCTGCGCGCGGTTGGCGTGCAGGATCATGCGGTGGACGAGGTGCCTGCCGGGGGGCAGGTCCGTCTCGGCGAGCTTGATGGCCGACTCCACCAGCGTCAGCGCCTGGTCGGGCCGGCCGGCGCGCATCTCGATCAGGGCCTTGCCGTTGAGGTCGAAGCCGAGCTTGAAGGCCCGCACGGTCCGGTCGGGCAGCAGCGTCGAGATCGCGATGGCCTCGTTGACCCAGCCCTGGGCTCGGCCGATGTCGCGGCGCGCGGGGTCGGGGTGCCGCGCGTCCAGCATCGCGGCGCCGTAGGCCGACGCCGAGTGGACCTCGGGGTCCAGGCTCGTGCGGCGGGCCCGCTCGTACAGGTCCCGCGCCTCGTCCCTGCGGCCGATCCCGGCCAGCGCGGTGGCCGCGCCCTGGATGAGGTTCCACCAGCGGCCCGTGGCGGGTTCGGCCAGTGCCAGCCCGCGCAGCCCGAAATCGGCGGCGGCGTCCAGGAACCCCTCGCCGAGGCAGTGGTCGAGGGCCGCCCACAGCGCCTCGACGCCGGCTCCGGAGGGGTCGCTCCCGTGCTCGCGGTGGTAGGGAATCGCCCCTAGATGGGAGGACCGCCCGCCGGTGGCGGCCAGCAGGTCGGCACGGCCGTCGTGCAGGCGGGCGCGCTCCTCCGGGGACAGCGCGTGGTAGGCGGCGAGGGCGCGCGGATCGTCCAGGGCGCCGTCGGAGGCGACATATCGGCCCGCGAGATCGCCCGATTTCCCCTCGACCGATAAATCGGCTTTTATCGCATGTCCCATAAACCAATCCGGCGGCGCTTCATACGAGCACGCGACAATCGTCACACGGTCCGGATCGAAACGCCGCGCGAGCGTCTGGAGAAGTTCGCGATCGGTCTCGTCGGCCTCGTCCACGTTGTCCGCCACGACCGTCCGGAGCCGTACGCCGCAGTCCCGGATGAGTTCGGCGATACCGTTCGCGATCCGCAGCGTGCGGCGCGGGGCGGGCACGAGGATGCGCTCCTCGTCCGGCAGCCGGGTGTAGAGCGGGGCACGGCGGGCGGGCACCCGGTCGCGCAGATCGGGTGCCGCCGCTCGGATCTCGATGTCGTGCGCCGCCACGACGCCGGGCGCGCGGGCGAGGGCCGCGGGCACCAGGGCCTGGAGCAGCGCTCCCCCGAAGCCGTACGGCCCGCGCGGCCGCCGGTGCGCGTCCAGCACGGGGACCGGCCATCCGGGCAGCCCGAGCCCGTCCAGGACCCTCCGGCGGTCCCGCGAGGTTCCGCCGTGGACCCAGAGGTGACCGGGACGGGCCCTCACCCCTTGTGGATCGCGCTGGCGCTGCCGGTGAGATGGACCATGCCAGGCTTGCGGACGACGATCTTCTTCATCGGGTGCCCTCTCATCAGGTCTCCGGCTACAAAGACCTAATTATGGAACACATCTATAAATCCGCAAGCATTACGGTCGAAATCACCCGGATATAGTGCATATATTACGCCTTACCGGTAAGTTGCGATGACCGGTCCGGCGCCAGCGTCTTCTCGCCGTAAACGACCACCTGCCCGCCCCTCTCCTCGCGGCGCACTTCACGCCAGCCGTACTTCCGATATAGCTCCAGCGCCGCGCCCTGGGACAGCGTCGTGTCCCCGCGCAGCCTGCCATAGCCGAGGCGCAGGGCCGACGCCTCCAGCGCGTCGATGATCCGCGTGCCGAACCCGCGCCGCTGGAAGTCGGGGTGCACGCGCAGCCGGCACAGCTCGGCGGTCTCGTCGTCGACGCGCCGCAGGCCGCCCATGGCCACGATGCCGGCGCCCTCCACCTCGCCGACCAGGAACTCGCCCCGGTCGGCCAGGTAGATCTCGGTGATCCGAGGGATGTCGTCCTCGTAGTAGACCCCGTCCCCCAGGATGATCCCGACCTGGGCGAGACAGGTGCGGTGCAGCTCCCAGACGGCGTCCCGATCCGACCAGCGATACCGCCTGAGCACAAGCGTCATGCATCGACCTCCGCGGCAGCGGAGGACGCGTCCGTGGCCGGGGGGGTGAGCTTCGCGAGCTGGTCGACGAAGTCGCGCAACCCGTCCACGGCGCCGCACTTGGCCTCGATCGCGCGGGCGAGGTCGGCGGCGCGGCGCACGATGATGTCCGTGCGGAAGTCCTCCCCGACCTGCTGGACCGCCTTCTGGCCGAGCCGCAGCGCCTCCGCGCCGTCGCCTTCGAGGAGCCGGCAGTGCGCCTGGTCGAACCTGATGAGCGTCTGGTCGAGCAGGTCGCCGTCGTACTTCTCCAGCGCCTGCTCCAGGATCAGGTCGGCCTCGACGGTCTGGCCGAGGCGCGTGAGCGCGTCGCCCTGGTGGAAGTAGAGTTGCCGCTCGGTGTAGCCGAAGACGGTGTCCTCCTGCTGGGCGGGGGTCATCTGGGCGAAGGCCGCGCGGGCCCGGGCGAGCGCGCGCTTGGCCTGGTCGACCACGTCCTTCTTGCCGCCGGCGTTCGCGAGCATGGACAGCGCCCTGGCCTCCACGACGGGGGCCATGGCCTTGGCCGCGCACGGGGTCTGGCCGGCGAGGTCGCGGCTCTTCTTGGCCAGGTTGAGGGCCTCGCGCGGGTCTCCGTAGAACAGGGGCACGAGGGCCTCGCGGGCGGTGACCCAGGCGCGCAGCGCGCGGTCGCCCGTCTCGTCCGCCGCGGTGCGGGAGGTGCGGAAGAACGAGCGGGCCAGGCGCTGGTCGCCCAGGTCGATCATGATGATGCCGGCCAGCCCCGCCAGACGGGCGGCCAGGGCGCACAGCCGCTCCTGGAGGTCGATCGGCTGGTGGCGCTCCATCGCCTGCCGGACGGTGCTGAACTCCAGGAGCACGTCGCAGAGCTGGCGGAGCGGCGGGGTGTTCATGTACTGCCGTCCGAAAGAGGCAGCCGCCTCTTCCCAGTGATCGAGCATCGCCGGGGACACGGTGGTCGACACCAGGGTCTCGTCCATGCGCCTGCGGATGTTGTCGGCCGCGCCGAGCACGGAGTCGTTCAGCGGGAGCGTCGATCCGGCGATCATCGCCAGCAGCGTCCTACGTAACACGTTCTCGTCCTCCTCACCCCCGTCCGCGGAGGAGTCGCTGAGCGGTTTTGTCCACAGCTCACGCGTATCGGGGGAATTTTCGGGTTTGACCTCTTTGAGGCCGCCCCGCACGACGCCCGGCATTCGGTGGCCATGGCCACAGATGCACGGGCCGTCGTATCCGAGGGCGGCCGGCTCGACCCGGTAGACGGAACACAGATAGTGGAGGTACTCGGGCCCGGGGCGCTTCAGCCCGCTTTCGTACGCGCTGAGAAGCGTTTCCCCGATGCCGGGAGCGGGCTTGCCGTCACGATCGAACAGGGCGCGCACCTGTTCGATCACATCGGCAAGGGCGACCCCGTGCGCGAGACGGTGTGATTTGATTCGAGTTGTCCCGAAATGGGGGGAACACTCTTCATAAATCTCCTCGGCGATTCGGGCCGTGCTACGGCCGACCGCGAGGCCGCGGGCCCGGGCGCGCCGGGCCGTCTCCGTTTCCTTGTGCTGTCTGCCGGACATCCCGGCCCCTCCCTTGCGGCCAGCCGCTCATGCTGGTCACATATCCCGACCGGTCCCTACACCTGTGATGACGCAGCATCACTGCCGGGTTACGCTGCGTCTATTGAGAATGATGGACCAGTTATGACCGCCCGTGAAAGGACGTTAGAAGCTGCTGGCATAGAATCGTCCCCCGCCGGGGACGTTCTTTCAACCCACTTGAAATAACCTCACACCCGACCACCGGTGAAGCTTCGTTGACCCACCGGCGCTCGTGAGTCAGATTTGGCCAACCAGCCGCGATTCGCCGCGGATTAACACCGCGGGAAATCGCTGGAGACGAGGAAGGCTCCGAGTGGACGACAGCTTCCAGCACCTCGAACGCCTGGCCGACGAGCTCGACGCTCGCGGGCTGCTCGCCAGGGTGGTGCGCACACAGTCGGGACGGGCGTTCGTCCGCGTGATCAACCCGAACGCCACGACCCTGACCGAGAACGTCACCTGCCGGGCGCAGGCGACTCCCGCGTACTACTGGTGGTCATGGGGCGAGCGCATGCACAAGGCGGACGACCCCGCGGGGGCGGCGACGAAGGTCGCACGAGTGCTGGCCGCGGTGAGCGAATAGGCACGTGGTGGACGCGATGCAGCGCAGTCATCGCGACCACCCGCGCCACACCGCGGCTCTTCGGGGTCGGCGGGGCGTCCGGTGCGGAGCGCTCCGGACCGTGGAGACACGGCCAGAGCGCTGGGCGCCCCGCCGGCTCCGTATGGTTTACCGGAACATTTCGGAAAACCCGCATACGTGCCCACACAACGGCGTCTGAGTACGTATAACCCCTTATCGGATAAGGGCCCCATTTCACGGGCGCAGCGGATGATTTCCGGCGCTCAACTGAACCGATTCAGGCCCGTGATCTTCCGCCGGCGGCCCCCTGAAGCAGCCTCCGGACGCGGACGCCCTCCGTGCCCGGTGGTGATCGGGAGAACCCCGATCGGAAACGGCGCGGGACACGCTTCCGGGTGCGTGTCCCGTCCGAGCCGTACGTCACCGGGGTGTCCGGGCCCGCCCTCCGCGGCCCCGGGCCGGGCACTCCCGTCTTCCCCGGCGCGATGTGGCGGCGGCCGGGCCGGTCGGCGAAGGCACTTCGGTCAAGTACCGTTCCTTGTAGGTCAAGTACCGATGATCGTCCTCGCCGACCGACCCGATCCGAAGGGGATCAACCGCGTGTTCCTGCTGGCCCCCAGCCCGACGCCCGCCCCGACGCCCGATCCGATCACGGAGTTCGGGGTCAATTTTCTGAAAGGTTGCGGCGGTAACGGTCGCGACGACGCCGTCTGTGCGACGCTGCTGAACGTGCTACCACCCGAGTGGGCGTCCCCTGTGGCGTGGGTCATCAGCATCGCGCTCATCGTCGTCGTCGCCCTGATCATCCGGGCGCTGCTGAACCGGCTGATCGACCGGGTGATCCGGCGTGCCGCCGACGGCGTTATGCCCGAGCGGCTGCGGTTCCGGGCGGCCACCCCCATGGACGGGGCCGCCGCCGTGCTCACCGAGCGGCGACGCCAGCGGGCCGAGACGCTCGGGTCCGTCCTCAGCAGCCTGGTCACCGCCGTCGTCTTCGGCACCGCGGGCCTCATGGTCCTCGGACGCTTCGGGCTGGACCTGGCCCCGATCCTCACCAGCGTCGGCATCCTCGGCATCGCGGTCGGGTTCGGCGCCCAGGAACTGGTCAAGGACTTCATCGCCGGCATGTTCATGCTCGTGGAGGACCAGTACGGCGTCGGCGACCTGATCGACACCGGCGTGGCCGCCGGCACCGTCGAGGCCGTCACGCTCCGGATCACCCGCCTGCGGGACGTCGACGGCCGGGTCTGGTACGTGCGCAACGGCACGATCAACCGGGTCGGCAACGAGTCGCAGGGCTGGTCGCGGGCGCTCGTGGACGTGCCCGTGGCCTACGAGTCGGACGTCACCGCCGTCCGCGAGATCCTCAAGAAGATCTCCTCGGACATCTGGGAGGACCCGGAGTTCCGGGACGTCGCACTGGTCGAGGAGCCCCAGGTGTACGGGCTGGAGCAGATCTCCGCCGCGGCGGTGATCTTCCGGATCACCGTGAAGACCGTGCCCACCCATCAGGCCGAGGTGGCCAGGGAGCTTCGCGTGCGGGTCAAGGCCGAGCTCGACCACGCCGGGATTCCCCTCGCCAGTGTCTGAGTAGGCTTGTGAGCGTGTCCGCTACTTCTCCGGAATCCATCTCGTTCTACGACGCCGTGGGCGGCTCGGAGGCGTTCGAGCGCCTGGTGCGCCGCTTCTACGAGGGCGTCGCGGAAGATCCCCTGCTGCGCCCGCTGTACCCCGAGGAGGATCTCACCGGCGCCGAAGAGCGCCTACGCCTCTTCCTGATCCAGTACTGGGGCGGCCCCAGCACGTACGGCGAGCGCCGCGGCCACCCCCGGCTGCGCATGCGGCACGTGCCGTTCGTGATCGGCCCGGCCGAACGGGACGCCTGGCTGCGGCACATGCGGGACGCCGTCGATTCGCTGGAACTCCCCGAGGAGCTCTCCGCCAAGCTCTGGCACTACCTCGAGTACGCCGCGCAGAGCCTCGTCAACAACCCCTGAGCCACGGTCTCGGGACGCGCCCGGCATGTGCCCGGGAACGCGATGGCGGGCCCGGTCTCGGACCGGGCCCGCCATCGTGGTTCGTGTCAGTCGCGGGTGAGCTTGCGGTAGGTCACGCGGTGGGGGCGCGCCGCCTCAAGGCCCAGCCGTTCGATCTTGTTCTTCTCGTAGTCGGCGTAGTTGCCCTCGAACCAGAACCAGTTCGAGCCGCCCTCCCAGGCCAGGATGTGGGTCGCGATGCGGTCCAGGAACCAGCGGTCGTGGGAGGTGATCACCGCACAGCCCGGGAACTCCAGCAGGGCGTTCTCCAGGCTGGACAGGGTCTCGGTGTCGAGGTCGTTGGTGGGCTCGTCCAGCAGCAGGACGTTGCCGCCCTGCTTGAGGGTGAGCGCCAGGTTCAGGCGGTTGCGCTCGCCGCCGGACAGGATGCCCGCCGGCTTCTGCTGGTCGGGGCCCTTGAAGCCGAACGCCGCGATGTAGGCCCGCGAGGGCATCTCGACGTGGCCGACCTTGATGTGGTCGAGCTCGTCGGAGACGACCTGCCAGACGTTCTTGTCCGGGGCGATGTTGCTGCGGCCCTGGTCCACGTAAGAGATCTTGACGGTGTCGCCGATCGTGATCGCGCCGGAGTCCGGGGTCTCGGCGGACATGATCATGCGGAAGAGCGTGGTCTTGCCGACGCCGTTCGGGCCGATGATGCCGACGATGCCGTTGCGGGGCAGGTCGAAGCTCAGCCCCTCCATGAGGACGCGGTCACCGAAGCCCTTGGTCAGGCCGTTCGCCCGGATGACCGTGGTGCCGAGGCGCGGGCCCGGCGGGATCTGGATCTCTTCGAAGTCGAGCTTGCGGTACTTGTCGGCCTCGGCCGCCATCTCTTCGTAGCGCTGCAGACGGGCCCGGCTCTTGGTCTGGCGGGCCCGCGCGTTGGAGCGCACCCACTCGAGCTCGTCCTGCAGGCGCTTCCTGCGCTTGACGTCCTTCTGGCCCTCGACCTTCAGGCGGGCCGCCTTCTGCTCCAGGTAGGTGGAGTAGTTGCCCTCGTAGGGGAAGCAGCGGCCGCGGTCGAGCTCGAGGATCCACGTCGCGACGTTGTCGAGGAAGTAGCGGTCGTGGGTGACGGCCAGGACGGTGCCGGGATACTTCTCCAGGTGCTGCTCCAGCCACTGGACGCTTTCCGCGTCGAGGTGGTTGGTGGGCTCGTCCAGCAGCAGCAGGTCGGGCTGCTCCAGCAGGAGCTTGCACAGCGCGACCCGGCGGCGCTCGCCACCCGACAGCTTGGTGACGTCGGCGTCCGGCGGGGGGCAGCGCAGGGCGTCCATGGCCTGTTCGAGCTGGCTGTCGACGTCCCAGGCGTTGCGGTGGTCGAGGGCCTCCTGCAGCTTGCCCATCTCGTCGAGGAGCGCGTCGCTGTAGTCGGTCGCCATGAGCTCGGCGATCTCTTCGAAGCGGGCCCGCATGGCGAGCACGTCGGCGAGACCCTCCTGGACGTTGCCGAGGACGTTCTTGGACTCGTTGAGCGAGGGCTCCTGCTGCAGCAGGCCGACCGTGAAGCCGGGCATCAGCCGGGCGTCGCCGTTGGACGGCTGCTCCAGACCGGCCATCATCTTCAGAAGCGTGGACTTACCAGTGCCGTTGGGGCCCAGTACACCAATCTTGGCTCCGGGCAGGAAATGCAGCGTGACGTCGTCAAGGACAACCTTGTCGCCGTGCGCCTTGCGCACGCGCTGCATCGTGTAGATGTACTCGGGCATGCTCTTAAGACTAGGGGATTCCGCCATCGGAGTTGTCCGCTCGCGCACGGGGCGGAGGGACGGGCGCGACCGGCAGGCAGATGCGGTCGCGGCCCAGCTCTTTGGCCCGGTAGAGCGCGAGATCGGCGGCGGCGAGCAGCTCGATCAGATCGTCGCCGTGGACGCTCATGATGGCCACCCCGGCGGACACCGTGACCGTGATCATCGCGTCGTCGACGGGGATGGCCATCCTGCCGACGCGGGAGCGCAGGCGCTCGGCGACCCGGCGGGCCTCGCCGATGTCCGCCCGGGGAAGAAGGATCACGAACTCCTCGCCGCCGAACCTGCCCACGACGTCGTAGTCGCGTAGCTGGCTGCGCAGGGCCGTGGCCACGCCGGCGAGCACCTGGTCGCCGACCAGGTGGCCGAAGGTGTCGTTCACCCGCTTGAAGTGGTCGATGTCGACGATGAGCAGGGCCAGCGTCTCGCCGGTGCGGCGGGCGCGGACGATCTCGGTGTCGGCCTCGCGCTGCCAGGCCGTGGCGTTGAGCAGGCCGGTCTTGGCGTCGGTGCGGGCGGCGGCCTTGAGCTGGGCGTGCAGCAGACTGCGTTGCAGGAGCACGACCGGCGGGAGCGTCAGCAGCAGGAGCAGGGGGCTGACCCCGCAGGCGATGGCGACCAGGACGCCGAGGCAGAGCTCCACGACGTCCAGCATGACGCGCTCGCGGTCCCACAGGACGTCGCGCCAGCGGGTGTCGCGGTCGGAGATGTGCAGGGCGGCGGCGATCAAGGCCGTGTTGAGCACCGTGAAGATCACGGCGCAGGCCACGGCCAGCACGATCGGGCCGCCCGACCGCAGCGCGGGCCCCGCCGGAGCGCGCACGAAGGCGTGGAAGACCATCGACGCGACGCCCGCGGCGAGGCCGATGGCGGCGGCGCTGAACACGCGGCGGTACAGGACCGTGGCCCGCACGCGGATCTGCAGCAGGAACTGCAGCGGCAGCGGGGCCAGCAGGGCGTACACCGGGGGCAGCAGCAGGGCCACCGGCAGCCACCACGCCGACAGCAGGTCACGCGAGACGCCGGCCGGCATGCCGAGCCTGCGGGTGGCCTCGATGCAGACGGCGCCGCACGCCACCAGGGCCAGGAAGGTCAGGAACTCGGCCCAGCGGAACGGGGTGGCCATGGCAAGATAGCCCGCGGCCCCCGCGGCGAGGCCCACGGTGGCGCAAAGGTAGAGGACCAGCATGGTGGGCTGAGCCAGCAGCGGCCAGCGGTCGGCTAGCGATAGCACGCCGCCGCGTGGCTCGACCGAGGAATGACCGGGCGCCGTCATCACTTCCCCCACGCTCACATCGGCCAGGACCTGGTGGATGTCTCGACTGTACGTCTCACGATGTGTAACACAATAGTCGCAGAGTGTGCGGGCCGCGAAGAGAACCGCTACGTTGGAGCACTGCGGCCACGCCTCCCCTGTTCGGAGGGGCCGGCCACGATCCGACCGCTCCACGAAAGAGCGGCTCCCCTTCGGGAAAGGAGCAGCCATGGTGCGAGGCATCATCTGGACCTGATCAGATGCACCCACACATCACCCACGGCGGCACCTCGACCGGCGCGCGAGCCGATCTCCACCACCATCGACCACCTATGACCTCCCCGTCTTCGCAGGTCAGGCGGCCAGCCTTCCGGCCGTCTCGACCGGCGTCTCCGGGTCCGCCCCTGTCGTGAGGGCGAGGGACTCCGGTGCGGGGAGCGGATCATCAGCCGTCACGACGCCGCCCGGTGCGACACCACCGGGGCCGGCATCGCCGAGTGCACCATCACCGGACTCGGCGAACGGAAGTTCGATGGGCAGCGGGCGCGGGCTCGCCGGGCGGGGATGTTCGCCCCCGCCCATGACGCCCATGACGCCGATGGCGTCCGCCTGGGCGGGGGCGGTTCGCTGGGGTTTCTCGAAGGCGCTCACGCCGCGTCGCAGGTCGTGGCCGACGGAGACGGCCTCGACCTCGGCGACCGAGCGTTTCTGGCCGTCGCGGTCCAGGGAGCGGATGCGCAGCCTGCCGTGGACGACGACCGGCTGGCCCGCCCTGACCGACCGGGCGACGTTCTCGGCGAGGACCCGGTAGCAGCGGACGACGTAGTAGCTGGTCTCACCGTCGTACCAGGACTGGGTGGGCTTGTCGTAGAGGCGCGGGGTCGAGGCGACGCGCAGCGACGTGACGCGGGGGCCGGCCTCGGCGGTGAACTGCCGGGGCTCGGCGATGACGTTGCCGCTCAGCGTGATGTAGATGTCGTTCATCGTGGTGCCTCCCGTGGCGGACCGGCGCGCGCTGTGCCGCCGGCATGGAGGCCAGCCTGCCCGGGCCCGTCACCCTCCACCGTCACCGAACCACGTTCTGTGGACGGCCCGCCGCCCCGCGCCGTCTCCTGTGGAAAACCCGCGAGGCGGGTCAGCGGCGAACGGAGGAGAGCGCGGCGAAGAACTCGTTGTACCGCGTGAGCTCCTGCTCCACCGGCTTGATCACCATCTCCTTGGAGACGGCCGCGGTACGCCGGCGCATCTCGCGTTCGAGCCGCTCGCGCTCGTTGCCCGCGCCCAGCACCACGAAGTTCCGCCCGGCGACGGCCGAGAGCAGGCCGAGCCCGAGCACGCTGACCAGCATCACGCCGATCCACGGCAGCAGCGCGACGTCCCCGAGCGTCTCCGACGGCGCCCGCCCCAGCTTGAACACCCCGTAGACCAGGATCGCCGCGGCCCAGGCCAGCCCGGCCGCGAACAGCGCCACCAGCAGGTACTGCCAGATCCTCGTCAGCCGCCACCACCCCGGCACGCGGTCGAGGCGCGGGGCGGCCTCCGCCAGTTCCTCGGAGAGGACCTTCGGCAGCCGGTGGAGCTGGGACCGCGCGGCGTCGCGCACCCCGTTGCGCCAGGCCTCCGGCATGCCCGAGGTGAGGCCGTCGGCCAGCGCCTGCACGGCGTTCTCGACCTCGGCGGGCTGGGCGCTCACCGAGGCCGCGGTCACGGCCTTGATCTCGTCCTTGAGGTTGCCGAGGCGCAGGCTGTTCAGCGGATCGGGGCGGAGGCGGGCCGCCCAGCGGGCGAAGGGCCAGCCGATCCAGTCCAGGGAGCGCACGCCGTAGACGTTCTCCATGGCCTCGCCGACGGCGGGGACGCCCACCGCGTCGCTGAGCGCGTCGGTCAGCCCTTCCTGCCTGGCCAGGTCCACGGTGGACTGCACGGCCATGGCCTCGGGCTCCGGCATCACCTTGCCCAGCCGGGCCATGACGCGGTCGAGATCGGCCTCCAGGCGCTCGACGGCGGCCCGGCGCCCGGCGACGGAGTCGGCGAGCACGCTCTTGAGGCTGTTGACACCCCTGCCGGTGACCGCCGAGGTGGGGACGATGCGCGGGTGCTGCACGCCCTCGCGCTTGAGCAGGTCGGACAGGTCGACGACGCACTCGGCCAGCTCTTCCGGCGCCAGACGATCGGCCTGGTTGAGCGCGAACACGGTCACCGCCTCGTGCCCGGCCAGCTCGGCGACGTACTTGCCGTGCGTGGCGGCGTCGGCGTACTTCTGCGGGTCGAGCACCCAGACGATGACGTCCGCGACCTGGATCAGCCGGTCGGCCTCGTGATCGGTGATGGCGCGGATCGAGTCGTGGTCGGGCAGGTCGAGGAGGATCAGCCCGTGGAGCTGGCTCTCTCCCTTGTCCAGGGCGCTGGCGCGGGCGAAGCGGTGCCGCCACTGGATCTGCAGCCAGTCCAGCAAGGGCCCGGCGCCGTCGATGCCCCAGACGCAGGCGTGCGGACGCGCGGTGGTGGGGCGGCGGACGCCCGTCGGGGAGAGCTCCAGCCCGGAGATGCGGTTGAACAGCGAGGACTTGCCGCTGCCCGTGCCGCCCGCGAGCGCCACCACCGTGTGCTCGCCGGACAGTTTGAGACGGTCGCCGGCGCGCAGCAGGAGCCTGCCGCTCTCGGCGAGCAGTTCGGGGTCGATCCGGCCGGGGCCGAGCTCGACGACCTTCGCCAGGGCCGCCAGCCGATGGCCCAGGTCGCTTCGCTCCATCCCGGCGCGTCCGGCGGTGACAGTCATCGGGCGACCTCGAGGTTGTACGTTGCCTGGTAGAGCCGCTTGGCCGCGGCCTCGTCGGGGATTCCCGCCTCGTCGAGAACCTGCACGTATCGCAATGTCTCCTCGTCGAAGAGCACGCTGACACGGGCGCGAAGATCGCTGCGCGCCTTGGTCCCGATGGTGCGCAGCGCGTCGGCGCCGAGCACGCCGCGCAGCAGCCGCTCCGGGAGGGTGCCGGTGCCCGAGGACGCGGCGACCTCCGAACCGCCGTAGCCCAGCAGCCCGATCATGAACACCAGCGCCAGCGACTCCTCGTCGAAGGCGACCAGCTTGGCGACCGAGCGCTTGGCCACGCCGACCGAGCGCACCAGGCCCACCACGTGCTCCTGCCAGGCGCCCACCATGCGGCCGACCCGGCGGACGAACTCCTCGGACGGGCCGTCGAGGCCGGGCGTGCCGGCCAGCCGGTCGCCGACCCCGTCGTGCCGCCGCCAGCGGGAGACGACCTCCTCGGCCGCGTGCTGGCCCGCCGCGACGATGACCGACTCCAGCGCCGCGCGCAGCGCCGTCTTGAAGGCGCGCGAGCGCGCCGGGCCCTGCTGGGACGCCTTGGACGCCAGGCGGCCTGGACGGCGCAGGTGCAGCGTGCGCATCAGGTCGCCCGAGCCGGCGAAGTCCTGCCAGCGGGCGAGCACCTCGCCGCGCATGAGCGACCCGTCGGTCGTGGCCTGGTCGATCTGGGCGAGCGCGGCCATGTAGGCGGCGTCCACGTCGGTGCGCAGCTCGGAGCGGAACGCGACCTGGGCCTCCAGGTGCCGGGCCAGGGCGGGGACCCGCGCGCGGAAGCTGTTCATCACGCCGTCGAGGGTCGCCTGGACGGCCTGCTCGCGCCGCTGCTCGTCCACCGACAGCTCGGTGAGCCACATGCGCAGCTCGGCCACGTCGTCCTCCGGCAGGCGCCCGCCGGTCACCGTGGACTCGTTGACCACGAACCGCTCGACGTCACCGAGGCCGTACTCCTGCAGCATGCGGGCGAAGTGCTTGTCGATCACCTCGCGGGACTTCGGCGGCACGCGGGACAGCACGATGGCGAGGCGCGCGCCCCGTTCCTTGGCGCGGCGCAGCACGTTCCACGAGGGGGCGTCGGCGTAGCGCGCGGCGGTCGTGACGAAGACCCACAGGTCGGCCGCGTCGAGCATGCGGTGGGCGATCTCGTGGTGCGTCTCGACCACCGAGTCGATGTCGGGCGTGTCGAGCAGCGCCACCCCCTCGGGGAGCCTCTCGGTGGTGGCGAGGACCAGGGTTTCGAGGGAGCTGTCCGTGCCGGGCCGGTCCACGCGGATCATGCCGCCGAGGACGTCGCCCTTGGCGAACCAGTCGCGGTCGTCGGGGTGGCAGGCCAGCACCGGGGTGCCGGTGGTGGGACGGCGCACGCCCGTGGCGCTCACCTTGGCCGCGGCGAGGGTGTTGACCAGCGTGGACTTGCCCGCGCCCGTCGAGCCCACGACGACGATCAGGGCGGGCGCGACGCTCATGTGCACGCGCGGGATCACGTAGTTCCCGAGCTGGGCGAGCAGTTCGGCCTGGGCCTTGCGCGCCTCCTCGACCCCGGGGACGTCCAGGCCGAGGCGCAGGCCGGTGACGCTGTCGCGCAGGTTGGACAGCGCGACGGTGAGGGCCCGGGAGACGGGCTTGGGCAGCGGCACCTCACGGACGCGCTCGCCCGTCTCGGGCGACTCGGCCGCGGCCTCGACGTCCTCCGGCGAGTCGGGCGCGTCCTCGTCCAGGCCGGGCGCGTCCGAGCCGGCCACATCGGCGTCCGCCGCATCGGCGTCCACGTCGGCCGCGTCCACGTCGGCCGCGTCCTGGTCCTTCGCGTCCGCGTCGGCCGGTGCCGTGCCGGGCACATCTGCGTCAGTCGCATCCGTGTCGGGCGCATCCGTGTCGGCTGCCTCTGCCGCGTCGGCCCGCTCGGCGGCATCGGCCGCGTCCGTACGGTCGTCCGGGTCCGCCGCGTCCGGCTGATCATCGGGGTCGGCCGCGTCCGTCACGTCCGTGAGCTCGTCCGGGTCGGCCACGTCCGCCGGATGGGCCGGGTCCGCCGCTTCCGTGACGTCGTCCGCCGTGTCGGCTTCCTGAGGCCCTTCCTCGTCCTCAGGACGGTCCGCGTCTTCAGAAGCCTGAGCCTCCGCGACGTCCTCGGGGTCCGCCGCGTTCTCGGCGTCTTCGGCGTCTTCGGCGTCTTCGGCCTTCTCGGCGTCCGTGGGCTCGGGCGCGTCGCGGGCGTCCTCCCGGTCCTCCTCGACCCTGATGGCCTGGAAGGTAATGGTCTGTTCCTCCGGGACCTCGGGGGCGTCGTTCCCCCCGGTCACCATGTCCCCCGACCGCTCGGTGTGCTCATCGGCGCACTCCGTCTTCCTCGCAGCCGATTTCACGGAACCCGCTCCGCTCGCACCATCTTGATCTCCTGGCCGACCCTGACGACGTCACCGACGACCACGATCGCCGGAGGCCGCGTCCCAGCGGCGATCACGCGCTCCGCCACCGTGGAAAGGTCGGCATACAGAGCTCGCTGGGTCGGAAGAGTACCGTCCTGTACCACCATCACGGGTGTTTCCGGCGAACGTCCCTCTCGTATGAGTGTGTGGGCGATCGCGGCTATTCGCTCAACAGCCATCAGAAGTACCAGGGTTCCTGGTGATCTCGCCAGTCCCGGCCAGTCAACAGTTGATCTCGGATCCTCGGGCGCCACGTGAACGGAGATCACGTGGAACTCCTGGCTCACCCCGCGGTGGGTCACCGGCACGCCCTCGGCGGCGGGCACCGCGACCGCGCTCGTCACGCCGGGGACCACCAGGACGGGGATCCCGGCCCGCGCGCAGGCCAGCATCTCTTCGCCGCCGCGGCCGAACACGAACGGATCGCCGCCCTTGAGCCGGACGACGAACCTGCCGCGCCGCGCGTGCTCGACCAGCAGCTCGTTGATCTTCTCCTGGGCCAGGTAGCGGCCGTACGGGATCTTGGCGGCGTCGATGAGCTCGACGTCGGGGGCCAGCTCGTCCAGCAGGGCCCGGGGCGCCAGCCGGTCGGCGACGACGACGTCGGCCTGGGCGAGAAGCTGCCGCCCGCGCACGGTGATCAGGCCCGGGTCGCCGGGGCCGCCGCCCACCAGCGCGACCCCGACGGGCTTGGTGCGGTTGCGCCGGGCGTCGACGGTGCCGTCGCGCAGCGCTCCGACCACGGCGTCCCGGATGCCGGCCGCGCGGCGGGGATCGCCGCCGGCCGTGACGGCCACGCTGATCTCGTCGACCCTGCCGCTCGCGGGAGTCCAGGCGGCGGAGGCGTCGCGGTCGTCGGCGCGCACGCACCAGATGCGCTTGGCCTCGGCCTCGGCGGCGACGGCGGCGTTCGCGGCGCGGTCGGAGGTGCAGGCGTGGACGAGCCAGGCGCCGTCGCAGTCGCCCACCTGGTAGGTCCGGCGCTCCCAGGTGACG
This sequence comes from Sphaerisporangium krabiense, assembly GCF_014200435.1. Classification (NCBI taxonomy): domain Bacteria; kingdom Bacillati; phylum Actinomycetota; class Actinomycetes; order Streptosporangiales; family Streptosporangiaceae; genus Sphaerisporangium; species Sphaerisporangium krabiense. The sequence goes on along the minus strand of NZ_JACHBR010000001.1, from coordinate 4,778,099 downwards.
GCGCCGTCGGCGATGAGGTCGTCGAGGGCGGGGGTCACGCTCGGGGACACCAGGACGACCGACGCGCCCGCGTCCAGGAGGGCGGGAACCCTGCGCTGGGCCACGCGCCCGCCGCCGACGACGAGCACGCGCCTGCCGTCGAGACGGAGACCGAGCAGGTAGGGCGACGACATGGGGACGGTGTTCCCTTTCCCGGGACGTGGCGGAACCGTTGTGCGTGGAGTAAACCTACAGGCCCGGCGCGGCCGGGGACACGGCTCGGTCCGGTGGGCGGCCTCCGTCCCCGTCGGGCTCGGGGGTGCCGGTGTAGGGCATCAAGGTCCAATCACGCTCTTCAGCAGAATGTAACCATTTAACCCCATTACAGGTACGAAGCCACTGAAAAGGCAGCGAAGGCCCCGATCGGCGTCAGACGCGCCCATCCGCCAGCGCCGCCGTACCCCTGGGCGCCAGCCGCCGCGGCCGGGGCGACTCCGATCCGGCGACGGACCCACCGGCGGGCTCGGCGACAGGCTCGGCGACGAGGGCGGTGCCAGGCTCGGCGACGGATCCGGTGATGGACTCGATGGCGGGTTCGGCGACGACCTCGGTGGCGAGCTCGGTGGCAAGCTCGGAGGACTCGACCTCGCTCAGGGCCTCCTTGAGGGACTCGACCTCTTCCAGCGAGACCTCCAGCGCCTCGTCGGTCAGCACGTGGACGGGCTCGACGGCGCTCAGCGCGGACTCGTACCTCTCGATGATCAGGTCGGCGAGCCCCTCGCAGTCGCCGATCACCTCCGCGCACCGCACGTCCAGGTCGACGTGCCCGGCCGCGTACGCCAGCGCCTCGGCCCAGATGCGTTCGAGCACGGCCCCGGCGAACAGCAGGTACGGGAGCACGACGACGCGCTTGGCGCCGAGGCGGCGGCAGCGCTCGATGCCCTGGGCGACGCTGGGCGGGGCGTCGGAGACGTACGCGGTCTCGACGGTGAGCAGGCCCGGCGCGTGGGTCTCCCAGAACAGCCGCGACACCCGGTGGACCTCGGCGTTGGCGGCGGTCTCGCGGGAGCCGTGCCCGACCAGCACCACCGCGGTCTCGGCCGGGGAAACCGGCTCGCGGACCGCGTCGTGGTCGTCGGAGCACCCGGCGGGCACCGCGGCCAGGCGAGGCATCTCGGCGAGCGCGTCGGCGAGCCGCTCGGCCATCAGCGCCAGCGCCCGGGGGGACGCGGCGAGCGAGCGGCCGTAGTCGTAGGTGAGGGTGGGGTGGGCGACCCGGGCCCGGGCGAGGGCGGCGGGGATGTCGTCGCTGTGCCCCAGGGTCAGGGGGATGGCCACCATGCGGTGGTGGCCGCGGGCGACGAGTGAGGCGATCGAGTCGCCGAGCGCGGGGCGTCCCCGCGTGGCGAATCCGCCGGACACGTCGGCGGCGACCCCGTCGAGCCGGCACCGCAGGCGGTGGACGAAACGGCCGAACTCTGCCGCGCCCGTGTCGTCGTGGGCGCCGTGCCCGATCAGCAAGAGCGGCGGCTTCATGTGGATCTCCGATACGTTGACCTGCGGTTATGGTGGCCGGGTCGCGAGAATATCCGAATCTGCCAATCTATGGACATGGCTTTGCGCCGTATTTGGCCAAGTCAAGACCGAGGGATCATCGTGATCTGGCGGAAGGCGGCGCGGACGTGGCCGCGCCTCCCCCGGTGTCACCTCAGGCGGATTCGCCTTTGAGCAAGCTGTACAGGACGCCGTCGGAGAGGCCGCCGGACACGTGCAGCGCCCGGCGCAGCACGCCCTCCTCGGTGAAGCCGGCCTTCCTCGCCACGGCCCGGCTGGCGTGGTTGCCGACCGCGATGAGCAGGGTCACCCGGTGGAAGCCGCGCATCATCAGGAAGGTGGCGACGGCGCGGGTGGCCTCCAGCGCCACGCCCTGGCGGCGGGCCCACGGCGAGATCCAGTAGCCGATCTCCACGTCGCCGCGCTCCCAGTCCGCCCGCTGCACTCCCGCGGAGCCGGCGAGCCTGCCGCCGTCCTTGGGCTCGATGGCGAAGTGGACGCCGCTCACCGAGTCGGCGTGGGCGTATCTGGTGCACCAGTCGTAGGCGCGCTGCAGGTCGTAGCCTTCGGCCCAGGGCATCCAGTGGTTGATCTCCGGGTCGCCGTCGACGGCGGCGAGGACGTCCCTGGCGTCGGAGCCGGTGAACGGGCGCAGGATCAGCCGTTCGCTCTCCAGGCGCACGCCGGTGCCGAAGCCGCGCCCGCTGATCGTGGGGGGGCCGATGGCGAGGTCGCGGGCCAGTATGCCGAACACGACCAGGTCGTGGGGGCCGTCGTCCTCGAACCCGCCGCCGCGCAGCAGGCCCTCGCGGGTGTACCCGGCCTTCTCCGCGACGCGCAGCGAGGGGGCGTTGTCCAGGTTGGCGCGCAGTTCGATACGCCGCAGGCCGCCCTTGGTGAGCATCCACTCGGTGAGGCCCATGAGGGCCTCGGTGGCGTGGCCGCGCCCGCGGTGGGCGGGGTGGACGCCGTAGCCGACCTCGGCGGTCCCGGCGTTCCACATGGTCTTGAAGAGGCTGATGGCGCCGACGATCACGCCGTCGCTGACCATGGCGAGGTGGACGCCCTGGCCGGACCGCCAGAGTTCGTGGACGCCGTACGACAGCCACTGCGCGACGCCCGCGACGTGGGCGGGGACGCCGGGTGGGAGGAACCGCGCGCCGGACTCGATGATCCCTCGCACCTGGTCGGCGTCGTGCGGGCCGAACGGGCGTAGCACGAGCCGCTTGGTGACGATCGCCAAGTGCTGGTCGAAGCCGGTCAATGTGATCCCCCTTGTGCGGACATATCAGCTCACCGCACAAGGGGGGATGTGCGCAACTCAGGACGCGCGGGCCAGCGCCTCCCGCCACTTCACCCGGGCACCCGTACGCAGCACGGCCCGCTGGTAGACGAGCCCGCCGATCCGCAGCACGATGGCCGCCGCGGCCACCATGAGCACGGCCGCGAGCGCCATCTCCCAGAGAGGCACGGGGACGACCGCCGAGCGCACCGGCATCACCATGGCGGAGAAGGGCGGGACGACCGACAGCACGCGCGTCAGCGTGCCGTCCGGGCTGGCCACGGAGACGAAGGAGACCAGGTAGCTCGCCATCAGCAGCATCGTCGCCGGGGTCAGCACGCCGCTGAGCTCCTCCTGCCGGGAGACCAGCGAGGCGATGGCCGCGAACACCGCCGCGTAGAAGAGGTAGCCGAGCAGGAACCAGCCGATGGCGCTCGCCACCACGCCGTAGGTGCCGTCGGGCAGGTCGGGGATCGAGCCGGTGACCCGCGTCGCGGCGAGCCCGGCCACGGCGATGACGACGATCTGCGCGAGCCCGAGCACGCCGAGCCCGATGACCTTCCCGGTCAGCAGCTGCCACGGGCGCACGGCGGTGAGGAGGATCTCGATGATCCTGCTCCCCTTCTCCTCGACCACGCCCATGGCGACCCAGGTGCAGACCTGGATGAGCAGCATGAACAGCAGCACGACGATCACCGTGGCGATGACGCGCCGGACCGTGGCGTCCTCGCCGGTGCCGTCCAGCGACACCCCCTTCAGGGGGGCGACCTGCTGGGCCTGGCCGACCTTGGCCGGGTCGATGCCCGCCGCCGTCAGGTTCCCCTCGGTGGCGGCGACGCGGTGCGCGGTGTCCAGCAGGACCGACAGATCGTCGTCCACGACGGACTTGGCGATGACGGTGACGTTGTCCACGATCGCGGCCTCGACGTCTCCCGCGGCGACGCCCTTGCGGGCCGCGGCCTCGTCGGGGTAGCGGACCACCTTGACGGTGGTGTCGCTCGCCTGCGCCGCCTGGGCGGTCAGCGTGGCCTGCAGGCGGTCGGCCTGCGCGCCCGCCAGGCCCACGGCGTAGTCGGAGCCCCCGCCGCCGATGAGCTTGGGCAGCGCGGCGAGCACGGCCACCAGCACCGCGGTGACGAGCAGGCCCCAGCGGTAGCCTCGCGTGCGCCCCCGCACGTCGATCTCGCGCCGGGCGACCAGGAGCACGGGGTTCACGCGACCACCTCACGGAAGATCTCGGTCAGCGAGGGCTGCTGCCAGGCGAAGTGCTGGACGCGGCCTGCCTGGACGGCGACGCGCAGCGCCTCCTGGTCGTCGGTGGGCATGAGGATCACCTCGTCGTAGCGGTCGTCCGCGTACGCGTCGGGCGTGCCGTGCCGCGGGCGGTCGGTCTTGCTGACGATCTCGCCGGGCAGCCGGTCGGTCCACCCGGGGGCGGCGCCGGTGACGACGACGCGCAGGAGCTTGCGGGACTCCCGTGCCCGCAGCTCCGCGACCGTCCCTCCGGCGATCAGACGGCCGGCCTTGATGATGCCGACCGAGTCGCACAGGCGCTCCACCAGGTCGAGCTGGTGGCTGGAGAACACGACCGGCACGCCGGCCGCCTTGCGCTCGGCGAGGACGCCCGCCAGCGCGTCGACGGCGATCGGGTCGAGGCCGGAGAACGGCTCGTCCAGGACGAGCAGCTCGGGGTCGTGGATGAGCGCCACGGCGAGCTGGACGCGCTGCTGGTTGCCCAGGGACAGGCTGTCGACGTCGTCGCCGCGCCGCTCGGTCAGGCTCAGCCGCTCGATCAGGTCGCCCGCCGACCGCCTGGCGGCCTCGGGGCTCATGCCGCCGAGCCTGCCGAAGTACTCGATCTGCTCGGCGACCCGCATCTTGGCGTACAACCCGCGCTCTTCCGGCATGTAGCCGAACCTGCGGCGGGTGTCGTGGCCGACCGGGGCGCCCTTCCACCGGACCTCGCCGCCGTCGCTGCTCAGCACGCCCATCACGATGCGCATCGTGGTGGTCTTGCCCGCGCCGTTGGCGCCGACGAAGCCGAACATCTCGCCGGGGGCGACGGTGAGGCTGACGCCGTCGAGCGCGACGACGTCGCCGTACCGTTTTCTCAGTCCGTCGATCTCAAGCATGAGGGGATCCCTTCATGATCTTTTCCAGCACCGTGACGTACTCCTGGAACGCGGCGCGTCCCGCGGGAGTGAGAGAGAGCCAGGTGCCGGGCTTCTTGCTGATGAAGGCCTTCTCGACCTTGACGTAGCCCGCCTCCTCGAGGACCAGCGTGTGCTTGGACAGCAGGGAGTCGCTGACCTCGATGGTGTCGCGCAGGAAGCGGAACTCGACCTTCTCGGCGGTGACCAGCGCCGCCATGATGGACAGGCGTACCGGGGTGTGGATGAGCTGGTCGAGGTCGTGCCGAGGGTGCGCTCCGCCGCCCGTCGTCACCGTTCGCCCGCCCAGGGGCGCAACCGCCAGCCGAAGTAGGACACGGGCGCCGCCGCGACGAGCGCGGCCGCGACCCCTCCCGCGATCCACCAGCCGGTGGGCCCCTCGGGCATGACGTGGGCGAAGGCCGCGGCGGCGAACATCGTGGCGAGCCAGGAAAGGGTCACCGTGAACTGCTCACGGCAGGAGGACCCTCTGCCGTAGACGCCGCGCATGTACACGAAGACGAGGGACACCAGGCTCATGACCACCCAGGCGGCGCCGGCGATCGACTGGAGCGGCTCGGAGCCGAAGTACATCGCGTTCCAGTAGAAGAACGCCGCGACCCCCCAGACGATGAGCAGCCACCCCAGCCAGGTCGCCGACCGCCCGACCTTGCGGCGCACCCGGCCGATGGCCTCTAAGGCTTCGCGCGCACTGAGATCCCCGTCAGCGTTCATCCGCTCGCCCCCTCTTCACGTGGTCAAAAACGTATCAAGTACTCAACTCCGGTTCAAGTGCTGGAATGTCGTTCTTTACCAGACCGCGACTCGGGGGCAGTACGGCGGGGCGTGATCAGCCGGCGGCGACCACGACGTCGAGCGTGCGGGGGCCGTGAACCCCCTCGACCCGGTTCAACTCGATGTCGCTGGTCGCGGAGGGGCCGCTGATCCACGTCAGGGGCCGGGACGGGTCGAGGCGGGCCACCGCGTCGGGGACGGCGGGCACGATCCGCGCGGCCAGGACCACGCACAGGTGGTAGTCCGGCACCAGGGTGAGCGCCCTGCGGCCCTGGCCGGGGCCGGTGTCCAGCACGATCGTGCCGGTCTCCGCGACGGCCACCGCGCAGCCGGTGATCACCCCGTCCGCCGCGTCCAGCGCCGCCGCGCCGAGCGGCGGGTCGTCCCGCAGCCGCTCCAGTCCCGCCGGCAGCCACTCCTCGGGAAGACCGCCGGGGACGACCACCCGCCGCGCCCCGCGCGCCGCCAGCGCGCGGGCGACCGCGTCCGCCACCTGATCGGCGGGCACGACCTCGACCGCGGCCCGGTAGTCGCGGACCCGCTCGGCGAACCGCCCGGTGTCCCCCGGCCCGTGGCCGGCCGTACGGTGGTCGCGCTCGACTTCCGCGGGCGGCGCGCCCGCCACCGCCGCGCGGACGCGCGCCAGGATCCGCTCCCGCGAACTCACCGGTCCCCTCCTTCGCGTCCCTCGGTCCGCCGCCACCACTCGCGGAACGACTCCTCGGGGACGGCCGGGACGTCCCTGGTGTCCGTCCAGGCCGCGCCCGGGCCGGGCAGGCGCCGCCTGGGCACGAGCCGGCGCAGCCGCGAGGCGGCGCGCTGGGCCAGCCGCAGCCGGGCCTGGCGGTTCAGCGTCCAGCCCGCCGCCGCCATCCCGAGCCGCTCCGCCGGAGGGTGCGGCACCTTGGCGCGCAGGTGGACGAGCACCTCGGGGATGTCGATGGCGACCGGGCACACGTCGTAGCACGCGCCGCACAGGCTGGAAGCGTACGGCAGCGAGGCGTCCAGGTCGGTCGCCGTGCCCCGTAGCAGCGGGGTGAGGATCGCCCCGATCGGCCCGGGATAGACCGAGCCGTACGCGTGCCCGCCGACCCGCTCGTACACCGGGCAGACGTTGAGGCACGCCGAGCAACGGATGCAGCGCAGGGCCTGACGCCCGATCTCGTCGGCCAGCGCGTTCGTCCGGCCGTTGTCCAGCAGGATCAGGTGGAACTCCTGGCCCTCGGCCGCGCCGGTCCACGTGGAGGTGTAGGGGTTCATCCGCTCGCCCGTGGAGCTCCTCGGCAGGAGCTGGAGGAACACCTCCAGGTCGCGCCAGGTGGGCAGCACCTTCTCGATGCCCACGACGCTGATCAGCGTGCGGGGCAGCGTCAGGCACATGCGGCCGTTGCCCTCCGACTCCAGCACCACCAGCGTGCCGGTCTCGGCGATCAGGAAGTTCGCCCCCGAGATCCCGACCTTCGCCGTCAGGAACCGCTCGCGCAGGTGGCGGCGGGCGGCCTCGGCGAGCGCGGCGGGATCGTCGGTCAGGTCCGGCGGCGCGGGCCGGCCCCAGTCGGCCATGCGCTCCCGGAAGATCTCGCGGATCTCCGCGCGGTTCCTGTGGATGGCGGGCACCAGAATGTGCGACGGCCAGTCGTCGCCGAGCTGCACGATCAGCTCGGCGAGGTCGGTCTCGGCGGCGACGATGCCCGCGTCCCGCAGGACCTCGTTCAGGCCGATCTCCTGGGTGGCCATCGACTTGACCTTCACCACCTCGGTCTCGCCGGTGGCCCTGACCAGGTCGACGACGATCCGGCCGGCCTCGGCGGCGTCGGCGGCCCAGTGGACGTGGCCGCCCGCCCTGGTCACGGCCTCCTCCGCGCGCACCAGGTAGCGGTCGAGGTTGCGCAGCGCGTCGTCCTTGATCGCCTTCCCGGCCGCGCGGAGCCGGTCCCAGTCGGGGAGCTCCTCGACGACGGCGGCCCGGCGGGCCCGGATGGTGTGGGTGGCGTTGCGGAGGTTGAACCGCAGTTGCGAGTCCCGCAGGGCCTTCTCGGCGTTGCGCGGGAACGCGGGCATCCCGAGGAACGTGCCGCTCACCGGTCCCCCTCCGTCGCGGCGAGGATCTCGGCCAGGTGCATCACCCGCACGCCCGTGCGCAGCCGGCTCAGCGTGCCGCCGAGGTGCATCAGGCAGGAGTTGTCGGCCGCGCACAGGACCTCCGCGCCCGTGGCCTCGACGTTGGCGATCTTGTCCGCGCACATCGCCGCGGAGACGGCCGCGTTCTTGACGGCGAACGTGCCGCCGAAGCCGCAGCACTCGTCGGCGGCGGGGAGGGGGACGAGTTCGAGGCCGCGCACGGCGCGCAGGAGGCGGGTGGGGCGGTCGCCGACGCGCAGGCCGCGAAGCGAATGGCACGTCGGGTGGTAGGTCACCCGGTGCGGGAAATACGCGCCTACGTCGGTGCGGCCGAGGACGTCCACGAGGAACTCGGAAAGCTCGTACACCCGGGGCGTCACCGCGGCCACCGCCGCGGCGAACCGCGTGCGCCCGCGATGCGCGCCCGCGAAGGCGCCCGGCCGGGTCGCCCCCATGCCCGCCGCGAGCTTCGGGTACTGCTCCCGCACCATGGCCGCGCACGACCCCGAAGGGACCACCACGGCGTCGTACCCCGCGAAGACCTCCAGGAAGCCGCGTGCCAGCCGCACGCCCTCGTCGCGGTAGCCGCTGTTCACGTGCATCTGCCCGCAGCACGTCTGCCCCTCGGGGAACTCGACCGCGCACCCGAGCCGCCGCAGCAGCGTCACGACCGCCTTCCCGGTGCCCGGGAACAAGGTGTCGTTCACACAGGTGACGAACAATCCGACCCGCATCGCCGCCCTCCCCCTCCCCGGCCGATCACGGTCCGACCCTACTGTTCCCCGCACGTGGACCCCCTGCCAAAACACTTCCCCTCGGGGCCGGCGCGTTGACATGCAACCGGATGGCTGCCTATGGTGGACATGCAGCCAGAGGGTTGCATATCAGAGGTGGCGAGATGGACGAGGTGTTCAAGGCACTGGCCGACCCCAGCCGGCGGCGGTTGCTGGACGGCCTGAACGCGCGCAACGGCCAGACGCTGCGGGAACTGTGCGCGGACCTGGACATGACCCGGCAGGCCGTCAGCAAGCATCTGGCCGTGCTGGAGGAGGCGGACCTCGTGACCACGGTGTGGCGGGGGCGGGAGAAGCTGCACTACCTCAACGCGGCGCCCATCAACGCCGTGGCCGAGCGCTGGATCGACCGGTACGACCGCCACCGCGTGCACGCGCTCGCCGACCTGAAGAAGGCATTGGAGCAGGAGCCGATGAGCAAGCCCGAGTTCGTCTACACGACCTACATCAACACCACACCGGAGCGCCTCTGGCAGGCGCTGACCGAGCCGGCCTTCACCCGGCGGTACTGGGGGGTGACCTTCGAGTCCGAATGGAAGACCGGATCCCCGGTGGTCTGGCGGGAGTCCGGCGTCACCATGGCCGACCCCGAGCAGGTCGTCCTGGAGTCCGACCCCTACCGGCGTCTCTCCTACACCTGGCACACCTTCACGCCGGAGTTCGCCAATGCGCACGACGTGCCGGAGGAGATGTTCGACACGTGGGCGTCCGAGCGGCGCTCCAAGGTCACGTTCGACATCGAGCCGGTCGGCGGGATGGTCAAGCTGACCGTCGTCCACGACGGGTTCGACCCCGGCAGCAAGGTGCTCGAAGGGGTGTCGCAGGGCTGGCCGCGCATCCTCGCCGACCTCAAGACCCTGCTGGAGACGGGGCGGACGCTGCCGGACCCGGACAAGGACGCGAAGGACGCGAGGGACGTGGAAGACACGGAGAAGGCCGCGGCGTCTCAGCGCGGATGACGCGGTGGGGCACCGGGAGGGAGGGCGGCCAACCCCGAAACGTCCTCCCCCACCGGTGCCCCTGAAGGTACGGCGAGCCATCCTCTGAGCGCGCCCCGCTCTTCGCCGTACCGGCTCGTGGGCGCGGGCCCCGCGGGCCCGCGCGCGTCCGTCACACGGTCTGCTCCTGGTAGGAGCGGCGGCCCGCGTGGGCGGCGGCGAGCGCCGTGCCGTCGGCCCAGCCGTGGACGTCCACGGCGGACTCCAGGAAGCCGTGCGACCGCAGGAAGCGTTCCTGCTCGGCGAGCAGGCCGAGGCGCTCGGCCGACAGGTCGACCCGCAGGTCGGCCAGGCCGGGCGGCGGCGCGTCCCAGCCGCGGCCGGGCGTGCCGTCGTTCTCGCCGGCCAGCAGGACGGCCTGCCGCGGGTAGGCGGCGGCCCAGTCGGCGGCGTCGAGGAGCACCCGCAGGAACCGGGCGACGACGTCGGGCCGGATGTCCAGCAGGAGCTGGTCGACGGTGATGAGCCTGAGCGTGGCGTCGTTGACCCTGACGCGCTTGTCGGGATGGACGCCGAGGTCGATCGCGACCGGCAGGCCGCGGGCCTCGGCGTCGTGCAGGACGGCCGCGCTCCCGACGTAGACCGCGTCCACCTCGCCGCCGGCCAGCGCGTCCACCTCGGGGGCGGAGGCGCCGGGGGCGGCGGGGACGTCGATCAGGTGGACGTCGTTGAGCGTGAGGCCGCCGGCCCAGAGGGCGTTGCGCAGGCCGCGCAGGGCCGTGGCGCGCTCGACGTCCACCGGGACGTCCGCGCGCAGGGGCAGGCCGAGGCGGCGCCCGCGCAGGTCCTCGGGCTCGCGGATGGTGACGTGGGCTCGGGTGAGCACCACCTGCGGCGTCTCGGCCCAAGCCAGGGCGACAAGGCGGGACGAGGCCCCGCGCGAGCGCGCCCACAGGGCGGGGACGTTGCCGCTCTCGTGGAGCAGCGTCCGCAGCGGGCCTCCCGCGTGCCCGTCGAGACCGGAGGTCTCTCTGAAGGGGCGCACGGCGATGCCCTCGGGGGCGAACTCGTCGTCGAGCCAGCCGAGATCGGCGGCGATGCCGGTCGCGGTGGGCTCAGGGGCTCGGGTGTACCACAACTCCTGCATGGTCTTCTCCTGTCGTCGTGGATCGGCCGGTGGGCGTCTCGGCGCGACAGAGAGAACCGGTGACCCTGCAGAGATCGACGTGCCGGCGAGTGGTCAGGTAGGCGGCGCGGTTCACGTTCCCAACGGTAATCCCGTGGACCGAACTTTACAACTATCCCTACAGGTTTTATCTGGAATAGATGGGCGCGGTGGCCGCGAGGGGCTCACAGGGTGCTCGCCGAGTGCTCCAAGCCATCCGCAAGTCGCCCCGCCGCGCAGACAAGCCGTGATCAAGTGCCGCGCGTCATCGTGGACCGTCCATGGAACGCCGAGGGGGGCCGCCCCCTGTCCTCGGGCACGAGTGGAGATCGGGACATGAGTAGTACGGTGCTCATCCTCACCGAGGATGGCGACACCCAGGCGCGGCACGTGGCGCGCGCCCTCGTCGGGCGGGGGGCCGACGCGCTCGTCTTAGAGCCGGGATGGTTCCCCGGCGCCGCGCGCCTGTCCGTCACGCTGGACCATTCCGGCACCGCGCGGCGCGTGCTCCTCGCCGCAGGACGGCGCGTGGACCTCGACCGGCTCACCTCGGTGTGGTTCCGGCGTCCCGGGCCGCCCTCCGAGGGCAACGCCCAGCAGGACGGATTCGCCTCCGACGTGTGGGACACCCTGGACTGCCTGGCCGTGCCGGCCACGCGGGCCGCGATCCGCCGGGCCCAGCGCAAGCTGTACCAGCTCTCGGTGGCGGGCCGCGCGGGCTTCGAGCTGCCGTCCACGCTGATCAGCACCGACCACGAGGAGCTGCTGGACTTCTACCTGGCCCATCACGGGCAGATCGTGGCCCGGGTGCTGGACCGCCCCTGGGACGTGCGCGAGCCGCCGCCCGCACCGGAGGAGGAGGCGCCCGTGCTCACCGACCCCGCGGGCACGGGCCCCTTCCCCCTGGTCGCGCAGGCGCGGGTGCTGCGCAGGCTGGCGCTGCGGGTGATCGTCACCGGCTCCCGCGTGTTCGCCGCCGAGATCCACTCGCCGCGCAGCGTGCGACGGCTGCGCGCCCACGACCTGCCCGAGGAGGTGCGGGCGCGCTGCCTCGGCGTGATGGCGCACCTCGGCCTGTCCTTCGGGACGATCGACCTGACGCTGACGCCCGAGGACCACTACGTCTTCCTGGAGGTCAACCCCGAGGGCGGCTTCCTGCTGATCGAGGAGGTCACCGGGATGCCCATCACCGACGCCCTGTGCGACGTGCTGCTGAAAGGCGCGGCCGGCGCCTGACCCGAGGCACGCCTAGTCGGGGCGTGGCGCCGGGTCGGTGGCCACCGCGCGCAGGAGCGGCCTGGTGAGCGCCCCGGCCGCGACGACCCCGCCGAAGCCGAGCGCGACGCAGCACAGCAGCGTCACCATGCCCTCCCGGCTCGGCGACATCACGGCGAAGGGCAGCCCGCACAGCACACCGGTCAGGATCGACCCGCCGCCCATGACCGTGAGCGGGATGAGCGTCTCGACGCGCCGGGCGCGGTCGAGCACCTCCAGCGGCGTGCCCGCCAGGCGCAGCAGCGCGTACGCCTGGCGGCGGTCGAGGATCGAGGACGCCGCCGTGACGCCCGCGCTGACGATGGCGATCAGGAACGACACGGCGAGGACGACCAGCGTTCCGGTGCGCACGTCCCGCAGCAGCAGGGCGGTCATCTTGTCGGTGGCCAGGTTCCCCGGCGGGGTGAGCAGGCCGACGAACCCGGCGACGAAGCCCGTCAGCGCCACCCCGCTCACCGTGCGCCAGGCCGATCTGGGGTCGTCGGTGAGCCGCCGCCCGGCCAGCAGGCGCGCCGGCCCGCGCGCGGTCGCCGCCACGATCCGGCCGATCATCCCGACCACCCACGCGCCGGCCGCGTTGAGGGCGAGGAACGCGAGCGCGAGCACGGTGAGGATCACGCCGGGCGCCGCGCCCATGCCCATGGCGGGCACCGCGGCGAGGACGGCCACCAGCGCGACGACCCGCACGAACCGCAGCGCGGGCGGCGTCTGACGCCGGGCCACGCCGAGCGGGCTGACGACCACCCTGCGCAGGCCCGCGACCGCCGACAGGCCGACCAGCAGCGGCACCGCCACCAGCACGGCGGCCACGGGAAGCACGCCGGGCCACACGTCGGAGGCGAACCACGTGCCTCCGGTGATCTCGATCCGCCGCAGGAGCGGGGACGCGGCGGCGTAGACGACCAGCCCCAGCACCGCGCCGGCGAACGCGGTGACCACGGCCTCGGCGACGGTCATCGCGACCACCTGGCCGGGCGTCGCGCCGACCAGGCGCAGGGCGGCGAGCCGCTGGTCGCGGCGTGCGACGGTGAGCCGTGCCGCCGCGCCCCCGAACACGAGCAGCGGCGCGATCATGAGCACGCCGGCGAGCGCGGCGAGCAGGCGGTACCCGATGGCGTTGTCGCCCTGCCTGCCGGTGAGGGCGGACACCTTCGTCGCGGACACGCCGAGCCGGGAGTCGCCGGTCCATCGCGCCTTCATCACCGGGTCCCCCGGCGCCTGCCCGGCCAGCGCGACCAGCTCGTCGGGGTGGGCCAGGGCCTCGTCCCCGATCGTCCCCACGACCTTGCCGGGAACGTCGCGTGCCGCCGCCGGGTCGCGGGCGAGCGCGGGCGACAGCAGCGCCTCCCCCGGGCCCGGCAGGCGGGACACCCCCGCGGGCGGGCGCACGCCGGGGTCGAGCACGGCCACGTGGACGACGGTGACCGGCAGGTCGCCGGCGACGACGTGCGTGCGGACCGCCTCGATCGCGCGCGGGGCGCCCGTGGCGGCGACGGGCTCGCGCCAGGCGGCGCGCTGGGCGCGCCCGTCGAAGGCGACGTTGACGGCCACGGCGAACAGCAGCAGGGCGGTCGAGACGGCGACCGCCGCCACGGTGAGGGCCGAGCCCAGCGTCCCCCGCCGCCCGCCGCCCTTGATCAGGCGCCAGGTGAGGTCCAGGAGGCCGCTCACGCCGTCCTCCCCTGGCCCGCGGCGTGCGCCGCGTACGAGGGGACGATCAGGCCGTCGCGCACCTCGGCCACGCGGTCGCACCAGGCGGCGACGGCGGGGTCGTGGGTGACGACGACCAGGCAGGCGTCGTTGTGCTTGGCGGCCTCGACGAGCAGGCGCATGGTGTCCTGGCCGGTGGCCTGGTCCAGCGCGCCGGTGGGCTCGTCGGCGAAGACGACGGCGGGCCGGGTGACGAGCGCCCGCGCGATGGCCACGCGCTGGGCCTGGCCGCCGGACAGCTCGCCCGGGCGGCGTCCCTCCAGCCCGGCCAGGCCGAGCGGGCCGAACCACGACCGGGCCTGCCGCACGGCCTGGGCCCGCGCCGTGCCGCCGAGCATGAGGGGCAGGGCGACGTTCTCGTCCGCGGGCAGTTCGGGCAGGAGCTGCCCGAACTGGAAGACGAAGCCGAATCGGGTGCGGCGCAGCGCGCTGCGGCGGCGCTCGCCGAGCGCGTCGATCCGCTCGCCGAGCAGGTGGACCTCGCCGGAGTCCGGCTTCGTGATCCCGGCGAGGCAATGGAGCAGGGTGGATTTCCCCGAGCCGCTGGGACCCATGACGGCGACGGCCTCGCCGCGGCCGATCGCGAGATCGACGCCGGCGAGGGCGGTGGCGGTACCGAAGCTCTTCCTGAGGCCACGGCCTTCCAGAACGATGTGCGCGGACATGTCTTCGAGCATCGCCGGGAGGCGCCGCCCCCGGGATCGGCCGCCCGTCGGATCCGGCGCCCCAGAGGTCGGCCGAATGACCGACCCGCACGGCCTGTCCGCATCCCGCCGCTCGCCCGCGCGGCGGCGGCCGTGCCCGGAGGCTGGCAGAATCGGGCGATGTGAGGGTACTCGTCGCGGATGACCAGGAGCTTGTGCGGACCGGATTCCAGATGATCCTGGACGCCCAGCCGGACATCGAGGTCGTCGCGGCGGTCGCCGACGGCGCGGCGGCGGTGGAGCAGGCCCGCAGGCTACGGCCGGACGTGTGCCTGCTGGACATCCGGATGCCCCGGCTCGACGGCCTGGAGGTCACCAAGATCCTCGCGGGTCCCGGCGTCCCCGACCCCATGCGCGTGGTGATCGTCACCACCTTCGACCTGGACGAGTACGTCTACGGCGCGCTGCGTGCGGGCGCGTGCGGGTTCCTGCTGAAGGACAGCGGGCCCACTCTGCTGATCGAGGCGGTCCGCGCCGCCGCCAACGGCGACGCCCTGGTCTCGCCGTCGGTGACCGTGCGCCTGCTGCAACACCTGGCCCGGCCCGCGGCCCGCCAGGGACGGCCGCCGCGCGAGCCGCTGACCGAGCGGGAGTACGACGTCGTGCGGCTGGTCGCGCGGGGCCGGACCAACCAGGAGGTCGCGGCCGAGCTGTTCGTCTCCCTGTCCACGGTGAAGACGCATCTCAGCAGCATCCAGGCGAAACTGGGCGTCCGTAACCGCGTCGAGACCGCCGCGTGGGCGTGGGAGTCCGGCGTCGTGCGCTGACCGCCGGGCGAACCTCAGATCATCTCGTGGAGCGTCCGGGATCTCTCCCCCGGCTCGCCGATTAGCGCGGCGATCTCCTGGATAGGAGTGAGTCAGGCGTCGCGCTACGTCGCAGAGCGAACACGACCGAGGCGCATGCCGGGGGGAGAGAGACATGCGCTATGCCCGATCCTCAGTGCGCAGGGCGGCGGTCGGCGTCTACCTGGCGCTCGCGGCCCAGATCGCCACGTTCGCCTGCCTGGTCGTCTTCGAGCAGGCACGGGGCGAGGCGCTGGCCCGGCAGGTCGCACAGCTCGGCGCCGACCCCGCCGCGCCGGGAGCGGCGGCCGTCACGGGCGCGATGACCTGGTTCGCGGTGCTGATCCTTCTGGTGGTGGCGGCCACGGTCGCGGCCGGGTTCTCGTACTTCGCGTGGCTGCGGCAGGCCGGCGCGACGCCGGGGATGATCGCCATCGCCTGGTTCGTCCCCGTGCTGAACCTGGCGGCGCCGGCGCTGCTGCTGCACGCGCTGCGCGAGGACGCGGGGCTGCGGGAGGGCCGCCGCAAGGTGTGGCTCGTGATGGTCGCCGCCTGGTGGGCGAGCTGGCTCGGCATCCTGTTCCTCATCGGGTCGCGGCTGCCCGTGACGGGCGCCCCGCAGGGCAAGGACCTCACCGGGCTCGGCGTGCCCGAGCTCGCGGTGGCGGTGCTGGCCGCGCTGCTGTGCGCGGTGACGGTCCACGAGGTCACCGAGGCGCGGATGAGCGCGCGTCCTTCGGGGATCGCGCCCCGCCTGAAGCTGCTGCCCGCCCTGCGCTCGCTCCCCCGGCATACGTATCCCGCCCGGGACTGAGGTCCAGGCGCTGCGGCGCGGGCGGCGGCCCCGAGCTGCCGGGGCTGACGTGCCACAGCCTGCGCGGCGCGGTCCGCACGCCCGCGGCCGGGCCGATGTCGGCGTACGGCGAGAGCCGGTAGCCGTTGCCGTAGTCCAGGGGCCGCCCGCCGACCCCGCCCCGCTCCGCGGGGACGGCGTCCAGCACCGCGCGCACCGCGTCGATCCCCTCGGTGCGCCAGATCTCGTCGAGCTCGACGAGGTTCCAGCAGTCCAGGGCGCGCAGTGAGACCGCGTGGGCCCCGACCCGCCGTACGGCGCCCTTGGCGACCAGCAGCCACGACCCGAACAGCGTGGCGGCGCAGTGGCCCTGCACGGACTCGAAGAAGGTCAGGTCGATCGGCCCGGTGGCGTCGTCCAGGGTGGTGAAGACGACGCGCTGTCCCGAGCGCACGGCCGGGGTCTGGGTGGCGACCTTCACGCCCGCGACGAGGATCTCGGCGCCGTTGCGCATCGTGAGCAGCTCCGAGGCCCTGACGACGCCGATCGCGGCGAGCAGGTCCTCGTGGAAGGCGATGATGTGGCGGCTGACGTCCATGCCGAGGATCTCCAGCTCGGCCTGCACGGCCTCCGCCTCGGTCATCTCGGGCAGCTCGCCGGGCCGGACGTGCTCGGTGAAGCCCATCGGGATCTGCACGGCGTCCGTCCCGGCCTCGGGGGGAGGCTGGGCCCTGGCGCGTCCGGCCCCGGCGCGGCGCGCGGCGCGCACGCCCGTCGCCGAGGCGCGTTCCAGGGTGCCGACCTGGGCGAGCAGGTCGCGGCGCGTCAGCTCGCCCGGGCGCCAGCGCGGCCCTCCGGGGTGCAGCCCGTACAGCGCGTCGACGCCGCCGACCTGCACGATGCGCTCGGCGACCGGCCGCGACGGCCGGGCCCGCTCCCAGAAGTCGGCCAGCGAGGTGTACGGCTGCCCGGCGACCATGCGCTCGACCTCGGCCTCGCTGACGCCCTTGACCGACGAGAACGGCACCCGCAGGCCGTACCCCTCGCCGACGCGGCGGGGAGGGTCCTCGGGCGGGGCGCCGGAGGACGGGGCGGGGCAGCGCTCGACGAGCCACTGCCGTCCCGAGCGGTTGACGTCCAGGGGCAGGACGGTCACCCCGCACTGGCGGGCCTCGTCGAGGATGACCCGATTGGGGTACATGCCCGGCTCGTGGGTGAGCACCCCGGCGAAGAACGCGGCGGCGTGGTGGCGCTTCAGCCAGGCCGACTGGTAGGTGGGCAGCGCGAACGCGGCGGCGTGCGCCTTGCAGAACCCGAACGAGCCGAACGCGTCGAGCACCCTCCAGGCCCGGTCGGTGGTCTCGCGGTCGAACTCGGGCAGCACCGAGCACTCCCACCACGTGCGGACCGCCTCGCGTCCCTCGGGCGAGGACAGCGCGCGGCGGACGCTCTCGGCCTCCGACAGCCCGCAGCCGGTCATGGCGTCGACCACCCTCAGGACCTGCTCGTGGAAGATGACGACGCCGTGGGTCTCGCGCAGCGCGGGCCTGAGCCTCGGGTGCGGGTAGGACGGCTCGCGCCAGCCGTGCCTGGCCTCCAGGTAGGGGGTGACCATGTCGGAGTTGACCGGGCCCGGCCGGAACAGCGAGATGTCGACGATCAGGTCGTGCATGGTGCGGGGCTCCAGCTTGGACACCAGCTCGCGCTGGCCGGGGGACTCGATCTGGAAGCAGCCGAGCGTGTGCCCGGTGCGGATCATGTCGTAGGTCGCCCGGTCGTCCCGGGGGACGCCCCGGTCCAGGTCGACGTCCTCGCCGTCCACCCGCCTGATCTCGCCGAGCGCGTACGCCATCGCCGACTGCATGCGCACGCCGAGCACGTCGAGCTTCAGCAGCCCGGCCTCCTCGACGTCCTCCTTGTCGAACTGGCTCATCGGGAAGTCCAGCAGGCTGCGCTCGACGGGGGTGCGGTCGCGCAGGCCGGAGTTGCCGACGAGCACGCCGCAGGGGTGCAGGGCGATGTGCCGGGGCAGGCCGTCCAGCTTCTCGGCGAGCTCGAACATCGTGGCCAGGGCGCGGTCGCCGAGGCCGCTGTCACGCAGTTCCGGCAGGTCGGACAGGGCGGCGCGGATCTGCCTCGCCCTGATGTGCGGGAACGCCTTGGCGATGACGTCGATCTCGTGCGGGGGCAGGCCCATGGCGGCGCCGACGTCGCGGATGGCGCTGCGGGCGCGGTAGGTCTCCATCATGGAGACGCAGGCGACGCGGTCCTCGCCGTAGCGGTCCAGGATGGCGCGGTAGCAGTCCAGGCGGCGCGCCGACTCCACGTCCACGTCGATGTCGGGCAGCCCTTTGCGCCCCTCGGACAGGAAGCGCTCCATCAGCAGGCCGTGTTCGAGGGGGTTCACCTCGCCGATGCGGATGAGGTAGTTGACCAGGCTGCCGGCGCCCGAGCCGCGGATCGCGCAGCGCACGCCCATCCCGCGGATCATGTCGGTGATGTCGGAGACGACCGTGAAGTAGCCGGACAGCCGCTTCGCCTCGATCACGCGTAGCTCGTCCTCCAGCCGTTCCCGCGCCTCGCTGGACCGTTCCATCCCCCGGGCCACCAGGCCCTCCTCGCACCGGCCGCGCAGCAGGGGGACGGGGTCGCCGTCGACCTCGGGCAGGTGGAGCCGCTCCCGCCCGCCGCGCAGCGCCAGGACCTCCAAGGGGTCGAGCGCGCACCGCTCGGCGGTCTCCCGCGTGCGGGCGAGCAGGCGGGACGCGCGGGCCTCGTCGCCGCCGCAGATCCGCAGGGCCACGCGCCCCATCTCCGCGCCGCTCTTGAGGTAGGCGTGGGAGGCGGAGTGCTCCAGGTGGCGCGAGTGCAGGGGGACGAGCTTGCGCGCGGCGTCCAGCACGTCGCCGACGCGGTAGTCCCCCGGGTCCAGGTGGCGCACGGCGTTGGTCAGCACGGCGGGCACGCCCGCCGACTCGGCCAGGGCGATCATGCGCGCGGCGGTGCTCGCCTCCCGGTGCCCGAACTGGTCGACGACCTCGACCACCACGTCGGGGACGGCGGCCCGCCAGGCGGCGAGCAGCTCGCGCGCCCGGCCGTCGCGGCGCTCGGCCACGGCGCGGCCCACGTCCGAGCGGGGGCCGAGCATGACCAGCAGCCCGCCGGCGTGGCGGCCGGCCAGCTCGCGGGTGACGCGGGGCTCGCCGCGCTCCCCCGCGTGGTGGGCGGCGGTGGTGAGACGGCACAGGTGCGCCCACCCGTCCGCCCTGGCCAGCACGGTGACCCGGTCGCCGTCGTCGCCGCCGCGGCCGACGGGGCCGTCGGGGCCGTCCAGGAGCAGATCGACGCCGACGACCGGCCGCAGGCCCGCCTCGAAGCACGCCTGGACGTGCTTGACCGCGCCGTACATGCCGTCGCGGTCGGTCAGCGCGAGGACGTCCATGCCGTGCCCGGCCGCGCGGGCGACCAGGTCCTTGGGGAAGGCCGAGCCGTACCGCAGGGAGTAGGCGGAGGCGACGTGGAGGTGGGCGAACATCAGTCCCACGCCCTCAGCAGCAGCCAGCCGCCGCTCGCGGTGTCGAAGCGCAGCTCGTAGGTGCCGGTGTCTCCGCCGGGGCTGGCCTCCACCCGCCAGAACCGGCGCTCGCCCGGGTCGGTCTCGGAGATCTTCCACCACTCGCGGGAGGTCACCCAGTGGTCGAGGGCGCGGCGGACGACGTAGAGCCGGTCACGCCACACGAAGCGGGCGGGCTCGCCGTCGCGCGTCCACACCTCGATGGGATCGCCGTAGATTCTGCTCAATGGCGCTTCTTCTCCCTGGGCCTCTGGAACTTGGAGCACCCGGGGGAAGGCGGGTGGTGCTACTTCGAACATACGTTCCCAGGGCGCGGAGGGCAAATCACCACAGGCCGCAGGCCCGTCATCGTCCGGTCACGATCGCCCCGGCGGGCCGGGAGCACGGGCGTGATCACGTCACCAGCTGTTCACACAAAGAAACCCGTGCGCCGGGAAAGTAGTCGCGAACCGTTGTCCCTGCCCTTCTACGTTCATCCCACAACCTCCGAAAGTGGGAGCAAGCGTGCAATCATCACGAACGCGTATCGTCGGCCTGGCCGCCGTCCTTACCGTCGCGACTTCTCTCGGCGCGGCCTGCGGGTCCGCCCCGGCCACCGGCGCCCAGACCGGTGCCTCCGCCTCCGCCGCGAACTCCGCCGCGACCGCGACCTCCGCGGCCGACCTCGGCGGCCTCGACAAGCTCGTCGAGGCGGCGAAGAAGGAAGGACAGCTCAACGTCATCACCCTGCCCCCGGACTGGGCGAACTACGGGGAGATCATCAAGACGTTCGGCGAGAAGTACGGCATCAAGGTCAACAGCGAGAACCCCGACGGCTCCAGCGCGGACGAGATCAACGCCGTCAAGACCCGCAAGGGCCAGGACCGCGCTCCCGACGTGCTCGACCTCGGCACCGCGTTCGCCCTCAGCGGCGCCAAGGAGGGCCTGTTCGCGCCGTACAAGGTGCAGTCCTTCGACAAGATCCCCGAAGGCCAGAAGGACGCCCAGGGCAACTGGTACAACGACTACGGCGGCTACGTCTCCATCGGCTGCGACGCCAAGCGCATCCCGGCCTGCCCGCAGACCTTCGCCGACCTGCTCAAGCCCGAGTACAAGGGCAAGGTCGCGATGAACGGCAACCCCACCAAGTCCGGCTCCGCGTTCGCCGGCGTCTTCGCCGCCGCCCTGGCGAACGGCGGATCCTTCGACGACATCCAGCCCGGCCTCGACTTCTTCAAGAAGCTCAAGGCGGCGGGCAACTACAACCCCGTCGAGTCGACCCCCGCGACCGTGCAGAACGGCGAGACGCCGATCAGCATCGACTGGGACTACCTCAACTCCGGCTACACCGACCAGTTCGCCGCCAAGGGCGTGGACTGGAAGGTCACCGTCCCGGCCGACGGCAAGTACGCCAACTTCTACGCGCAGGCGATCAACAAGTGGGCTCCCCACCCGGCCGCCGCCCGCCTGTGGGAGGAGTTCCTCTACAGCACCGAGGGCCAGAACCTCTGGCTGAAGGGGTACGCCCGCCCCGTGCTCCTGCCGTCCATGCAGTCCGACGGCAGCGCCGACGCCGCGCTGGTGGCCAAGCTGCCGAAGGTCGAAGGCACCCCGCAGTTCCCGACCGACGCGCAGGTCACCAAGGCCAAGGAAGTCCTCGCCGCGGGCTGGGGCGCGGCGGTCTCCGGCTGACCCGCCCCACCCCCATGATCGAGACCACCTCGGCGGCCCCCGCCCCCCTCCCCCTGAAGAGCAGGGGCGAGGGCGGCGGCAGGGCCCGCACCCGCTCCGCCGGCTGGACCGGGGCACTGCCCCTGCTGGTCTTCGTCGGCCTGGCCTTCGGCGTCCCCGCCGCCGCGCTGCTCGGCGGCGCGTTCACCGCGGGCGGCGCCCCCAGCACGGCCAACCTGACCGAGTCGCTGCGGGGCGCCTACCTCACGGCGATGCTCAGCAGCGTGAAGCTGTCGGCCATCGTCGCGGTCGCCGGCGCCGTGCTCGGCGCCTTCCTCGCCCAGGCCGTGGTCACCTCGCGCCTGCGGGCCCTGCGCGAGGCGGTGCTCACGGCCTCGGGCGTGCTCGCCAACTTCGGCGGCGTCCCGCTCGCCTTCGCCTGGATCGCCACGCTCGGCAACTCCGGCGTGCTCACCACGCGCCTCGGCCTCGGCGACCTCGGCTGGAACCTCTACAGCTTCTGGGGCCTGGTGCTGGTGTACCTCTACTTCTCCGTTCCCCTGATGGTGCTGGTCATCGTGCCCGCGCTGGACGGGCTGCGGCCCCAGTGGCGGGAGGCGGCGCAGAACAACGGCGCCACCACCTGGCAGTTCTGGCGGCACGTCGGGATCCCCGTGCTCACCCCGACCCTGCTCGGCGGGGTGGTCCTGCTGTTCGGCGGCGCCTTCGCCGCCTACGCGACCGCCGCCGCCATGGTCGGCACCGTCGTCCCGCTGGTCACGCTGCAGATCGCCGACGCGCTGGCCGGCAACGTCCTGATCGGCCACGAGAACGTGGCCCTGGCCCTCAGCCTCGACATGATCGTGGTCGCCGGGCTGGTCATGGCCGTCTACCTGCCCCTCCAGCGCAGGAGCGCCCGATGGCTGCGCTGACCCCGGCCGTGCTGCCCGAGGCCGGCGTCCCCGCGCCCCGGCCCGTGCGCGGGAGGCGCGGGGCGGGAGCCTGGCGCGCGGTGGTCCTGGCCGTCGCCGCGCTGTACTTCGTGACGCCGCTCGCCGCCTCGTTCGTGTTCACGGTGAACGACCCCGAGAAGGGGTTCACCCTGGAGGCGTACGGGGAGATCTTCGTCGCCGAGGGGTTCACGCGCAGCCTGCTGCTGTCGCTCGGGCTGGCCGCGGCGACGATCACGGTCGTGCTGCTGCTCACGCTGCCCGCCATGCTGGCCGTGCGGCTCGGCGCGCCGCGGCTGCGGCCGGTGCTCGACGTGCTGTGCACGCTGCCGCTGGTCGTGCCGCCGATCACGTTCGTGGCCGGGATCAGCACGGTGCTGCGCTGGGGCCCGGACCACCTGGCGGCCACGCCGTTCTACCAGACGATCATCGCCGTCCAGAACCCGTCGTTCCCCGTCGTGCTGGTCATCGCCTACGCGGTGCTGGCGCTGCCGTTCGTCTACCGGGCGCTGGACGCCGGGCTCGGCGCGATGGACGTCCGCACGCTGGTGGAGGCCGCGCGCAACTGCGGCGCCTCCTGGCCCGTGGTGCTGCTGCGCGTGATCGTCCCCAACCTGAAGGCGGGCCTGGCCGGCGCGTCCTTCCTCACCCTCGCGCTCGTGCTCGGCGAGTACACGATCGCGCGGCTGCTCGGCTTCGAGCCGTTCTCGGTGTGGATCGTCACGATCTCCGGCGCGAACGCCCCGCTGTCGGTCGCGGTGTCCATCTTCAGCCTGCTGCTCACCTGGGCGCTGCTGCTCATCCTGTCGACCGCCGGAACCAGAAGGAGTCGTTCGTGAACGGGGCGCGCGTGGAGTTCCGTGGGCTGCGCCGGACGTTCGGCGAGACCGTCGCCCTCGACGGCCTCGACCTCACGGTGGCGCCGGGCGAGCTGATCGCCCTGCTCGGCCCGTCCGGCTGCGGCAAGACGACCGCGCTGCGCTGCGTGGCCGGCTTCGAGACGCCCGACGAGGGCGCCGTGCTCGTGGACGGCGAGGACGTCACGCGGGTGCCGGCCAACCGCCGGGACGCCGGGATGGTCTTCCAGTCGTACAGCCTGTTCCCCAACATGAACGCCCGCGACAACGTGGCGTTCGGGATGCGGGTGCGCGGGGTGGCCGCGGCCAGGCGGCACGCCCGCGCCGCCGAGCTGCTCGACCTGGTGGGCCTGCCCGCGCACGGCACCCGGTACCCGCACCAGCTCTCCGGCGGCCAGCAGCAGCGTGTGGCGCTGGCCCGGGCGCTGGCGCTGGAGCCGCGCGTCCTGCTGCTGGACGAGCCGCTGTCCGCGCTGGACGCCAAGGTGCGCGTCACCCTGCGCGAGGAGATCCGGCGGCTGCAGCTCTCCCTCGGCATCACGACGATCTTCGTCACCCACGACCAGGAGGAGGCCCTCTCGGTCGCCGACCACGTCGCGGTGCTCAGGGCCGGCCGCCTGGAGCAGTCCGGCCCGCCCGCGGAGATCTACGACCGCCCCGCGACCCCGTTCGTGGCCGAGTTCGTCGGCACCATGAACCACCTGCCCGGCCGGCTCGGCGGCGACGGCCTGGTCGAGGTGGCCGGGCAACGCCTCCCCGTCCACGGCGACCTGCCGGGCACACCGGAGGTGGACGTGCTCGTCCGCCCCGAGGCCGTCCTCGTCACCCCCGGCGGCGAGGCCGACGCCCTGATCGTCACCTCGTCCTTCCGCGGCGCCTCGGTGCGCCTGCTCCTCCGCCTCCCCGACGGCACCGAACTGACCGCCGACCTCCCCGGCCACCACGCCACCCGCTTCTCCCCCGGCGCCCACGCGGCCGTACGCCTCGTCGAACGCCCGGTCCTGGTGGCGTCCCGGACGGCGGCCTCCCCCGTGCCGGCCTGATCCCGGAACGGATCGGCGTCACCGGGCCGCGTTGGCCGGTCGGGTGGCGCCGATCTCGGTAGGCTGGCCCCCGCGAACAGGTGCATAGCGGTAAGGCAACGGCGTGAACAACCTAAGTCCGGGTGAACCCTCCCAGCTAGGTCGCTACCGGTTGATCGGGCGGCTCGGCCGCGGCGGCATGGGCACGGTGTTCCTGGGCGAGGACGAGTCCGGGCAGCGGGTCGCCGTGAAGGTGATCAACCCGGAGTACAGCCAGCACGAGCAGTTCCGCGTCCGGTTCCGGCGGGAGGCCGAGTCGGCGCGGCGGGTGCGGCGCTTCTGCACCGCGGCCGTCCTGGACGCCGACCTCGACGGCGACCAGCTCTACGTGGTCACCGAGTTCGTCGACGGGCCCGACCTGCACAGCGCCGTGCAGGCGTCCGGGCCGATGCGCGGGTCCAGCCTCGACGCGCTGGCCGTCGGCGTGGCGACCGCGCTGACGGCCATCCACAGCGCGGGCATCGTGCACCGCGACCTCAAGCCGTCCAACGTGCTGCTCTCGCCGGTCGGGCCGCGCGTGATCGACTTCGGCATCGCCCGCGCCCTGGACACGCTCGGCGGCGTCACCGGCACCGGCGAGCTGATGGGCACGCCGCGGTACATGGCGCCGGAGGTCCTGCGCGGCGAACCGGCCTCGCCCGTCTGCGACGTGTTCTCCTGGGGATGCCTGGTCGCCTACGCGGCCAGCGGCAGGGCGCCGTTCGGCGGCGAGTCGCTGCCGTCCATCGTCTACCAGGTGCTCAACACCGAGCCCGCGCTGGACGGCATGGAGCCCTCCCTGCGCGCGCTGGTGGCCGCCGCCCTGGCCAAGGACCCGGCGCGCCGGCCCACGGCGCAGCAGGTCCTCGACCAGATGGTCGGCCGCACGACGCCCGAGCACGCCGAGCACTCGGTGTTCCGCGCCTGGCAGGAAGCCCCCGCGACCTGGCACGGCGCCGCCCCCGGGTACGGCGGCCCGGTCCCGCCCGGCCACGCCGTCCCGGACACGCGGGTCTCCCCCGGCGCCACGGGGACGGCCACCCGGTTCGCGGGCGGTCACGGCCCCGCCGGCCGGACCGGCACGGCGGCCTGGCGCAAGGGCCTCATCGGGCTCGGCGTCGCCGCCGTCGTGGTCGCCGGGGCCCTCGGCGCCCGCGCGCTGCTCGGCGACTCCGCGCCGCCCGCCGACCTGAACACCCTGTTCCAGGATGACTTCGCCCAGAGCGGCACCGGCTGGGACGGCGGGGACTACAGCGGCGACTCCGTGAGCACCTACGGATACGCGCCCAACGGCTTCTACGCGATCGACGTCGCCGACGACCACGCCGAGCGCATCGTCAAGGCGCCCATCCCCTTCGTCCCCCGGCAGCCGGCCACGCCCGACCCGTCCGCCTCGCCGACCCCGACCACGCCCGAGCTGCTGCTGCTCACCGTGACCGCGACCGTGCGCGAGACCTCCGGCACCGGCGAGTACGGCCTGTTCTGCCGGGCCGACGACGAGAGCTCCCCCAGCCGGTACGAGTTCCTGCTCACCGCCACCGGCGACGCGCGGATCCGCCGCGTGACCAGAGGCGCGGGCGGCAACCTCACCCAGCCCGCGTCGGTGGGCGGCCTCAAGAAGAACACCCCGGTGAAGCTGCAGGCCGAGTGCGCCAGGACCTCCGACGGCGTCCAGCTCTCGATGTGGGTGGACGGCGACCGGGTGGCGACGTTCCTGGACTCCTCCGGCACGCCGTCCAGCCTGCCGAACGGGGACGTCGGCCTGCTCGCCCGCGTCCCGGACAAGACCGACAGCACCCTGAAGACGTCCTTCGACGACTTCGGCGTGCAGGGGCCGGCCGGGGCGGCGACGACGCGCTGAGGCGCGGCCTCAGCCGGTCCGCTGAGCGGCCAGCACCCGCTCGGCCTGCGCCACGATGTCGTGCAGGTGGGAGCCGTGCGCGCCCTGCCAGTACACCTGGCCGCAGTCGCGGCAGCGCGCGAAGGTGTCGTAGGCGCGGCGGGTGCCCGGGAGCAGCTCGGGGGCGACGTCGTCCTTCCCCGCGGGGGTCAGGACGCCGTTGCAGGCCGTGCAGCGGGTGTAGGGCGCCAGCGGTGGCGCGAAGCGGGTGAGCACGTCGCGGAACTGGTCCGCCGGCCGCGAGCCCCGCACGTGCGCGCCGAGCCAGAGGCTTCTGCGCCGCAGGAGGCCCCGATCCTGGGTGAGCAGGACGCGGCGCTCGGCGTTGGCGCGGACGATCAGCGTGTCGTCGTCCAGGTCGTTCTCGTAGGCGGTGTCCACGCCGACCAGCCGCAGCCGCCGCGCGAGCGTGCCGAAGTGGACGTCCAGCAGGAAGCGCGGCGCCGGGATCGGCTGCGGGCGGGGCACCGCGGCGACGCTGACGACCTCACCGGGCTCGGGACGGTAGGCGGGCGTCACCGCGCGGCCGCCGGCGGCCAGGGCGCCGACCTCGGGCAGCGGCACGCCCGCGGTCTCGACGACGTGGCCGAGCGAGGACACGCCGTCGTAGGGCAGGCGCACCTCCTCCTCACGCCGGTGCCGAGGGGGCAGGAACAGCCGGAGATCCTCGTCGAACCGCACGCGCAGCCCGGGTCCTTCCATGATCCCCAGTATGCCAGCCGCGCCCGTGCCGTCCGCGCGCGCTCACGCGAGGACGTCGGGGGTTCCCACCGCGTCCGCGGGGATGTCGGGGAACAATGGGCGGGTGACGCGGGGTTGGGGACGATCGACGGTCCGCGACGGCGCACGTCAGGCCCCTCCCGGCGTCGCCAGGCAACTCGTGGAGAACTCGTGGAGAAGGAGCCTTAGGTCATGCATGCCATAGTCGTCACGACTCCCGGCGGATCCGACGCCCTCGACTACACGGAGGTCCCCGATCCGGTGCCGGGGCCGGGCGAGGTGCTCGTGGACGTGGCCGCCGCCGGCGTGAACTTCATCGACGTCTACCGCCGCGAGGGCCGCTACCCGGTCAAGACGCCGTTCATCCTGGGTTCCGAGGGCGCGGGCACGGTCGCCGCCGTGGGGCCGGACGTGAGCGGCGTCGCGATCGGCGACCGGGTGGGCTGGTGTGAGGGCCTCGGCGGGTACGCCGAGAAGGTGGTGGTCCCGGCGGACCGGACGATCCCGCTGCCCGACGGCCTGGACTTCGAGCGGGCCGCCGCCGTCCTGCTGCAAGGGCTCACCGCCCACTACCTCACGCACTCGGTCCACGCCGTGAGCCCCGGCGACGACGTGCTCGTCCACGCCGCCGCGGGCGGCATGGGCCTGCTGCTCACCCAGATGGCCAAGCTGCGCGGCGGCCGGGTCATCGGCACGGCCTCCACCGACGAGAAGCAGAAGCTGGCCCGGGAGGCCGGGGCCGACGACGTGATCCGCTACGAGAACTTCGACGAGACGGTGCGCGGGCTCACCGGAGGCCGCGGCGTGCGGGTGGTGTACGACGGCGTCGGGGCCGCCACCTTCGACGGGAGCCTGGCCTCGCTCGGGGTGCGCGGCATGATGGCGCTGTACGGCGCGGCGAGCGGCCCGGTGCTGCCGTTCGACCCGCAGCGGCTCAACGCGGCCGGGTCGCTCTTCCTGACCAGGCCCACGCTGGCGCACTACACCGTCACGCGGGAGGAACTGCTCGGCCGGGCCGCCGACGTCCTCGGCTGGGTGGAGTCCGGCCGGCTTCACGTGCACATCTCGCACCGGTACCCGCTCGCGCAGGTGCGTCAGGCGCACGAGGACCTGGAGGGGCGCCGTACCACCGGCAAGCTGCTGCTGATCCCCTGACCTCAGCCCGTCCCTGTGGCAAGGCCGAAGAAGAGGACGCCCAGGTAGACGCCTCCGGCGATCGCGATCACGTGCAGCGCGATCGCCCACGCGCGCAGCGCCTTCTCTTTGCTCATGGGGACTCCCTTCGCGATCTCATCGGGCTCAGGCGTCCCAAGGGGCGTCCCGAGGGACGTCGCGGGGTGCATCCCAAGGAGCGTCGCGGGGGGCGTCACGTGGGCCGTCCAGGTAGGCGAACCGTGGGGAGCGCGGGCGTGGAGCGGGCGCGGTGCGGGGCGGCGGGTAGGTGGGGCGGTCCTGGGGAGGGTCGTCCAGGTCCACGGCGTCGCGTGGTAGGTCGTCCTGGCCGGGCAGCACCACGGACGTGGTCCAGCGCACCGTCCCCCCGCTCGGCCCCCCGCTCCGGCCCGCGGCCCGGGTCGTCACGGGTGGACGGGCGGGTGCGGGGCCTACGAAGACCGCGCGTGCGGCGCTGCGGTGGAAGAGCAGGGCGAGCGGGGCCCCTCCCATGATCATGAAGACGACTCCGGGGATCATGATGCCCAGGCCGAGGGCGGGGTCGGCCATGGCGCTGTCCAGGAAGGCCCAGCCGAGGCTGAGGAACAGGGCCGGCCAGGCCAGCGCGGCCAGCCTCGGCCCGACGGGCAGCCGGAGGCCGAGGTACACCCCGAGGGCCAGGATGCCGCCCATGGTGGACACCGGTATCAGCCACGCCACCCCGTCCGGGCAGGGCACCGCCGTCGCGTACCGCCCGCCGGAGCCGCAGGAGCCGCCGACGGACATGACGGCGCGAGCGCCGAGGTAGAGCATCGTCAGGCAGCAGGCCAGCCCGCCGAGTCCGGCGAGCGTGCCGATCGACCGGAGAACCAGTCCACGGGTCGTGATCACGCTCCGTATGGTAGGGCAGACCCCGACGCTCCGGACAGGACCGGACAATACCAATCAATCACGGCTCGCCACCCGGCCGCGCGGGCGGAGGCCAGCCGATCAGGCGGGCGCCGAGGACGGCCGTCTCCAAGGTGAAGCGCTGCGTCGGATCGTCGGGAGAGAAACCGGTGAGGCGGCGGACGCGTTCCAGGCGGTAGGTGACCGCCCGCGTGCTGATGCCGAGCCTGCGGGCGGCGGCGGTCTGGTTGCCCTGCGCGCCGAACACCGCCTCCAGGGTCTCCAGCAGCGGCTCGGGACCGCCGCGCGCCGCCAGCAGCGGGCCGAGCACCGTGGCCACGAGATCCTCCATCGCGGCCCTGTCGCGTAACAGGACCGGGAAGACGAGCAGGTCGGCGGCCTTCAGCACCTGCGGGCGCAGGCCGAGCCGCTCCCCCAGCGCGATCGCTTCGCTCGCCTCCCTGAAGGAGGTCACCACCCCGCCGGGGCCGCGGTGCGGGCGTCCGACGCCCACCCGCCAGCCCGGTCCGAGGCCGCCCCGCACGTGGTGGGTGAACTCGCCGGTCGCGGCGGTGAGCGTGGCCGGGGCGACGCACACGAGCAGGCCGTCGCGGGCCGCGATCAGGATGTTGTGCGAGCCGAATCGGGCGATGAGCGCCTCCTCGATCCGCCGGACCAGGGGGTGGTCCTCGCCGACGGGCTCGGCGTCCTTGGCGACGGCGACGACGTACCCCTCGGCCAGCCGCAGGCCGAAGTGCTCGGCACGCTCGGCCAGGCGGTCCGCCCGTCCCTGCAGCAGGTCGTCGATGAAGGCGCGCCGGGCCTCGTCCTCGCTGCGGATGGCCCTGAGCTGCGCCTCCTCGTACCCGTCGAAGTAGGCGGCGAGTGAGCGCCGCGCCGCGGCCAGCACCGGGGACCCGGCGGGGCCCGCGTCCAGCTCGGCGGCCAGCAGGCACGCCTCGGCGAGCGCGCGCATGGGGACGCCCCGCTCGGCGGCCTCGGCCCCGAGGGCGCGCAGCACGTCCACGGCGTCCCGGCCGGGCAGGCGCCCGGTCGCCGCGGCGGAGGAGAGGACGGGCAGATACCCGCCGAGCAGGTCGGCGGGCACCCCCGTGGCCTCGCTCACGTGAGCGAGAACGTCCATCACACCCCTACGTCACGCCGGTCGAACGAGAGGACGGCGGTCAGGAGCAGCACGGCGACCGCGGCGAGGATGATCAGGTAGTCGCCCACCGGAAGGCCGTTGACCAGCGGATTCCCCTGGGTGTAGTAGTGGAACGGCGACAGGTGGCTGAGCCACTTCATCACCTCGACGTCCGCCGCGAGCGTCTGCGCCAGGTAGCCGCCGACCGCGTACACCCCCGCGACCGCCATCGCCAGGGCCTTGCGCCCGGTGGCCGCCCCGACGGTCAGCGCGAGTGTACCGAAGAAGAGAACCAGCAGGAAAAGGCCGGTGTGCGCGGCGAGCACGCGCCCGAAGGAGACGTCGAGGTCCACCACGCCCCCGAGAACCATGATCACGATGAGCGAGGCGACGGCGATGGCCAGCAGGGAGACGGCCAGGCCGGCGAACCGCTCCAGCACCAGCCGCTTGCGGTCGATCGGGAGGGTGAGGGTCAGCTCCAGCGTCTTGGACTCCTCCGGCGCGGCGATGGCCTTGTTGCCGAGGACGATCGCGCACATGATGAAGATCAGCGGGACGAAGAGCTGGTAGATGACCGCCTGGAGGAACCCGACGCCGGTGGTGAAGTTTTCCAGGCCGCCCAGGAGCTTTCTCACACTGTCCGGATATTTCGCCATCGCGATCTTGCTGTAGAGATCCGGGTTCGCCGCCATCTGCGGATAGAACGAGGTGTACATCCCGGCGAACGCGCAGATGCCGATCGTCCAGCCGATGATCGCACGCCGCGACTCGCGCAGCGTCTTAAGCGCCAACGTGGGCACGGTGCACGTCCTCGCTGTAGTAGGTGAGGAAGATCTCTTCGAGGTCCGGCTCGGCCGAGACCATGTGGACGACGGTGAACCTCGCCGCCGCCTTGACGAGCGCGTCGGGCCGGCCGTCGATCGTGCACACCACGCTCGCGCCCTCGACCTTCAGGTCGCGCACCCCCGGCAGGTCGCGGAACGCCTCCTCCGGGACAGGCGCATCGAAGTGGAACTCCACCCGCCGCACCGCCTTCTCGCGCAGCGCGCCGACGTCCTCCACGGCCACCAGCCGGCCACCCCTGACGATGCCGACCCGGTCGGAGACGTGCTCGACCTCCGCCAGCACGTGCGACGACATCAGCACCGTCCTGCCGTCCGCGCGGACCTCGCGCACCATGGCCAGGAACTCCTGCTGGACCAGCGGGTCCAGGCCGCTCGTGGGCTCGTCCAGGATCAAGAACTCCGGGTCGTGCATGAACGCCTGGATCAGGCCGACCTTCTGCTTGTTGCCCTTGGAGAGCTTCCCCATCGGCACCGACAGATCGGCCTCCAGCCGCTCGGCCAGCCCCTCGATCCGCCCCGCGGCCACCCCGCCCCGGACGTCCGCGAGGAACCGCAGGTACTCACGGGCCTTCTCCCGGCCCTCCAGGGCCAGCTCTCCGGGAAGGTACCCGATCCTGCCGCGGACCGCCGGGAGGCGGGGGTCGGCCCCCAGCACGCGCACGGTACCCCGGGTCGGCCGGATCACGTCCAGGAGCAACCTGATCGTGGTCGTCTTCCCCGCCCCGTTCGGCCCGAGATACCCGAACACCTCGCCGGGACGGATCTCGAAGGTCAGGTCCTCAAGCCCCCGGCGTTTCCCGTAGAACTTGGTCAGTCCTTCGGTTTCCACCACTGCTGTCATGCATGGCATCGTCGCGGGCGGTCCGCCGCCGCGGTAGCGGCATTCCCGGACACTTGAACGCCCCTTCCTTTCCCGAATCCGGCAAGGCGCCCTGTCGTGGCGGATGCGCGATCACGTCGGATGGTGTGGCGCGGGAGGGGGCGCCTCAGCGCTGGGGGATCGCGCAGGCGCCCGTGCTGCCGGGCAGACGGTGACGGTTGCGGGCGATCACCTGGTAGACCGCCTCGGCGGCCCAGCTCACGGGCGGCACCAGCATCAGCCGTCCGAGCAGCCGCCAGCCGAGCCCCGGCTGCACGGCCAGCAGCACGGCCACGGCACGCGCCCCCGACGCCCGCAGCCCGTCCGGCCCAAGAAGCTGCACCGACTCGGTGACCTGCTGAAGCGTGAGGCCGTGCTCGGCGAGATCCAGCTCCTGGAAGCGCCGCACCTGCGGCATCCGGAGGTGCGCGTGGCCGAATTCCACGCAACGCTGGCAGAACCCGCAGTCTCCGTCGTAGACGAGCACGCCACGATTCTACGCACGGCCCGAGAGCGACGATCGCCGGGAAGCGCCCCGCGCACCCGGCTGTCAGGCGCCGGGGGCGAGGACGGGAAGGCCCCTGGGGGCGCCGTCCTGTATCAGCGACAGCAGCGCCTCGGTGTCGACGTGCTGCTCGATCATGTCGCCGAGGGCGTCGAGGTGCCGTTCGCGCAGGGCCGCGAAGGAGACGTCGGGCGCGGGGACGAAGTCGCGGCCCGCGACCGCCGCCACGTCGGCCAGGAAGGCGCGGCGGAAGCCGTCGCTCTCCAGCGCGCCGTGCCAGGTCGTCCCCCAGACGGCGCCCGCGCGGCAGCCGTCCAGGAACGGCTCGGCCCCGGCGTCGGCGGTCACGATCCCGTGATGGATCTCGTACGCCGCCACGCGCTCACCGTACGCCGTGCCGACCGGTCGCGCGAGCGTCTTCTCCCGGGCGAAGTCGACGTCCGCCGGCAGCAGCCCGAGCCCGTCCACGAGCCCCGCCCCGGACTCGACGTCGTCACGGATCGTGCGGGCGAGCATCTGATAGCCGCCACAGATACCAAGAATCGGGCCTTTCCTATCCAGCAGCGCCTCGGCCAGACCCGTATCGCGCAGCCACGCCAGGTCGGAAACGGTGGCCCGCGATCCCGGCAGGACGACCAGATCGGCGTCCAGGATCTCGGCGGGAGACCTGGCGAAGCGGACCACCACCCCCGGCTCGGCGGCGAGAGCGTCCACGTCGGTGAAGTTGCTGATCCTCGGATAGCGCACCACCGCCACCCGCAGGCTCTCCCGGGCCCCCGCGCTCGCCGGGACGGCCCCCCGGCGGGCGTCGAGCGCCAGCGAGTCCTCCAGGTCCATCCACATCCCGTCCAGCCACGGCAGCACGCCGTACACCGGCCGTCCGGTCAGCCCGGTCAGCATGTCCAGCCCTGGATCGAGCAACTCGCGCGCCCCCCGGAACTTGTTGATCAGAAACCCGCTGACCAGCGCCTGGTCCCCCGCGTCCATCAGCGCCAGCGTGCCGTACAGGGCCGCGAAGACACCGCCACGATCGATGTCCCCCACCACGACCACCGGCATCCCCGCCGCCCGCGCCAGACCCATGTTCGCGATGTCCCCCCGGCGCAGGTTGATCTCCGCAGGGCTGCCCGCCCCCTCGCACACCACCACGTCATAGGACGCCCGCAGCCGCTCCAGCGACTCCAGCGCCACCGCTCTGAGCCGGTCCTTGTGCGCGCCGTACTCCATGGCGTCCACCTCGGCGACCGGCTTGCCGAGCACGACGACCTGGCTCCGCCGATCGCTGCCCGGCTTCAGCAGAACCGGATTCATATCCGCGACAGGCTCCACCCCCGCCGCCCGCGCCTGCGCCGCCTGCGCCCGCCCGATCTCCGCACCGTCAGCCGTCACATACGAATTAAGCGACATGTTCTGCGCCTTGAACGGCGCCACGCGCACCCCGCGCCGAGCAAGCCATCGGCATATACCAGCCGTGACCACACTCTTCCCCGCATCCGACGTAGTCCCCGCCACCAGCAACATCCCGCTCAGCACCCCCCAACCCTCCCAGACCCCAACGCGAACGGGACCACCAGCACAGCGAACTCACCCATTCGAGCCCCCGCACCGCGCCTCACCAGGTGACGTCCCGTGCCCTGCTCCTCGCGTGGACGCGGCGCCCTGGGAACCTCACCGGGCGGAGGCCCTCCCGCCTGCCCTTCTGAGGTATCGGTGGACGGCCAGGACCGCGGTCGCGGCGAGGGCGGCGGAGGTCAGGTTCACGGCGCGGGCCAAGCGTACGGATCGTGAAATGTCGGGAACGGAAGGCGGAGGGCCGTCTCCAAGGTGCGGCCGGTGCTCGATCCGCCCGCCATAGTCGTTACTCCCCCCGAGCCGCACGCCGAGCGCCCCCGCGAAGGCCGCCTCGCACCGTCCGGAATTCGGGGACGGATGCCGGTGGCCGTCCCTGAGCAGCATGGCCGCAGCCGTCCGCGGCGACCCGCCGACCAGTGGGGCCGACAAGCTCGCCAGAACCCCGGTGAGCCGCGCCGGCAGGTAGTTCGCCACGTCGTCCAGCCGCGCGGCGGCCCAGCCGAACACCTCGTACCGCTCCGAACGGTGCCCGACCATCGCGTCCATCGTGTTGACCGCCCGGTACGCCAGCAGCCCCGGCACCCCGGCCACCGCGCCCCAGACCAGCGGCGCCACCACGGCGTCCGAGGTGTTCTCCGCGATCGACTCGACGGTCGCCCGCGCCAGCTCCCCCTCCGACAGCCGGGACGGATCGCGGCCGCACAGGTGCGACAGCCGCCCGCGCGCCGCCGCCACGTCACCCCGTTCCAGCGCGGCGGCCATGAACACGCCCTCCCGTGCCAAACTCGTCCCACCGAGCACGGCCCAGGTCGCGACGGCCGTGACGCCCGTGCGCGCGAGCGGACTGCGCCGGGTCAGCCGCTCGACCGCCACGCCCAAGGCCGCCGCCGACCCCGCGCAGACGGCGACGTATGCCACGCCCCGCACCCGTGTCCGCCCATGGAGACGACTCTCCAGCAGAGACGCGGCCCGCCCGAACAGCGCCACCGGATGCACGGAACTCCGGGGATCGGCGAACACCGTGTCCAAGACCATGCCCAGCGCCAGCCCGACGCCCCGCTCCCGCAGACCCGCCCTCCGCACCCTCGCCCCGGCATGACCCGTACTGGCCCGTTTCACTCCGACCCCCACCCTCTGTCCTCGGAGACATCCATGAGCACCGCGCCACGTCCCCCGTCACGGGGACCTCCGTGCCACGGCGCGCCAGGCTCCCGCGTCGCGGCATGTCCGAATCGTGCCGTGCCGCGCGCCGTCCAGAATTGTGCAGGAACGGGGATGAATCGACTAATGGAGGTGGGACTCCAGCTCGTCCCAGTTGGCGTCCAGCCAGTCGGCGGCCCTCCGGATGCGCTCCCCCGCGCCGCCCTCCCACATGCGGGCCCAGCCCCCGCCGTCCTCGATCGCCCGCGCCCGCATGGCGACATACGAGCGACCGAAACGGAGCCTGCTCAGCTCCAGCAGCCGGCGGCGGTCGCGCCCCTCCAGCCCGTAAGCGTCGCAGAAGACGCGGATGCGCCTGCCGACGTCCACCATGCGGTGCGCCGGATCGCGATCGATGGGGTCGGCGATCGGGGCCCAGTGGCGCAGGGTGGTGACGACGTCGAACAGGCGGGTCGTCGGGCGCGCCATGTCGAAGTCGATGAGAGCCCAGGGCGTGCTGCCGCGGAAGACGACGTTCTCCGGGGTGATGTCGCAGTGGCCGACCAGCTCGGGCTCCGCGTCGTCCCCCGACCCGTCCACCCAGACCGCGTCAGAAGGCGGAACGAACGTGGACACCGCATCATGAAACCGACGCACCAGCCGCCCGAGCCGAGCCAACGCCTCGTCCGTCACCACGTGCGGGGCCAGCGGACGCGTGGCCGCCTGGCCGGGGACGTACGAAAGAACTTCCCTGCCCCGGTCGTCAATACCGAGCACCCGCGGCGCGCCCTCGAAACGCACGGACTCCAGGTGGCGCAGCAGAGCGTGAACCGCGGGACTCGACGGCCCCATCGGCCGCCGCACGGTGTCGCCTACGCGCACGACCCCCTCCGTCACATCACCACCGGTCAGCGATATCTCAGGAAGGGCCGTACGGACGAACATGGCGTCTAATTTTAAGCAGCCCGCCCCACCGACGGCAGCCTTTCCCAGAAAGCAAGCACTTCCCCGTAAACTCCCCGCGCCACCCGCCTTCTCTCCGGCCCGCCCGGTCGCGACGTGGTCCTGGTACCGATCCGCAGTACGCCTCCGCGGCGGAACCACCCCCAACTCTCGGTCTCGACTCTCGGCACGGCCCCTATGTCATGTCATCTGGCATGATTCGATCATGCGCATCGGGACTCTCGGGGCGGCCCGGATCACCCCCACGGCACTCGTCAGGCCCGCCCGCTCCATCCCCGGCGTCGACATCGTGGCCGTCGCCGCGCGCGACCGCTCCCGGGCGGAGCGCTTCGCGGCAAAGCACCGCATCCCCGTCGTCCACCGGTCGTACGAGGCGCTCCTCTCCGACCCGTCCATCGACGCGATCTACAACCCGCTGCCCAACGCGCTGCACGCCGAGTGGACGCTGCGCGCGATCGACGCGGGCAAGCACGTCCTGTGCGAGAAGCCCTTCGCTTCGAACGCCGACGAGGCCACGTCCGTCGCGGAGGCCACGCGGCGCTCCGGCCTGGTCGTCATGGAGGCGTTCCACTACCGCTACCACCCGCTGATGGAACGCGCACTGGAGATCGTCCACACCGAACTCGGCGAGGTCCGGCACGTCGAGACCTGGATGTGCTTCCCGCTCCCCCGCTTCTCCGACATCCGCTACTCACTGGAACTGTCGGGCGGGGCGCTCATGGACGCGGGTTGCTACGCCGTCCACTGCCTGCGCACCCTCGGCCCCGGCGAGCCGTCCGTGGTCTCGGCCGCCGCCCTGCTGCGCTCCCCGGGCGTCGACCGCGCCATGGCCGCCGACCTGCGCTTCCCCAGCGGCGCCACCGGCCGCGTCCACGCCTCGATGTGGTCGGGCGGCCACCCACTCAAGATCGCCGCGCGCGTCGAAGGTGAGCACGGCACACTCCGCATCACCAACTACGTAGCGCCGCAGTACTGGCACCGCCTCACCGTGACCGTGGACGGCGAGCGCCGCCGCGAACGCGTCTCCGGCGAGGCGAGCTACACCCATCAACTCCGCGCCTTCAGAACCGCCGTCCACGACGGCACCCCGACCCTCACCCCACCGGAGGACGCCCTCGCCAACATGGCCGTGATCGACGCCATCTACCGCAAAGCGGGCCTGCCACTCCGCGGCGAACTCTGACCGAACCCGTTCGTCAGCCTTCCGGGAGGTCCCACCAATGGGGGCGGGGAGAGGGAGTAGGCGCGGGGCCGGCCTCCGGGCCGGGAACGACGGTGAGCTCGATCGTGTCGGAGCTGTACGCGCGGGAGCTCTCGACGATCCAGTCGTCCTTTATCCGGTCCGCGGAAACGGGCTCGGGGAAGAAGCCGCCGTCGGCGTAACTCCACCAGAGCTGGTAGACGGCCTTCAACCCGCGCCGATCCAACTCGGCGCGCACGTCCGCGACCGTCTTGCCGCGAACCCGGTAACCGTCCGACCTGTACCCGTCCAAGGCGTCCGCGTACCTGCCGGTCAGAGTAGGAGGCAGGTCGGCGTACGGTTCACCCGGCCTGGCAGGGCGGCCGATCCCGAAGACGAGCTGATCGGGTGAGCCGCCGGACACGGTCAGCGTGGCGCAGAACGCCGACGCGCAGGGCTCTACCGGGGTCAGCGACATGCTCCCTTTCCACACGGAGTCGTCCCCGCTAGGACGTGCCGGGCCGTACAGCTTGCCCACATGGTCGGGCATCGCCGGCACCTGCCTCACCGTGGCGTTCACCCCCACGGCACGGAACGCCTCCTCAAGGCGACGAGGATCGGCGGCGGGGTCGGTGATGGTGATGCTGTAGTCGTCGTCGGCCTTACTGATGGACACGGCCGCGTTGGCGTACTCGGTGACCGGACCACCGATCGGCAGGCCGAACCCGATCGTGACCGCCGCCGCCAAACCGACGACTCCTGCGCCGCCCAGCACTAAGCGCCGCCGCAGCGGCACATTCGGGCGCGGCGAGACGGCGACACGCTCCTCGGACATGATGGACTCCATCAGCATCCGCGCCCCCGCGCCGGACGCGTGGCCCACCGGATCCTCTGCCAGGTCCTCGTCCCGGACCCTGACGAGGCCGGCGATGTCCATCGCGCGCTCGATTCTCACAGTGCGCTCCCTTGGAACTCGACGGTGCGTGGATGGTCGATTCCGGCCTCGGCCAGGCCCCGCGCGAACCGCCTGCGCGCGCGGTAGAGCCGGACACGGACGGCGTTGCGCGAGATGCCGAGCGTCCGCGCGATCTGAGCGGTGTCCAGGTGCTCCCACGCGACCAGCGCCAGAAGCTCCCGGTCACCGTCCGACAAGCCGGCGAAGACCCGTCCTATGTCGGACACGTCCTCCTGCGAACGCTGCGCGAACAGTGGTGAAGCCGAAAGCTGCTCCCGCAGCGCCGCCGTCCGCCGCTCATGACGCCACTCCCCGCGCCGATGATTGGCCAGCACCCTCCGAGCCACCCCGAACAGCCAAAGCCTGGCCTCGTCCCCTTCAGGTATCTCCTCAACCCGCCGCCAGGCGATCGCGAACGTCTCGGCCACCACGTCGGCCGCGTCATCGGGGTCCTCACAGCGACGCAAGGCGTACCCGAGTATCGGACGGTAGGCATGTTCATAGATCTCTATGAACCGTCCGGGGGGATCGGCTCCCATCGGGTCTCCTCATCTGGATCGTCGGTCTTCTGATCCATGTCCGGAATCCCGGGAGCATTACAGGGGTCGGGGCACTCGTCCGTCTTCAGAGGAAGCCGACTCACAGGCGGCCTCCAGCACCACCTGACGACCATCCGCTTCAGCCGACGAGGGAACTGACCTGGACAAATGCACAAACAAGGGCATCGCCTCCCGATAGGGGACGATGCACCGACCAGAGCCCGGCGTGTCCCCCGGGTGCTTCAGCGTGGACGTGGAAGCGCACACAACTCGGACGCGCGGGTGCCGCCCGGGTGGGACACGGCCCACAGGCCATGTCCCACCCGGGCGGCGCACTGGGGCCGCCGTGGTGCTGGAGCTAAGGCCATAGCCGGCTGCACGTGCCTGGGACACGGCCCACGGGCCATGTCCCAGGCAGAGCGCGTGCGCCCGGGCTTCTTAATACAGACACGTAGTTTGTACTGCCGCCAGAGGCACCGTGATAGATGCCCGCAACGGACGTGGGTGATCGCCCAGACACCGAGAGACTCCGCCGTGCTGCGGAACACCGACTCCGGAACCGGGCTCCACCCGCCAACCGCGTATCTCTCCACTCAGGGCAGTACGGCTGGAGCGCCGCTCCGAGGGGACACGGAACAGGGCCGGAAAGGTTCTGTTCCGTGTCCCCTCACACGTTCATGCCAGGGGCCTCTATCCGGCCCTGTCTCCATGTCCCGTCAGGGCTTCAGGCCGGCCCGATCCACGACCTGAGTCTCAAGTTGGGCCGTCCAGTTGAGCGGAGTGCCTGCTTTGACGAAGACCTTGCCGACGTCGGCGTACTCGAAGGTCTGGTCCTTGAGAGTGACCCCGTAAGTGCCCAGAAAGCGGTAGTCCGTGGCGTCCAGGATGAGATCGGACCTAGCCCACGATCCCGCATAACTGAACGCCACCCCCTTTCTGCCATCGGCGTCGGCCACGTCCCGCGTCATCGAAACGCCCGGGATGGTGGGCAGCGCCCGGAAAAGCGCGGCCCGGACCTCAGGTCCGAGTGACTGCTCACTCATCAGCTGGGAGATCGCCTGAAACAACTCCTCCTCTTCCGTCGTGGGAGGCCCGTGATCGACGTCGACAATGGCGCCGACGCGGCTCGCCTGCAACGCGCTTTCGACGCGCTTGATCATCTCCTCGGGAGTGACCGGCCGCTCGGACAACTCGGCCGCGCTGACCCCAGGAGAGGTTCCCTGCACGAGCAGCTTGCCGTCCGGCTGATACCAGGCCACCTGCTTCCCGTCCGAACTGGTCCACTGCTCCCACGTCATGCGCTTCCCGAGATCCCTGCCGAACCCGTGGCTCCCCTCCGCCGCAGGCGCCTGTAGCTGCTTGA
Organism: Sphaerisporangium krabiense; assembly: GCF_014200435.1. Classification (NCBI taxonomy): domain Bacteria; kingdom Bacillati; phylum Actinomycetota; class Actinomycetes; order Streptosporangiales; family Streptosporangiaceae; genus Sphaerisporangium; species Sphaerisporangium krabiense. The sequence goes on along the minus strand of NZ_JACHBR010000001.1, from coordinate 4,738,237 downwards.
TGTAAAGCCACTTGCCGGTACCCGCGACCGGTGCGGGCGTACTCTCCGCCGCCTCGGCAGCCCGCTCCCCGAGCTCCCGTACATTCGCCGCCGGCACCATGGCAGGCCCGCCCCGCACCAGAACGATCCCGGCACCGACCAGCACCGCCACCCCCGCCGCGACCGCCACCCGCACCCCCAAGCGAACCACGGAAGACCCACCGCCCCGACCAAGCCCAGCCTTCCTACCCACCCGGCCCCCGCGACCGCCCCGCTCCAGCCCTCCGAGAGCTCCCTTCTCCCCGCCTTCACGACCTTCGCGCTCAGCCCGCATGGCCGCCACCAGCCGCGCCCGAGCCGCCCCTTCGGCCTCCGCCGTCATCTCCGGCGTGTCCCGACGGAACTCCCTGAGACCGACCCCCATCAGAACTCCTCCCCTTCCAGCACGCTCCTGGCCTTCTTCCGCGCCCGATGCAGCCGCGACCGCACGGTTCCCAGGGGAATGTCCAACGCCCGCGCCACCTCCTCGTACGACATGTCCTCCCACGCGACCAGCAACAGCACGTCCCGGTCACCACGCGACAGCGACGCCAGCGCCCCCGCCAGCTCACGCTTCCTGTCCTGCGCCGCCACCCGCCGCTCCACGACGTCCGCCATGGCCTCAGGCAACGGATCGATCCCTGTCCGGTGCAGCGCCCGCAGCAACCGCTCCTCCTGCCGCCGATGCCTGGCGATCAGCGTGGTAGCGATCCCGTACAGCCACGGCCTGGCCTGCGGAAACGACGTATCGAACGCCCCACGCCGCCGGAACGCGGCCAGAAACGTCTCGCCCACGATGTCATCGGCGACCTGCGCACCAAGCCGGCGCGCCACATACCGATGAATCTGCCGCCCATACCGGTCGAACAACACCGCGAACTGCTCAGGATCATCACCAGACCGCCTGATCAGCTCAGCATCATCGATCTCGGCCGCATCAACCCTCAACGGCCACCCCTTCATGAGTCCGCGCCGCCAGACGAAGTGACCGCATCATCACCTCACCAGCAGCGCCTGCGCTTTACCCAGTTGTCTCCCGATCCGCCCACCCAAGTTCTCGACAACCCGCACTCCCCGCCACCCACACCGACGACGAGACACGCCGTCCCGCCTGTCGGTGCGCCCCAGCCCACGTCGCGCGTCGCACCGATCCGCGAGAGACACGCCACGTAGACGGCCTGGCCTCGTGCGCTCTCACTCACCCCGGTCGATGTTCGTGTCGCGCAGCGTGCCTCATCGTCCTGGTGCACGCCCTTCTGTCGGCGCCGTCTCAGCATGATGCGGGACGGTTGATCCCGATGCCCTGCACGGCGCCCGCCCAACTCCGCATCCCGCTCACCGCGTACGCCCAAGCGCGACAGCACCTGAAAGTCCGAAGATCACCCTAGAGAGACCTCCGCCAGACGATCACACCCACCGACCGAAGACACCGATCTCAGGCCCCCGGCCACCCACCTGCCCCCCGCCCTGCCAGGCCATAGACTCCCACAAGCCATGACCGGCCCACCCGCCCCCGCAAGGTACACGGCCACTCCTGGGATCATGCACAATTAACCGAGAGCGCCCTTAGCTCAGCTGGACAGAGCACCGGACTTCTAATCCGACGGTCGCAGGTTCGAATCCTGCAGGGCGCGCCCTCCAGACCAGGTCATCTACCCTCTGACCTGGTCTTTCCTCTTGATCGGCGATCGTCGCCACCTGCAGCCGCATGCCACCGAATGCAGCCCCAGGCGGGTACTTGCGGGATATATGCGGGATGAAAACCGCGCCTTTTGCCCAGCTCAGACACACAAAATCGAAGGGCCACGGTCATCCGTGGCCCTTCGCAGAGTGATCGTCTTCAGGTCGTCAGCGCGTCCGCTATCCGCTGGTTGGCGATCTCTCGCTGCCCATCGATGCACTTGGCGTACACCCGAAGCAGCACGTCCACACTGTGCCCTGCCCGCTCAGCGACGTCCGGAGCCGGAACCCCGGAGTTGAGCCAGAGCGAGACCGCCGCATGCCGCAGGTCGTACGGCCTGCCTGCCAAGGATGACGCGACTTGATCAGGTGTCAGCGCGTACATCCGCGCTTCCTTCCATACCTTGGCGTAGGCCGTCGTGGAGAAGACGCCGCCGGTCGCAGTGCGAAACAGCCGCCCGTCAGCCGCGGCGCCATGCTCCTCGATGTGCGCGCGGAGGATCTTCACCAGCTCAAGCGGGATCGGCACATCGCGTATGGCCTTGCGTCGACGCTGCTTGAGCCCACGAACATCATGCGTCTCGCCTGAGTCGGAGAACCGCCGCCCACTTTCCGGACGAGTCTCCTCCAAGGTCAGCAGGCCCCACCCGGTTTCGGGTAGGTGACAGTCCTTCTCGCGGAGCCCCGCCGCCTCAGCAGGCCGCAGGCCGGCGAAGTACATGCAGGCAAACATCCCAGCCAGCATCGCTCCGCGGGCCCGGCCCACATAGGTGACCGCCGCCAGGAGCTCCCGAGCCTGCGTCGGATTGACCACCACGCGCCGATCTACCTCGCCCGAGATCTTCGCGAGCTTCTACTTCACCCGGTCCAGCGGATTCGCCGAAAGTTCCCCAGCTCAACCGCGTAGCCAAGCGCGTGATGAAACACCGCGCGCTTGCGCCGGAAGGTAGGGTCAGCCGCCCGTGTGCCGCCGAGGTTGACGGATATCGCCGCCAACACAGCGCGCACGGTCTTGGCCTCCTCCAACTCGATGACGGTCAGCGAAGCCGCGGAGAGCCAGCGCATCGCCGCCGTCTGCTCAGGATCGAGGAGCGCCCGCCGGTCGTCGGGTAGGAAAACGTGGTTGCGAAGGACCGCCCGCAGCGTTGCGGTATCAGGCTTGCCCGGACGGTCATGCAGCAGCGCGAGCGTGACGCCTGTCATGGTGTCCGTCATGCCCTCACGGGACTTGGCCGCGGAGTGAGGCCACTTGGCCAAGACGTACGCCTGTGCGAACTGCAGCGAGTTTCGCGCGTTCTTAGCCTTGATCATCGACTCGGCAGGCCGGTTTCCAGCTCGAACGCCTCGCCCCGCTTGGCCGTCCACTTGGCCGCTTGTCGCATATCGGACAGGAAGCTCTCGGCCAAACCCTTGGTGCGGAAGCTCTTCGTTTCCCCCGCCGGCCAACCTTCCAGCGCACCTCGAACAAGGCGGTCCTGCTGGATTGGTTGCGGCGGATGTCCCAGAACTTCACGTCATAGCTGGTGTTCACGCAGCCCAGGTGGCGCCAGGTCCACGCGATCATGCGCGAACACATCCTCGCCGGCCAGTACAAGCCAGGCGAGCGCATCCCCTCCCTCATCGCCATCATCGAAGAGTTCGGCATCGCCAACGCCACCGCCCAGAAGGTCATGCGCGCCCTACGAGCAGACGGCCTCATCCACACCGAACCCGGCATGGGCTCCTTCGTCACCGACTCAGACGAGCGCGAGCTCCCCAAGCCCGAGTAGCCGCCGGCCAGCTTGAGACCCGGGGCCAGCTACCAAGCGAGCCAGTCCCATCGGATGAGGACTTTCTTCACGTCTTCCAGTCAAGGCGGCCCGCCGGGCGGTCTGCGTGCCCGACTGCGGCTCTTCGGCCGGTCTGGGCACGCACCGCCCCGCGCGCCCGAGAGGCTGGCAGAAGCCACCACTTGAGCACCTAAGGGTTCGGCTGGCTGCCTGAACCGCTGGCGCGCTTTGCGGATGACGCGATCGCGCTTGCCACACACGGTTGACGGGCTTGTGGGCGAGCATCCACCCAGTTCGTAGCCATCTCAAGGCGAGTGAAGAGCGCTGGAATGTGACCGGTAGCGCAACTTTCTCCATGGCGGCAGCATTCTCGGTATGACGAGAAAGCGATCCAAGGCCGGCTACAGCTCTCCACGGAATCCGGTATGGGAGAAGCGGGGCTTGTACATGAATTCAGCCCTGAAGGAAACGGATCTGAAAGAGTACTCAGAGATTTCGCCTTCCACTGCGCGTGATGCGGGTACAACTTACGATGAGTTCTGCGGTGCGTCCAGCCTGATCCCGACGCCACTTGGGTGGGGGCTACTTCATTGCACAGTAAGAGATAAGCGCGGACGTCAGGCAAGGGCGACCCTAGCGACCGATTATCTCACTTATCACCGTACCTTCGTTGAGGCTGCTACTAACCCAAACCGCGGCGTAGGCATCGAACTCGCGGTGGCTCGCTACTCATACATGCGGGCAGGTTGGCCTGGGCCTCTCAGGCAGGGTGGGAGTTGGCCCGCCGGAGGTCCCATTCCATGGAATGCGACCTACCGTGATGCATGTCCTGAACTAATCGCCGCACACCATCTGCACGGCCTGCAGTCTGCTCCGTCAGGGGTAGCTAGAGCAATTCGCGTCGAACTTGCCAAAGGCTCGAATGGAGCCAAGTGGATCATGCTGGAGGATGAACCGATCCAAGCACCCTCAATGATCCAGATTTCAGACTCCAGCACCTCGTTCTACGTCCCGCCTGGGGTCGCCGTAATGCCAGGGTGGCCTTTCCGTGCAGAGCCCACCCCCTGCCCCCTACCTGCCTGCGCGTGTCGAATACAATCGGGAGATTCGAGACCGAATCACGAAGGAGTGGGAGAGTGACTTTTGCAGATGAACTTATCCATCAGTACGGACTTCATGCCGCACTCGCCCTACCGCTGCCCGCTTGATATATACGCCAGGGGAAACGGCTTATGCAAGTCATCCAAAGTCGGCTCCGGCGATTTGGTTTCTGCCTGCGACAGGTGGGGCGAAGGCTTCTGCTATGGCTGCTGGCAGATGAGGCCGGGGAGGCGTCTGCGGTCGACAGGGTGACGGTCGGCAGCGACGCGGGAGGAGAGGACTTCCTGAGGCGAACCCAGCGGACAAAGCTATGAGGCACTCACGGTGGGGCTGTCAGGCGTCAACGTGGCGGTGCATCCGGCCTTGACCGCGACTCGTTTGAGGTTGATCGTCAGATCGGTCGTGGACGCGTTCCTTCGACCGCTGGTCCCCAATGAGGTCTGGGAGTTGTTCCAGCGGGTGGTTCGCCGGCGCCGACACCGCCACAAGGTGGCGGGCGGCCGCGGGTGGACGACCGGAGGATCCTGGCGATGATCGTGTACGTGGCCACCAGCGGGTGTGCGTGGCGGCAACTGCCGCCGACCTTCCGTTCTCCTAGCAGACGTGCACCGCTGCTTCACCGAGTGGACCACCGCCCGAATGCGGGTCAAGCTGTACCGGCTCCTGCTGGACGAGCTGGGCGCACGCGGAGAGCTGGACTGGTCGCGATGCGCGATCGACTCGGTCAGCGTGCGAGCGGTCACATGGGCGACCTGACAGGTCCGAATCCTGTCGATCGCGGCAAGAACGGCTCGAAGATCCACCTCATCACCAAACGGACAGGTCTGCCGATCTCTGTCGCGATCAGCACCGCCAATGCCCATGACAGCCTGGCGCTGGCGCTATTAGTACGTGTCATCCCGCGTGTCAGCCATCCATCACAGGGACACCAAGTTCGTTCAGCAGGCGGTTGATGGCGGGGTCGACGGCGTGCAAGATTACGCCGCGCATTCCGCGCGTGGCCAGGACCCGATACGTATGGCGAACCAGTGCATCGAAGTCTCGGGCGCTGTATTGGTCCGATCTTTGTTCGCCTGTCGAACCGTGACCCAGCCCGAAGGAGTCCACGTCAAGTCGGGGCCGATGATGACCCCGGCGTAGTCGAACTCGAAGCCTTGAGCGCTGTAGATGCAGCCGATCTGGCCGAACCCGGCTGAATCAGTGGCCCACAGCGGCCATGGCGGGATGCCGTTGATCGGCTCTTCTGCCTGAAGGTTCCACGGACGTTCCCAGCCGGGGAGCTTCACGTCCACTGGGAGAGGATCCTCAGCGGAAGGTTCGCTCCACGGCCAGCAGAAGCCAGCCATGATGCGCGCGGTGTGGCCTTCCGCCACCCGCTCGCGGAGGAACGTCTCCATTACGGCAGGATCGTGGACGACCTGGAGGGTAAAGCCGTCGGTCGGCTGCCACATGGGCTTACCGTTGGTGGGGGCCAACTTCAGCAGCCGCTCGACCCAGTCGACATAGGTGGGCGAGCCAGCGCAGCGGAACTGATGCCGTAAATCGATGCGGTTCACCGAGCATCCAGCGCGAGCGGCAGCTTCTTCGATGAGGCCCACGGAGCCGAGCTCGTCACGGCGCACGATCTGAAATTCGTCGAGCAGGAAGACCGGTACGTGTGCGGCGTTGATCAGCTCATCAACCTGGGGAGGAGCTATCCGCAAGTCATCTGTCGAACGGCGGTCCCGCGAGGTGCGCCGAATGCGGTGCGCTTCATCGGCGATCAGAACGTCGAGATCATTGGGGGCGGCGTCGGTGAAGTTGTTGAAGTAGGCGAACCCACCACGGGCCTTGCCGGGCAGACCCGCACGTAATCGGAGCGTTTGGGTGAACGAGCGGCTACCGGTCGCGTGCATCGTCCGGGTGCCCTGCCGGTTCAGCGCGCCGAGCAGCTCAACGGCAATCACGCTCTTCCCGGTGCCCGGACCACCCACGATAACGACCACTTCCTTACGGCTTCCTCGTTCCCCTCGCTTGGCCCGCTTGACCAGAGCCCTCACGTAGTCGTAGGCCTCCCGCTGTTCATCCAGCAGGGGGAAGACGCTCCGGGCGCGGACGGCCTCCGCGACCTTGGTCATCAGGCCCTCGGTGGGGACGACAACCGCCTCGAGCAGATCATCGGCGTGCTCTGCGGATCGCTCGGCCGACAGAACTGATTGCAGCGTCGCCTGGAACTCTTTCCGCTGGTCCTTGCCCAATAAGCGCACCCATCGGGGAATCGCGGGATCAAGTCCCTGGGCGTCGGGATGAATCTCAGCCACCTGCTCAGTGGGGGCGTTGTGGAGGTTGACCACGCCACACACGGTTGCGGTACGGAGCAGCGGGACGAAATCGGCCAGCACATGCCGATATCCCCACACCTGGTTGGCCGGGTGCAGAGTCGGCTTGCCGTCGCGGCTGATGCGCACAAGCTCCGATTCGGGCACGGGCTGCACCCATGACCACTGCTTGTTTTCCACCACGACCACCGACATCCGTCCCGACGCGGGGGAGGTGCCGATCAGGACCATGTCCATGCGCACGTCGGTGATCGGAGTCTTCATCTCCAACAGCACGGTCACACCATCGAGCCCGGCGCCGAGCAGGGCAGTCACGACCGTGGGGATGCTGTTGACCCACGAGCGGACTTCGCTCGGGCTCGGCTCCTGCCACAGCAGTTCCCTATGGGCGTCGACGAGCCGCTGCGTCAGACCACCTTCAGCTATGGTGTCGGCGAGTTCACGCGCCGTTGCGCGGTGCAGGCAGAAAGTCGCCATGGATTGTGCTCCGGATCAAGGCTCGTTGCTCAGGCGGGAATCTCGGTGCGGAAGATGCGGTCGCGGTGCCAGGCGAAATACGGCTCGCGCATCTGGCTCCACCAGTGTGTGAGCCGGCCCTTCAGGTGCAGCTCGACATGCGACCTGACGCTCGGCTCGCGCAGCGCAGCTGGGCTGATGAGGAGCGTTCCTCCCGGACCCACGGCCACGTAGCCATGCTCGTAAAGGGCGTCGCAGCCGAGGATGCAGTTGAGCATCGCGACATTGGCCAGATCGCGGCGCTCCGACTCGGTGCAGTGGGTCCGCTTCTTGATATGCGCGGCAACGAGAAACCGGCGCTCGAAGGTGCGGCCACACAACGCGCAGATCCCGGTGGCACCGGGCAGCAGGAATCGCTTCAGTCGGGTTTGCTCGCCACGGCTGACTTGCTGGACCTGGCGCTCAAGCTCGCCGCTGAAGGCGGGTGCCTCGGTGGCTTCGTCATCATGAAGTATCACGGTGTCCGAAGGGAGAAGGGCTACGTCACCGATGGCGACCTGGGCGAGGTCGATCAGATTATCCGCCGCCACACCCTCCGCAACGTAAGGGTTCTGCACGAACCAGCCGGGTCCGACTGTGGGCAGAGCTTGGCGGACGTCCTCAATGGGGATGTTGCAGCCGCGAAGGTCGTCGAGAGCGTACATGAACTCCCACGTCTGGCCCTCGTCGTCCTGCCCCCACAGGCGGCGCGCCAGCGCGGGGTTGTGGAACGTGTAGGTCACCAACCCGCCGAGATAGAGACGCTTTTGACCGTAGAAGAAGACGTAGTCGCCCGGGCGGAGCTTACGGTACTTGCCGACGTTGACGTTCTTTTTGCCGGGCGTCATGCCCCACATCGGAGCGCTGCCCGAAGGGTGAAGTTGCTGGAGCCACTGTAGGTCGACACCCAGGACATCGGCGTGATCGGCAAGAAGGACCGGGCTCTTGATGGTGTCGTCGTAGTGTTGGCGTACCGATGGAGTGGCCAGGCTGGCTGGCTGCATGATCACTCGCATGGGCCCGACTCCTTCAGCGCCGTGTGCTTGACCGCACGCCCTCGGGCGAGATACGCCGGGTAGCGCGTCTCGTCCAATTCCTGGCGCACTGCGTCGGCTTGGACGTGGTTGTCCATAATGGCACTGGCCTGCTCCGCCGTGAGCCATTTGTGCAGCTACAGACGATAGTCCAACTTGGTAGCAAGGTCTATATGGCGGGCGTGGCGCCACGCTGCGTCTGAACCCCTGTTCAATCCGGACGTGGTCCGCTGTGATGCCTCACTCGAAGGACGCTTTAAGCGGCGAAGGTTCGCTCTATCCACCATGCATGGGCTCATCATGAAGGTGTGAGGCGTAAGTTGCGGGTGCTGGCATAGGTCGGGGTTGCGTCCACGGACGTGGTGTAAGAGTTTCCCCTGATGACAAGCGTGGCGTCGTGAAATGAGGACGGCCATCGCGTGATCCTTCGTGATTGCGATCAAGACCGAAGGAGAACAAGGCGATGGCCGTGAACGACAGTGTGGACCCCGCCGGCTGGTTGGCGAAGCAGATCGAACAGCAGGATCCGGATCTGTTGCGATCCATGGTGAAGACCATGGCCGAAGCGTTGATGTCGGCCGAGGCCGACAGCCGGTGCGGGGCCGGATACGGCGAGCGCAGCAGCGAGCGCACCAACTCCCGCAACGGATATCGCACCCGTGACTGGGATACTCGGGCCGGCACCGTCGAGCTGGCGATCCCGCTCCGGCAGGGGTCCTACTTCCCCGACTGGCTGCTGGAGCGCCGCCGCCGGGCCGAGCAGGCGCTCATCAGCGTCGTGGCCACCTCCTACCTGCTGGGAGTCTCCACCCGCCGGGTGGACAAGCTGGTCGAGCAACTGGGCATCACCGGCATCTCCAAAAGCCAGGTCAGTCAGATGGCCAAGACCCTGGACACCCAGGTCGAGGCGTTCCGGACCCGCACCCTGGACGCCGGGCCTTACACCTTCCTGTGGCTGGACGCCCTGACCCAGAAAGTCCGAGAAGGCGGCCGGATCATCAACGTGCACGTCCTGGTCGCCACCGCCGTCAACGCCAACGGGCAGCGGGAGATCCTCGGCCTGGAGATCAGCAGCCGTGAAGACGGCGCCGGCTGGCTGTCCTTCTTGCGCGGCCTGGTCGCCCGCGGCCTGTCCGGGGTCCACCTGGTCATCTCCGACGCACACGCCGGGCTGGTGGACGCCATCGGCGCCTGCCTGCCAGGAGCGTCCTGGCAGCGTTGCCGCACCCACTACCTGCGCAACCTGCTCACCTGCGTCCCCAAATCCGCCCAGCCCTGGGTCGCCACCCTGGTACGCACCATCTTCGACCAAGACGGTCCCGAAGCCGTGCTCGCCCAGCACCAGTGGGTCATCGACGCTCTGGCCACCAAGTACCCAGCCGCCGCCGATCACCTGGAGACCTCCCGCGAGGACCTGCTGGCCTTCGCTGCCTTCCCCAAAGAGATCTGGAAACAGATCTGGTTCAACAACCCCCAGGAACGGCTGAACAAGGAGATCCGCCGCCGCACCGACGTCGTCGGCATCTTCCCCGACCGGCCCGCCATCATCCGCCTCATCGGCGCGGTGCTGTCGGAACAGACCGACGAATGGAGCGAAGCCCGCCGCTACATGGGCGTGGAAGTCCTGGCCAAAGCACGACTGAAACTCATCCACGGCGACACGCCGACCACGCATCGACTCCCCGACACACTCACCGCTTAACCTGCAGAAACAGATCACGCGAAGACTGACTCATACACCACTTCGCTGGACGTGACCAGGGGCCAGGACGGTGATGGCCAGGACGGTGGGGTGCCTTCGAGCTACCGGCTTTCCTCGTCGTTCGGTCGTCACGCTCCCTCTCCTCAGTCCAGCCGGCGGCGCGCCCAAGCCACAACCAGTCCTGACGCGGACAACCTCGCGATAGTCGCCCGTCCCACACCCCGCCCCGGCGGAACGGTTCCCGGTAAGGCCACCCCACCCAAGATCGGCCTCTAGTGGGCCGCGAGGGGGACGCCGGTGTCTGGACTGAAGAACGCAGGAGCGGAGCGACAGAGTGGCGAAGGAAGACACCGGTCCGAAAGCCCCCCGAGCCGTGCCGCCGAAGGCGGCGCGGGTGAGCGCGCCGGGGCCGCTCCCGGCGTGACCGCGGTCTGGCTCACGTCTCTCCGGGCGCCGGCGGAGCCCCCCTCTCCCATGTTGGGTATTCGCGTTATGTCCAGGAAATCGTTCATAACCCCGTTATAGGGAGAAGCCTGGAAAGTCCAGGATAAATATTATTTCCACCCGAATGAGCGATACCCGCCCCGCCGAATCAACATCACATTCACATAACGCTTCCCCGAACTTGACCTGCGTCGTTTACGGAAAGTCACGGTGAGGTCAGGCGGGAAAGAGCAGGTCAGCGGCGAGTTCGCGCAGCTCGCCAGGGGTTGCCGCCCACACGCGGTCACATGCGGGGGTCAATCAATCACACTTCGTACTTCTTGACCTTTTTTCTGGTCTTCTGGATCAATCATGAGGCTTCACCTCACCCCCCTATTACCAGGATCTGTGGCCCGGAACCAGAGTGACACCATCGCCTTCCACATCCCCGTTCTCCGGGGCCTTCGGAGCCCGTCCGCGGCTCGGGTCCCGGACGCCGCGCCGTGCGGCGGCACTCCCGGTGACGGCGCCGGCGACGGTGCTGGCGACGGCGGTGGCGGCACTGCTGCTGATCATGGGGGCCATCGGCGCCGCCGCCCAGGACACTCCCGACATCCACCTGCGCCTCTCCTCCTCGGCGGCCCCCTGCGCCGCCCCCGCGCATCCCCCGGTGCTCGGGGACACCCCGGCGGCCCGGGGAGCCGATCGGGTGGAGGTGGCGGACGGGTACGGCGGGCCGATCGGGTGGCGGCTCGCCACGGCCTGCGGCGACGGCCTGAGCGCGTCCACGAACGACTTCTCCGACGGCGACGACAAGCTGCAGCACGCCGGGGCCGGTGAGATTCACCCCCCGGAGCGGGACGACACGGTTACGGCCCACCACACGGGGCTGGCGGACACCTGTCCGGAAACAGCGGGGGCCCGCGGTCCCCCGTGTGCCGGACGCCGCCTCTAGGCGGTCTCCGCCGTGCTACCCCCCGCCCAGCGTGTGGCCGGGGTGGATCGTCCCTGCCATGTGAGGACCGCAGAAGATGTCCGAACCACACCGCGTACAGACCCATGACGCCCCACCGGCCGCACCCGGGCGTCCCTCCCCGAGCGGCTTTCCGAAGGCGGATGTCAAGTCCGGTTTCCTGGTCTTCCTCATCGCGCTCCCGCTCTGCCTGGGGATCGCGCTGGCCAGCGGGTTCCCGCCGGTCGCCGGTGTCCTGACGGCCATCGTCGGCGGCGTCCTGGTCAGCCTGCTCGGCAGCGCGCCGCTGACCATCAAGGGGCCCGCCGCCGGCCTGATCGTGATCGCGCTGGGCGCGGTCCAGGAGCTCGGCGGCGGCGCCGTCGGGTACCGCCGGGCGCTCGCCGTCGGCGTCGTCGCCGCCGCCGTACAGATCCTCTTCGCCCTGTGCCGGGTGGCCACCGTCGGCGTGGCCATGTCCCCGTCGGTCGTGCACGGCATGCTCGCCGCCATCGGGGTCATCATCATCTCCAAGCAGGCGCACGTCGCGCTGGGCGTCAAGCCCCGGCACACGGACCCCCTGGGGCTGCTCGCCGAGATCCCGCACAGCCTCGTCAACGCCAACCCGCGCATCCTGCTGCTGGGCGGGGTGGCCCTCGTGATCATGTTCGGCATGCCGCTGATCCGGGCCAGGTGGGCACGTACCGTACCGGCGCCGCTGATCGTGCTGGCCGTGACCGTACCGCTCGGCCTGTGGTTCGGCCTGGCGACGCCGCACGACTACCGGTTCGCGTCCACCGTGCACCACCTGGGGCCGGAGTACCTCGTCCGTCTCCCCGGCACCCTGCTCGACGCCGTCGCCTTCCCTGACTTCTCGGTGATCCTCACCGCGACGTCACTGAAGTACGTGGTGATGTTCGCCCTGATCGGCACCATCGAGTCCACCCTCACCGTGATCGCGGTCGACTCCATGGACCCGCTCAAGCGGTCCTCCGACCTCAACCGCGACCTGCTCGCCCTCGGCACCGGCAACCTGCTCTCGGCCCTGATCGGCGGCCTGCCGATGATCTCGGAGATCGTCCGGAGCAGGGCCAACGTCGACGCCGGCGCCACCTCCCGCTGGTCCAACTTCTCCCACGGCGCCTTCCTGCTGCTGTTCGTCGCCCTGGTCCCCGGGCTGCTCCAGACCATCCCGCTGGCCGTTCTGGCCGCCATGCTGGTCTACACGGGCACCCGGCTCGCCTCCCCGCGCGAGTTCCTGCGCGCGCGGCGGATCGGCCTGGACCAGCTCGCCCTGTTCCTGACCACGCTGCTCGTCACGCTCGCCACCGACCTGCTCATGGGGGTCGCCGCCGGACTCGCCCTCAAGCTCGTCCTGCACCTGCTGCGCGGCGTCCCCGTCCCCGCCTTCCTCCGCCCCCGCGCGGAGGCGACCCGCACCGGGCAGACCCTGCACGTCCGCATCCCCCGTGCCGCCGTCTTCACCACGCTGCTCCCGCTGCGGCGCACGGTCAACCTCGCCGGGGCCGAGGGCCCGCTCACCGACGTCATCGTCGACGTAGGCGACGCCGCCGTGGTGGACCACACCTTCCTGGCGGGAGTCGACACGATGTCCCGGGAGTGGCCCGCCACCACCCTCACCGTCACCGGGCTCGACCGGCTCCGCCCCGTCTCGTCCCACCCGCACGCCACCCGGCGCCGGAGGCGCGTGTGAGCCCCGCGAACGCGAACGCGACCGCGGCCCCGCCGTCCTGCGGCCGTCCGACCGACATACCGGACATGGTCCGGCAGGCGGCGGCGCTTCTGCCAGAGCAGGGGCCGCTGCAGGCGTTCGTCCACCACAACACCCTGCACGCCTTCGAGGACCTGCCCTTCGACGACGCCGTCGCCACCGCCGGGCGGCTGTTCGGCACCGAGCCCTATCAGAGCGAGGCCGCCTTCGCCGGCCACCTCGCCTCCGGGCGGATCCGGCCCGAGGACATCGACGCCGTCGTGGCGGAAGCGGGGATCGACGACGGTCCGCCGCTGGTGCCGGGCGGCCCGACCCGCCGTCGTTTCCACGCCCTGCGGCTGCGCCACCTCGTCGAGGTCCCCCGGGGTGCCGCGCTGACCTGGCTGCTCGACGAGACCGACCGGCGCACCCGGTTCACCGATCAGCTCGACCCGCGGCGCCGCGCCGAGCTGCTGCGCCAGGCGCGCCGCGACCGGACCGGGCCCGCGCTGCCGGAGCCGGACTCCCGCCTGCTCGAGCGGGAGCTGCTGGAACGGCTGTGGCACCGGCTGACGGCGATCGCGCCGCGGACGTCCGGCGACGAGGACGGGTCACCGCGGCGCCGCGACCTGGTCCTCTCCGTCACCGGCCTGGACACCGACGAGCTCGTCCACCCGTTGCTGATCCGCCTGTCGGCGGCCTTCCTGGACCAGGGCGTCGCCTACTGGCCCATGCCGGAGCGCGACGGCGGCTTCCTGAGCGCCTTCCGACGGCTGTACGGCCGGTCCGGCGGCCCGCCCGACCGGTTCCTGCGCGGTCTGGGCGCCGAGATGCGGCGGCAGGAGGCGGAGTCCTGGACCGCGGAGCGGACCGTCGCCTGGGCGCTCACCGAGCTGGCGGTGCCCGAGTCCGGCTGGGCGGCCGCGATCCAGGCGACCCTGCTGTCGCTGCGCGGCTGGGCCGGGATGATGCGGCAGTTCGAGCAGCGTCCCGACCACGCCCCGGTCGAGCCGCGTCCCGCGTCGTTGATCGACTACCTGGCCGTACAGCTCGTCCTCGACCTGTACGCCGCCCGGTACGCGGCGCGCGGGCACCTCGGCGCCCAGGCCACGGTCGGCGACCTCGACCGGCTCCCGCCTCCGCCGGGGCGGGCGGGCGCCCCGGCGGGACCCGATCTGGAGCTGGTGTACGAGGCGTTCGTGCTGGCGCAGCTGATGCCGGTCGACACGGCGGTCTTCGCCGACCCCGAGCACGCGGCGGCCTGGCTGGCCGCGGTCGGGGCCTGTGACACGGTCGAACGGCGCCGCCTGCTGCACCTGGCCTATGAGCGGCGCCACCGGGTGGGGGTGCTCGACGCGCTCGGCGCGCACCGGCGGGTCTCGGCCCGCCCGGCTCCGCCCCCGCTGTTCCAGGCGGTGTTCTGCATCGACGAACGCGAGGAATCCCTCCGCCGCCACCTGGAGGAGCACTTCCCCCGGGCGGAGACCTTCGGCTACGCCGGCTTCTTCGGGGTCGCCATGATCTACCGGGGGCTGGAGGAGATACGGCGGCACCCGCTGTGCCCGGTCGTCGTCACCCCCCGCCACCTGGTGCTGGAGGAGCCGGTGGAACACGCGGACTCGGCGGAGCGGGCGCGGCCCGGCCGGTACGCCGCCGCCCGCCGCCGATGGGGCGCCTGGAGCATGGCGATCACCGTGGGCAGCAGGACCCTGGCCCGTGGCGGCCTGGTCACCCTGGGCGTCGGGCTCGCCCACGTGGGCGTCCTGATCGGCCGCTGCCTGCTGCCCCGGCTGTTCCACCGCTGGTCCCGGCGGCTGGGCCCCGGCGCGCCGAGGCCGCTCACCCGGCTGGTCGTCGAGCGGCCCCCGGTAGAAGGGCACGCCGAGGGGCACGCCGGTGAGAACGGCGAGGGGCATGACGGCCCGTCGCGGGGATACTCCGTACCGGAGATGGCGGGCATCGTGTGGACCGCGCTGCGCACGATGGGGCTGGACCGCGCCCCGTCCCCGCTGGTGCTGATGGTCGGGCACGGCTCGTCCAGCCTCAACAACCCCCACGAATCCGCCCATGACTGCGGCGCCACCGGCGGCGGGCGCGGCGGCCCGAACGCGCGTGCCTTCGCCGCCATGGCCAACCATCCGGCCGTGCGGACGGCCCTGCGCGAACGGGGGATGGACCTCCCTTCGAACACCTGGTTCGTGGGCGCCTACCACAACACCTGCGATGATTCGATGACCTACTACGACGAGGATCTGGTACCGGAGCGGTCCCGGCCGGACCTGCACCGGGCGAAACGGGCCATGGCCGCCGCGTGCGCCCTGGCCGCGCACGAGCGGTGCCGCCGCTTCGAGTCCGCGCCCCTGGACCTCTCCCCCGACGACGCGCTCGCCCACGTCGAGACCCACACCGTGGACCTCGGGCAGCCCCGGCCGGAGTACGGGCACGCCACGAACGCGGTGTGCGTTGTGGGGCGGCGCCGCCACACCCGCGGGCTCTTCCTGGACCGGCGGGCCTTCCTCGTCTCCTACGATCCGGACGGCGACCCCTCCGGCGAGCTGCTGACCAGTCTCCTGCTCGCGGCCGGGCCGGTCTGCGCCGGGATCAACCTGGAGTACTACTTCAGCTATGTGGACCCCGCGGGCTACGGGTGCGGGACGAAACTCCCGCACAACATCACGGGCCTGCTGGGGGTGATGGACGGGCACGCCTCCGACCTGCGGACCGGACTGCCCTGGCAGATGGTCGAGATCCACGAACCGGTACGGCTGCTGCTGATCGTGGAGGCGGAGCCCGAGCGCCTGACCGCGATCCTGCGGGCGCACCCCGACCTGAACCGGCTGGTGGTCAACGGCTGGATCCGGCTGACGGCGTGGAGCCCCGGCTCAGGGGCGGCGCACGTCTTCCACGGCGACGGGTTCCGGCCGCACATCCCGGAGAGCACCGAGCTCCCGGCCGTGCACCGGTCGGCGGAGTTCTACGCGGGCAGCCGCGACCACCTGGGGTTCGCCCACGCGCTCGCCGCCCTCCCCCCGGACTCCGGCGGGGCCGGCGACGCCCCGGCGCGCACGCCGGTGCGGCATCGGGAGGCGAGGTGAACGCCGACGCGCAGCGGTACCTGCTGCTGTCCGTCGTGGCGCTTCCCCTCGGCGCTTTCGTCTTCCTGGGCGTCCTGGCGTGGTGGGGGCGCAGGCGCACCGAGCGGACCGTCTCGGCCGTCGTCGTGTCGGCCTTCGGGCTCGCCGCGGCGTCCGCCCTCGTCCTCGCCTGCGCCGCGGCGGGCGGCGCCCCGGTGGTGACGGCGTCCGCGGGCACCTGGTTCGAGGTGGGCGGCTACGGCTTCCACCTGGTCTTCGCGGGGGACGGCCTGTCGCTGCCGTTCGCCGCCCTGGCGGCCCTCCTGTGCTCCCTCATCGGCGCCTTCTCCCACAGGTACCTGCATCGGGAGCCCGGCCACCTGCGCTTCTACCTGCTGCTGGCGCTGTTCGGCGCGGGCGCGCAACTCGTCGTCCTGGCCGGGGCCCTGGAGTGCGCCTTCGCGGGCTGGGAGCTCGCCGGGCTGGCGTCGGCACTGCTGATCGCGTTCTTCCACGAACGCAGAAGGCCGGTGGAGCACGGCCTGCGCGCGTTCCTGACCTACCGGGCATGTGACGTGGGCCTGCTGGCGGCCGTCGTGTGGCTGCACCACACCACCGGTGCCTCCACCGTCGTCGTTGCGCCGGACGGTGGACCGGTCGTCTTCCGGCCGCCCGCCGACCCCCGGGACGCCGCCCTGATCGGCCTCGCCCTGCTGTGGGCGTCGATGGGGAAAGCGGCGCAGGTCCCCCTGGGCGGGTGGCTGCCGCGTGCCATGGAGGGGCCGACGCCGTCGAGCGCCGTCTTCTACGGCGCGCTCTCCGTCAGCCTGGGGCCGTACCTGCTCCTGCGCACCGAATCCATCTGGGCCGGCCCATCGGCGGTAGGGGCCGCGATCATCGCGGTGGGCGCGCTGACCGCCGTGCACGCCACCGTGGTCGGCCGCGCCCAGACCGACATCAAGAGCGCGCTGGCCTACGCCTCGATGACCCAGATCGGAGTGATCATGGTGGAGGTCGGCCTCGGCCTGCGCCATCTCGCGGTGGTCCACCTGATCGCGCACGCCGTACTGCGCAGCGCGCAGATCCTGCGCTCGCCCAGCCTGATCCACGACCACCACCGGCTGGAACAGGCGATCGGCCGGCCACTGCCGCGCACCGGCAGGCATCTGGAGCGCCTGGTGCCCCGGACGGCGCAGCTGTGGCTGTACCGGTACGCACTGGAGCGGGGCTACTTCGACGCCTGGCTGACCGATCACGTGGTCGGCGGGCTGGTACGCCTGGTCCGGCGGGTGGACGCGCTGGACGACCGCTGGGCACGGTGGCTCGGCACCGCGGGGGCGCCCGCCGCGCCGGTCCCCGTCCTCGGGACGGAGCCCACCGGCCATCCGGAGGGGGCGGAGACCGCCTCCGGCACGGTCACGGCCGCGGGCGGCGGGGAGTGGAGACCATGATCGCACTGGCTCCGTCGCTGGTGACGGCCCTGCTGCTGTGCGCCTCCAGCGTCGTCGCCCGCGCCGACCCGCACACCGCGCGGCGCGTCGCGGTGTACTGCGCCTCGGCCACCGCGGTGCTGTCGATCGGACTGCCGCTGATCCCGGCGGTCACCTCGTTCGCCCTGCGGTGGCCGCCGGGCCTGACCGTGGTGGTCCTGCCGGACGGCACCGCCAGGAACGTGCTCGTCACCACGTGCGCGGCCGGGCTGCTCGTGGTCGCGATGAGCCCGCTGGCCTCCCACCCACCGGCCACTCTGGCCCGGATACTGCGGATCCTGGCCGTCTCCACCGGATACCTGGCCGTCCGGCACGCGGTGCCGGCCGCCGTGCTGTGGGCGCTCTCGGCCTGGCTGGTCTGGTCCGAGCTGCGCGAGCGTGACGAGGGCGACGGGCTGCACCGCCTGTTCGCGGCCTACCACCTGCCCAGCGTGCTGCTCTTCGGTGCGGGCACCGCCCTGACCGCGATCGGCGCGCCGACGGTCGGGGCGGTTGCGATGGCGCTCGGCGTCCTGATCCGCTTCGCCGCCCTGCCCGTGCACGGCTGGTACCCGAGATTCGTGGAGCGGGCCCCACTGGGACTGGTGGTCGCCTTCGGCGCCGTCCCCATCGGCATGCTCACCCACCTGGACTCGCTGACCGCGTGGCTACCCGCCCCACCCGCCCACGGCCTCGCCCTGATCGGCGGCCTGACCGCCGTCGTGGCCGCGCTGTTCGGGGTGGTCCAGAACGCGCCCAGGCGTGCGCTGGCCTATCTGCGGATGAGCCAGATGGGGCTGATCGTGTTCGGAGTCGGCGGCGAATCGCCGATCTCGGTATCCGGAGCCGTGCTGACGTGGCAGGTGTCGGTGCTGGCCCTGTCCGGGTTCACCATGACGCTGGCCGCCTTGGAGGCCCGGCGCGGGCCGCTGACGCTGGCGACGCCCGGGGGGAACCTCACTCACACCCCGCAACTGGCCGGGGCGTTCCTGCTGTGCGGCCTGGCCACCGTGGGCTTCCCGCTGTCCGGCGGGTTCGCCGGCGAGCACCTGCTGGTCCACGGCTCGGTGGCCCGGTTCCCGCTGTTCTGGATCGCGTTGACCGTGGCCGTCGGCATCAACGGGATGACGGTGATGCGATGCTTCTTCGCCCTGTTCGGCGGCAGCCGCACCCACCATGGAGAGCGGGACCTCCTCCCCGTGGAGGCCTACGCCCTGACGCTCGTCGTCGGCGCGTTGCTGATCGGCGGCGTCTTACCGGGGGTGCATTGACCTTCGTGGGGGCGCTTGGGTGGGGTCCAGGTGGATGGGAGTAGTTCGGTTGCGGTTCGGTAAGCGTTCTTGAGGTTTTCGCGGCGGGTGGTGGCTGTGGCGCCGGTTTGGGTGATGAGGGTTTCGCGTAGGGGGTGGCGGGAGTCGATGAGGTCGTTGTTGCGCTGTTCGAGCCAGGGCATCCAGGATTCGTGCGGCGCTCGGTCCTGCTTCGCCTGATTGCAGGGGGTGCAGGACAGGACGAGGTTCCAGACGGCGTCGACGTCGGGGCCGGTCCAGAAGGGGCGGGTGACCAGTTTCCAGGGGAGGACGTGTTCGACGACGGGGCCGCTTGCTTCGCCTTGGGCCATCAGACGATCGCAGTAGGCGCAGCGGCCGTCCTGGTAGCCGTTGAGGGCGGGGACCACTCCTGTGACGCTTTTGCGGCGCTGTCTGGTGGGGAGCAGCAGTTCCTGCTTGGCGTGGTCGTAGACCAGTGAAGGGCCGAGTACCGCGCCGGAGACGCCGGTGGCCCATGCTGTCTCCACCAGTCGCCAACGGGCGGCCGTTTCGGCGTCCAGGACCTGGGCGTGTACTGATCGGGCGAGTCGCAGGAGTTCGTCGCGTAGCAGCAGACCTGGGGTGGGCGAGTTCTTGCGCCGGTCCTCGTAGTAGCGCACGGGCGCCGGTGCGCCGCCGATCTGCGGGAACGCGTCGATGACGTTGGTGAAGCCCAGTTGGACGGTTCGCCGGTGCAGGGTGTCGCGGTCGAGGTCGCCGGCGTTGAAGGCGCGGCAGGCGTCCAGGAATTTGCTGCTGGTGGCGATGCACTGCCGGGGGTTGCGCTGCAGGGCCTGGCAGAGCAGGTCGGCGTACCGGGGCGCGAGTTCCTCCAGGGCGACGCGGTCGCGGCCGGTGGCGGCGATTTCCAGGAGGGTGGCGCCGAAGGCGAACTTGTAGGTGGCGGAGTTGGCGCCGTACAGCACGATGGCACGCCATACGCTCTCCGCGGTGACCACGCCACGCCGGTAATCCACATCCGAAGTATCGAACAAAAGGGTGACATTTTGCGCCAAGAACAGTCGATCTCCTACGGCAAGCTGGTCCGGGACCGTATTCCGGAGATCATCGAAGCGGACGGCCGGACGGCCAAGGTCCGGGTCCTTGAGGAGTCGGAAGTGCTCCCCGCGCTGATGGCCAAGCTCTCCGAGGAGGTCGAGGAACTGCACAGGGCCGAGCCCGGCGATCGCCTTGGCGAGCTCGCCGACGTTTACGAGGTGCTGGTGGCGGTCGCCGGGGCAGGTGGGTTTTCCGAGGAGGAGGTTCGGGAGGCCGCTCTGCGGAAGCGGGTCGAGCGGGGTGGGTTCGGCCGTCGGCTGTGGCTGGAAGAGGTGACGTCGCACCGTCGCGCCCGATGAGCCGTCGGAGGAGTGGGCGTTCTGCTTGCCGGGGGTTCGCGGGACGGGGAGGTGGGGGGCTTGGGTTGGGGCCAGGAGGGGTGAGGTCAGGTGGTTTTGTCGGGGGGTTTGAGGATGCCGATGAAGTCCTGTACGGCGTTCAGTCGGGATTTGTAGAGCGGGTCCAGCAAGGCGATCAGGGCGACGGCCGCCCAGGCGAGGGAGAAGATGAGTGCGGCGTCCTGGAGGCCGTCGGACAGGCGCCACTGTAAGAGTCTGGTGGCTTCCAGGCAGGCGAAAGGGATGGGGGCTATGACGAGCGTGCGGAGAACGCCGAGGAGGTAGGCGCCTGCTTTCCGGGCCTTTCTACCTTCTTGGGGGGCGCCCACCGGGAGGGCGTCGTAGGTACCCGTGAGCACGACCTCAAGGACCGACTCGATATCCCCGTGCAGTTTCTCCTTGTCGGCTTGGTCGAACAGGACGATGCGTTTGCCGTAGTCGCGTAGCGCGTCGCCGGCGCGGGCGCAGCGCTCGCTCAGCGCGTCCCGGACGACCGGGTCCATGCCGTTCAGGAGGCGTGGGATCTTGTTCTCCAAGGCGGAGGCCGCGTACTCCAGGGACGTGACGGCACCTCGGCGGAATCTCAGCCGGGAGAACTGCGGTGAGCCCATGTCGTCGAGCGCGTTCAGGAGACTGTAGGCGATGAAGGTCTCGGGGTCGTAGTGACGCTCCGCGATCCGTGCCTCGATACTGTCGACCGCGTGCAGGAAGAGCACGGTCAGCACCGAGACGGCGACCGACACGGCTGTGGAGTTCAGCGCATGGGGCAGCGGCACCCGTAGCAGAAAGTAGAGGACCCCCGCGCCGGCCAGTGTGATCGTCGAGTTTCTCACCACGCGGGCGCGAAAAGGAATCAGCGAAGCCAGCAGGCAGAGGATGGCCAGGTGGCCGAGGATGACGGGCGCGTAGTCCCTGGCGCTCAGCCCATGCAAAAGGTCGCTCACCACCAGCACGACGATGATTCCGGCGATCATCGCGGCGCCTACGATGAAACCTATGTAAGGCGCGATCCTCGCGGTGTTGACGGCGTAGGCCACGGCCATTCTGCGGTATCTCGCCCGCAGCGCGGCACGGTCTGATTCCGGGCGTCCGGTCGTCCGTCGTTCGTAGCGGACCCACGGCGCGTAGAGGGATTTCGCGATGCGTAAGGCGTAGGCATATCTGATGTACCACGCCTCCGGTGGCGACGAGGACTTCTTCTTGATCTCCCGCAGCGACTCGCGCAGCTCCCGCGACTCGTCTCGGAGTTCGTCGAGGAACCCGTGGAACACGGATTTGATTTCCCGCAGTTTGGCGTTGACCAGCTCTCGCACCGGCTTCCCCTCGGGCCGTGACGGTGGCACCTCGACCCGAACTTACCCGTCTGCGGCATTTACGGCCGGGGCGTCGTGTGGTCCCGGGGCGCCGGAGTGTCATGCCAGCCGGGCCATCGGGGTGGGAGGGAGTGGGTCGTCAGGTCATGGGTCGTCGGGGTGGTGGCCACGTGGAGGTACTGGCCGGTGTCGGTGTAGAGCAGGCCGAGGGTGTGCCAGTGTCCGAGCAGGTTCGTGAGCCATGGCCTGTCGGCGGGGAGGGCTCGTTCGAGGGAGCACGCGGAGCGGGGTTGATCGAGGAGGCGGAAGGCGGTGATCTCCCGGGGGTCCTTCAGGCGGAGAGTCGTCCAGGGGTAGTGGGGGCGTGTGTTGGTGAGGGTGATCGTGTTGTCGGCGTCCTCGTAGGTGAGGGTGCTGGTGGGGTAGGCGTCGCGCCAGGTGGTGACGGCGTCGGACAGGCGTGCCGCCAGCGGTTCGTCGATGCCCTGGGGTGGGGCGTCGAACAGGTACGCCAGATCGGCGAGCTCCCGGTCGGGGAGGTCGTAGGTGAGGCGGTAGTGGTCGCGGGGGCGGGGGTTGGGGAAGCCCAGTTCGGGGCGGTCGAAGTACGGGCTGAAGCGTTCGATGGCGATGCGGGCCACCTGTTCGGCCGGGGCCAGGTGGTGCAGGGCGGGGAGTTGGCGCAGGACGGACTCGTAGTCGTCGTCGGTTTCGCCGGGGAAGCCGTACAGGTAGTTCCATGAGAGCGAGAGCCCTACGGACGCGGCGTCGCGGAGTAGGCGGACGTTCTGGCAGCCGGTCACGCCCTTGCCCATGAGGCCGAGGACTCGGCCGCTGAGGCTTTCGACGCCTGGCTGTACGTGGGTCAGGCCGGCGCGGACGAGTGTTTCCAACTGGTCGCGGCGCAGGTTCGACTTGACTTCGTAGCGTAGGCGCAGGTCCTGGCCGGATTCGGCTATCCGGGGCAGGACGGAGTTCAGGTAGCCCATGTCGAGGATGTTGTCCACGACGAACATGTCCCGGATGCGATGCCGTTCGACCAGGTCCATGATCTCGCCGTAGAAGCGGTCCGGGCTTTTGCTGCGGAACTCCAGGGCCGTGCCGTTCAGGCCGCAGAACGTGCAGTGGTGTTTCTCGCCCCACCAGCAGCCGCGTGATCCCTCGACGACGAGCTTCGGCTCGACCCGGTCCCGGGCGGTGGAGGTGTCGAGCCGGTCGAAGTAGGTGCCGTAGTCGGGGGCCACGATCTCGGACGGGCGTAGGGGGCGGGCCCGCATCGGGTTGGCTGTCGAGGTGCCGTCCGAAGCACGCCGGCACAGGCCGGGTATCTCCCCCACAGAGGCAGGCCGGGAGGCGACCGGAGGCGGGGATGGGGGCGCGGTGGTGGCCAGGAACGTCAGGAGTTGAGGGAAGGCGGCCTCGCCTTCGCCGCGGACCACGTAGTCGATGAAGGGGAAGTTGCGGTGCAGGGCCGCGCCCTGGACGCCGTCGCAGTTGGCGCCGCCGAGGATGACGATCGTGTCGGGCTTCAGGAGTTTCAGGCGGCGAGCGGTGGCGAGGGTGGCGGTGGTCTGCTGGAACGTGGAGGTGAAGCCGACGATGTCGGGGGCGATCGCGGCGAGGCGGTCGGCCAGGTCGGCCACGAAGCGGGGGGCGGAGCCGTGCAGGCGTAGGGTCAGGGACAGTTCGCCCGGGGTCATCGATGCCGCGTACCGGTCACGGAACTCGGCGACCCGCCAGTCGGGATCGTCGTACAGGGCGGCGGAGAAGATCCAGTCGCCGTAGCCCTCGAAATAGGTGTGGTCGGAGTAGAAGCGGTAGTCGTCGACGGTGAGGCCGGCGCACCAGTCCAGGTAGTCCAGGTGGGCGTGGACGTCCACGACCTCGGCATCGGGAATGGACCTGGCGACGGTGTTGCGCAGGATGCCGAGGGCGAGCGAGGGGACGTCGATCGGCGCCCATGGCATGTTCACCAGCGCTATCCGCATGGACCGGACCTCCACTTCAGTACGGGCGGCGGTGTCCGCATGGGAGGGGGTCTCCGGGCTACTCGAGGAGGCGGGCCATGTGTTCGATGACGGGGCGGAGGTCGGTGGTGGGGCTGAACTCGATGAAGGTGGCG
The DNA here is from genome assembly GCF_014200435.1 of Sphaerisporangium krabiense. Taxonomy (NCBI): domain Bacteria; kingdom Bacillati; phylum Actinomycetota; class Actinomycetes; order Streptosporangiales; family Streptosporangiaceae; genus Sphaerisporangium; species Sphaerisporangium krabiense. Next base: position 4,714,349 of record NZ_JACHBR010000001.1, on the reverse strand, counting down.
TCCACGTGGTTGATGCCGGTGTGGCCGGGGGGCCAGTAGAAGAGTTCGCCCTCACGGGTGACCATTTCTGAGCCGTCGGCGTAGCGCTGCCACATTTCGCCCTTGAGCATCAGGCCCCAGTGGGGGCACTGGCACAGGTCACCGGGCATTCCCTTCAGCAAGGGGGTCACGTCGGTGCCTGCGGGGACCTCGACGTAGCGGACGGTGAACTCTCCCCATTCCTCGCCGCCGGACTTGATGCCGCCGGTGAGTTCGGTGTCCAGCTCCTCGGGCTTCTTGTGCGTTCCAGCCATCACTACTCCCTCGCGAGCGACGGTTGCGCCTCAGGCATCACTGCTCCTTCGCGAGTCGTTCCCGCTTCAGCGTCACGCGCGGCGGTGCAGCGTCATCCGCAGGCCGTGGGCGGGGCGTAGGGCCGTGCCTGGGCGGATGTCGATGGGGTGGCCGGGGACGAGGGACGCCGACCAGTGACGGGTCAGCGTGGCCAGGACCAGGGCCAGTTCGGCGCGGGCGAAGGGCTGGCCGAGGCAGACGCGGCGGCCCATTCCGAAGGGGAAGTAGGCGCCTGGCGGCTGGCCGGGGGCGGTCTCGTCGAACTCGCCGGCCGGGGTGATCCAGCGCTCCGGACGGAAGGTCAGCGGGTCGGGCCACCAGCGTTCGTCGCGGTGGGTGAGCCACTGGGCGACGATGCAGGTGGAGCCGTCGGGGACCGTCCAGCCGTCGAAGACGACGTCCTGTTGGAGGCGGCGGCTCATCATCCACGTCGGGGGCATGACGCGCAGGGACTCGGCGATCACCGCGCGGGACCACGGGAGCCGGTCCAGGTCGCCGTGGGCGGGGGTGGTGTCGAGGCGGTCGACCTCCTCGTGCAGGCGTTCGGCCACCGCGGGGTTCCGGTCGAGGAACAGCCACGTCCACGACAAGGCCGCCGCGGAGGTCTCGTGGCCGGCGAGCATCATCGTGACCGCCTCGTCGCGGACCTGGCCGTCCGGCATGGGCTCGCCGGACGGGTCGCGGGCGGACAGCAGCATGGAGAGGATGTCGCCGCGGTCGCCGGACTCGCGGTGCTCGGCGATGTGGCGCTCGACCACTCGGGTCAGCTCGGCGCCCGCGGCGGCGATCTGACGGTCGCCGGGGGTGCGCAGCCGGCGCATCAGTCTGCTGGTGGGCAGCAGGCGGCGTTCGAACGGCCGCAGCAGCGTGGTCAGCGCGCCGGCCACGGCGCCCGCGTCCTCGGTCAGGTCGGCGCCGAACAGCATGCGGCCGATGTTGAGCAGCATCAGGTCGATCATGTCCTCGGCGACGTCGCGGACCGCGCCGTCCCGCCAGTCGGGGTGCTCGGCGAGGACGGTGGCGGTGACGACGGCCTGGTCGGCGTACTGCTCGACACGGGTCGGGTGGAACGCGGGCGCGATCATGCGCCGTTGCCGCTGGTGCAGGTCGCCGTCGCTGGTCAGCAGGCCCTGGCCGAGGATCATCCGGGCGTGGCTGTGGCCGCGCGCCTTGCCGGTGGCGCGGCCCTGGGCGACGAGCAGCTCGCGGACGAGGTCCGGGGCGATCAGCAGGTAGGTGTCCTGGCCGCGCAGCCGGAAGCGGACGATCCGCGGGGAGCCCGCGCCCAGCCGTTCCAGGAAGTCGGTGGGGCGCCGGGTGCGTCGCAGCCTGAGCCTGTCGACGGGGGTCAGCACCAGTTCGGGGAGCTTTTCCTGGACGGTGGGAGCGGCCATGGCGTCGCTAGTCCTCCACAGTCTAGATACGGCCGTACGAGCGCAGGATCTTCATCCGTTCGATCGTGAACCAGCCGCGCCATTCCGCGAGCGACGACGGGTTCCAGACGTCCCAGGTGACCTGCCAGCCGCCGTCCTCGTCCTGGGCGGCCGCGAAGACGTCGAGGTTGGCCTCGATGACGTCGTCGGTGAACCAGCTCCTGGTGATGGAGTCGGCGGTCGGCGCGAAGTCGAGCGGCAGCGAGATGTCGCCGGGCTGGGTCGGGTCGAAGGCGATGACGTCGTGGTCCTTGAGGATCTTGCCGACCTCGGCGCAGGTCTTCTCGGCGCGGTCGCGGTCAGGGACGGCGTCGAGGAACTGGACGGCGGTGCGGACGTCGTAGGCGATCTGCACCGGCCATTCGCCGGCGGCGATGCGGTTCGGGATGTCGTCGAACGCACGCCAGGCGAACGCGGTCGCGGGGTCGCGCCACGGGTGGTCGATGTCGTAGCGCCACAGGTACGCGGCGAGGGTCGCGGTGGGGTTCAGGCCGGGCGGGGTCGGGTTCTCCCACCAGGACGCGCGCGGGTAGCCCTCGACGGTCGGCAGCACCATGGGAACGCCGCCGTCCTCGCTGGTCACCGTCGTCAGCCAGTCGTAGAACGGGATGACGATGTCGCGGTCGCTGCGGCCGACGTCGTCCATCATGCGCAGCGCGAAGTCGGCGGTGGTGGCCTGGCTGGTGGGGCCGCGGAAGTCGCCCTCCAGCGCGTTGCCGAAGCCGCCGTCCGGGTTCTGGTACGGCCGCAGCGCCGCGATGAGCCGGCCTGCGTCGCCGTCCCGGAAGAGGCAGTCGAAGCGGTAGCGGTCGATGAGGCGGGCGTTCAGCCAGATGAATCGCTCAACCGCGTCAATCCGGCGAGCGGCGTCGGTCAGCGTCATGGGCTGATTGTTTCCGTTTTCGCAGCGAATCAGGATGATCGGGTGGTACGTCGGGGGCATACCGTCAAGTCCGGAAGTGGCCATGTCAGGTGTCCCCTCCCCCACCGCAGGTCTCCAGCTCCGGCACAGCGCCGTACCCGTCCGGCCCCGGCACACCTCTGGTCCCGGCACAGCGTGGCAACGGGGTGCCTGCGTCCTCGCACCGGCCGCGGCCTGTCCTCGGACACAGGCCGGTGCGACTCTGAACGGCCGGACATGGCCTGGTCAGGCCGCGGGGGCTGACCACAGTCGGATGGCTCCGCCGTGAGTCTCAGCCCGGCCGGTCAGGTGGGCGCGCAGTTCCGTGGTGCCGCCGAGGAGCGCTTCGGCCTGGCTCGCGTAGTGGACGGCGGCGGCGATCCAGGCTTCGAGGTCGGACGGGTCGATCGGCTCGTAGCGCGGGTGGAGGCCGGCGGTGTCGCGGGGAGCGAGCTTGTAGGGGACGTCCTCGTACCAGGTCGTGCGGGGCCGCAGGGCGGGGTCGGTGTCCACGGCCGCGCGCACCAGGCGGTGGTCGATGTGGTTTCCCGCCGCCAGGGGGGCGTACAGCGCGTCGCCGGGGGCGAGGTGGGCGTGGACCGCGGCGGCGATGGCGGCGGGCAGCGCGTGGTCGTCGGGGTGCGGCCGGGCGAACAGGCTCAGCACACGGGAATACCGCGGGCCGTTGTCACCGGTGCGCAGGGCGGCGTCGGGCAAACCTCCCGACACGCCGCGGACGTCCATCGCGGCGAGGGCACGGCGGTCCTCCTCCCGCCGGACGGCGGGCTCAGCCACCCGCCGCCAGTTCTCGGTGGTGACGTCCGCCGCGCCCTCGGCCGTGCCGCTTGCCATGTCGGAGGGGAGGCCGGCGACGGGACCGTCCGGCGGGCCGTCGAAGACCGTCAGCACGGTGACAGGCTCGCCGGCACGGCGCCAGCGCGCGATGCAGCCGCCGATGGACCACACCGCGTCATCCGGATGCGGCGACAGGACCAACCGGCCGCTCATGACGCGTCGGAGGCGGGTCCGGCGGCCGGCGCAGCGGAATGAGGTCCGGCAGGTGTCTCGGAGGGGACGAGAACGGTGGGGGCGGGTGGGGTGGTGGATCGGGTGGCGGTGAGGACGCGGGTTACGTAGGTGGTGGGGTCGCCGGAGGCGGAGAGGAGGGTGGGGAGTTCGCGGACCGCTGGGAGGGGGTGCAGGGTGGCGAAGCGGTCCATGTTGGCGGCGTGCTCGTCCCAGCGGGCCGGGCGGCGGTGGGTGAGGTGGACGCCGAGGGCGTCCGGGGCCAGGTCGCGGCGGGCACCCGCCTGGTACAGCCGCAGGCCCAGCTCCAGGTCCTCGCATCCCCACACCTCGCCGAAGCCGGCGTCGAAGCCGCCCACCCGCTCCCACAGGTCGCGCGGCATCGACACGTTGGCTCCGACGCAGCCGAGCCATGGCACGGCGTCGGGGAGGTCGCCGCCGTGCATGGCCTCGATCGCGCGTTCCAGGGCGTTGGCCTTGAGCCGGTGCCGTGGGTTGTCGGACCGCCCGCCGTGGATGAGGTCGCGGGCCGCGCGCACGTCCGGGTACGGCGCGCCGTCGAGCGTGCGGACCAGGTGGTCGGCGGCGGGTAACTCGCGCAACCGCCCGTGCACGAACCGGTCCGGCCGGAACCGCGCGTAGTGCTCCGCCACGAACCGCGGCCCGACGAGCACATCGTCGTCGAGGAAGACGAGCAGGCCGCCCTCAGCGTGCTCGGCGCCCAGGTTGCGCGCGCCGGCACGCCCCCGCCCGCCGCCCTCGACGACCCGCAGCGGCAGGCGCTCGGCGGCCTCCGCGAGGACGTCGGCGGTGGCGTCGGCGGACCCGTCGTCGACGACCACGACCTCGGTCAGGCCGTCGGCGGGGTCCGTGCCGGCGAGGCAGGCCAGCGTGAGACGCAGCCGGGACGCCTTGTCCCGAGTGGGGATGACAACGCTGACGCTCATGCCGTCACCGATCCGGCCCCGCGCGCATGCGTCGTCGCCGCCACGGCTCCGCGTGCGCGGGTCGGCACCGCGTGGATCATGATCGGTCTCATGGCGTCACCGGGTGTCAGTGCTCGGAGAGTACGGCGGTCAGGGTGCTGGCGATGGCGGTGAGGCCCGCTTCGTCGCCGAGGAGGGTGCGGTGGTGGAGCCAGACGCAGTCCCGGCCGATCTCCTCGGTCGTCGGGCAGCGGCGGGCGAGGTCGTCCACGGAGAGCGGCTCGGTGGGGGCGGACCAGAAGGCGTCGGTGCGGTAGATGGGGCGGAAGGCCACGAAGGCGGGGATGCCTCGGGCCACCAGGGCGTCCACGACGGCGTTGCGGCGTTCCTCGGTGATGCCGGGGAGGCGGAACATCGCCATGTAGTGGGGGACGACGTCGCAGCGGTCGTCGCGGCCCTGCGGCTCGACGCCGGGGATCGCGGCGAGCAGGGCGCGCAGGATCGGCCAGTTCGCCTCGCGGCGGGCGATCTGTTCCGGGAGCCGGGCGAGCTGGGCCCGCAGCACGGCGCCGGAGAACTCGTTCATGCGGTAGTTCGTGCCGGCCGTCTCGTGCAGGTACCGGCGGTCGGACGGGGGCCGGCCGCAGCTGTGCCGGACGAAGCCCTCGTCGTAGGTCTCGCGGTCGGGCACCAGCAGCGCGCCGCCCTCCCCCGCGGTCATCAGCTTGCCGTTCTGGAAGCTGAACGCCGCGATCGAGCCGAACTCTCCCACCCGCTGGCCGCGCCACCGTGCGCCGTGGGCGTGTGCCGCGTCCTGCAGGATCGCCACGCCCGCGTCGGTGGCCAGCTTGCCGAGCGCGTCCATGTCGGAGAAGAAGCCGGCCATGTGCACCGGCATGATGGCCCGGGTCCTGTCGGTCACCGCGGCGGCGGCCGCGGCCGGGTCGATGTTGTAGGTGTCCGGGAGCACGTCGACCGGGACGGGGACCGCGCCGAGCCGCTGCACGGCCATGGAGGAGGAGATGAACGTGAACGCCGGGACGATCACCTCCTCGCCGGGCCTGATGCCGAGGAGTTCCACGGCGAGCTCCAGCGCGTGCGTGCCGTTGGTGACGGCGAGGGCGTAGGGAGCGCCGTGGAAGTCGGCGAACTCGCGCTCGAAGGCCGACACCTCCGCGCCGCCCACCCGCCACCACTGGCCCTGTTCGAGGGCGCGGGTCAGACCGGCCCGTTCCTCCTCGCCGTACTGCGGCCATTCGGGGAACCGCGGCGCGGGAAATTCTGCGGACGTCATCCGGCTACCTCCACTAGTTGAGCGTTCCGGGCGTACAGGAGGGCGCCCAGCAGCGACGATCGGGGGCCGAGGGCGGCCGGGGCGATGAGCGGCGCCGGCCGTCCGGTTCTGGCGAGCGTGGCGACGTGGGCGGCCACGCCGGGGACCAGGCCGGGCGCGGCGGCGCCGAACCCGCCGCCGATGTGGATCCGCCGCGGCCGGACGATCTCGGTGAGGGACGTGACGGCGAGCGCGAGCGCCCTGGCGGTCTGGGCGAGCGTGCCTGCCGCCCAGGCCTCGCCCTGGTCCGCGGCCGTGACCAGTTCCTCGGCGGTGACCGGGGCGCCCCGGCGCGCGGCGGCGCGGCGCAGCGTGGCCGGGCCGGACGCGGTGGCCTGAAGGCAGCCGTCACGGCCGCAGGCGCACGCCGGCCCGCCGGGGTGGACGATGAGGTGGCCCAGCTCGACCGCGGCGCCCCCGGCGAACAGCTCGCCGTCCATCACCAGCCCGCCGCCGACGCCGGTGCCGACGCCGAGGTAGGCCAGGTCGGGGCAGCGCACGGCGTGCGCCTCCGCCAGCGCGGCCAGGCCGCCGTCATCGGCGACGTGGACCGGCGCGCCGTCGATCAGCGTGCCCAGCCGGGACCGCAGCGCGGCGACCAGGTCGAAGCCGATCCAGCTCGGCCGGTTCGGCCAGGCGACGACCCGGCCGCCGCCGTCCAGCGTCGCGGCGGACGCCACGCCCACGGCGGCGCAGCGATCCCGCGGGCCCAGCCGCTCGACGAGGTCCCCGATCACCGCCAGGTCGCGCTCGGGGTCGGGCGCGTACGGCGGCCAGCGAGCCTCCGCCTCGTACGCGGTGTTCCCGACCTCCATCCGCGCGGCCACTTTCGTCCCGCCGATGTCGATACCGAGGTAGGTGCCCGGCGTGGATACCCAGGGAGCGGTGGAGGGGTGGCCGGAGGTCATGGCATGGCGTCCGTGGAGAGTGGGTGTGTCGTGACTCGTGCGGGGTGTGGGCCCGGTAGTGCGAGTGCGGCGACGTAGCCCTCGGGGGCCGGGAGGTCGTACAGGCGCCACGGGCCGGGGAGGCGGGGGGTTCCGGTGGCGACGGGGCCGGAGACCGGGATGGCCATTCCCCAGCCGAGCCGCCCGCCGGAGGCCTTGACGCAGGCCTCTTTGCGGGTCCAGAGGCGGAAGAACACGCCGGGGTCGGCGGCGACGGCCTCGGCGCCGGCGCGGTCGAAGCGGCGCTCGGCGATGGCGCGGGCCGACACACCGGGGCGCAGCCGCTCCACGTCCACGCCGACGTCGCGCCCCACGGCCACGGCGAGCAGCGCCAGCGGCCCGGAGTGGCTGAGGTTGAACCGCACGTCGGGACGGCCCGGGTCGGGGCGCAGCGCGGGCTTGCCGTTCTCCCCGTACTCGAACTCGACGGCCTCGGCGGGCAGCCCGAGGTATCGGCCGAGGATCCGGCGTGTGACGGAGTGGGCCGCCGCGTACCGGCTCTGCTCGTCGGCCGCGAACGTCCAGACGTGAACTTCCTGGGGCCCAGGCGGCCGGGTGGCGCTCAGGGGGCCGGGCGACGGGGTGCTGTTCAGGGGGTGGATGGTGGTGTTCACCCGGCTTGCTCCTTGAGGGCGGAGCGGGGAGGGCCGGCGGAGGCGTACAGGGATTCGATGGCGCTGATGATCGTCGCGGTCTCGTCGAGGGCCCGGCCGCGTGGCCCGCCGCCGGCGAGCAGGAGAGGCAGCTCCTCCAGTTGCCGGTGGTATTCGGCGCCGACCGGCTCCTGCGGCAGCGGCACGGGTTCGGCGATGCCGGCGCGGTGGACGACCAGGCGGGGGGTCGGTTCGCGGGTGGGGCTGAAGCCGAAGGTGCAGGACAAGGACGCGGTGGCGGCCGAGCCGTGCAGGCGGATCTTCGTGAGGTCGTAGGGCTGGTGGGAGGCCCAGGCGGTGCGGAGGAACATTCCCACGCCGTCGTCGGTCACCAGGAAGCCCGCCGCGCCGTCCTCCACGTCGCGCTGCCCCGACGCCGCCCTGTCGCCTCGCCAGGACGCCGACCACCGGCCGTCGTCGAGCAGGTCGGCCGAGGTGACGGCGCACGCCTGCACGATGCCGGGCCGCCCGATCAGGTCCAGCCCGACGTCGAGCAGGTGCCAGCCGAGGTCGATGAGCGCGCCGCCGCCGGACCGCTGCCGTTCGGTGAACCAGCCGCCCTGCCGGGGGATGCCGCGCGCCCGCACCCAGGACAGCTCGACGAGGCGGATCCGGCCGAGCGCAGGGACGACCGAGCGCAGGGTGCCCACGTCGGCACGCCAGCGGGCGGCGCTGCCGGCCAACAGCCGCCCGGCGCTCGCCGCCTCGGCGGCCCGCAGCCGCTCCAGCTCGGGCCTGGACAGGCACACCGGCTTCTCGACGAACACCGACACGCCGTTGCCGAGGAGCGTCTCGGCGGTGGGCGTGTGCAGGTGGTTGGGGACGGCGACGATCGCCAGGTCGGCCAGGTCCGGCCCGATCTCCTCGACGCGACGGGCGCACCGGGCGCCGGGGGCGATCTCGGCGGCCGCAGCGAGGGCGTCGTCGTCCGGGTCTGCCAGGGCGGTGACCTGGTAGGCGGGGTTGGCCGCGAGTCGGCGCAGCCAAAGCTCCCGGCCGCTCCAGCCGAGCCCGACCACGGCGGCCCGGACCGTTGACACCGCGTCAGCTCCGACCATTGAAACTGCATCGGCCTGGACCGGTGAAGCTGTGCTGGTCCGGGGTGGTGGAGCCGTGTCCATCAGAATCGGGCTCCGCCGTCGACTGTCACGGTGGTGCCGTTGAGGTAGCTGGATGAGGAGGAGGCGAGGAAGCTCACCGCTGCGGCGACTTCCTCCGGCTCGCCGAAGCGGCCGGCGCCGATGAACTTCAGGACCAGCTTCTGCTCTTCCTCGGAGTGGAAGTCGGTCTGGTCGGCGCGGATGGCGCCGGGGGCGATCACGTTGACGGTGATGCCGTGGGTGCCGAGTTCGCCGGCGACGGAGGCGGCCCACGGTTGCAGGGCGCCCTTGGTGGCGGCGTACGCGGCGTGGCCGGGGAGGCCGGTTACGCCGGCGCGCGAGCCGAACAGGATGATCCGGCCGTATCTGGCCCGCATCATGGGGCGCAGGCATGCCTTGGCCAGGCCGATCGCGCTCTCGAAGTTGACGGCGAGGAGTTCGGCGACCGTGGCGGGGTCGGTGCCGAGGGCCAGGCGGCGGGTGCGGATGCCGGCCGCCGCGACGGCGATGTCGACCCGCTTGAAGGTCCGCAGGGCGGTGTCGACGAGCGTCTGCGCGCCGTCCGGGCGGCTGAGGTCGGCCTGTACCGGGACGCAGGTGCCGCCGGCGGCCTCGATCTGTTCGGCGAGGAGCTTGGCGGCCTGCTCGTTGCCGTGGTAGCCGGCGATGACCGTGGCTCCGGCGAGGGCGAGTTCCCGGCAGCAGGCGGACCCGATGTTCCCGGAGGCGCCGGAGACGACGGCGACCCGGTCGTCCAGGCCGTATCGGGCGGTCAGGTGGGCGAGGTCGGCCATCATGATCCTTCCGTGGCGAGGACGAGGTGGCAGGGCGAGGCGCCGATCCGGGCGTCGCGGACGACGACGCCGCCGGCCGCGGCGAGCCCTGCGGTCAGGTCGGTCACGGCCGGCCAGGACCAGCCGCCGTGGGTGAGCCAGTCGATGCCGAGCTCGGCCCCGGAGCCTTCCGGGGGCAGGAACACGTCGTCGACGAGCAGCCGCCCGCCGGGACGCAGCCGGGCGAGCAGCCAGGCGAGGTCGTCGCCGGGCGCGGGGCCGTGGACGCCGTTGGCGACGACGCACAGGTCGTAGGCCCCGGCGGGCGGATTCTCGGTGGTCGCGATGCCGGGCGCGGGCGGGCCGGAGAACCGGCCGAGCCGCAGCAGTTCCCCGCTGGCGGTGGGGTCGGCGGCGAGGATCTCGGCCAGGTAGCGGCCGGGGCCGGCGGAGACCTCCAGCACGCGCGCGCCGGGCGGGACGGCGGCGAGCCTGCGGCCGAGGCGGGTGCGGCCGGCGGTCTCGGGGCCGTTCATCGCCGCCTGGTAGGCGTGGACGATCTCGTCGGCGGGGGTGCGCGCGTCGAGGCGGCGGCGGCCGTGCCGGAGGGTGTCGGCGATGGTCTCCCTGGCCGTCCAGCCACGCGACAGCGCCGCCTCCAGGTCCAGGTACGTGGCGGAAGCGCCCTGCTCCAGGCGCGGGGCGGCCGTGGGGACGGCCCGCTGCGCAATGGGATCTTGGGGGCTGTCCTGGGCGGTCGTCACGAGGCCGAGGCGGGCGGCGACGGCGAGGGCCCAGTCCAGTTCGGCCGCCGACAGGCCGAGCCGGGCGGCGATCTCGTCGGTGCCGGTGCGACCGTCGAGCCGGTCGAGGACGTCGAGGTCGCGGAGCGCGAACAGCAGCTCGGCCGCCTTGTACCCGCGCACGGCCGCGGCGACGACGTCCGGCCCGGCGAGCCGGTAGCGGGGCCTGGCGCGGACCTTGCCGGTCATCGTGCGGTCCAGCCGGGCGGTGCGGACGATCTCGGTGGGCACCTTGTGCGGGGCCAGCCGCTCGCGGGCGAACGCCAGCAGCTCGCCCTCGGCCAGGTCCGCCGCGGCCTCGACCTCGGCGACGATCGCGTCCTCGCCCTCGAACCGCCCGGCCCGCGCGTACACGTGCACGTCGCGGACCGTGGGGTGCTCGCGCAGCACGTTCTCGACCTCCAGCGGCGCCACCCAGCGCGCGCCGCGGCGGATCGCGCTCGACTGCCGGCCGAGCATGAAGACCCGGCCCTCGGCGTCCCGGACGGCGAGGTCGCGGGTGGAGTGCCAGACGCCGGCGTCGTCGAGGTTCACCTCCAGCACGCCCGGCCTGCCGTCCGGGCAGGGTCGTCCGCGCTCGTCCACGATGCGGTACGCCACGCCGTCCAGCGGCCGTCCGACGCACAGGGACGGCAGGTCGGCGAGGCCGGCGAACAGGGTTCCGGTCTCGGTGGAGCCGTAGTTGCGCGAGGTGCCGCAGCCGAACGCGGCGCGGAAGGAGTCCTCCAGGCGCTGGTCGACGGGCCCGGCGCCGACCATCGCCATCCGCGGCGGCGGGGGGATCTCGCCGCCGCGCCGGAGCCGCCGGGTGGCGAGCAGCCGGGCGAGGGTGGGGACGAGCGCGATGATCGTGGCGCCCTGGGCGAGCTCGTCCTCGATGGCCGTGAGCGCGGCGGGCGGGACGGCGCGCAGTTCGGCACCGGCGACCAGCGCGGCCGTCGCCCACGCCAGCGCGTAGGCGTGGCACAGCGGCAGCGGGAGGAGGACGCGGTCGCGTCCGTGCAGCGCGAGCGTCGTGCGGTACCGCTCGCCCTCGCGCAGCAGGGACGCCTCGGTGCGGGTGACGAGGGCGGGCAGCCCGGTGGAGCCGGAGGTCGGCACGAGGACCGCCCGCTCGGGACGGTCGCCGTCGCGGGCCAGGCCGAGCAGCCGGGCGAGCTCCTGGTCGGGGGCGTCCTCGGAGACGAGCAGCGGGTTCGCCCCGGCCTCCAGCAGGGCGAGGAACTCCACCAGCCAGTCGGCGCCGTTCGGGGCGCGCAGCGCGACCGGCCCGGCCACCCTGAGCGCGCGCAGCTCATCGGCGCGGCGCCGGACCTCCTTGTCCACCTGCGCGGCGGTCAGGCCGTTGACGACGCGCCGGTCCGGGTCGCCGGACCGTACCAGGCCGGCGAGGCCGGTCACGCGCCGCCCGCCAGGTATTCGCGCTTCATCTCGGCGAGCAGTTCCCTGATGCGCGGCGGCGAGTAGGTGGGAGCGGCGCACAGCTCGTCGAGGGTGATCTCGTCCTCGAAGTACATCGACAGCGTGTCCCAGGGCGTGAAGCAGCCGTGGCAGGCCTCCAGCCGGGGGCGGGGGGCGAGCAGCGCCTTGTACAGGCCGGTCTCGCCGACCTTGTTCAGGGCCTTCTCCCAGTCCTCGCCGAGGGTGTTGCCCATGTCGCTGAACCAGATGTTGGGGCACGGCGTGACGACGCCGTCGCTGAAGGTCGACACGACCAGCCGCGGCAGGTGGCAGCGGAAGGTGCGCCGTCCCTCGTGGTAGAAGCGCAGCAACCTGTCGAAGTACGCGCGGGGCGGCAGGATGGGGGCGAACTCGTCGTAACGGTCGGCGAACTCCTCGATGTGGCGCACCTGCTCCGGCCGCACCTTGAACTGTTCGGCGTCCGGCCCGCGCACCGGGAACGGGAAGTACGCCGGCCGGTTCGCGAAGCTCATCAGCCAGCCGGCGAAGTCCGCCATCTCGGTCACGCTGCGGTCGTTGAGCACCGCGTAGATCTCCACGGGAATGCCGGAGTCGATGATGCGGGCGATGCCGGCCACGATCCGGTCGTGCAGGGTGTCCTTGGGGACCCGGTAGCTGTTGCCGGTCGGCAGGTGGCTGTCCAGCGAGATCTGCAGCACGACGTTCGGGATCGCGGTGAGCCGCGCCAGGTGCTCGTCGTTGACGAGGACGGCGTTGGTCTGGACGACGAGCACCTCGTACTTCGGGGCCTCGCGCTCCAGGAAGTCCATGATGTTCCTGACCAGGAAGATCTCGCCGCCGGTGACCTTCAGCAGGGGGAGCTTGAAGTGGTCGCGGAGCCGGTCGGACACCGTCTCGATGCGGTCGGCCAGCGGGCCGCCGGGTGTGTAGGAGTCGCGGGCGGGCGGCTGGAAGATGAGCTTGAGCTGGTGCCCTTCCTTCAGGTTGCTCTGGCCGGTCAGGCAGTAGGTGCAGCTCAGGTTGCACGAGTCCTCGTTGATGACCAGGTCGTTGCCGAGCAGTGCTTTGGGCATGGCGTGTCTCCTGCTCCCTGAGCCGGCGGTTCAGATCTCGCCGCTCAGTAGGTCGTAGTTGCGCCGCCTCCGGCCGGCGTCCACGGTCGCGTCGACGCGTTGTCGCCGCCGGTAGTGATCGAGCTCGTTGGTCAGCCGGTTCCAGTGCCGGTCGGTGGCGGTCCCCGCGGCGCCCGGCCGGGTGACGTCGACCATCCGGTAGTCGTTGATCCACACGGTGTCGGCGCGCAGCCGCTCGGCGACACCGGCCGCGCGCCGGGGGTCGCCGGACCACACCGCCGCGCTCAGCCCGTACCGGGTGCCGTTGGCGACCGCCACGGCCTCGTCGTCGGACCGCACCCGGATGACCGAGAGCACCGGGCCGAAGATCTCCTCCTGCGCGGCGGCGCTGTCCGGCGCGACGTCGGCGAGCACGGCCGGGCGGACGTACGCGGCGGCGTCCAGCCCGGCGGGCAGGGCGCCGGGGGCGTCGCCGCCGCAGCGCAGCGCGGCGCCCGCGGCCACCGCGGCCTGGACGTGCCGGCGCACGGTGCGGGCCTGCTGGCGGGTGATCAGCGGGCCGAGGTCGGTGGCCGGGTCGAGGGGGTCGCCGAGGCGCAGCAGCGGGGCGCGCTTGGCGATCAGGGCGACGAGTTCGTCGTACACCCGGTCGGCCGCGATGAGCCGCGCGGCGGCCATGCAGATCTGGCCGTTGTGGAAGAAGCAGCCCCACAGCGCGCCGGAGGCGGCGAGGTCGAGGTCGGCGTCGTCGAGCACGACGTTGGCCGACTTGCCGCCGAGGTCGAGCCGGACCGCGCCCGCCGCCGCGGCCCGCACCTGCTCCCCCACGCCGTCGGAGCCGGTCAGCGTCACGAGGTCGACCTCGGGGCTCCTGGCCAGTTCGTCGCCGACGGCGGCGCCGGGGCCGGTCACGACGTTGAGCACGCCCGGGGGCAGGCCGGCCTCGTGGGCGAGGCGGCCGAGCTCCAGCGAGGTGAGCGAGGTGAAGGAGGCGGGCTTGAGCACGCACGCGTTGCCGGCGGCGATGGCGGGGGCGACGCGGGAGGCGGCCAGCAGCAGCGGGAAGTTCCACGGGGTGATCGCGGCGACGACGCCGACCGGCCGCCAGTGCAGGTACTCGGGCGCCGGGCCGGGCGGTTCGCGGGTGCCCAGCGACTCCGCCCACCAGGCGCACCATTCGAACGCGGCGGCGGCCCCGGCGACGTCGACGCGGGTCGCCTTGCGGATGGTGCTGCCGGTGTCGCGCACCTCCAGCTCGGCGAGCCGGGCGGACTCGGCGGCGAGGCGGCCGGCGACGCGGCGCAGCACGGCGGCGCGTTCCCGCGCCGGCAGCCGGGGCCACGGCCCGTCGTCGAAGGCGGCGCGGGCGGCGCGCACGGCGGCCCGGACGTCGGGTGACGTCGCCCGGGGCACGTCGGCGAGGCGCGCGCCGGTGGCCGGTTCGTAGGAGGCGAAGGTCTCGCCCTCGGCGGCCGGAACGGGCCGGCCGCCGATCCACATGGGGAATGGTGCGGTGTCAGCCATGCCGCCGCCTCAGAGCCGGTCGTACGCCCGCAGGGTCTTCAGTGCGCGGACCGTGACCCAGCCGCGCCATTCCGGCTCGGTCACCGGGGTCCAGATCTGCCAGTCGAAGGTCCAGCCGCCGTCGTCCTTCTGCGCGGCGGCGAGCGCGTCGAGGTGCTTTTCGATGACGTCGTCGCCGAACAGCCGCCGTGCGATGGTGTCAGGACGGGGCGCGAAATCGAGTGGTCTGTGCACTTCGCCCTCGGCGTCCGGATCGAATTCCACGACCTGGAGAATCAGTTTTCCGACCCGCTCGAACACGGCCTCGGCCCGATCCCGGTCCGGGACATAATCCAGAAATGGGATGAACGACCGGGCTTCGTACGGCCAGGTGCCGGTGAGGCGTTCCAGTTCCCGCCAGCAGAACTCGGTCGCGGGCTCGGTCCAGGAATGCCGGATTCCGTTCTTATACAGGATGCCCACGACATTCGCGGTCGCCACCAGGGTGCCCGGCGGGTCGTCCTCGGTCCGCCACCACGGCCCGTGCGGGTAGCGCCGGGACGACGGCAGGACGAAGGGGACGCCGCCGTCGGGCCGGGTGATGGAGGCGAGGTAGTCCAGCGCCTTCGGCACGGCGGGGTCGCCGGTCGCGCCGAGCTCGTCGAGCATCTGCAGCGCGAGGCTGGTCGGCTCGGGCTGGCTCCCCGGGCCGCGCAGGTCGGGTTCGAGCGCGTTGCCGAACCCGCCGTCGGAATTCTGGTAGGCGCGCACCGCGGCGACGGGCAGCTCGCGGCCGCCCCCGCGGAAAAGGTGCTCGAAACGCAGCCGGTCGACCAGCCGGGCGTTACGCCACAAGAACTCTTCGGCTCTTTCGAGAATATCCGCGTCCGCCACGTCGGAAACCCTTTCTTCGGCCGGACGTACTTCGCATATTGGGGCACCTAGCGGTAGCCTAGGTGAGGGCACCGACTATATACAGGAGCGACTTGACGAAGTAGGTGACTCGACTGTGAAACCGGGCGGATTTCGGTGGGGCGCTTTCCTGCCACACGGGGTGAACCAGGAGTTCTCCGGATGGGATCCCGCGGCGGCCTGGCGGCGCATGACCGAGGTCGGCGAGCTCGCCGAGCGCCTCGGGTACGACGAGCTGTGGGTGCGGGACTGCGTGGACACCCAGCCGCGGCGGTCGCCGGAGCCGGTCTTCGACTCCTGGATCGCGGCGACGGCGCTGGCCGGGGTGACCGCCCGGGCGCGGATCGGCGTCCAGGTGCCGTGCGCGCCGTACCACCACCCGGGGGCGCTGGCCAAGCGGGCGGCGACGCTGGACGTGGCGAGCGGCGGCCGGGTCGTGCTGGAGCTCGGCACCGGGAGCCACCCGAGCGGGTACGAGTCGTACGGGTGGGCGACGCCCGCGCCGGCCGAGCGGCCGGCCGTCCTGGACGAGCAGGTGGAGGCGCTGCGCCTGCTGTGGAGCGAGCCCGCCGTGACGTACACGGGCGACCACTGGCGGCTCAAGGACGCCCACTGCGCTCCCCGGCCGGTCCAGGCGCCGCCGCTGCGGCTGCAGGCCGGCCGGATCGAGGGCGACGTCGAGCTCGCCGCGCGCCGCGCCGACCAGGTCGTGTGGCAGGGCAGCCCGGCGGAGGTGGCCGCGGGCCGGGCGCGGCTGCGTGAGGCGTGCGATCGAGCGGGCCGCGACCCGTCCGGCATCGCCGAGGTCGTGCACATCGAGTGTCACCTCTTCCCCGACACCATCGCGCGGGACCGCTGGCTGGGCAGCCCGTTCGTGATCGCCTTCTGGAGCGCCCACCCCGACAACTACTGCGAGCGCAACCTCGTCGGCACGGTGCCGGCGGTGGCCAGGCAGGTGCAGCGGTACGTGGACACCGGGATCACCGAGATGGCGGTGTCCTTCCGCGACTACCCCGAGACGGCCAGCCTGGAGGCGTTCAAGACCGAGGTCGTCCCGCTCGTCGCGCCCGCCGCCGCGCCCGCCCCCGCCTAGCGGGCCGCGTCAGCCGCCTTCCGGCGACCCGGTGGGGCGGGTCGCCAGAAGACGCAGGAGGGCCTTGGCGGCCAGGGTGTAGCCGTGGGCGCCGAAGCCGGCGATCACGCCCGCGGAGAGCGCGGCGGTGATCGACTCGTGGCGGAAGGACTCCCGGGCCCAGACGTTCGACAGGTGTACCTCGATCCACGGCGCGGGGAAGCTCTCCAGCGCGTCGCGCAGCCCCCATCCGGCGATCATGAGCGCGCCGGGGTTCACGATCGCGCCTGCCACGTGGTAGTGGTCCTGGACCGCGCCGATCAGCTCGCCCTCGCCGTCGCGCTGGACGCCGGCCAGCTTGTACTCCGGCGCGATCTCGGCGGCCACCGCGCGCTCGATGTCGGCCAGCGTGTCGGTGCCGTAGACGTGCACCTGCCTGCGGCCGAGTATGCCGAGGTTCGGGCCGTTGAGCAGCAGGATCTCAGGCATCGCCGGTCACCGCCGCCGCCACCACGTCCGACGGGCGCGCGCACACCAGGCCGGGCCGCTCGGCGAGCAGCGCCTCCGGACCCTGGCCGTCCCCGCCCCACAGCGCGGCCACGGCGAGCACCGACGCCGCCCGCGCGCTGCGCATGTCGGCCGGGGCGTCGCCCACGTACATCGCCTGCCCCGGCGGCACGCCCAGCTTGTCCAGGCACGCCTGCACGATGTCGGGCGCGGGCTTCGGCCGGGACACCTCGTCGCTGCCGATCACCACGTCCAGCAGGGGCGACAGGCCGACCGCCTCCAGCAGCGCCCGCGCCCGCCAGCCGTGCTTGCCCGTGGCCACGCCGGTCACCAGCCCGGCGTCCCGCAGCGACGCCAGCATCTCGGGGACGCCGTCGTACACCCGCACCCGCCCGGTCAGCCGCCGGCTGGCCTCGATGAACGGCTCCTCCATCTCCGGCGGCAGGCCCATCATGCGCATGATGTCGGGGAAGTACAGCCCCAGATGGCGGCTGTACTCCTCGAACGGCGGCGCGCCGGGCCCCACGACCTCGGCGTAGGCGGCCGAGAACGCCTCGCGCATCACGGCGAAGCTGTCCACCAGAACGCCGTCGAGGTCGAACACGACGGCGTGGAAATCCCTCTGGGCGGCGCCCATCACACTACCTCCGTTGGCAGAGACAGGGCCGCCCACAGTCCGTCGTGGACGGCCACCCGGGTGAACCGGTCGGTCAGCCGGCAGAACAGCGCGCCCGGCGACCGCGACGCCGGCCACTCGGCCGCGGGCAGCCCCGCCCACGCGCACATGGCCGCGACCATCAGCGGGTCCACCGGCACCCAGGTCCCGTCGACCTCGAACTCCGCCCAGCAGTGCGGCGTCGAGTACGGCTTGGAGACCAGCAGCCCGAAGGAGAACCGCACCGGCATCCCCCGCCGCCGTCCCTCGGCCACCAGGTACTTGGCCACCCCGCCGCAGTCGGCGAGGCCCGTCCTGCGCAGGAAGCCCAGGTCCCAGCGGATCGCCTCCGGCAGCAGGAAGAACCGCACCGGCCGCACCTCGGCCATCAGCTCCAGCGCCGCGGGCGGCGGTTCCGGCCAGTCCGCGCGCACCCGCACGTCCAGCGACATCACCGGCGCCGTCGGGTCGGGGCCCGCCACGCACTCCCGCCGCGTCCCGCCGGGCGCCAGCACCTGGTACCGGCACGGCCCCCGGTGTCCCGGCACCGGGCACCCCGGGACGAAGTGGACGCGCCGCGCCGGGCTGCCCTCGCCGCCGAGGCGCAGTGCGCTGGCCCAGGCGCGCATGGCCCGCCGCCGCACCGACATCAGCCCCAGATGGAGCGCGATGTTGCTGAGGTCGTGGTCGTCGAACAGCCGGACCGGACCGCATTCCACGTGCGGCAGGCCGAGCGTCACCAGGCGGTCCAGCAGCGGCGCGTCGAGGCGGTGCAGCGTCCTGGCCGCCTCGGCGGGCAGCGAGAACCGGCGGACCTGGTCCGGCACCCGCCGCACCAGGTCCACCAGCTCGGCCAGCCGGTCGGTGGCGACGTCCCCCGCCGCCAGGGCGTCAGTCGCCGGCACGGTAGTCGTGGTACAGCGCGGCGGGGCTGAGCGCGCGCAGGTCGACGTCGTCGGGCAGGTCCATGCCGAGCTCCAGCTCCAGCGCGATCGACAGCTCCATCAGCCGGGAGGAGTCCACGTCGAGCTGCTCGCCGAGCGGCAGGTCCTGGTCCAGCGCCGTGCCCGCCCTGCCGACCGATCTGGTCAGATAGTCCGCGAACTGCGCCGCGGACATGCCCTCCGGCATCGTCCCTCGCTCTTCACTCGATGTAGCCCAGTTCCTGCAGCCGCGCCGCGAGCTGCTCCTCCTCCTCGCGGCTGTAGGCCTCGGGCCCCGCCGCCTCCTCCGCCGTCTCGGCGGCCCGGTCGTCGTGTTCCGGTTCCACGGCTCCTCCTCGCTACGGCTCTCTACGGCTCACAAGGGCTCACAAGGGCTCATAGGGGCCACAAGGGCTCAGTACGGCTCGAAGTCCGCCAGGGCCGGGATGACCTCCTCGGCGAACCTCCGCATCGACCCCGACAGCTCGCGCCAGTCGAGCGACCCGAAGTTGAACTCGCCCAGCAGCGTGTTGAAGCAGCCCTCCTGAGCGGCCCTGCGGATCTGGTCGGCCACGGTCGCGGGCGACCCGGCGAAGACCAGGTTGTGCTCCATCAGGAAGTTCATGTCGCCCGCGTGCCGCAGGATGTCGTCGGTGCTGAGCGCGGCCCGCCGGCCGTACCCGCCGCCGATCGGCTCGGAGGTGTTGCGCCCGTACCCGAGCACCTTGGTCAGGGTGTGGATGACGTGCGGCGCCGCGCGCTCCACCGCCTCCTCGTCGTCGTCGGCGACGTGGACCAGCGTCCAGTAGCCGATGTCGGGCTTGCCGGGGTGCCCGGCCTCCTGCCACCAGCGCACGTAGTGCCGGTAGACCAGGCCGAGCGCGGAGCGGGGCACGATCATCGTGGAGGAGGTGTGCGCGCCGATCCGGGCGAGGTAGCGCAGCATGTTGCGGTCGCGGGTGGGGATCCACAGCGGCGGGTGCGGGCGCTGCACCGGGCCGAAGGACAGGGTGAGGTCGTGGTAGCTGTGCGCGGCCCCCTCGAAGGAGAACGGCCCGTCGGCGGCCAGCGCGACCCGGATCAGCTCCAGGCACTCCTGGGTCAGCTCGCGCCGCCGGTCGAAGTCCGCGCCGTAGGGGTCGAAGAACGACCGCATCAGCCCGGAGGTGAGCCCGACGTCGAGCCGCCCGCCGGTCACGTGGTCGAGCGCGGCGATCTCCTCCACGACCCGGATGGGGTTGTAGAGGGGCGGGATGTAGCCCATCGGCCCGAGCCTGATCCGCTCGGTGCGCAGCGCGGCGCCGGTGCAGAAGATCGTCGGGGAGGGCATCCAGCTCTCCTCCGGCGAGAAATGGTGCTCGACGGAGAAGGCGTAGTCGAAGCCGAGCCGGTCGGCGAGCTCCACTTCGTTCCAGAGCGTTTCGTACCGCTGCCCGGCGGTCAGTCCAGAACCGCCCCATACGTGCGTGAAATATCCGAACTTCATGATGGCTCCGGTATTTTCGTTTTATGCCTCAACGAGTCGCTCTGATCGGGCTGGACTGCGGTACTCCTCAGCTCGCCTTCGACCGGTTCGCCGCCGACATGCCGACGCTGACCCGGCTGCGGCGGGACGCGGCGTGGGGACCGATGCGCAGTGTCGTGCCACCGATCACGGTGCCGGCCTGGGCCTGCATGATGTCCGGCCGCACCCCCGGTGAGCTGGGCGTCTACGGCTTCCGCGACCGGCGCGACCACGACTACGGGTCGCTGGCCTTCGCCTCGTCGGACAAGTTCACCCTGCCGCGACTGTGGGACGCGCTGTCGGCCGAGCGCCGCCGCAGCGTCGTCATCGGCATGCCGGGCACGTACCCTCCCGCTCCCATTCACGGCGAAATGGTGTCGTGTTTCATGGCGCCCTCGACCGACGCCGACTTCACGTTTCCCCGCGAGCTTCGTAACGAAGTACAACGCATTACCGGCGGATATCACCTCGACGTCAACGACTTCCGGTCGCCCGATCTGGAGCGCATCTCGCAGCAGATCTTCGACATGTCCGAGCAGCGGTTCGCGCTCGCCGGGCACATGGCCCGCACCCGCGACTGGGACCTCTTCGCCTTCGTCGACATGGGGCCGGACCGGCTGCACCACGGCTTCTGGCGGTACTGCGACCCCGAGCATCCCCGGTACGAGCCGGGCAACCGCTGGGAGCACGTCTTCCGCGACTACTACCGGGCCCTGGACCGGCACCTGGCGGCGTTCCTGGAGACGCTGCCGGACGACACCGCGGTGCTGGTCGTTTCCGACCACGGCGGGCAGCCGATGGTCGGCGGGTTCTGCGTCAACGAGTGGCTGCGGCGGCAAGGCCTGCTGGTGCTCGCCGAGGAGCCGTCCGGGCCGACGCGGATGGCCGACGCCAAGGTCGACTGGTCGCGCACCACGGCCTGGGCCGAGGGCGGCTACTACGGCCGGATCTTCCTCAACGTGGCCGGCCGCGAGCCGCAGGGCACGGTGCCCGCGCGCGAGCTGGACGCGACGCTCGACCAGATCGCCGCGGCGATCGAGGCGATCCCCGGCCCGGACGGCCTGCCCATGGGCAACCGGGCGATGCGGCCCGCCGACGTGTACCCCGAGGTCAACGCGATCCCGCCGGACCTGATCGTCTACTTCGGCGACCTGCGCTGGCGGGCGCTCGCCACGCTCGGGCTCGGCCGCGGCCTGTACTCGCCCGACAACGACACAGGACCCGACCACGCCAACCACGCCGAGCAGGGCATCTTCGTCCTGTCCGGCGCCGGCCGCACCCCCGGCCGCAGGGAGGGCCTGTCGCTGTACGACGTGGCGCCCACCCTGCAGGACCTGCTGGGGCTGCCGCGCCTGGCCGGGCAGCGCGGCACGGTCGTCGGGTAGGCGGGTCACCATACGGCGCTCGCGCCCTCGGTGCTGTAGCTGCGGGGCGCGCCGCCGGGCCGTACGGGCGGCAGCGTGGAGCTGATCTCGGCGACGTTGCAGCCGAGCCGATGCAGCGCCTTGCCGACCCTGAGCTGCTGGCTCTTGATCTGGTTGATCCGCTGCCGGAAGTAGTGGCCGACGTCCTCCACGTCGCGGCGCTGCTTGTCGGCGTCCAGCCGGTCGTTCAGCACGGCGTCCAGGTTGCGCATGAAGAACTCGAAGTTGAACTGCCCGCACTCCTGCCGCACGCCGTGCACCCAGTCCTTGAACTCCTGGATGACCTCCTTCGCGCCCGGCACCGGGTGGAACCGCCGGTAGAGCCGCGAGATGAACGTCTGCACGACGACGTTGAACGTCTCGAACTCGAACACCGAGGACTGCTCGGTGATGACGCCGTGCCGGTGGTAGTCGTCGTTGTTGTACAGCGACGCGTAGTGCTTGGCGAGCCGTTCCACGCGCGGGTCGGCGAAGTGGTAGCCGTAGGGGTCCAGGGTGTCCCAGTACCCGTCGGCGAGCAGGCCCTCGGCCTCGATCTTGCGCAGGATCGCGGTGCCCGGGTAGATCTCCAGCCGCTCGGTCATCCGGCGCAGGTTGTGCCCGGCGTTCCTGCGCAGGAACTCGGCGTTCTGCACCAGCGTCTCGGCCGTGGCGTACGGGTGGAACGGGATGTAGCCCATCGCCAGGTAGACGCCGTGCTCGCGGAGCAGCCGGATGATCGTGGCGTTGTCCTCCACGGTCGCCCGCTTCTCCCACAGCTCCAGCTCCGACGGCACGCCGGACTCGATGCCGACGTTGACCTTCTCCAGGCCCGAGCGCACCAGCAGGTCGAGCAGCTCGTTGTCGTCGTCGCTCCAGTTCTCGGCGCGCATGCAGACGTTGTAGTAGATGTCCAGGCCGCGCTCGAGGATGCCGCCCGCGATGGCGGCGACCCGCTTCTTGCCGACGCGGCCGCCGTCGGGGTCCTCGAACGTCGAGTCGATGAAGTCGTAGGTGCGGAACCGGTACCGCTTCACCAGCTCCTCGACCTCGTCCACCACCAGCTCGGGGTCGCGGGCCCGCCACGGCTTGCCCGGCTGGGCGCGGTTCTTCAGGTGCGGCGCCGAGCAGAACGTGCAGTGCGCGACGCAGCCGCGGCTGGTGCTGACCCGCACGTACTCCAGCTTGTTGCCGTGCTGTTCGAGCTGGTCGCGGGCCGGGAACGGCAGCACGTTGAGGTCGTGCAGCACCGGACGCGGCGGGTTCTGCCGCAGCTCGCCGTCCGGCAGCCGCAGGCCGATCCCCGGGCAGCCGGTCAGCGGCTCGTCCAGGTAGAGCTTCTGGACCAGGTCGAGGATGACCGGCTCGCCCTCGCCCACCGCGACGACGTCGACGTGCGGGTTGTTGCGCAGCACGTCCAGCCCGGCGAAGGTGCCCGCGGGCCCGCCGCAGGCGATCACCGTGTCGGGCAGCCGCTCGCGGATCAGCCGGGAGACCCGCAGGCAGCTCGCCACGTTCAGGCTCATCAGCGTGAAGCAGACCAGCCGCGGCGCGTACTCGGCGAGGGCGTCGACCGCCGCCTTCTCCTCGCCGTGCACGACCTCGCGGATCTCCGCGGTGACGCCGACCTTGCGCAGCACGCTCGCCATGTAGGCCACGCCGAGGTGCTCCGGCGACATGACCAGGTCGCCGTCCAGCAGGATCAGGAAGCTGACCCGGAACGACGCCGGGTCGGTGATCCGCGGGTCGATCGCGATCTCGAACGTGCCCGGCTTGCGCGTCACCATGGTGATCGGCAGCGTGGTGGTCATCCCCTACCTCCAACGGGAACCGCGGCCGGCACGCCGAGGCGGCCGAGCAGGACCGGCGCGACGTCCTCCATGTCCATGGGGTCAGGCAGCGCCGCGTCGCCGCCGCGCAGGTAGAACACGGCGTTGCCGCGGGTGTGGGTGCCGGTGAACACGTCCGGGCGCACCACGGCGTCCGCGCCGAACGCGCCGCGGAGCTGGACCCCGGGCGCCGGCATGACGACCAGGTCGGGCGCCAGGTCCAGTAGCGGCCCCCGGTAGACCTCCTCGCGCCGGTACACCCGCTCGACGACGGGCCGGCCCTCCCAGCGCAGGCTCGTCAGCTCGACGGCCAGTTCCTCGGCGAAGGCGTCGCCGAGGCCGGCGCGCCCGCGCGGGAAGCGGCCGGGCCGGTTCAGGTACAGCCGGGCCGGGTCGAGCGCGAACACCGAGGTCCGCTCGTCCACCTCTGCCAGCGCCGGCGTGTCCTCGCGCGCGGCGAGGTGGCCCTTCTCGCGCAGCCAGGCGTTGACGTGGAACTGGCAGTCCGCGGGGCCGAAGCCGTGGTCGCTCACCAGGGCGATCCCGTCGTCCTCCTCGCACCGCTCGACCAGCCGCGCGAGGCACGCGTCGACCTGGGCGTACACGCCGAGCACCGCCTCGTGCAGCGGGCTCGCCTCGTCGGTCACGTGCCGCCACAGGAAGTGCTGCAGCCGGTCGGTCTCGGTGATCACGGCGATCGCGAGGTCCCACGGCTCGGTGTCGAGCAGGTACTCGAAGCTCAGCGCGCGGGCGGCGAGCGCGGCGCTCACCCGGCCGATGAACGCCCGCGGGTCCGCCGCCACGTCGCCGACCTCGACGTCGAGCCGGTATCCGCGCAGGCGCAGCGGTTCCAGCAGCCGGGCCGGGCGGACCGCGCGGTCGAACGACGGCGCGACGAAGCCCGACACCACGACGCCGCCGGTCTCCGGCGCGGGGTAGGTGCCGGGGACGTTGAGGCACAGCGTCCTGCGCCCGGCGGCCTGCTCCCACAGCGGCGGCGCGCGCAGGTGCGTGACGTTCGGGAAGTAGGTCTGGTAGCCGCCGGGCAGCAGGTCGACGAACCCGTAGACGCCGTGCCGCGCGGGGTTGGCGCCGGTCAGGAACGACGCCCAGGACGTCGAGCTGACCTCGGGCACCGGCGCCCGCAGCTCCACGCTGCGGCCCTCGGCCAGCAGCCGCCGCGCGGCCGGCATGATCCCGGCGCCGGCGAGCCCGTGCAGCAGGTCGAGCGGCATGCCGTCCAGGCCGACGACCAGCATCCGGCCGGTCATGCCGGTGTCCCGACGCGACCCGCGGCCCGGTCGGGCACGGCGGAGTGGACACCGACGACGAGGGGGTGGCAGCCGCCGAACCGGTTGGGGAACCGGTCGTTCGGCTTGGTCAGGCCCAGCGTGAGGAAGGTGTCCGCGCCGCGCAGCGACGCCAGGAGCCCGGCCCGGTACTCCGGGTCGAGGCGGCCGTCGTGAACGTGCGGCCACACCCGCGCGCCGAACGCGATCTCCGGCACGATCCAGTCGTACTCCGCGCCCGCGCCGTCGCGGAACCGGCAGCGCAGGAACGCGCGCCCTCCGGTCGCCCGCCGGACCGTGACGTCGAGCACCTCCGCCCGGATCAGCCCGAGCGTCCGCCGGGCGCCCCCGACCGCGGCCTCGGCGTCGGGCGCGCACAGCCGCTCCAGCAGCGCCGGCCGCTCCTCGGGCGGGACGTACGACGCCGGGTCGAGCACGGGCGTCCCGCGCACCGCCCGGTCCTCCGGGCGCGCGCCGGGTTCCGGCGACGGCCCGAGCGGGACCTCGGTGCGGCGCCAGTACCGGAACGGCGGGTCGGACGCGGTCACCTGGGCGGTGGTCACGGGCTCCGGCCTGATCCACTCGCCGGCCTCGGTGACCGCGCCGACGCACGCCTCGTGGTCGTCCACCTTGGTGATCGCCAGCGGCAGCAGCCTCATCGCAGGTCCTCCAGCGGCGTTCCCGCGAAGCCGGCGGGCACCTCGCGCCCGGCGTAGCAGGCCACCGCCGCGGCCACGTCCACCGGCGTGGCGACGTCCTCGGCCCGGCCCGGGCGCACGCCGGCGCCCGCCGCGGCCCAGTACGAGCGGCGCCGGTGCCAGGCACTCTGCCAGTGCCGGTGCACGTGCGACGCCCAGCCGGGGTCGCCCAGCGGCAGGTACCGCCAGTCGGCGGGTTCGAGGATGAGGTCGGGCGCCTCCTCCAGGGCCCCGCCCCGGTAGACGTCCTCGCGGCGCAGCACGGCGGCCAGGTACGGCAGCCCGGTGCGCGGGTTGACGGCCTCCAGCAGCGCCCGCGCGGCGTCGTCGCGGGCCCGCTCGTAGTCCTCGGGGGCGACCGTGCCGGAGCGGTAGCGGCCGCGCAGGTTGACGTTCACCCCGTGCGTGCCCTGGACCGCCTCGAACGCGGTGGTCTTCTCCCAGGCGGCGGCGCCGTGCTCGTCCCTACCGAACAGCCCGGCGCTCTCCAGCACGTCGTTCATCGAGCAGTACGCCCGCAGCGGCCCGAAGCCGATCTCGGAGAAGGCGACCAGCGTGGTGCGGTCGTCGAGGCGGTCCAGGAACTCGCCGAGCACGTCGTCCGCGGTGCGGTAGGCCGCGAACACCGCGCTCGCGGCCTCGTGCTCCGGCCCGAGCTCCAGCTCCTGCCAGAAGATGTGCGAGCAGCGGTCGATCGCGGTGAGGTTCACCAGCGTGATGTCGGCGCCCTCGTCGAACAGCGTCAGCGCCGCCTGCCCGCGCCGTACGTCGGCCTCCAGCAGCCGGGGCAGCAGCTCGGCGCGCGGCTGGCCCGACCACCAGATCGACACGTCGTGCACCGGCTTGATGCCGCGCTCGGCGAGGCTGCGGTGCAGGTTCGGCGGATAGCAGGCGTGCAGCGTGGTCTGCATCGGGTAGGTGATCAGCGACCCGGGCATCGGGGCGGGCGGGTGGGTGCCGAAGATCCCGACGCAGGCGAAGCGCAGGCCGACGAGCTCGGACTGCTGCCACAGCAGCGGGTGCCGGTGGCGCTCGGCGGTGAGCACCCTCGGCTGGTGGTCGGGGTCGTGGGCCGACCAGTACGAGTAGAAGCCGTGGTCGCCGGGGCGGCGCCCGGTCAGCAGCGACACCAGGCCCGGCGGCTCGTACGGCACCCCGTCCGCGTCGAGCGGCCCGGACCGGCCGGAGCGGAACAGCCGGGCGAAGTTGGGCAGGGCGCCGGTGTCGCTCCACCGGGTCAGCAGCTCGGGGGTCGCGCCTTCGGTGATGACGACGACGACGCGGCGGGGGGTGCCGGGGGGAGAGGCCACGGTCTCACACCGACTGGGCCACGCGGGCCTCGACGTAGGAGGCGAGGGTGTTCAGGTCGTTGATCAGGTCGACCGAGAGGTCCTCGTCGGCGATCTGGATGCCGAACTCGCTCTCCACCCAGATCAGGTACTCCAGCGTGTTGATCGAATCGAGCCCCAGCTCCTGCACGAGGTCGGTGTCGGGGATGTCGTCGGCGTCCCGGGCCAGCTCCAGCGACTCGACGAGGATCTTCCGCAGCTTTGCCTTGGTGTCTTCCATCAGGTGTCCTTCGCGTCGAGGGCCCGCCTACAGGTAGCCCATCTCCCGGAGTCGTTGACTGGTGTACAGGTCTTCCTCGGTCGGTCCGGCCGGGGCCGGGGCCACGACCTCGTCCTCGGCCAGGGGGCCGAGCGGGCGGGCCTGCCGTTCTCGCACCACCGGCACCGGGTGGCCGTCGATCGAGTCCGGCCAGCTCGCGCCGAGCTCGGCGAGCAGGGTCGGCAGCAGGTCCACGATGCGGACCGGTCCGGCCAGCCGCCCGGGCGTGACCCGCGGCGAGCGGTGGATCCACATGCCCTGGTACCGGTGCAGGCCGGTCTGCCAGCTCGGCCGCCACACCGGCCCTTCCAGGTCGGTCACCGGCAGCACGCTCTCGTCGCGCGGCACTAGCAGCAGGTCGGGCGCCCGTCCGACGTGGACGCCCGGGTAGACCACGTCACGGGGCACGACCGCCGAGAACACCGGCGAGCGGCCGGGCGTCCGGAGGTCCTCCAGCAGGGCGGCGGCCTCGGCGAGGACCGCGGCCCTGTCCCGCTCGGCGACGACGCCGTCGCGCTGCCGGCCGGCCAGGTTCACGTTGAGGCCGTAGCTGCCCGGCACCGGCATGTAGACGCGCGTCCGCCCGAAGTCGACGGAGCGCTCCTGCCCGGTGAACCAGCTCGCCTGCCCGCCGTCCCGGGCCCCACCGGCCGGGACGGTGGTGAGCAGGCCGGCGTCCTCCAGCAGCCGGTGCACCGCGACGCCGTACCGGCCGACGCCGAGTCCGTGGTCGGAGGCCACCACGACCGAGGTCTCGTCGCCGACCATCTCCAGCAGCCGGCCCACGCCGTCGTCGAGCGCCCCGTAGATCCGCTCGATCGCCTCGTCCCAGCCGCTGCCCTCCGGCGCGGGCGCGTGCTGGGGGTGGCCGGGGTCCCAGAAGTGCCAGTAGTGGTGGCACACCCGGTCGGCCTCGGTCAGCACCGCCATCACCAGGTCGGTCGGGTGGGCGGTCATCAGGTACTCCAGCGACCGGACGCGCGCCTCGACGTTGGCGACCGCCTCGTCGAGGTAGCCGAGGTCGCCGCGGAACATCGTGGCCAGGTCGGACTGGAAGTGGACGCCGTTCCTCGCCAGCTCCGCGAGCAGCCCGGCCGGCCTGCAGTAGCGGATCGTCTGCTGGAGCGGCCAGGTGATCTGGTAGCCGGGCAGGTCGCGCGGCGGGTGCGACATCGGCACGTTCACCAGGCCGAGCGACCAGCCCTGCGCGGCCAGCCAGTCCCAGGCCGAGGAGCAGCCGAGGTCGGAGGACCCCATGATGTGCGCGCCGTACCCGGGGTCCTGGGTGTCGAAGAACTGGTAGACGCCGTGCCCGCCCGGCCGCCGCCCGGTGACGAAGGAGCTCCACCCCGGCGCGGTGTGGGCCGGCCAGGTGGTGTCGACCGGGGCCGAGGCCCCGGCGCCGAGCAAGGCGGCGAGATTGGGCAACCGGCCGGCCGAAACGAGGCGGTCGATAATATCGAAACCGGCGCCGTCCAATCCGATAATCAGCGCCTTGGGAGGGGTGCGCAGGGTGGCCAAAACAGTCCTCCGTTTCCGGGCTGATAACGGACGACGCAGAAAACTCCTGAACCGTGACGAGCTAGCCGAAACCGACATTAGGCGGCGGTGCGCGCGGACGTCCACTCGCCGGGTGAGGCTTCGTCAAGTCGCGGCGATAGGCAGCGGGAACGCCTCTTCCACTGCCTGCGCGGCGGACGTATCCTACGGCTGTCGCGACGCGCCACGACGGAGGAGGTCGCCGCCCATGCCGAATAGCCGTTACCGAGCCCTGCTGTTCGACTACGGCGGCACGCTGACGTTACCCGCCAAGGACGTCTTCGCCGCCTTCGCCGCCGCCGAGCTTTTGGACCTGGTTCATTTCACCGAGCTCATGCGCGAGTGGACGGAGCGCCCGGTTCTGGACGGCAAATACACGCCGATACAGCTGCTGGAACGCGGCCAGATGTCGATTCCGGAATTCGAGCGGTTATTCGCCGCCGAGATCCGGACCACCGACGGCCACGTGGTCGAGCCGAAAGGCCTGGTGTCCCGCTTCCACGCGAGCGTGCAGATGGACCACGCGATGGAGGACCTGCTGGTGCGCGCCCGCCGGCACGGCGTCCACACCGCGGTGCTGTCGAACTCGTGGAACTTCGACTACGACGCCCGCGACTGGTGGGAGCTGTTCGACACCGTCGTCGTCTCGGGCACGGTGGGCATGCGCAAGCCCGAGCCGGAGATCTACACCTACACCGCCGAACTGATCGGGGTGCTCCCCGAGCAGTGCATCCACGTGGACGACAACGAGGCGAACGTGCGGGGCGCCGAGCTCGCCGGCATGATCGGGATCCACCACCGGTCGGCGGAGCAGGCCGGGCGGATGATCTACGAGCTGATGGGCTGGCCGCCGGACTAGCCATGCGCACGGGGACGCCGCACCGCCTTCATGACGGACCCGCGGACCGGCTTCCCGGCCGGCCCGCGGGCCGTCTTCCCTGCTCTGTCCCGGGCTGTCCTCCGGGCCGACCGCTACGCCGCGGGCCCCTGGGCGAGGCTCAGCAGCCGGTCGACGAGGCCGAGGTCGAACGGGTCGCCGACCTGCATGATGATGTGCCGCGCACCGGCCGCGACCAGCCGGTCCACCTGGTCCAGGTGCTCGGGCGCGGTGAGGAAGCAGCTCCGCTCGATCTCGGCGGGGTCGCGGTCCAGCCGGGCGCACCACTCGTCCAGCGTCCCGTTGCCCTCCTCGAACCGCCACGCCATCGTGTTCCAGGCGTCGGCGTGCCGTGCCACGGTGCGCAGCACGACCCGCTTGCCGTCGCCGCCGATCATCAGGGGGATCTCGCCGAGCGGCGGCGGGTTGAGCTTGGCCAGCCGCGCCTTCACCCGCTCGACGTACCCCTCCAGCGCCTCCGCCCGCTCGGGCCCGGGCCGGAACTCGTAGCCGTACTCGGCGTAGTCGCGCTCGAACCAGCCGGCGCCGAGCCCGAGCACGAGCCGCCCGCCGCTGAGGTGGTCGACGGTGCGGGCCATGTCGGCGAGCAGGTCGGGGTTGCGGTAGTCCTGGTCGGTCACCAGCACGCCGACGTCGGCCCGGGAGGTCTCCACGGCCATCGCCGCCAGCAGCGTCCAGCCCTCGAAGTGCGTGCCGTCCGGCTCGCCGGTCAGCGGATAGAAGTGGTCCCACAGCCAGATGGAGTCCACGCCCCGCCGGTCGGCCTCCCGCCAGGCGGCGCGCAGCCGCTCGACCGAGGTGTGCTGCGGCATCAACCAGGCGCCTACCTTGAATCGCGCGGCCATGTCGGACCCCTTTCTGCAACGGTCACCGGAGGCGATGTATGACGGCGCTCGGAACGATAACCGGCAATTACGAAGAAGCCAAGGCACACCTTCGGGAATGGGGATTCTGTCTCATCGAGAACCCGCTTCCCCCGGCGAAGTTCAAGGAGCTCGCCGAACGTCTCACCGAGCTCGCGGAGGCGGAAAGGCAAGACAATTCGGCATTCCTGTACGACGGCGGCAACCAACGGGTGTTCGGGTTGCTCAACAAAGGCGCGATCTTCGAGGAGATCGTGCAGAACGAGGCCGTGTGCGAGCTGATGGAAGAGCTGCTCGGCTACAACTTCCTGCTCTCCAGCATCCACGCCAACATCGCGGGACCCGGCGGCGCCAGGATGGCATTGCATCCGGACCAGACATTCGCCAGAATGCCGTGGCCGCCGTACCCGTTCGTGGCCAACAGCATGTGGATGCTGGACGATTTCACCGAGGAGAACGGTGCGACGCGGGTGATTCCAGGGACCCATCTGCTCGGCCGGCCGCCGGACTACGCGGCGGGCGAGGGCGACATCGAGACCCAGCCGGTGTGCGGCCCCGCCGGCACGGTGATGGTCTTCGACGGGCGGCTGTGGCACCAGACCGGTGCCAACCGGACCAAGGACCGGCTCAGGCACGGCATCCTCGTCTACTACTGCCGGGCGTACATCCGTCAGCAGGAGAACCCGTTCGTGGCGGTCGAGAAGGACGTGCACGACCGCGCCACCCCGCTCATGCGCCGTCTCCTCGGCTGGGAGATCTACCAGGGCGCGCTGGGCCAGACCGGCGGGCTGCCGACGTAGTGCCCGCCGTCCGCGTCTTCGTCCTCGGCGCCGACGCCGTCGGCTGGCCGGACCGGGCCGGCGCCGAGATCGCGTTCCACCGCCTCGGCCCCGGCGGGCCCGACGCCGCGCGGGTGGTCCGGCGGGAGGCGGCCGGCGGCCTGTTCGCCCTGGCCGCCGACGGGGCCGCCATCGCGCCCGCGCTGAGCCTGGCCGCGGCGCTGCTGCCGGCCGACCGCGCGGCGCACCTGTTCCTGTCGGGCGAGCCGGGCGACGTCGTGGTCCCGCCGGGCGCCGACCCGCCGATCCCCGTCACCTACCTCGCGGCCGGCGCCGTGCCCGCCGTGCTGTCCGGGCTGCGCCCGCTGACGGTCCGGCCGATCCCGGCCGCCGATCCCGGGCCCGCGGCGCTGTACGCGGTGCGCGAGCAGCTCGGCAGCATGGACCCCGGCGACTACGTGTGGGAGCAGGGCCCGTAACGGCCCGGCGCCGCGTCGAAGCGCCGAAACCGGGTTCCGGTCGCCCGCGCGGGCACGGAACCCGGTTTCGCCCCACGGCCGGATCAGCCGAAGCAGGCCTCGGCCAGGCGGTCCACCTGCGAGACCCGCGCCACCGTCGGGTTGAAGATCAGCTCGTCCACGCCCGCCTCGGCGTACTTGCCGATCATGGCCTGGACGGCCTCGGTGTCACGGGCGGCGTCGTTGGCGAAGACCTCCGCGAGCTCAGGCCCGAGGATCGAGAAGTAGTCGCGCGCCGAGTGCCGCGACTCCTCCAGCACGTCCTCGCCGATCCCGAACCGCGCCATCGCGATGATCTCCGGGCTGCCGTCCCGCCCGGCCGCCGCCCACGCCTCGCGTACCCGCCGCGCGAACGGCACCACGTCGTCCGGCGGCAGGCTCGGCGCCGCCCAGCCGATGCCCCACTTCACCGCCCGCCGGATGCACCCGTCGCTGAACCCGCCCATCAGCACCGGCACGCCGCCGTCCGGCAGCGGCCGGGGCAGCGGCGACCGGTCGGTGCCCTCCGCGGGCTCCCCCGCCCACACGCGCCGCATGATGCCGAGGTCGCGTTCGAACCGCGCCCACCGCCCGGCGAAGTCGCGCTCCGCCACCACGAAGTCGTCCTCCCGCACCCCCGGCCCGACGCCGAGCACGAGGCGGCCCTGCGAGATCTCCTGCACCCCGGCCGCGTCCTTGGCCAGCAGCACCGGGCTGCGCACCGGCCCCACGATGACGTCGGTGATGAGACGGATCCGGCTCGTCACCGCGGCCGCCGCGCCGAGCGCCAGCAGCGGATCGTACCCCGGGTACACCACGCGGTCGGTCGTGACCAGCGACGAGAACCCGGCCGACTCGGCCCGGATCGCCCAGTCGACCAGGACCCGCCCCGGGACGTCGGGGATGACATTGGGAAGACCGATGCCCAACTTCACGATTTACGCTCCAATCGGGCGGCGCCGGGGCGCCACCGCATCCGGGACACGGCAATGTAGCCAGAAGTAGCCAGGACGGCTCTCGGATCCATGCGAGGAGTACGCGATGTCCCTCCAGTACTGCGATCTGACCGGCGGCGCGCGGCTGCCGTACGTCGAGTTCGGCGCCCCCGACGGCGCCCCGCTGCTGGTGCTGCGGGGGCTCGGCGACGCGCTGACCACCATGGAGAACCCCGGGACCGCCGCCGGGGCGCGGGCGCTGTACGGCCCGCTGGCCCACCGCCGCGTCGTCGTCACCTCCTGGCGGACG
The DNA here is from genome assembly GCF_014200435.1 of Sphaerisporangium krabiense. Classification (NCBI taxonomy): domain Bacteria; kingdom Bacillati; phylum Actinomycetota; class Actinomycetes; order Streptosporangiales; family Streptosporangiaceae; genus Sphaerisporangium; species Sphaerisporangium krabiense. Next base: position 4,681,902 of record NZ_JACHBR010000001.1, on the reverse strand, counting down.
CCCGCCGCGCCGGGCTACCGGCTGGCCGACCTGGTCGGCGACGCCGCGACGCTGATCACCAAGCTCGGCCTCGGCCCGACGGCGATCTGGGGGAACTCGATGGGCGGCATGGTCGCGCTGCTGCTCGCCGAGCGCGACCCGGACCTGGTCGACTCGATCGTCTGCGAGTGCACGCCCACCCATGCGACCGACCCGCTGCTGCGGTACGTGACGCGCTGGGACGCCATGGCCGCGCAGCGCCGGTGGCCCGAGCTCCAGCGCGACACGTTGCGGAACATCTTCACCGGGCGGATGCCGTGGGCGATCCGCAAGCTCGTGTGGTTCCCCCGCTCGATCCCGATCCCCGACGACGAGGGCCGCTGGCAGGTGCTGTCGGCGGCGCTGCGCGAGTACGACGTCCGCGACCGCGCCGCCGGGGTGCGCTGCCCGGTCCTGGTCATCGGCGGGCGGCAGGACCGGATGACGCCGCCGGACCAGCTCGCCGACCTCGCCGGCCTGCTGCCGGACGCGCGGCTGGTCCTGGTGGACCGCTGCGGGCACGGCGCGTCGCTGGAACGGCCGGAGGAGTTCCACCGCGAGATCGGCGGGTTCCTGGCGGAGGCGCGCCGGTCCACCGGGCATTAGGCCACCGCCGTCAGGGGCCGCGACTGCAACAGGTACACCCGGCCGCCGGCGAGCGCCCACTCGACGTCCTGCTCGGCGCCGAACACCGCGACGCACCGGCGGCCGAGCGCGGCGAGCCGGGCCAGCGCGGCGGCGTCGAGGCACGGCAGGCCGGCGCACGGCGCGGCGACCGGCTCCTCGCGGGTGCCGCCGCCGTCGGCCGGCCGGATCGCGACGTCCTTGCGCGCCGTCCGCTCCCGGAGGACGGCGCCGTCCCGGTCCAGCAGCCAGTGGTCGGGGGTGACGAGCCCGGACACGACGGCCTCGCCGAGCCCCCAGGACGCCTCGACCACCATGCCGGCGCCGCCCATCGGGTCGCGGGTGAACAGCACGCCCGCCACGTCCGGCGCCACCAGTTCCTGGACGACCGCGGCGACCCGCCCGGCGGGCAGGCCGAGGCGGCGCCGGTAGTCGGCCGCGCCCGCGGCCGAGGCGTGCACGGTCGCCAGCGCGTCCAGCACCGCGCCGGCGCCCCGCACCGCGAGCACGGTCGCGTACTGCCCGGCGAAGCTCGCCCGCGCGCCGTCCTCCCCCACCGCCGACGACCGCACGGCGACCGGGCCGAGCGGTCCCGCCGCCTCGCCCACCGCCGCCGTCGCCGCGGCGTCGCCGGCCACGGCCGCGGCCAGGGCGTCCACCGAGACGGCGAACCCGCGCGGCACCGGCAGCCCGGCGTCCACGGCGGCGGCGAGCGCGGCGGCCTTCCCGCCGAAGATCGCGGGGTCGAGGGCCCCGGCGAGCGCGGCGATCACAGGACCGTGACGACGCCCCGCGCGCCGTCGATCCTGACCAGCTCCCCGTCCCTGATCCTCTGGGTGGCGACCTGCGTGCCGACCACGGCGGGGACGCCGAACTCGCGGGCGACCACCGCCGCGTGCGACAGCGCGCCGCCCCGGTCGGTGACGACCGCGCCGATCAGCGGCAGCACGACGTTGTAGGAGGGGCCGGTGGTCGGCGCGACCAGCACGTCGCCCTTCTCCAGCCGCCCGAACTCCGCCGGACCGCGCACGATCCGCGCGCGGCCGGTGTACACGCCGGGGCTCGCGGGGGTGCCGTGGACCTCGGTGTCGGAGGGCTCGGAGGGGACGGCGCGCTCCAGCAGGTCCTGCGACATGGCCTCCAGCAGCGCCTCGTTCACCCGGGCGAGCGCGGCGGGGAGCCGCGGCAGCGGCATGGCCGGGTCCTCCTCGCCCAGCTCCAGCGGCGGGCGTGCGGCGGTGCGCCGCCGCGTGGCCCGCTGCGCCAGCTCGGCCGCCGTGGGCGCGTCCGCGCCGGAGAGCAGCGCGGCCAGCTCGGCGGGGTCGGCCTCCACCGCGTGCTCGGGGTGCTCCAGCGCCGACCGGGCCACGAGCCGGCGGCCGGCGGCGAGCAGCGCGCGGCGCAGCAGCCCCCACGGCCGCATCTCGGTCCAGGCCACGTCGTCGTCGCGCAGCCCGTATAGCAGCCGCGCGTCGTCCAGCAGCCGGTCGTACGCGGCCCGGTCGTCCTCGGGCACCCGGGCCCGCAGCGGGTCCGCCGCGCCGCCGGGGGGCGGGGCCGCCGGGGCCGACAGCCGGGCCTCCAGCGCGGCGAGCACCAGCGCGGGCATCTCGCGCAGCGTCGGCTCGTCGAGGTCGAAGCCGAGCAGGTCGTCGCCGTGCTCGCCCAGGTACTCCTCCAGCGCCGCGGCCACCTCCGGCGAGGCGGCGCGCAGCGCCTCCAGGCGTTTCCCCGGCGGCCCCGCGGGCCCGAGGCCGGCGCCGGCGGCGCGCACCGCGTCGACCAGGCGGTCCAGGCCGCCGAGGGGGCGGACCGACGCCGGTGAGGCGCCGCGCAGCACGGCCAGCGCGTCGGCCGGGTCCACGCCGGTCCAGCGCCGTACGTGCGCCAGCCAGTCGCCGACCGCGACGTTCTGCGCGACCAGGTGCCGCATGTGCACCATGTCGCCGTCGCGCAGCAGCGCGACGAGCTCGTCGATGTGCCCGCGCAGGGCGGCCTCGTCCAGGGCGTCGACGGGCACGGCCTGGAGCGCCCGGTTGCGCGCGACGAACCGCGCCCGCAGCCCGCCGTCGAACCACTCCACGGCCTCCTGCCGCCACGCGCGGGCGGCCAGCGCGCGGCGCGCGGCGCGGGCGCGCCCGCGCACCTCGGGGTGCAGCCGCCACAGGAGCTGCCGGGCGGGCCGCAGCGCCGCGGGCCCGCGGTCCCGCCACGGCGCGACCTGCCGGGCCTGGACGTACTTCCAGATGCCGGACAGCCGCATGTCCAGCCGTTCCATCAGCAGCCCGTACCGGCGGAACCCGGCGGGCATCGACTCGGCGAAGACCGGCAGCCACACGCCCAGGAAGAACCGGGTGAACGGCCGGGCCTGGTGCGCCGTCTCCAGCACCCACAGCCCGGGGCCGGGCGCGGCGCCGGCGTACGTCCGTGGCGTGACCTCGGCCCCGGCCTGTGACCCGGCCTCTGACATGGTCATAGCGCGCTCCCCACGACAGCCTGCCGATCGATGATTTTGGACCGACGGCACGTTGTCGAGGGTTCCCACGAAACGTGGCGGCGATATGTCAAGTCCCTGCTGACCCCGTCGCGACCGGCACGGATAATCGTCCGGACCGCTAGGACGGAAGTTGGTGAACTGTGTCCAGTGCTGACCTGACGCGCATCCCGGTGGGCGGTTCGTCCGCGTACGAGATCGTCATCGGCGATGACGCACTGACCGAAGTACCCGCCCTGCTGAGCGGCTCCGGACGGGCCGCGGTGATCCACTGCCAGACGATGAAGGACACCGCGCAGGCGATCGCCGGCGACCTGCGCGCGCACGGCCACGAGGCGGAGCTCATCGCGGTGCCCGACGGCGAGCAGGCCAAGGACCACGCGGTCGCCGCGCACTGCTGGAACGACCTCGCACGCCTCGGCTTCACCCGTTCCGACGCCGTCGTCGCCGTCGGCGGCGGAGCCACCACCGACCTCGCGGGCTTCGTCGCGGCGACCTGGCTGCGCGGCGTGCCGATCGTGCAGGTGCCCACCTCGCTGACCGCGATGGTGGACGGCGCGATCGGCGGCAAGACCGCGATCAACCTCTCCGCGGGCAAGAACCTGGTCGGCGCGTTCCACGCCCCGGCCGGGGTGGTCTGCGACCTCCGCCTGCTCGACACGCTGCCGGAGGGCGAGCTGGTCAACGGCCTGGCCGAGGTCGTCAGGATCGGCTTCATCGCCGACCCGGTCATCCTCGACACCATCGAGGCGGGCACCGAGGCCGTCACGACGCCCGGCACGCCGCAGCTGCGCGACATCATCGAGCGCGCGGCACGCGTCAAGGCCGAGATCGTCACCGAGGACATGCGCGACCACGGGCGCCGGCAGTTCCTGAACTATGGGCACACGCTCGGGCACGCCATCGAGAAGGTGGCGCGGTACCGGTGGCGGCACGGGTCGGCCGTCTCGGTCGGGATGTGCTACGCCGCCGAGCTCGGCCGCATCACCGGCCACCTCGACGACGCGACCGCCGACCGGCACGCCGAGATCCTCATGATGCTGGGCCTGCCCACGACCTACCGGCCCGACGTGTGGCCCGACCTGCTGGAGGCGATGCGGATCGACAAGAAGGCGCGGGGCTCGCGGCTGCGGTTCATCGTGCTGGACGGCCTGGCGTCGCCGACCGTGCTGGACGACCCCGGCGAGGAGGTCCTGGTGGCGGCGTACGCGCCGTGCTGCCGGCTCGTCGCCGACTGACCGCGATCGCCCGGTCCCGCGCCTCCGCGCGGGACCGGGCGATTTTCGCGCCCGCGCCGGGTCCCGCGTTTGTTTTTTCACGCCGGCGCCGGGTGATACGCCTGTTCTTCGGGCGGCGTGGCGGGTGACGCCTTTATTTTTCTCCGCCGATCGACGGGAAAAAAGAAAAGCCGGTGGACTCCGGGGTGTCCGGAGCCCACCGGCCTTTTCTTCGGAAAGATTATCCGAAATCGAGAACTTTACTGCCGGGCGACCGCCTCGCGGTGTCCACGAAGAGGGGTGTCGTGGAACGTCGCGCCGGCGCCGCCGAACGTGACGCGGCCCGCGCTGCCGTTCGCCTTCACCTTGATGGACGCCTGCACGCCGTAGCCGGTTCTCGGCCGGTCGCCGGCGTCGGTCTGGACGGTGTAGGTGTTGTCGGGGATGTCCGGTCCGGCCTGCAGGAAGCTGCCCTCCTGCGCGACCGTGGAGAGGGTGTAGCGCTCACCCGGGCCGTGGTAGGCCGCGACCTCGGTGACCTGCGCGTTGTCCGTCTCCCACAGGATCGCGACCCGCTCGAGGTAGTAAGCCAGGTCGTTCACCAGCCACGGGGTCGGGAGCGGGAAGTGGAACCAGACTTCCTGGCCGGCGGGGATCTCGAAGGTCGAGGTTCCACCGGTGTGGGTGCCCTGCTCCAGGCCGCCCTCGTACTTTTCCGGACGGACTGCGGCGCTGGAGGTCCAAAGAGTGGTTCTGGCCACTGGTCTCTCCTTTCGACGGATGAGGCGTGTCCTTGGGCTGAATGGATCCTGACACACGGGGGTCATCCATGGCGGTTCGGAGAGCAAGAGGAGCGTACTTGATTAGGTTCGCGGTAATTGCGCGTTAAATTGGCCCGGCCCGGTCAAGTCGGGCGAGCACCCGCTCGCGATCGGCCTTGCGCAACCCCGCCGCGGCCTGTTCGTAGGAATGGCGCATCAGATCGGCGAGCAGATCGTCGGGAACGCTGCCGTCGAGGCTCACCGTGTTCCACAGCCGCTTGTTGACGTGGTACCCGGGCACGATCGCCGGATACTCGTCGCGCAGGTGCAGCGCCCGCGACGGATCGCACTTCAGCGTGATCTGCGCCGGCGGGTCGGGCTGGTAGATGGCGAACACCTTGCCCACCACCTTGTACACCGGCAGGCCGGGCGCGAACGGCTCCTCCTCGCTGACCTCCGGGAGGCCCAGCAACACCGCGGCGATCTCCTCGGGGCTCATGTCGCATCCACCCTTCGCGTGGGTCCGGCGGTTACCCGGCCGACCCTACCGCCGCGGGGCGGCACGAGCCCGCGCGGAACCTCGTGGAGGCGCACGGAACCTCACGCAATACGGCCGGGAGCGCGCGCGGGGCCGTCCCATCGGCGCGGCGCCGGTCTAGGCTCGATCATCGTGGGCGCTTTCACGGGGCCGGTGTTCCGGCCGGGTGACGACGGGTACGACGCCGAGCGGTCGGGGTTCAACCTCACCGTGGACCACCACCCCGAGCTGATCGTCGGGGCGACCGGGCCCGACGACGTGATCGCGGCGGTCGAGTACGCCGCGGCGCGGGGCCTCGCGGTGGCGGTGCTGACGACCGGGCACGGCCCGGCGGTGCCCGCCGACGGCCAGGTGCTGATCGCCACCCGCCGCATGGGCGACGTCCGGGTGGACCCGGCGGCGCGCACGGCGCGGGTCGGCGGCGGGGTGCGCTGGCGCCAGGTGCTGCCGCAGACCGTGCCGCACGGCCTGGCCCCGCTCAACGGGTCCAGCCCGAACGTCGGCGTCGTCGGCTACACGCTCGGCGGCGGCGTCGGGCCGCTCGGCCGCTCCTACGGCTTCGCGGCCGACCGGGTGCGCCGCGTCGACCTGGTCACCGCCGACGGCCGGCTGCGGCAGGTCACGGCGGACGGCGACCCCGAGCTGTTCTGGGCGGTGCGCGGCGGCAAGGGCAACTTCGGCGTGGTGGTCGGGCTGGAGTTCGACCTCGTGCCGGTGTCGCGGCTGTACGGCGGCGGGCTGTTCTTCCCGGCCGAGGCGACCGCCGACGTGCTGCACGCCTACGGCCGGTGGGTGCGGGACGCGCCGGAGGAGATGTCGTCCTCGGTGCTGCTGGTCACGTTCCCGCCGATCCCCGAGGTGCCCGAGATCTTCCGCGGCCGGTACATCGCGCACCTGCGGCTGGCCTACACCGGCACGGCCGAGGAGGGCGAGCGGCTGGTCCGGCCGCTGCGCGAGATCGGCTCGCAGATCCTGGACACGCTGGGCGAGATGCCCTACACCGAGGTGGGGACGATCTACAACGATCCCACCGAGCCGGCGCGGGTGTACGACTCCAACATCTCGCTGCACACGCTGGACGAGGGCGCGGTCGACACGCTGCTGTCGCTGGCCGGGCCGGACACCGGCTCGCCGTTGCTGATCGAGATGCGCCAGCTCGGCGGCGCCTACGCCCGCCCGCCGGCGATCCCCAGCGCGGTCGGGGGCCGCGACGCCGCGTACACGGTGTTCGCCGCCTCCATCCTGGAGCCCGGCCGGGAGGACGCGATACGCCGGGCGCACGAGGAGCTCGCGGAGAAGATGCGCCCCTGGGCGACCGGCGGCACGCTCTTCAACTTCTCCGGCGTCGCCGACGCCACCCCCGACCGCGTCAAGCTGTCCTTCACCCCGGCCGACTACGCCCGCCTCACCAAGGCGAAGGCCGCCTACGACCCGGACAACGTGTTCCGCGTCAACTTCAACATCCCCCCGGCGCTCTAGAACTCTCCGGAGAATCGCGTTCCGGCCCCCGGAACGCGATTCTTCCCGTTGGAGTCCGCCCGCGCCTCCGGCGCCGTCGCGCGCCGGTCCCCGTGATTGGAAACGGGTGCCCGGAAAGGCGGGTGGAGCGTGGTCGAATGAGGGACGTTTTCCGGCTTACCGGGTTAGCGGCGCACGCCTTGATATAAGGACATTAATCGCTATTTCAGGTTGTCCTTCACACCGCGGTGGCCGTGGGGCGGCGGCAGGAGGTGAGAAGGTTTTTGAGGGACTGGGAGGGTTCCAGGCCGAGTTCGTTGCGCAGGACGGTGCGGCACTGGTCGTACTGGCGCATCGCGGCGGCGCGGTTGCCGGCGGCGAGGTGGGCGTTGACGAGCACGCGGTGTGCGCTTTCGCGCAGCGGCTCCGCGCGGACGGCGGCGAGCCCGGCGGCGACCGCCTCGCCGTGCCGCCGCGCGGCGGTCAGGCGTTCGGACATGGCTTCGAGCGCGTGCAGCCGGAGCTGGTGGTACTGCTCCTGCTCGATCAGCACCCAGTCGCTCTCCGACCAGTCGGGCAGCAGATCGGCGGACAGGACGGTCAATGTGTGCATGGTCAGGATGTCGTCGCACGGGCGCGAGATGTCGAGCAGCCGGTGCGCGCGCGCGACGGCGTCGCGGACGTCGACGCTGATGTACTTGCCGATCTCCAGCTCCTGCGCGGACGCCTCGATGACCTTGTGGCCCATGCGCGCCGCGCGCCACAACGACGACCGGAGATTGGCGTTGGCGCGGGACACCGTGGCCTCGGGCCAGAGTGTTCCCGCCACATAAGCGCGAGCGCGCGGGCTGTCCTGAAGGGCGAGAAAGGCGACCAGTCGTTGGGCGCTTGACGAAATCGAGACGCGACGCTGGCCGACGGACAACGCGAAGCCCTTGAGCAGCCGCAATGAAACGACTTGGGTGTCTGCGGTCATCGGTTCCCCCGGGCGATGTGGCCTTGGTGATCACTTTCCGATGCGGTACAGGACAAGTCAGTCCCATATTAGAGCAAATGCACGTTTGCTTGGTGATTAACGCGCAAAAGCGCGCACCCGTTCCCCTCGGGCAATAAGGATTATCACGCGTATCGCCCCCTCGCGTCTCCCCCTGGTGCCGCGCATGCTAAAGGGCGGGACGTCACCGCGGCGTCACCCGGGCGTCACCCGTCCGGTTCCAGCAGCCCGTCCAGCCACGCCTGGATGACCGCGTGTACGGCGGCCGGCTCGCTGACCGCCCACGACCGCGCCTCGTCCGGCCCGACCGTGCAGATCACGCGCGCCCGGAAACCGTCACGCCGCCCTTCCTCCACCCACACCCGGAGTATCAACGTGCCGCTGCGTTCCACCGGGGCCTCCACGAAGGGAAGGATGCCCCATCGCTGTCACCCCGGCATCGCCGCCGCGTCTTCGCCCGCGTCGCCCCGCGAGCGTGGCCGTCCCGGCGGGCCGGCGCCACCAGGGCGGGCCGCCACAGGCCGGTGACGCCCGTGTGACGGATCGATCGCGTTCGCGCCACGGCACCCCCGGCATGCTCTCCCCCGCACGCATTTCACGGGGAAACGGGGAGGATTTCGCATGGGCGACTTCGGGGTCATCGCCGATGTCTCGACGATCATCGTGAGAGCCCTGACCCGGTCCCTGCGCGGACTCAGCCAGGACCCGCCGATCGCGGAGTTGCACGACCTGTCGGAGCCGGTGCAGACGCCGCCGCCCAAGCTCACGGTGTTCCTCTACGAGATCGCCGAGGACCCGGCGTCGCGCAACAGGCCGCCGGTGCGTTCCCGGCCGCCGGACGCGCCCACCACCCGCAAGCCGCCGATGGCGCTGCTGCTGCGGTACCTGATCACCCCGTGGGGCGGCGACCAGCCGACGCAGCACCGCATGCTCGGCCGCGCCCTGCAGACGTTCTACGACGACGCGATCCTGGACGGCACGCAGCTGACCGGGAGCCTGGCGGCCTCGACGGACTCGCTGCACGTCACGCTGACGCCGCTCACCCTGGACCAGAAGTCGTGGGTCTGGTACGCGATCCAGAAGCCGTACCGGCTCTCGCTGAACTACGAGTTCCGCGTCGTCAACCTGGACGCCGCCGCCGAGCAGGAGATCCGGCCCGTGCACAGCCGGATCGTCGAGGGGGCGGCCACGCCGTGAGCCGTTTCACGCCCCTCGCGCGGTCGGTGCTGCACAGCCCGGCCTGGTTCGTGCCGTTCGACGACTACGCCCGGCGGGTCCGCACGGCCGGCGTGACCGTCGAGCTGGACCGGTGGACCGGCGGGGAATGGGCGCCGCAGGACGTCGCGGCGGTCCGCACGCCGAGCGCGGCCCTGGTGTACCCGGGCCTCGGCCGCCGCGGCGGGCCGTGGCGCGGCGGGCCGGAACGCCACCGGGCCCGCTTCTCGGCCCCCGGCTACCGTCCGCTGTACCCCGCCGACGACGAGCCGTTCTCGTCCGGCCTCGTCGGCGTCGAGTTCCTGGTGCATCCCTACGACGACGCCCACCCGCCGGCGGCGCAGACCGAACCGCGGCTGGTCCGGCTGCTGCCGAGCGCCTCCTTCCCCTACCCGCCGGGCCTGCGGACCGCGCACGGCGTCGTGCTGGACGCGGCGTCCGGGGCGCCGGTCGCGAACGCGCTGGTCGAGGCGCGGGGACGGACGAGCAGGGACCTGGTGCCGTGGCACGAGCGCACGCTGACCGACGCCACGGGAGCCTTCCGGCTGGCGCTGCGCTGGGAGGGCGAGAAGGACGACGAGGATGCCGCCGAGGAGACGTTCCGCCTGCGGGCCACCGAGCGGCCGGGCCGGACCGGCTCGCTGACCGTTCGCCTGCCCGGGGACGCCGGCCGCCGGCACGTCATCGAGATCCGCGACCAGTAAGCGACCAGTAGCGATCAACGAGGAAGTGAGGAGCCGGCCAATGCCCGAGTATCTGAGCCCGGGGGTCTACGTCGAGGAGATCGACGCGGGGCCGCGGCCGATCGCGGGGGTGAGCACCAGCACGGCGGGCATGGCCGGGGTCACCCTTCGCGGCCCGTACACAGGAAAGCCCAAGCTGGTGACCAACTTCCTGGAGTTCCAGCGCACGTTCGGCGGGTTCCTCCCGGAGCCGGACGCGGGAGTCCGCGACGCGTGGGCGGGCAACCCGTCCGAGGGCGGCCGGTGGTGGCTGTTCCCGCTCGCGGTCAAGGGGTTCTTCGACAACGGCGGGCAGCGCCTGTACGTCAAGCGGGTCGCGAGCAGGCACGCCACGGCGGCCTCGGGCACGCTGGTCCACGGCCTGGTGAGCCCGGTCGCCGGGGACGCCGCCCGCGGCGCGTCGAGCGTGGAGCTCGGCCACCTGATCGGCTTCACCGGCGTCGGCCAGCGGATCGAGTTCTTCCGCGGCGACGACGAGCGGTCGATCCACACCGCGCAGGTCGCCGCCTACGACGTGACCGCCCGGCGGATCGAGCTGGACGCGCCGCTGCCCGCGGAGGTCAGGGCCGCGCGCGGCGACTACGTACAGGTCGGCGCGCGGGGGACGGAGCGGACGCTGGAGTTCTCCGCGGTGAGCCCGGGGTCGTGGGGCGGCGCGGTGCAGGTGCGGGTACGGCCGGTGGTCGGCGCCGCGCTGCCGGTGCTGCCCGACCCGCAGGAGGGCGCGCTGTTCGTCACGCGGCTCGCCGAGGACGCCGACGCCGACGCCGAGACGGTCGAGGTCGCCGAGGTGACCGGGCTGGACCCCGACGAGCTGCCCGCCGACGTGTGGGTCCTGATCGGCGGCGCCCGGTACAAGGCGCAGGTCGGCCAGCCGGCGTCCGGCCGGGTCACGCTGACCTTCCCGGCCGGGACCTCGCACCCGGAATGGCGGGAGGGCGCGGCCGTGCGCCGGGTGCGCCGGGGCACCACCGCCGGCGGGGGCCGGACGCTGCGCGTCGGCGGCGCGGGCCGCCTGTACGAGGACGCGGTGGTCCAGCTCGACGACGGCAGGAACCTGACCGCGCTCACCGTGGACGCGGTGGCCGGGGACGTCGTCACCTTCGGCGCGGTCGTGCCGGGGACGCTGTTCGAGACCGACCGGCTCTACCTGGTGGAGGCCCGGGTGGACGCCCGGTTCACCGACCCGGCCGGGACGACCGTCGAGGAGTCGTTCCCGAACCTCCGGCTGACCGGCGACCGGTCGTCCGGCCTCGTGGCCACCTTGGAGGGACGGTCCCGGCTCGTCCGGGCGCGGACGCTCGGCGGGCTGTCCACCGACCCGGCCCGCTTCCCGGTCGCGGCGACCGGGGCGTGGCTGACCCTGGCCGACGGCTCGGACTCCTACGACACGCTGACCGTCGCGGACTTCGTCGGCGAGGACGGCGGCAGCGGCCTGCGCACCGGGATCGCCGCCCTCGAGGACATCGACGAGGTGGCGGTCTGCGCGGTGCCCGGCGTGTGGTCGGGGACGGTCCAGTCCGCGCTGATCACGCACTGCGAGCTGCTGAAGGACCGGTTCGCGATCCTCGACCCGCAGGACGGGCTGGACATCGAGGGCATCCAGGCGTTCCGCGAGCCGTTCGACACCAAGTACGCCGCCCTGTACTACCCCTGGCTCGTCACCCGGGACCCCTCGTCCGACCGGGACGTGGAGGTGCCGCCGTCGGGGCACCTGGCCGGGATCTACGCCCGCGTGGACGTGGAGCGGGGCGTGCACAAGGCGCCGGCCAACGTGGTGATCCGCGGCGTCCGCCTCACCGACGGCATCGCCCAGGACGTCACCAAGCGCCACCAGGACCTGCTGAACCCCAAGGGGATCAACGCGCTGCGGTTCTTCCCCGGGCTCGGCCACCGGGTGTGGGGGGCGCGCACGCTGTCCTCCGACGCCTCGTGGAAGTACGTCAACGTCCGCCGGCTGTTCCTGTTCCTGGAGGAGTCGATCGACGAGGGCACCCAGTGGGTGGTGTTCGAGCCCAACGACGAGGCGCTGTGGGCGCTGGTCCGCCAGACCGTGACGAACTTCCTGACCACGGTCTGGCGCAGCGGGGCGCTCGCGGGCACGACCGCGGAGGAGGCGTTCTTCGTCGCCTGCGACCGCTCGACGATGACCGAGGACGACCTGCGCAACGGCAGGCTCGTGTGCGTCATCGGCGTCGCGCCGGTCTTCCCGGCCGAATTCGTGATCTTCCGGATCCAGCAGAAGACCCGCGAGACCCAGCTCGCCTGAGTCCCGCCCCGGCAGACCTTCCAAGCAGAGAGGCGAACCGATGCCACCCGTGATCAGGGACGATCCCTACGCGGCATACAACTTCCAGGTCATCGTGACCAACGTCAGCGACGACGGGGTGGCGGTGAGCGGCTCGTTCACCGAGGCCAGCGGGCTGGAGCTGGAGATCCCGGCGATCGAGTACCGCAACGGCAGCGAGGACATCACCGTCCGCAAGATCCCCGGACTGAAGAAGTTCACCAACATCACGCTCAAGCGGGGCATCACCGGCCACGTCGGGTTCTTCACCTGGGTGGTGGAGGCGCTCAACGGCAAGGTGCGCCGCACGTCCGGCTCGATCATCCTGCTGGACGAGAACCGCCAGGAGGCGATGCGCTGGAACTTCGACCGGGGCTGGCCGACGAAGTACACCGGTCCGACGCTGAGCGCGACCAAGAACGAGATCGCCATGGAGACGCTCGTGCTGTGCGTCGAGAGCCTGCTGATCGACGCCTGACATGGCAGCGCTCCCTGGCGTCTCCCTGACGTTCGAGCCGCGCGGCTCCGCCGAGGAGCCGCTGCGCACGGACGTGGCCGCGTTCCTCGGCCGCCTGCGCCGCGGCCCGGCGGGCATCCCGGTGCGGGTCGAGAGCTGGAACGACGTCGTGGGCGCCTTCGGGCCGCCCGACGGCGGGTCGGCCACGCCGTACGCGCTGCGCGGGTTCTTCGAGAACGGCGGCAGGACGGCCTGGGTGCTGCGGGTCACCGGCCCGGCGGCGACCGCGGAGGCGGTGTGGGAGGCCGGGGGCGGCTTTCCCCACGCGCGCTACCGGGTGGTCGCGACCAGCCCGGGGGCGTGGGCGAACGGCTGCCGCGTCGCGATCCGGTTCCAGGCCAGCACGGTGGCCGGGCCGCCGACGGTGTCGGTGCGGGTGACCTCGCCCGGCGAGCCGCCCGAGACGTTCCCCGGTGTGCCGCCCGCCGAGGTGGCCGCCCGGCTGGCCGCGTCCCGGCTGGTCCGGCTGGTCCCCGACGCGCCGCCCCGTCCCCGGGAGCCGGGCGACCCCATCTCGCGGTCCTGGGACCTGACGCTGGCGGGCGGCGCCGACGCCGCGCCGGGCCGTGCCGAGTACCTGGGCGCGGTCCGCGCGCAGGCCGAGCTGCCGGAGCCGGCCCTGGTCGCGCTGCCGGACCTCGGCGCGGACCTGACCGGGACCGACCACGCCGACACGGTCATCGACCTGCTGGGCGCGGCGGCGGCGTCCCTGGACCGGCTGGCCGTCCTGGACGTCCCGCCCGCGGCGTCCTCGGCGGACGACGCGGTGGCGTGGGCGCGGACGCTGGAGGCGACCGGCGACGACGCCCTGCTGAGCGCGGCGGCGGTCTACCACCCGGCGCTGCGGGCGCCCGGCGCCCCGGGCGCGCTCCCGGCCTCCGGGCACGTGCTCGGCGTGATCGCCAGGCTCGACGGCGAGCGCGGCGCGCACCACACCCCGGCCAACGCGGTGCTGCTGGACGCGGTGGACCTGGCGGCCGAGTTCCCCGAGCCGCAGCAGGTCCGGCTGTTCGAGGCGGGCGTCAACCTCGTGCGGTGCACGCGCGGGCGCGGGCTGGTGGTGTGGGGCGGGCGCACGCTGTCGGCCGCGCCGCACGGCCGGTACGTGGCGCACCGGCGGCTCGTGCACCTGCTCGTGCGCGCGATCCGCCGGGTGGCGCTGCCGCTGGTGTTCGACGTCAACTCGCCCGAGCTGCGGCTCACGCTGGTGCGCGCCCTGACCTCGGTGCTGCTGTCGGCGTTCAGGTCCGGCGCGCTCGCGGGCGCGCGGCCCGAGCAGGCGTTCCGCGTGACCTGCGACGACACCGACAACCCGCCCGGCCAGGACCCGGGCCTCGTGGTCTGCGAGGTCGAGGTCGCCCCCGCCGTCCCGATGGAGTTCATCCGCCTGCGCCTGGTGCTCGGCCAGGACCGTGGCCTGGAGGTGATCGAGGCATGATGCCGGACCCGCTGCCCAAATACCGCTTCCTGGTCACGCTGGACCCCGGCGACGCCTACCTGCCGCCCGCGCAGGCGCTGCTGCTGCCGCTGGTCGCGGCGGGCGCGTTCCAGGAGGTCACCGGCCTCGGCGCGCAACTGGAGGTCACGAGCTACGCCGAGGGCGGGCGCAACGACTCGGTGCGCCAGCTCCCGCTGCGCCACTCGTGGAACCGGATCACGCTCAAGCGGGGCGTCGTGCGCGACCCCGTCCTGTGGTCCTGGTACCAGGCCGGGCTGGCCGACTCGCTCGGCGCGCGCCGCGACGGCGCGGTGATCGTGCTCGGCCCGGACGGCGTCCCGGCGGTGGCGTGGGGGTTCCACGGCGGGCTGGCCGCCAAGTGGAGCGGGCCCGACCTGCACGCCGAGCAGAACGCGGTCGCGCTGGAGTCGCTGGAGATCGCGCACGAAGGGCTCACCAAGGTCACGCAGGACGGCGAAGGGAGGTGACCGGGATGCCGAAGGTGACGATCCACAACCTGGAGGTCCGGTTCCAGGTGGAGGGGGACGAGGGCGCGGTGTTCACCCGCCTGTTCAACAAGCACATCCAGGCGTGGGCGCGGCTCTACGAGCAGGAGTGCGCCCGGGCCAGGCACACCGACGCGGAACGCCGGTACGGCGACGGCGAGGACCGCCCGTGAGCGTCACCCCCACGTCCTTCGCCCGCCAGGGCGACGCGCCGGCCCGGCTGGAGATCGTCCGGCCGGTGATCGCCGACGAGCGCAGCCGCCGGATCCCGCTGCGGTTCAACCCGACCGACTACAAGCTCAGCAAGAGCAACACGTTCGCCGAGATCACGATCCCGGGCCTCGAGACGCCGCCGCTGCAGTACGTGCGCGGCGGCACCGAGACGCTGACCGTGCAGGCGCTGGTGGACACCTCCGACACGCTGGAGAACGTCCGGGTGCGCTACGTCGACGCGTTGCGGAACCTGCTGCGTCCCGACAGCCGGGAGCACGCGCCGCCGATCGTCAGGTTCGTCTGGGACGAGGCGGTGTTCACCGGCGTCGTGGAGAAGCTGGACGTGAACTACCAGCTCTTCAAGCCGGACGGGGTGCCGCTGCGCGCCCTGCTGGACCTGACGCTGAAGGAGTTCCGCACGGCGGCGGCGCAGGCGGCCGAGACGCCGCGGTCCTCCCCCACCGTGGAGAAGAGCTACGTGGTGCGCCGCGGGGACACGCTCAGCGGCATCTCGGCGGCGGTGTACCGGCGGCCGGACGCCTGGCGGGAGCTGGCGCGGGCCAACGGCATCGACGATCCGCGCGACCTGCGGCCGGGACGGGTGCTCACCGTGCCCCGGCTGCCGTGAGGGGGACGCGATGAGCACGCCCGTGCCCGAGGTCGCCTCGCCGGACCGGTACGCGCCGGAGTTCGAGGTGCACATCGAGGGGTTGCAGCTCGACCCCACCACCAAGAACGACATCATCGATATCAAGGTCAACCGGGACATCGATGAGATGTCCGGCTTCGACCTCACGCTGAACAACTGGGACGACGTCAACCTGCGGTTCAAGCACAGCGACTCGCCGCGGTTCCGGCTCGGCGGCCGGGTCTCGGTCCGCCTCGGCTACGCCGACCGGCTGCTCACCGTCGCCACCGGGACGATCAGCACGCTCAGCCCCAAGTTCTCCGACTCCGCCTCGCCGACCGTGGCGGTGAGCGGCGTGGACGGGCTGCTGCGGCTCAAGGACCGCAAGCCCGCCGAGAACGAGACCAAGATCTACCGGAACAAGCCGGACTGGCAGATCGCCGAGCTGATCGCCCAGCGCAACCACCTGCGGATCGCCGTCACCGAGGAGGGCCCGACGCACGACGTGGTGGTGCAGAAGAACCAGGACGACGCGTCGTTCCTGATGGAGCGCGCGAAGCGGCTGGACTTCGACTGCTACATCCTGCCCGACCCGGCCACCGGCGAGGACACCCTCTACTTCATCAAGCCCACCGACGGGCGCGACGGCCGTCCGATCCGCGTCTACCGGCTGGCCTACGCGCCGGGGCTGAGCACCGGGCCCGGCGCCCAGCCCGCGGGACTGGTGCCCAACCTGATCGAGTTCACCCCGACCCTGACCGTGTCGCAGCAGGTCAGCAAGCTGACCGTGCGCGGCTGGGACCCCCGCACCAAGCAGCCGATCGCGTTCACCGCGACCGCGGAGAACCTGCCGGCCGGGCAGAACACCGCCGACGGGCAGAGCGGGCCGCAGGCGGCCGACAGCGCGCTGCAGGGCCGCCAGGAGGTGCTGGTCGACGCGCCGGTCACCAGCGACCAGGAGGCCCGCGAGCTGGCGATCAGCCTGCTGCGGGAGCGCGCCTACGAGTTCATCACCGCCACCGGCCGCGTCGCCGGGCTTCCCGAGTTGCGGCCGGGCGACAACCTGGAGATCTACGGCCTCGGCCGGCGGTTCTCCGGCTCGTACTTCGTCAAGCGGGTCGAGCACTCGCTGAGCACCAGCGGGTTCTTCACCCAGTTCACCGCCCGGCGCATCCACGAGGGAGACCGGCCATGACCAGGACCACGCCGCGCGCCCGCAGCACCGACAAGCGCTACTACGGCGTCGTCGAGGCCATCGTCGAGGAGAACGAGGGCGACGACGAGGGCCGGGTCAAGGTGCGCTTCCCGTGGTTCGACGGCAGCACGGTCACCGACTGGTGCCGGGTGAGCCAGCTCTACGCGGGCGGCGGCTACGGCGCGCTCTTCGTCCCCGAGAAGGGCGACGAGGTGCTGGTGGCGTTCGTGCACGGGGACATGCGCTTCCCCATCGTCCTCGGCGGGCTCTACAACGGCGTGGACAAGCCGCCGGCGGCGCGGAAGGACGGCAGGGACCAGAAGATCATCCGGACCAGGCACGGGCACGAGGTGCTGCTGGACGACACCGCGTCGAAGGCCGCCGTCCGGATCAGGTCGGCCGCCGGGCACGTCGTCGAGCTGGACGACCAGGGCAAGGCGATCAGGATCACGGCGGCAGAGGGCGGCGGCGTGACCGTGTCCGCCACGGGCGACATCACGCTCACCGCGGAGAAGGTCACCATCAAGTCCTCCTCCATCGACCTCGGCGGCGGCGCGACCGAGCCGCTCGTGCTCGGCGACACGCTGCTGGCCGCCTACAACACCCACACCCACGCGTCGTCCGGCGCGCCCCCCACACCGCAGCTCGGCCGCTCCGTGCTGGCCAAGAAGGCGAGGACCGCGTGAGCGAGGACTTCCTCGGCACCGGCTGGCGCTTCCCGATCATGCCCGACGAGGCGGGACGGCTGGAGTACGCCACCGGCGAGCAGAGCATCGAGCACTGCCTGCGCGCCCTGCTGCTCACCGCGACCGGCGAGCGCGTGATGCGCCCCGACTTCGGCACCCGCGCCCAGGAGTCGGTGTTCGCGCCCGGCGGCGTGCAGAGCCTGCGCGACCTGGAGAACTCGATCGTCGAGGCCGTGCGCGCCCACGAGCCCCGCGTGGAACTGGAGGAGGTCCGCGCCGAGACCGACCCGGCCGACGCCTCCCGCGTCACCGTCTCGGTGACCTACCGGATCCGCCGCGGCAACACCAAGGCCAACCTCGTCTTCCCGTACTACCTCGGCCTCACCGGGAGCGCGCCGTGACGATCCCCGCACCCGGCCGCGAACGCCCCGCGACGGTCCCGGCCCCGCAGCCGCACGATCCCCCCGGGAGCGCGCCGTGACGATTCCCG
Source organism: Sphaerisporangium krabiense (assembly GCF_014200435.1). Taxonomy (NCBI): domain Bacteria; kingdom Bacillati; phylum Actinomycetota; class Actinomycetes; order Streptosporangiales; family Streptosporangiaceae; genus Sphaerisporangium; species Sphaerisporangium krabiense. The sequence goes on along the minus strand of NZ_JACHBR010000001.1, from coordinate 4,663,880 downwards.
CGCCGAAGCTGGACGACCTGACCTGGGCCGACATGATGGCGGCCATTCGCCGTCGCGTCCCCGCCGAGTCCGACGGCGTCTGGACGCTGCACGCGCCCGCCGACCCCGGCGTCACGCTGCTGGAGCTGTTCGCCTACCTGCTGGAGCAGCGCCTCTACTGGCTCGACCAGGTGCCGGACGCGCTGACGGTCGCCGTGCTGCGCCTGCTCGGCGTCGACACGCCCCGGCCCGCCGTGGCGGCGGCCACGGTGCTCCGGCTGGCCGCCGAATGGCCCGGCGAGCCGGTCCCCGTCGTGCCCGCCGGGACGGCGCTGTCGCGGGACCCGGCGGGACGCGTGGTCTTCACCCTCGACGACGACGTGACCGTCCTGCCGCTCGACCCCGCGGGCGAGGTGACCGTCTGGACCGACCGCGACCGCACCGCGGACCTGCGGGCCCGCCGCGGGGTGCCGCTGGCGGCGCGCGGCGGCGGCCCCGCCGAGGCGCGGTTCACGCTGCCGCTCGCCGGCGCGCTGCCCGCGCCCGGCCCGATCTCGCTGCTGTTCGAGCTGGACGCGGCCGCCGCGTCCCCGCCCTCGTGGTCGCCGCGCGCGGTCGGCGACGTGCCGCCGCCCGCCGAGCTGGCGTGGTCCTGGTTCCGGCCGGGCTCCGACGACGCGCCGCGCCCCTGCGCCGAGGTGCGGGACGGCACGGCGGGCCTGCGGCGGTCCGGGATCGTCCACCTGCTGCCGCCCGCCGGCTGGACCACCGAGGACCGGGGGCTGCTGCTGTCCACCCGCGCGGCGACCGCGCCGCCCCGCCTGCTCCAGATGGCGGTCAACGTGTCGGCCGCCCGGGACCGCGAGCGGCGCACCGCGACCGGCGCCGAGCTCGGCGACCAGATCGGCGCGTGGCGGAAGCTGCCGGGACAGCGGCTCGTGCTGCCGGACGCCGCCGGTCGCCTGCTGGAGGCGTCCCTGTGGCTGGCCGGCGAGGAATGGCGGCCGGTGGCCGACCTCACCTTCGGCGCCCCCGCCGATCGCGTCTTCGTCATCGACCGGGAGGAGGGCGCGCTGGAGTTCGGCGACGGCCTCACCGGCCGCGTCCCCGTGCCGACCGGCGACGTGCGGGTCGAGTACGTGGTCGGGGGCGGGCGGGCCGGCAACGGCGGCCTGACCGGCAACTGGCTGCCCGTGCGGGACTCCGTCACGCGGCGGGGCGCGCTGGTGGCGGCCAACGTGGTGCGCGCCGAGGGCGGCGAGGAGGCCGAGACCGTGGCCGACGCGCGCGGCCGCGCCGCCGGGGCGCTCGGCGAGGTGACCCGCGCGGTCACCGCCGCCGACCACGTCACCCTGGCCAGGACCACGCCGGGGGTGGCGATCGCCCGCGCGCACGCCTCGCCCGGCGAGCACCCCGGCTTCCCCTGCGCCACGGTGCCGGGCGCGGTGACCGTGCGGATCGTGCCCGCGGCGCCGCGCGAGGACTTCGGCCGTCCGGACTTCGTCGCCGCGCCCGTGCCGGACCCGGCGGCGCTCCGCCTGGTCGCCGCCCGTCTGGAGGAGGCGCGGCTGCTCACCGCCGAGGTGTTCGTCCGCCCGCCCGCCTACCGCGAGGTGGCGCTGCGCGTCGACCTGTCCGGCGACCCGGCCGACCGGGCGCGGGTGTCGGCCGTCGTGACCGCCGCGCTGCGCCGCTACCTGGACCCGCTGGCAGGCGGGGACGAGGGGGACGGATGGCCGTTCGGGGAGGCGCTGCGCCCCTCGGCCCTGGTCCGCGCCGCCCAGCGTGCGCTCGGCGACCTCGCGGACGTGCTGGCCGTCGCGATCGGCACGGGCGGTGCAAGCGGCACGGGCGGCACGGGCGGTACGAGCGGCACCGGCGGTACGAGCGGCACGGGCGGTCTGAACGGTACGGGCGGCGCGGGCTGCATGGACGGCGCCGTCGACGTGGCCGGCGAGGACGGCGAGGTGGCGTGGGAGGACTGCCGCGACGTGCCGCTGCGGTCGTTCGAGCTGCCGACGCCGCGGGTGATCCGGATCCGGGTCGTGCCCGCGGCCGAGACGGGTGAGGGGCTGACATGACCGGGCAGGTGTGGTGGGAGCGTGCCGCGCAGGACCAGGCGGACGGGCGGATCGTGCCCGGCCCCGGTCCCTCGGGCGTGCAGCCCGAGCTGGTCGAGGCGACCCGGGAGGCGGTCAGGGCCGCCGTGCGCGCCCGGATCCCCGGGTACACGCCCGACTGGACGAACTCCGACCGCAGGGACGCCGGGGTCGCGCTGGTCCGGCTGTTCGGCACGCAGGCCGAGCCCGTGCTCGCCCGGGTGAACCGGCTGCCGGAGAAGGCGCTGGCCGAGCACCTGGCGACGGCGGGAGTGCGGCGCAGGCCCGCCGGGGCGGCGGTCGCGCTGCTGGAGTTCGCGGTGAACCCGCCCGACGGCGCGTCGGTGCTGGTCCCGGCCGGGTTCCAGGCCACCGTGTCCGGCACGCGCGGCCAGGTGATCTACGAGACCGACCAGGACCTGTACGCCACCCCGGCCACGCTCGCCGCGCTCGCGGTGCAGGAGGCCGGGTCGCTGCAGGCGATCGTCCTCGGTCCCGCCGGACCCGGGCGCCCGTTCGCGCCCTTCGGCCGGGACCCCGAGCCGGGCAACGGGCTGTGGATCGGCCTGGCGGGCACGGCGAGCCCGTACCCGGCGCTCACGCTGGGCTTCGTGGTGGTCGCCGCGCCGCCCGCGCCCGCCGCCTCCGGCGGGCCCGTCGCCGTGCCGTCGCCGCCACCGCCGCTGCTGCGCTGGGACGTGCTGGACGGCGGCAGGTTCGTGCCCGCGGCCGTCGTGCGCGACGACACCGGCGGGCTGCGCGCGAGCGGCACCGTGGAGCTGCGGGTCCCGCGCTCCTGGGAGCCGTCCCGTCCGCCCGGGTCCAGGACGGGCCCGCCGCTGCGGTGGCTGCGGCTGCGAATCGCGCACGGCGCGTTCGGCGGCGCGCCGACCGCGATCTCCGGGCTGCGGCTCAACATGGTCGCGGCCACGGCCGCCCGCACCGTCAGGGACGAGCCGCTGCAACCGGTCCAGGACCCCTCGGGCGCCGGGCGGCGGCGGATGACACTGAGCCAGGTGCCGATCCTCGCGGGCTCGGTGGTGATCGAGGTGGACGACGACGCGGGCGGCGACGTGTTCGGCACGACGGCGGCCCGCGCGACGCGCTGGGAGGAGGTGGAGAGCCTGGCCGCCTACGGCCCCGACGACCGGGTGTTCGTCGTGGACCACGCGACCGGCGAGGTCGCCTTCGGCGACGGCGTGCACGGCGCGGCCGTGCCGCCCGGGTTCCGCAACGTGCGGGCGGCGCGCTACCGCGTGGGCGGCGGCGCGGCCGGAGCCGTGCGGGCGGGCGCCGTCAACGGCGTGGTCACCGCGCTGCCGTTCGTGACCGGCGTCACCAACCCCTTCCCCGCCTCGGGCGGGACGGACGCCGAACCCGACGCCGAGGCGATCCGCCGCGGCGCCGGGGAGCTGCGCGCCCGGGGCCGCGCCGTGACGCCCGCCGACTACGGGCTGCTGGCCGCGCACGCGCCGGGCGCGTCGGTGGCCCGCGCGCACGGGGTGGCGGGCCTGCACCCGGACCACCCCGGCGTGCCGATCCCCGGCGTGGTGGGCGTCCTGGTGGTGCCGCCCGCGGGCGAGGACGGCGAGCCTCCGGTGCCGACGGCCGCGACGCTGCGCGCGGTCGCCGGCCATCTCACCCGCGAGGTGGCCCCGGCCGGCGTCACGGTGGTCGCCGGGCCGGTGCGGTACGCGCGGGTGGCCGTGGAGGCGTGGGTCGTGCTGGACCCGGGCCGTGACCGCGCGGGCGTGCTGGCCGCGGCGGGCGACGCGGTGACCGCGTACCTGGACCCGCTGCGCGGCGGGGAGTCCGGCGCGGGCTGGCCGTTCGGCGGCGCGCTGCGGCACACCCCGATGGTGCGGCGGCTGCTGTCGGTGGACGGGGTGCGCGCGGTGTCCCGGCTCACCTTCACCGTCGACGGCCTGCGGCTGCCGCCCTGCGCCGATCACGCGATCCCGCCGCACACGCTCGTGTGGCCCGAGCGCCCGCTGCTGATCCCCGTAGGAGACCGCCCGTGACGTGCGCTCCCCAGCCTCCGACCTTCCGCCTGCTCGACGCCTACGTCGGGTGGGAGGAGACCGGCCCGCCCGGCGACACCGGGCTCGCCGGGTTCGACGACCCGGCCGGCGTCCGCCTGGCCTACGCCGGGGCCTCCCCCGAGGGGCCCACCCGGCGCGCTCTGCTGCCGTGGTTCCCCGACCGCAGGCTCGCGCCCGGCTGCCGGCCCGGCGCCTGGTACCTGGCCGTGCCCGGCGGGCCCCGGCTGCTGCGCCGCGACGCGTGCGGCTGGACGCCGGTGTGGCGGGGCGACCGCGATCCCGGCCTGGCCCGCCACCCCGTGTCGGTCGCCGCGCGGGGACACAGGATCGCGCTGGTGGAGCGGGACCGGGTGCTGGTGTGGCGGCGCGAGGGCGAACAGCTCGCCGGGGTCGTCGCGATACGCGGCGCGCGGCGCGCCGCGCTCGCCCCGGGTGACGAGGTGCTGGTATCCCGCGAGGACGGCACGGCCCTGTGGCGGTTCGGCTCGGACGGGCGGCCCCGCGGCGTGCTGCGCACCGGGATCCCCGGCGAGATCGTCGGGCTGCTCGCCGGGCCGGGCCGGACGATCTGGGTGCTGGCCGACGACGGCTCCTTGCGGATCTTCCGCGGCGGGCCGCACCGCCCGTTCCGGCCCGCCACCCTGGAGGAGCTGGCCGCCGCCGTCCCCCCGAGCGGGCTGGTCTCGGCGGGCGAGGACGGCTTCTGCCTCAAAGAGAACGGCGCGGACGGCGCGACGACCCGGTGCTACACCTGGCGCGGCCGGCCGCGGCCCGCGGGGCCGCCGGAGCCGGAGGCGTACGTGACGGCCGGGGAGTACGTCACCGGCCTCATCGACAGCGGCCTGTCGCGGTGCCGCTGGCACCGCGTCCGCGTGGACGCCGACGTCCCCCCGGGGACGGCGGTCGGCGTCCGGATCGTGGTGTCGGAGGACCACCGGTACGCCGAGTCCGACTGGCAGACCGCGCCGCCCGGGACCACCGACTTCCTGGTGGACCAGCCGCCCGGCCGGTTCCTCACCCTGCGCCTACGGCTGTCCGGCGACGGCGCGACGACCCCGGTCGTGCGCAGGATCCGCCTGGACTTCCCGCGCGCCACCAGCGCGGACCTGCTGCCCCCCGCGTTCCGCCAGGACCCGGCGGCCGACGACTTCACCGAGCGCTTCCTGTCGCTGTTCGACGCCTCGCTGGAGGAGCTGGACCGGGTCATCGAACGCCACCCCGCGCTGCTGGACCCGGCGGGGGTGCCCGACCGGGCGCTGCCGTGGCTCGCGGGCCTGCTCGGCCTGTCGTTCGAGGCGGGGTGGGACGCGCGGACGCGGCGGGCGCTGCTGGCCGCGGCCCCGGAGCTCTACCGGCGCCGCGGCACGCCGTGGGCGCTGAAGGAGGCGGTGCGCGTCGTCTTCGGGGTCACCCCGGTGCTGGACGAGCTGGCGGGCGACCGCCGCTGGGCGCAGGTCCGGCGGCTCGCGTCGGGCTCGGGGCCGGGGCTCGGGGCGGTCCGGCTGTTCGGCCGGTCGTCCAGCCGGTTCCGGGTGGGCGGCTCCGCCCTGGGCGGCGCGCCGCTGCGCGCGTTCGGCGACCCGGACGGCGACCCGCTGGCCGCGCACGCGCACCGCTTCCGCGTCCTGCTGCCGGTCGGCTCGGCGGACGAGCGCGCGCTCGGGCGGCTGGTCGAACGGCAGGCCCCCGCGCACACCGCGGGGTCGGTGCGGCTCGGCGGCGCGGGGTTCGTGGTCGGAGCCCGGTCGACGGTCGGGGTGGACACCGCGTTCGTCCCGTTGCCCCCGCCCGTGCTGGGCGGCGCGCTGCGGCTGAACCGGGACGGAGTGCTGAGGCCGGGGCCGAAGGGAGCGCGCGCCGGGGTGAGCGCCGGGACGATCTCGGCCGTGGGCGTGCACACACAGTTGTCTTGAGAGGACCAGGGAGATGACGGAGACAGAGACGGGAACGACGGGGTTCGGCGCCCCGCCGCTGCGCCGGTTACGGTACTTCCACGGCCAGATGCTGAGCGCCAGGGACTTCCAGCGTGAGCAGGAGTACTTCCGCGAGAAGCTGCGGCTGCGGCTGCGGAGCCTCCTCGGGTACGGCGTGGTGTGCGGGCTGTTCGTCGAGCCGCCATGGCGGGGGGACGACCACCGCGACGCGGCCGGCGACGCGCCGGAGCCCGGCGAGGAGACCGCGGCCGGCGACGACGAGGCCGCCGAAGAGGAGGTCTCCGAGGACGACGCCGGCGACGAGCAGGACGCCGAGGGGCTGGACGCGTCCGGGCGGCACCGCCACCGGGCCAGGGTCCGGATCACGCCGGGCCTCGGCGTGGACTGCGACGGCAACGAGATCGTGGTCAGGGACGGCACCGTGGTCGACCTGTGGAAGGCGCTGCCGCCCGACGAGCGGGACACCGGCACGGTCTGGGTGGGCGTCCGGTACGCCGAGCGCCCGGTGGAGCCGACCCGGGCGGTCTACAACGACGGGTGCGCCGAGTCCTCCGACTGCGAGTTCGGCTGGACCGAGGAGTGCTACACCGTCCGCGTGACCGGGCACGAGCCGCCGCAGGACGAGCGCTGCGACACCGCCTGCGCCCCCGGCCGCCACAGGACCCTGTGGCTGGCCAGGATCGACGACGTGGACCTGCGCCGTCCGGTGCGCGAGGACCAGATCCACATGAACGTCCGCCGCCCGTTCGGCCGGCACGTGCCCACCGTGATCACCGGGGTCAACTGGATCCACGGCCACACCTACACCGTCGACGAGGCACGGGCCCTGCTCGGCACGCACGACGAGGCGGGCGGCCTGGTGGTGCGGTTCTCCGGCGACGTCCGGGTGGACACGCTGCTGCCCGGCGTGGTGGAGATCCAGGTCATCGAGGGCGGCGCCGGACGCAACGCCTCGACCTGGTACATGGGCGGCACGTTCGCCGAGCCGGACCGGGACGAGGAGTTCACCCGCGGGTTCCGCTACCGGCAGACCACCAAGGAGGTCCTGCAGGACGGCGACCGGGTGCTGATCAGCGTGCGCGGGGCGTTCATCCTCGACCGCTGCCGCCGCCCGGTGGACGGCACCCACGTCGGGGGCCGCGTCCCCACCATCGACCCGGCCGAGGACGACGGGTCGCGGGGCCGCGACGTCCCGCCGTCCGGCGTCGGGCCCTGGACGTCCGGCACCGGCGCGGGCGGCGACGTGTTCGAGAGCTGGTTCTTCGTGAGGGAGAGCTGAGGATGTCGACAGCCTGCGGATGCGGCTGCGGAGGGACGGCGACCCGGTCGCCGGCCTTCGTCCGGCCGCGCTTCTTCGCCGGGCAACTGCTCACCGAGGACGACCTGGAGCTGTTGGTCCGGTACGTGACGGGTAAGAGCAGGCTGCACAACCGGTCGGTGTCCGGCCCCGGGGTGGTGTGCGGCCTGGAGATCGGCTGCGATCCCTGCGGCGGAGGCACCGTCGTGGTGCGGCCCGGGCACGCCCTGGACGGGGCCGGCAACGACATCGTGCTGTCCTGCGCCGAGAAGGTGGACGTGCCGGCGCTGGTGCGCGAGCTGCGGGTCGGCGGCCTCGGCGTGGACTGCGGCGACCCGTGCGACGACGACGGCGCCCGCCGCTACGGGCTGTTCGTCCGCTACGAGGAGGCGCCCGTCGAGCCGGTGGCGCCGTACGCGACCGAGGAGCCGTGCCCCTCGCCCGGCTGCGTGCCGTCCCGGGTCCAGGAGGGCTACCGGTTCCTGGTCAAGCGGGACGGCTTCGAGGACCACCGGTACAACCCCGGCACGCGGCTGCTGGCGAGCCTCGGCGACCTGGACAGGGCCGGGCGGGCGCGGGCCCGCGACGAGCGGCTCGGCCGGTACGCCGACGCCATGTTCGTCGCGGCGCTCGGTTCCGACCGCGCCATCCGGTTCGACGCCTCCGACGCCAAGCGGTATGCCGACAGCCTGGCCTGGCTGGGCCAGAGCGGCGACGGGATCCCGGCGGATCCGGTGGCGCGGGAGATGACCGAGCACGTGCGCGCGCTGGCCAGCGCCGTCGCCCGGTTCGACACCTACGACGAGGCCGGGCAGAACCAGCTCAAGAAGGACTACCCGGACCTGGACGGTGTCCGCGACGCCCGGAAGATACTCCGGGGGTCCTGCGAACGGCTGGCCGGGACCGACGCCGAGGCCGTGTGGCCCGACCCGCTGCGCCGGTCGCTCGCCCGCGCGGTGGTCGCCGAGTCCGCGGCCCGGGTCGCGCCCGACCGGCCGGACACCGGCGCGCCGCTGGAGGTCCGCCTGCTCGCGCAGGGCACGCCGCTCGGCCACGCGCTGCAGGTGGAGTTCCGCGCCGACCTCAACCTGATCCGCGAGTGGCTGCTCGGCCGGCTGGAGGAGTCGCCCGGCCAGGCGGACTGCTCGCTGCGCGCCAAGGTTTCCGCGATCGAGGTGCCGCACCTGCTGCCGCGCCCGGAGGAGGGCGACGACGGGGAGCGGCTGTCCATCGCCGAGCTGCGGCGGATCGCCGAGTCCGCGGCCAGGCTGACCGCCGCGCTGCGCCGCTTCCTCACCGACGCCGCCTGCGCCACCCTCAACCCGCCGTGCGCGGACGGCGCCGGGACCGACGTCCTGCTCGCCCGCCTGGAGCTGGACGACTGCGACGTCGTCCGGGTCTGCGCGGCGACGCGCCCGCAGGTGCTGCCGGGCGGGTCGGCGTACGGCGAGTGGCTGCCGAAGCTGTACCGGCTGCGCGAGCTGGCCGAACGGCTGTGCCGCGCGCCGGCGGCGCGCCGTCGCCATCCGAAGCTCCCGCAGGACGGCCCGGTCCCCCGACCGTACCCGGAGGGGCTGCTGGCCGACCGGCCGCGCACCGGCGACCTGGAGGAGATGCTGACCCTGCTGCTCACCCCCGCGCCGGGCGAGACGCCGCCCAAGGCGATCCACGAGCAGGTGTACGCCGCGCCGAGCGAGGTCACCGACAGCCTCCGGGAGCTCTCGGTGCTGCGCGCCCAGGTGGCGGACCTGACCTCGGCGCTCGAGGGCCTGCGCGCCCAGCTCGGCACGGCGCAGTCGCAGGTCGGCGAGGTCCGGGAGCGGCTGCCGGAACGGCTCGGCGAGCGTCTGGAGGAGCTGGAGGGCGGCGCGCGCGAGAGCGAGTCCCCGCAGGCCCGCAGGCCGCGGCCCGGGCGGTCCCAGAAGCCGTCGCCGGGTGATTCCTCGTGACCGGCCCGCTGCGGCCCGAGTTCCACGAGGGCCAGGTGCTGGCCGCCGCCGACCTGTCGGCCACGGTCGCGCACGCCCGCGGCGCCGCCGCGCGCCAGGCGCGCTACCTGCACGAATGGGGCATCGCCGAAGGGCTGGAGCTGGTCACCGCGCCCCGCACCGACCCGCTGACCGGCGCCCGCCACGTCGAGGTGAGCCTGGCGGCGGGGATGGCCGTCGACGGGACCGGTCGCGAGATCGTCGTCGCCGAGCCCGTGGTGCTGCGCGAGAGCGACTTCGAGGACGTCAACGGGGCCGACCTGCCGACCGGTGAGCCGTACCCGGTGTTCCTCGCCTCCGCCGACCGCGAGCCGTCCCGGTCGCCGGTCGCGGGCTCGTGCGGCGGGACGGCCGGGCGGACCCGGGTCGAGGAGACCTACCAGGTCCTGTTCGGGCGGCTCGGGGACGAGCGGCTGGTCGCCGACCAGCGTCCGCCCGAGGTCGGGGCGGCGCCCGCCGACCCGCCCGTCCGCTGGCTCGTGCTGCTCGGGTACGTCCGGTGGACCGACGGCCACTTCGCCGGCGTCGAGGTCGCGGCGCGCGGGGTGGCGCGGCGCCACGCGGGGGTCCGCGCCGACACGGTGTCGGCGCGGGCGGGCTCGCTGACCCTGCGGGCCGATCCGGCCGCGCGGGAGGGCCGCCCGGCGCTGGTGCTGTCCGGCGGCGACCCGCCGAGCCTGGTGTTCGGGCTGTACCAGGGCAACGGGACGGTCGATCCGCTGATGACCGTGGCGGCCAACGGCAACCTGAGCATCCAGGGGAGCTTCTCCGGCCGGATCTCGGTGGGCAGCGTGCTCGTCCAGTCCGGGACGGCGACCGACGGGACGCTGCTGCCGCTGCCCGCCGGGGTCACGCCCGAGCAGGTCGCCGACGGCCGCGTCGTCCTGCACGTCCACCTCACCCCCCGCGTGCCGGCCACCCGGTCGGACTCGGCCCTGCACAGCACGGTGGAGGCCGCGGTAGGCCCCGACCGGCGGGTCCGCTGCCGGATACGGGTCTTCGACCCCCTGGCGTCCCCGGTGGAGGTCCACGACCGCCCCGGCGCGGTCGACTTCCTGGTCCTGGCGGCCGTCGCGGCGGCGGACGGAGGTGGCCGAGGATGAGCCCTTCCGCGGCCGACACGACGACGAACGGAGGTGGCTGAGGATGGCTCTTTCCGTGGTGTACGTGGCCGACACCGGGCACGTCGCCGGTGCGCTCGCGCTGACCGGCGCGGGGGCGCCCGCCGACGTGGCGGCGGTCGTGGGGGCCGAGCTGCCGCTGCGCGTCTCGCTCGGCGAGGGCAGGGTCGCGTCCCTTCCCCTGAGCGTCAGGCGGCTCGCCCTCGCGCCCGCCGACGACGAGCCCGGCGTGTTCGGCGGCCCGCTGGCGTTCGGGGTCGAGCTGACCTCCGACGGCAGGGCCAAGCCCGCGCTGGCACGGCTGGCGCCGTGGACGACGCCGCTGAGCCTGGCGAAGGACAGGCTCACGGTCGTCCTGCCGGTCGCGGCCACCCGCCTCACCCCGGTGCTGGCGCTCCTCTCCGACGGCCGCGAGACGCACGTCGCCGCCGGCGAGATCCCCCCGGGCGGCGACAGGGCGGAGCTCCCGGTGGCGCTCGACTCCGGCCCCCACGGCGTGCTGGTCCTGGTCACCGGGATCACGGGCCGCCTGGAGAAGCTGAACGTCCCGTAACCGCCCCCCGCCGCACAGGAGACGCCGTGATCCCGCCCACCGCACCGAAGACGCCGCAGGAGACGCCGTGACACTTCGCGCCGCGCCGGAGGAGACGCCGTGACCGCCGCGCCGGAGTGGCCGGACGCCGGGGTCACCCCGGGCGCCGGGGACTCGGCGGAGCTCGTCGTGGGCCGGTGCACGGTGACGGTGACGCGGCGCGGCGGGTGGAGCTGGGGGCCGGAGCCGGGCGGGCTGGCCGGGCGGGTCGTGGACGCCCTGCCCGGCGTGCTCGCCGAGCACCTCGCCGAGTACCTGACCGGCGACGGCCCCGACGTGGAGATCACCGAGCCGGTCGTCATCACGGTGCGGCCGGGACGGTGGCCCGCGCCGGCGGCCACCGGCGTGGTGGTCGCCCCGCCGGGCGGCCCGCTCCCCGGCGGGACGTCCGCCGGGCCGCGCACGGGAGCGTCCGCGGACGCGCTCGCGGAGACCTTCCGCGAGTCCTTCGCGGAATCGTTCTCGGAATCGTTCGCGGGGTCCGCCGTCCAAGCCCCGCCGGAGTCCGCCGTCACGCTGTTCGCCGAGCTGGCCGAGCGGAACGAACTCGGCCCGCTGCTGGCGCTGTTGCCGGACGACTCGGTGCGGGCCTACCTGCTGGCGCTGCTCGGCGACCCGGACGCCGCCTCCTCCCCCGTCGCCGGACGGGTGTTCGCCGAGCTGGCCCTGCGCACGGACCCGGCGCGGCTCGCCCGTTCCCTGCCGGAGCCGCCCCTCCCGCCCGGGCCGTCCGCCGATCCCGAAGAGGTCGTCGCGTCGCTGGCCGCCCTGTTCACCGGGCTCGTCGCACGGCTCGGGGCCGGGGAGACCGCCCGGCTGGTGACGTCGATGACGGCCCCGCCCCCGGACGGCCAGGACCGTCCGCCTCCCGCGCCGGGCCGGACCGGCGCGTCCGGCGAGGTGCGGGTGTGGTCGGCGTTGCCCTTCCTGCTCGCCGGGCCGCTGGCCAGGGTCGGCGTCCTCGACGCGATCGGCCCCGCCCTGGCGGGGCTGGACCTGGCCGGCGACGCCCCGCTCCTCGCCGCCGCCCTGGCGTACAAGGTGCTCGGCGTGACGGCGCGGGGCTGGCGGCGGGCCCGGCGCGACACCGTGGCCGCCGCCGCGTTCGCCGGGCTCGCCCCGCCCGTCCCCGAGGAGGAGCTGACCGCCGCCGCCGGCCGCCTGCGCCCCGCCCTCCCCGTGCTGGACGGCGTCCTCGCGCTCGCGGTGTCCCGCGGCCACGACGCCGCGGACCCGCTCCTGGTCACCGGCGCGGCGGGCGGCCTGCTGCTGGTGGACGCGCAGGGCCTGTTCCCTGTCGCCTGGGCGGACGAGGCGCCGGGCCTGCTGCCGCACTGGCGGGCGTGCGGGCGGCCGCCGGTCCTGGTGTGCGAGGGCCCGCTGCCGCCCGGCTGCCTGCGCGACCTGGCCGCGGCGGGCGTGCCGTTCCTGACGGCCCTGCGGCCGCTGCGCGGCGACCCGGTGACGCGCCTGCCGTGGCGTACCCCTGTCTGGTCCGCCGAGGGCGCGCGGGTGGCGCCGCGGCTCGCCGCCGAGCTGCCCGGCCACGCCGGACGCCTGGCCGGGCTCGTCCGCGCCCTGGCCGCCGAGCGCCGGGCGGCGCCGCTCGCCGCCCGCGACGACCTGGAGCGCACGGTCACGCTGGCCGCCGGGCTCGGCCTGGCGACGATCGCGTGGATGCTGTGGCGCGACCGGGAGACGCCCGATCCCGTGGTGGCGCTGACCCGGTTCGCCGACCTCGACGCCACGGTCCGCTTCGAGCGGGACGCCGTGCGGGTGCGCGTCCCGCTGGGCCGCCGCCACGCCGACCTGCTGCGCGCCGGCCTGCTTGCCGACGTCCCCGGTGTGGTGTGGCTGGGCGGACGGACCCTGACCTTCTCCGGTGGGTGAGATGTGATGAGCGCGCTGGAACACCTGCGGATCCGGCTGGAGTCCCTGCACGGGGCGCTGCGCGAGGCGGTCGAACGCCAGGCGCGGGCCGCCGCCCTGCTGACCCGGCCGGACCTGACCCCGTTCTGCGTGACCGACGAGCAGGTCGGCGTGCTGCTCGACGAGGTGGACGCGTTCGCCGCCGCCATGACCGAGCCCGGTCCCCCGCCGGAGCCGGAGCCGGAGGCCGAGCGGGAGCTGCGGCGGCGCGCCGCCGCCCAGGGCGTGACGCTGCCCCTGGACGCGCTCGCCACCCGGTTCTGCCTGACGCGCGCCGACCAGGACGCGCTGGTGCTGGTCGCCGCGCCCGAGCTGGACCGCGCCTACGAGCGGATCTACGCCTACGTCGTGGACAACCTGAACCGGCGGCTGCCCTGCGTCGAGCTGCTGGTGACGGTCGGCGGCGCGACCCCGGCGGCGCGGCTGGCCCGCCGCCGGGCCCTCGGCCCCGACGGGCCGCTGCGCCGCTTCGGCCTGCTGCGCGCGCACGGCGAGGCCCCGGTCGAGCTGGCGCAGGAGCTGGTGCTCGGGCCGGGCGTGCTGGCGTTCCTGCTGGGCTGGGGCGGGGACGTCGGGCTGCTCGGCCACGACCCGGGCGAGGTGGCCGCCGGACCGCGGGCGCTCCCGCCGTACCTGGCCGCGTCGGACCGGCTCACCCGGCTCGGCCGGGCCCTCGGCGCGGGGGACATCGACCTGGCGGGGCTGTGGGGATGTCCGCCGGGCGACCGGCTCGACGTCGCCCAGGCGGTCGCGCACGCGGCGGGCAGGCCGCTGCGCGCGCTGGCCCCGGACGGCGGCGACCCGGCCGCGGGCGTGCGCGCCGCCGCGGCCCTGGACGCGGTGCTGTGGATCTCCACCGACGACCTGCACGACGACCCGCGCCTGGCCGACGCGCTGTGCGCGACGCTGCTGCGCTCCCGGGTCCCGGTGTGCCTGACGGGACTGAAGCCGTGGCGGCCGGCGGGCCTGCTGGCCGCGCGGGCGTACGCGGAGCTGACCGTGCCCGCGCCGGGGCTGGGCGACCGGCGCGCGATGTGGTCGGCGGCGCTCCCGCAGGTGGACGGCACGCTGCTGGAGGACCTGGCCGTCCGGTACCGGATGAGCGGCGGGGAGCTGCGCGCGGTGGCCTCGGTGGCGGGCGCCGGGGCGCGCCTGGCGGGCGGCGGGCCGCCTGCGCCGGTCGCCGACCACGTCGAGCCCGCGATCGCCACCGTGACCCGCGGGCGCAACGGCAGCGCCGTGCGGTCGATCCTGCCCCGCAGGACGATCGACGACCTGGTGCTGCCGGACGGGCAGCTCAGGCAGATCCTGGAGATGGTGTCGGCGTTCCGCGCCTGGCCGCGCGTGGCCGAGACCTGGGGGTTCGGGCGGCGTTCCGGGAACGGCGGGGTGAAGGCGCTGTTCACCGGCGAGCCGGGGACGGGCAAGACGATGTCCGCCGAGATCGTCACCGGCATGCTCGGGCTGGAACTGCTGAAGGTGGATCTGGCGCAGGTGGTCTCGAAGTGGGTGGGCGAGACGGAGAAGAACATGGAGGCCGCGTTCCGGCAGGCGGAGGAGAGCCACGCGGTGCTGCTGTTCGACGAGGCCGACGCCCTGTTTGGCAAGCGCGGCGAGGTCCGCCACGGCACCGACCGCTACGCCAACCTGGAGGTCGGGTACCTGCTGCAACGCCTGGAGGCCAGCGACGGCCTGGTGATCCTGACGAGCAACCTCAAGGAGAACATCGACCCGGCCTTCACCCGCCGCTTCCACTTCGTCGTCCACTTCCCCCGGCCGGGCGCGGCCGAGCGGCGCAGGCTGTGGCGGCTGGCCTTCCCCGAGGAGGCGCCGCTCGGCGCGGACGTGGACCTGGAGGCGCTGTGCCGCCTGGACATGACGGGCGCGGGCATCGGCGCGGCCGCCCGCACCGCCGCGCTGGCCGCCGCCGACGGCGACAGCCCGGTGATCGCCATGCGGCACGTCGTCCGGGGGGTCGCCCGGCAGTTCCAGCGCGAGGCCCGGCTGCTGCGTCCCTCCGAGCTCGGCGCGCACGCCCACCTGCTCGGCGACGACGAACCATCGGGGTGATCCGTGATGCTGCCCATCGACCCGCCGCTCTCCCTGGTCCGCTGCCTGATGCCCGGCTCGCCGGCCGCGTCCCGTGAATGCCGCCTGGCCACCGAAGCACACAAGTCAGGCAAACCCCAGGCCGTGCGCCCGGCCGCGGGCCCCGTCGTGGTGCCGGCGTCGGCGGGCAACGCGGCGACGGCCCACGCGATGCACGCCGCGCCCGCCACCGTGCCCCTGCTTCTCACCGGCCAGAACCAGGCCGGCAACGCCGCCGTCGCCGGCGCCGCCTGGGCCGTCCCCCCGCCCGCCGCGCCCCTCGCCGTCACGCCCCTGAAGCCGAAGGACGCTCCCCCGGCCTGACGGCCGGTCCACGCCGCCGCGGGTCAGGCGGCGCTCGCGTACGGGGACGTCGTGAGGGCGTTCAGGACGAGACGCGGGTCGTCGGCGAAGAAGCGGAGGGTCGTGACGTCGGCGGAGCCACCGAGGGGGCGCTCGACCGTGACCGGCGCGTTCAGCTCGACGACCAGGTTGACCTGCGAGGACACGGCCGCGGTGAGCACGTCGCCGACGATGGACACCATGCTGCGCTCGTTGTACCCGCGGGTCGGCCGCACCGAGGCGATCAGGTCGCGGGGCACGCGGACGTCGAGGTAGGCGCCGTAGCGGACACGCAGCTCCTCCGCCGACACGACGTGGGGCCGGGTGACGCAGGCGGCGCCGAACGCCACCCCGAACACGATCCCGTAGAGGTCGACGACGAGGACCGGGACACGCACCGCGTCCGGGACGCCGAACGCGACCAGCAGCAGGTCAAGGCCGACGGTCTCGATCACCGTGACGAAGATGATGAGCACCAGCGTCGTGACCTGCTCCCGCGCGTACGAGGCGGCGGTGGCCCCGGGCGGCACCCCGACGCGGCGGCGCGCGATCCACAGGAAGACGCTGATCGTGGCCTTGGCCTCGAACTCCATGATCTTTCGCACTTTCGTGGGAACGAGCCCGTGGTAGGTCAGCCGCAGCGCCGCCCGCCGGTCCGCGCCGCCCTTGCGGTTCGCGCGGAACAGGCGGTACGCGGCCGCCGCCTCCAGGGCGAGGACCAGCATGACCACGGTCTCGGCCGTCCAGACGACGTAACCGGGCAGCGCCATCCCGGACACGAGACAGATCATGAGCAGGAGCTCGGCGGGGAACACGGTGAACAGGGCGGCACGGGCGATCCTGACCATCACTCTCGCTCCTTCAGGATGAGCACGATCTCACGGAACACCTCGACCTGGGCGGGCGACAGCTCGGTGAGCATCGCCTCGCCCCACAGCCGGCCGCCCGCGGCCCCCTCGGGAGCGTGCCCCTCCGGGCGCAGCGCGGCGGGCGCCGCGCCCAGGTTCGCCACGATGATCGCGGCGATCTCGTCGGGGAACTGGGCGGCGAGGTCGGCGGCGAGCGCGGCGACGCGGGGGTCCTCCCGCCCCGCGCCGGCCAGCTCGTCGAGCCGGTGGTAGAGGGCCTGGCTGCGGGCGAGCGCCTCCGGCTCGGTGAAGGGCCGCATCAGCTCGGCGACGCGCGCCCGATCGCCCGGCTCGGCGACGGTGCCCATCAGCCCGAACAGCTCACGATCGAGCGTCGCGATCTTGGACCCTCCCGCGGACATGTCGCGCAGCATCGTCGCCATGTCGAGCGACACCATCCCGCCGGGACGCAGATCCGCCTCGGCCAGCAGCGCCGCGACCCGCTCGCGCCTGATCGCGAGCGCCTCCTGCTCCCGGGCGAGGTCGGCGTCGAGCTCGAGCAGCACCTCGCGCAGCTCCCTGCCCTCGTCATCGGCGAGCGCGTCCCGCAGCTCGTCCAGCGTCAGCCCCAACTCGGCCAGATGCCGGACCCGCGCGAGCGCCACCGCGTCACGGAATCCGTACTCACGGTAGCCGTTGGCCAGCCGAGGCGGCTCAGGCAGAAGTCCCAGGTGGTGGTAGTGGCGCACGGTACGGGTGGACACCCCGACCATGGCGGCAAGCTCGCCGATCCGCATGCCTGCATTACACACGTTGACGTCGCGGCAAGGTCAACGCACCGGACGGCCCTCGGCGGCAGCCGGTTCGTCGGGCGTCCCAGGTCGTGCGATCTGAGCGCGCCCGGCGCGCGTGGGTTGACCCTGGAATGTCCGGGTGGGCGGCGCTGATAGCGCGATGTACTCCCAAGGCCTCCGCATGCCGCCGATCGCTTATCTCAACCAACGGGCAGCCCGGCCGCATCCGGTCCAAAGCCTGTCGGCCCTGAACCGCCAGGACCTTGGCCGCTGCCGATCGCCAGTCATATCCCAGGCCCCAGGTCTCGATCAGGGCGCGCAGTCCTGAGCCCTGGCCGTACACCTCGACTCGCTCACCCACCGTGCGGCCACGTGAGCCTGCACCGCAGCGTCGATCATCTGGCCGGTCAGCGCGGGCTTGGTTGCCAAAGGGGTGGAGGCGGGCATACTCGCGGTGTCACGGCGGCCGTGGTCAGCCGCCCAGGAGGTAGGCGGCAGGTACTGTCGCCGGTCGATCAGCGCCCGGCCGCGCGGTGAGGCGTAGGCCGGGAATACGCCGATCTGTTTCGAGCCGTCCCGCGGTGCCGGTGTACTGCCCTTGCACTCCAGCCGACCCCGTGTCCTTCTTGACAATTCGGTTTCGTCCGCGATCAGCACTCCGTCGGGGTGGCCGACGTCGTCGTTCACGTAGGCGCACAGGTCGTCGCGGAGAGGCCCGACCCAGCGGGCGGTGCGCGGCAGGTCGTTGCATAGCTTCGGGGCCGGTGTGACCGGCGTGTTCGGTCAGGTTCCAGCAGTTCTTGCGTTCGACATCGGATAGCAGGCCCGTCAGGTAGGCACCGGCGGTGCGCCGGGGTTCCCGGTTACCGAACCGAGGAGCGATTCGGGCCATCAGCGCATCGAACCCGTGTTGCCAGCCGTCAGGGTCTGGCCATGGTCACGGCTACCGCGCGATCTTGTCGTGTCAGCACAAATACTGATTATCGCGCGGTGGCCGTCCTCGTGCCCGCCCAACCAGGGAGATCACGACTTTTCACTGGAGTATTAGCCGTCTGACATGACTTGGCTTGCCCGAGCGGCGGCCTCCACAACCGCGCCCCAAAGCGGGGAGCGGAGATAGTCGGCGTCAGGGCGTTCGGTCCCGAGATCGGCAAATATATTTTCTAGAGCACGAGCTACAGAAATGAGCGCGTCGGCCTCGTCTCTCGACTTGAGATATATTCCGACCGCCGATATAGGGTCCTCCAACACCGCAGTATCATCGTACAAGATGTGAATATTTTGGGTGAAATCATCATAGTACCCTGGCTGAGGGTATAGACGCTCTACCCAGACCCGTTGTTGATAGTCGACGTCCGCCAGTGACTTGATGGCCAAAACCACCTCGGCGCGCGCCTCTGGATACTTTACGTTCGTCATGGCTTATTCCATTGAGACCATTTCGACCACTCAGAGAACGGTATGTGGGCATCTTCGGGATGTTCCCTTATAGAGCCGTCTATTGGTTTTCCGTTCCTTCCGATAACCTTGCCATGGTCGCGTACTATGACATGGTCGCGTTGCTGTGTCGGCTGTGGATTGTTGGGATCCCCCTTATCGATTCTGACACCGGAGCCCTGATTTTTCGGATCCTGCCACCGGGTGCCCACTCCTTTCTTGTTTGGACGCCCGGGTCCCCACTCTGGGGGAATCTTCGATATTGGTTGACCGGTTGGCGTCCAGCATGGAGTGGAATTGTGGACGAGCACATCCTGTGTGCCTACTGTGACATAGTACGTGTGAGGGCCGGCGACCGAGAGATTGTACACCCTCGCACCTGCTGTCCACTTCCTCACGGCGGTCAGCTTGGCATGATCGTCAGCGACGGTCTTCAGGGACGTACCTGTGCCAAGCATCCTCGCTGTTACCCACTTACCGAGTCGCGGAACCCAGAAAGGATGCCCATCGGTTGCGGTTAGTGTATTCGGAGGTCTCTTCTGTTCTGGGTCCGCGTCGACGGCGACCTGCACCAGACTTTTGACGCCTGAGCCATCTATCAGTGCAAGAACCAAACCAGGGCCGGTCTTCCCTGTTAACGGATCGGTGGTGAGAACCCAGTCGCCCACCCGTACCTGTTCGATGGGTTTATGAGTGCCGTCGGCCATCAGCACCAAGGTTCCGAGTACGAAACTGTTGGGGACACAGGGGACGTCGCGTAGCCATTCTGGAACACGGGTAACCGGGGGGACTCGGACGAAAGAGTCCGCTTCACCCAGCCTGCCGGCTGTATTCCAGAAGTTGCGCCACGGGTCATCGCCTGCATCGCAGCCACTCACAAAGCATTTCCACCACTCGGGCGGATCTATTTGAGGAAGTTTGATGATGGGGCCAGGCAAGGACTCGTACGGGTCTGGCAGCGGGGGGCCAGGGTCGAACACAGGGCTGAACCGGGGCGTGTTGCCGCATCCGGCACAGTAGGTCAGATCGGGCCTGGGTGCGGGACAGTCCGGATCGGGCGAGCTCAGGTTGCAGTTGAGCACGGGCGGGACAGGTTCGCCCGGTGGAATCTGACATTTGTTCTTCGATGTGCAGTCTTTTCCGCCCCCCAATGGCGGGTCGCAATAGCCCTTGTTAGGCCCGTGGCTGCAGTCGATGGTGGGTTTCGGATTGGGCTTGGGCTGAGGCCGGGCACCGCCACCGCCACCGCCACCGCCACCACCGCCGCCACCACCGCCACCGCCGCCACCACCACCGCCACCGCCACCGCCACCACCGCCACCGCCACCGCCACCGCCACCGCCACCGCACGGGTTAGGGGTGGAGGCGATCGTGGCCCACGCTGAAGATTTTCCGCAGCCGCCTTCGGGAAATTTGTAGCCTGGCTGACAAGGGCTCGGGTTCGGGTTGGCGGACGCCTTGGACTCTGGGGATCCCCATAGCTCGGGACAATTGGGAACATGTCCTGAGTCATCAATTGCAGTCAGCGGATTGGCGTCCGCGTAGGTGTAACGGTTATTGCGGACGGATGGTGCGGGAATCCGTGTCCACGTATCTCTGCTGGCGAAGGTGCCTGTGCCGGGCTGGTACCAGCGGGCGTGCATGTTGACTTTGCCGGTCGCGGGATCGGTGAATTCGCCTTGGTAGCCGAGCTGGTGCTTGGGTCCGGTTCTGGCAGCGTCCTCGCCGAAGGGGGTGTAGGCGGCGGAGTCGGCCAGTGAGGTGGCGGTGCCTGCGAAGGTTCCGATGAGGTCGCCGTGTTGGTCGGTGTAGGCCAGGCGTGGGCCGGCGCCGTCGGAGATGCCGATGGGTTCGCCGTCGATGCCGCGGCTGTAGCTGGCCAGATTGACGCCGCTGGCGTCGGTCATGGCGACGATGTCGTTAGCCAGGTCACCGTAGAGGTAGCGGCTGACTGTGCCGCCTTGGTTGCGGCTGGTGACGCGGTCGAGGGCGTCGTAGGCGTAGACGGCCTCGCCGTCGCTGGTCATGCGGTCCAGCGCGTCGAACTGCAGGATCTTTGTGACGCTGGCCTTGTTCTCGGTGGCGGTGGTGCCGCGGGCGGTGTAGGTGTAGCTGGTCCCGTCACCTGACATCAGCCGGTTGCGTTCGTCGTAGGCGAAGGTCTTTGAACCGGTCTTGGTGCGGTTGCCGGAGTCGTCCCACTCGTAGTCGGTAACCGCTCCGCCGGGGGCGGTCCAGGAGATGAGCCGATTGCTGCGGTCGTAGCTGTAGATGTTGGTGCCCGCGCCGGCGAATCCGGTGGTGGTCTTGGTGGTGAGGTTGTCGTCCAGGTCGTAGCCGTAGCCGATGGAGGCGATGCCCGCACCGGTGGAGGTTTTGAGGGTGTCGCCGGTGAGGCGGTCCATCGAGTCGTAGGTGTAGGCGCGCTTGGCGCGGCTGCTGCCGTGGTCGATGCCGGTGAGGCGGTCGGCGTTGTCGTAGCCGTAGGTGAGCGTGGTGCTGGTGACCGGGTCGGTCATGGTCTTGAGCCGGTCGGCGGCGTCCCAGGTGAACGCGGCGGTGCCCGCGGCGTCGGTGCGCTGGGTCAGCCGGTCGTTGGCGTCGTAACCGAAGCTCGACAGCGTGCTGGAGGTGCCGGTTTTGGCGGTGGTCAGCAGTAGGCCGCGGTCGTTGTAGTCGAAGACCAGATCACCGGCCATGGTGGGCCGTCCGGCCAGGTCATAACCGAAGGCGTTGGTCTGGGTGGCGGCCTCTGCGCCGGTGCCAGCTTCTCTGATTAGCCGGTCGAGGTTGTCATAGGTGTTGGTGGCGCGTACGTTGCCTGGCTGCAGCACGCCGACCTGGTTGCCAGAGGCGTCGTAGCTGAAGGTCCAGGTCCGGTCGGCTAGATCCGGGTGAGCCTGCGTGGCCGGCTCGATCCGGGATTCCACTAGGCCTAAGGTGTTGTAGCTATTCAGCGTGACGTTGCCGCGCCCGTCGGTGTAACGGGTGCGCTGGCCCTCGGCGTTGTAGCCGAAGGAGGTGGTGATGGTCTTGGTGGCCGAGACCGGCTCGACCAGCTGCGTGAGACGGTCGGCGGCGTCGTAGGTGCGCTGGGTGCTGTGGCCTTCGGGGCTAATCTGGCCGGTGAGGTTGCCGGCGGCGTCGTAGGCGAAGCCGTAGGTGCGCAGAACGGTGCCTGAGGCGTTGAGGTCCTTGACGGCGGTCTTGCGGCCAGCCGGATCGTACTCGGCGATGGTGGCGTTGCCCAGGGCGTCGGTGACCTTGGTGGTGCGCCCGGCCAAGTCGTACTCGAAGGTGGAGGAATGGTTCAGCGCGTCGGTCTGGGTGCGGATCTCTCCAGCCGCGTTCACGTCGGCGTGGATACGGTTCCCGGCTGGCTCGACCACCGCCACCAGGTTGCCCGCAGTGTCGTATTCGGCCTTGGTCGTGAGCGCCACGGCGGTGGGCTTGCGCTCCAACTGGGTCGAGGTAATCTGCCGGCCAAGCCCGTCGTAGGTGCCCTCGATGCGGGAGCCGGTCGGGTCGGTGGACGACAGGGGCTCACCGGTGAGGGTGTAGGTGTAGTCCCAGGCGCCCCGCGCGGCGCCGGAGGTGGCGGGCGGGGCGGTGATGCGAACCTGGCGGCCCAGCACGTCGTAGGTGATGTCGGCGACGTTGCCCCGCGGATCGGTGATCGAGGTCATTCGCCCGGCCGCGTCGTAGCCGTAGGAGAGCTGGGGCGTGATCGGCGTACCACCCGGTGGGGTGTAGGCAGCATTGGTGACGGAGGTGATCCGGCCCGCCTTATCGTAGGAAATTATCCCGGCGCGGCCCTCGGGGCGCTTCTCGTGGGTCTGCTCGCCTGCGGTGTTGTACCCGGCAAGCGTGGTGGGGCGCTCTGTCACCGCCGCACCGCCGCCGCGTTCGACCTTGACCGATGGCTCCTGGACCTTGACGGTCCGGCCGAGGGCGTCGTAGTCGATCAGAGAGGTGTAGTCCATCCGGGTGGTGCCAGAGACGTTGCCGCGTGGGTCGGTGATCTCGGTGGCCAGGCCACGATCATCCAGCTTCCAGGTGGTCGTCAGATCGGTGGTGCCATTCTCCACCGTCTGCTCGACCATCCGGTTGCCCGCGTTGTACTGGTAGGAGGTGATCTCGGTGCGAGTGCTGTCGGTGGCGGTCAGGGTCTGCCGGGTGACGTTGGTGTTGGCGTCGTAGGTGTAGGCGGTCTTGCGACCCAGTCCCGCCGGGTCAAGCGTGGCGCTGGTCATCCGGCCCGAGGCGTCATACACGTAGTCGACCCGTGTCTTGTTGCCGCCGGCGTCCTGGCGGGTCAGATTGCCTGCGGCATCGTAGGTGGCCTTGGACAGCACCACGTCCACCGGGGTGGTGGAGTCGTTCAGCCGGACATCGTCGGCGACCCTTTGCTCCAGCGCGTCGTCATCGAAATAGGTGTAGCGGATGGTGCGGCCCAGCGCGTCGGTCTCAGAGGCCAGCCGTCCGCCCTGGTCGTAGGCGTAGGATTTGATGACCACGTCCTGAGCAGGCTGGGGGTTGGTCGGGCTGCCGGTCCACCCCTTCAAGGTGACCGTCGCCTTCTGCCCGCGCGCGGTGTAGCCATAGTTGTAGGTGGCGCCAGCTGCGTCGACCGTGGCGACCACCTGACCCTTATGGTCATAGCTGGTCTGCTGGATGCCGCCTTCCGGGCTGGTGACCTTCTCCACTCGGCCGTAGGTGTCGTACTCGTAGGTTGTCGTCCGGGCCGGATCACCGCCGGTCAGGTCCGACAGCGTCTCGGTCAGCTTGTTGCCGTCGCCGTCGTAGCTGTAGCCGGTCTGGGCGGTGTGGGTGACGTTGCTGATCGGATTCTTCACCCCGGGGCCGGTCTGGGTAGCCAGCCGGCCCAAGGCGTCATAGGAAAAGGTCGTGGTGCTGGTCACCGACCCCAGCGGGTCTGGATCGGGGTCGGGGGCGGTGATGGGGGTGTCCTTGTCGTCCTGGATCTCTGAGGCCGTCAGTGCGCGGTTGTAGACGCGTACCTCGTCGATGAGGCCGGTGAAGTACTCGCCCCAGGTGCTGTTGCCGCCGATCCGCAGTGGGCCGTCGTCGGCGCGCAGCGCGCCAGTGAAGTCGGTCTCGGCGGTCTTGGTGCCGTTTAGGTAGAACGCCAGCTTGGAGCCGTCGTAGGTGAGCGCCAGGTGCGACCAGGTCCCGATGGGGATGTCCTGGGAGGAGTTGACGCTACCTTCAGTGCCGCTGGTGTTGACCGCCCAGCCGTTGGGCTGGGACCCGTTGGAGGCGTACAGCGCGTACGACAGGCCGCCGTCGAACTCCTTCATCAGCACCTGGCGCCAGTTGTCCAGGACAGTGGGGTTGACCCACGCCATCACGGTCATGCCGTCCGACAGTCGCAGCGACGGGGAGTCGGGGACCGTGACCAAGGAGGAGGCGCCGTTGAACGACAGCGCCTTGCCGAACTTGCCGGAGTTGGACCAAGTGGTGTCGGTGGCGGTACCGGCCTGGGAGTGCCCGGAGTCGTCGGCGATCGCGGTTCCGGTCCCGGCGTTGAGCCCGTAGGCGGCCACCAGCCCGTCCTCCGACAGTGTGGACGCCGCCGGCGTCGGTGGATCTTCCTGGCCGCCGGTGATCTGGCTGCTGGAGGTTCTACGTCCGATCGCGTCGTAGGTGTGCTTGACCACCAAACCCGTGGGCTCGGTCACCTGCGCCAGGTCACCGGCGGCGGTATAGGCGAACGTGCGCTGGTTGCCCTTAGGGTCGGTCTCGGTCTTCAAAAGCCCCGCAGGGGCGGTCCCGCCACCGATGGCCGCCTCGGTCCCGTCGGTGTAGGCGTAGGTGGTGGAGCGCCCGTTGGGGAAGTCGCCGGTAGCGGGCGTGGTCTCTTTGGACTTCTCGCCGAAGGTCGTGTACTCCCACTTGGTGGCGTAGGTGTTGCTGGTGCTGCTGGTGGAGCGGGCGTCGCGGTAGGCCGTCACCTGGTCGTTGCGCGGGTCGAACTTGTCTGTGGGGTTGAGGTAGTACGAGGCGTAGGAGGTCTGGCAGTTCCCCGCGGCCCGGCACTTGGTCATGCTGAGCTCGTTGCCGCGTTCGTCGTGTGTGGCCTGGGTGGTATTGCCGTTCCTGTCGGTGATCTTCCCGACGTAGCCGCCGACGTCGTACTCGTACTTGGTGATCTTGCCCAGCTGGTCGGTCTGGCTGGTAGTCCGCAGCACGCGCAGCGCGTCGTGCGTGGAGACCAACGTGCCGTTGTGCGGGTCGGTCACGGTGATCGTCGCCTGCGGATCCCCCTGGGAGTCCTCACCGTATTGCGGAACTCCCAGCTGCCACTGCCCACCGTTGCGATCGGTGTGGGTCTGCAGGCGCCCGCCGTCGGCGGCGTAGACGTTCTGCGCCCACACCCGGCCGGACGGCAGCGTCGAATTGGCCATCTGCCCGGCGGCCGCACCGGCCTGATAGTGCGCCAGGATCTCTGCCGCCGGCAGCGACCTGCTGTAGGTGGCGAACTCGTCCACATCACCCTGGAAGGGGAAGACCTGCACCGAACTGGTCGAGGACGGCCAGGCCGAGGAGGTGTACCCCGATCCGAGCCGGGTGTCGTACTGGTCGCGATGGTCGATGGCGCCGGTGCGCGTGCCGATCGCCTGGCCGTCCAGGTACAGCACCTGGCTGTTGCCGTCTCCGGTCAGCGCCACGTGATGCCATTGGCCGTTGTTCACCGCGGCCGAGCTGGTGATCGGGTTGGCCAGGCCGTTCCAGAACTGGCCGCGCAGCTTGCCGTCGGTGCCCACATAAAGCGCTGGGGTGAAGTTCTGCGGGGTCCCGGAGTAGACGTAGGTGTTATGCCCCAGGATGACACCCGAGCCGGAGGTCTTGAACCAGCCCTCGACGGTCAGGTGGCTACTTGCACCGAGCACCGAGTAGGAAGGCAGAACGATGTAGGTGCCAGAGGAGGTGCCCGCCAGCCGCACCGCGGTATCCGTCGACCCGCCCAGCGCCCCGGCCACTCCGACCGTGGCGTTGTAGGCCGAACCGCTGAACGAGGCGTCACCACCGCCCAGCAACCGGCCGAGCGCACCCGCCAGCTTGGAGCCCGCCGAGCCGGTGCCCTCGTTCAACCGCCAATAGTAGGAGGGCGTGGAGTTCACCACCGCGGTGCTGTAGCGCGAGGCGTCCTGGTAGGCGTAGGTGGTGCACGCGGTGGACGAACCCGGGGCACAGACCTTGGTCAGCTTGTGACCGTCGTAGGTGTAGGACCAGGTCAGCGACGTCCCGTTGACCGGGTCGGTGGAGATGGCCGTCACGTGGCCGCCGGTCCAGGTGAAGGTCAGTGACCGGCCGCCGGTCGCGGTCACCGTGGCCAGCTTGCCGCCGGTGCCGTACACCAGATCCTGCGCACGCCCCCGGTTATCGGTGATCTTGGTGACCCGGCCCTGCGCGTCGAACAGATAGGAGGTGGCCGACTTGTCCATCAGCCGCCACCCGCCACCGGACACCGTCGCCAGCGTGGCGTAGGCGCCCATCGGCGGAGCGTAACTCCCATCACCCTTGGACCCGAACCGCGCCTGACGGCCGTCGGGATAGGTGACCAGCACCGTCTGGGTCTGCGTCTCATCGACCAGGCGCATGTCCCACCGAGTGCTCCACCCCGAGCCGAACATGCCGTCGGTCCGCGGGTCCAGGCTGTTATAGGTGCGCGTGGTCGTCAGCGGCGGACCGACCGTGGCCACCGTCGCATCGGTCACCGTCTGGGTGTAGTTGCCCACCACCTGGTTGAACTCACGCCCGTCCACCCCTGCGCCCAGCAATGCGTTGACCGACGGCTGCTCGGGCTGCGCGGTAAGGGTGATCCACGGCGAAGTCGTGGTCAGCCCGTTGGAGGTGTCCTTGGCCGAGACCTTCCACCACGCCTGCTTGCCCCACTTCAGATTGCCGCCCGTCACATCCCACGTGCTCGCCGGGATCCACTGACTGTCCGAGCACCAATCCCAGGTACCCGACGGTCCCAACGGGCCCGAGCAGATTGTGAAGTAGTAGTTCACCTCGGCGCCCGTCGTCGAACTGGCCGATGCCCGCAGCGTCGGTGCCAAGGACCCGACCAGGGTGTTGTTCGCCGGCCAGTAGCCCGACAGCGAGGGAGGTTGCGGCTGCGGCTGCACATAACACGGGCCCCGGTCCTGCCAGGCGTTCGTGCCGAGCGGCGGCAGCGACGTACTCCACTGCGCCTGGAAATCGTGGGGCTCGGTCATCCCCTGGGTGGTGTTGTAATACGAAACGATCGCGCCTGCCGAATACGAGCCGAGGGGCGACCATTGCGGGTGGTAGCAGTTCCGGTCGGCCGCAACGGCAACCGCCGCCGAGCGGCGAGGTAAGTCAGGAAGCTTCTTACCACCCTTCGCAGGATGTTTGGAAAGCCTTTGACGGGCCTCCAACGGCAAAGCGCCCTTGGGTCGCTTCAGTGGAGCGCTGACATTCTCCAGCTGCCCCTCGGCTCTTGTCGCCTCAACAGGAACCGCATGCGGGCGCCCCGCCGCCGACCCCGTCCCCTGCACCGGAGTGTCCACATGCGAGGTATCGATCCGTACACCTGGCAGAGCGACCGTCCTGGCTGCAGCGGGAGGAGCCAGATCCTCCGGAACCGCGACCCCCGAAATCAACACCGCCATCGCCCCGGCGAACAAAACCGCAACCGTCAATCGCCGAGAACACCACCAACGCCGCATGAAGTCACCCCCCGTGAGCACGTCAAAAGGAACCGCAGACCTCGCCAGGCAGGTGAAATCTCGGCCTTTAAGCAATCCTCCAGTTGATCACTTACGAGTGCTGTTGGAACATATGTTGGAGGTCGACAGAAAGGCAACAGTGATCTAAATCACACTACGTGATCCGCTGGACGGCACACGGTTGGTAACCATTAGTGGGCGGCACTCGATAAATCGGTGGTCTCAATTCAGGTTTATCGGGTTTGGACAAAACGTGTGCGTTGAAGACGAAGTCCTGATACCCCTATAGGTCTCAGAACCAGCTGGCGGTGCGGACAGACCGTCCAGGCCACAGATCGCTCGCCACGACGGCGTTCATCCGGGAGGACCGCGGCGGCAAGGTCTTCCTGGACTCGACCCGGGCCGGAGGCGCGACCGTGGCCGCCGCCTACAGCCCGCGCGTCCGTCCGGGCGTGCCGGTGTCGTTCCCCGTGGCGTGGGAGGAACTGGACCGGGTCGCGCCGGGCGACTTCACCCTGCGCACGGCGGCCCGCCTGGTCGCGGACGCCGACCCGTGGGCGGCGCTCATGCCCGCCCCGCAGCGGCTGCCCGCCGACCTGGCGGACGAACCAAGCCGCCAGCGGACCGCTGCGTGAGGCCGCGGTGGCGGTGGTCTGAGCCCGTGCGGCGCGCGTGGTTGACCCTGGAATGTCCGGGTGGGCATGGTGGGCGGGTGACCACCGACGAGACGCGGGACGGAGTGCCGCTCACCAATCTCGACCAGCCGCTCTTCGACGGGGCGGGCGCGACCAAGCGTGACCTGGTCGACTATCTGGACGCCGTCGCCGACCGGATCCTGCCCGCGCTGCGCGGGCGGCCGCTCTCGGTGATCCGTGTGCGCCAGGGCCAGGAGCCGTTCATGCAGAAGAACGTCCCGAAGTACGCCCCGGACTGGTTGCGGACGGTGACGCTGTGGGCGGAGACCTCGCGGCGCGAGGTCTCCTACGCCCTGTGCGACGACCGGCGCACGCTGCTGTGGTTCGCCAACCAGCGGGCCGTCGAGTACCACCCGGGACTGGTCACGGCCGATCGCCTGGACTCGCCCACCCACCTGATCCTCGATCTGGACCCGCCGGAGGGCGACGCGTTCGCGATGGCCGTGCGGGCGGCCCTGCTCGTCCGTCAGGCGCTCGCCGCCGACGGACTCGCGGGCGCGGTCAAGACCAGCGGGTCCAAGGGCGTGCACGTCTTCGTCCCGCTGGAGCCGGGCGCCGCCATGGAGGACGTCGCGGCGGCCACCCGGGCGGTCGCCGCGCGCGCCGAGCGGCTGGACCCGGCGCTCGCCACGACGGCGTTCATCCGGGAGGACCGCGGCGGCAAGGTCTTCCTGGACTCGACCCGGGCCGGAGGCGCGACCGTGGCCGCCGCCTACAGCCCGCGTATCCGTCCCGGCGTGCCGGTGTCGTTCCCCGTGGCGTGGGAGGAGCTGGACCGGGTCGCGCCGGGCGACTTCACCCTGCGCACGGCGGCCCGCCTGGTCGCGGACGCCGACCCGTGGGCGGCGCTCATGCCCGCCCCGCAGCGGCTGCCCGCCGACCTGGTGGAGGAGGGCCACACGATCCCCGTCGCCCGCGTGCAGGCCATGCACGAGGGCAAACGCCGCGCCCGCGCGCGACGGGGCTGAGGGTCAGGGGCCCTCGGGGTCGACCGCGTCCTTGTCCGCCCAGAACGGGGTGACCAGCTCGCGGATGCGGTCCGCGCCGACCCGGTTCAGCAGCTCCAGCGCGGCGACGTTGTCGACGAGCTGCTCCATGCGGCTGGCGCCGAACAGCACCGTGCTGGTCGCCGGGTGGCTGAGCGCGAAGGCGACGCAGAGCTGCGCCGGGCTGGCCGACAGGTCCGCGGCCACGGCGGCGAGCTTCGGCGCCGACTCCACGATGCGCTGCCTGATGTCGCCGGGGTCGCGGCCGACCTGGCGGCTCTCCCCCGTCTTGCCCACCAGGATGCCGCCCTCCATGACGTCGGACGCCTCCAGGGTGATGCCGGCGCCCCACACCTCCTTGAAGGGCTCGCCGTCGGCGATCGAGCGGCGGGAAGGGCTGTACTTGAGCTGCGCCATCTGGGGGCCGGGCGACCCGGCCGCCAGGGCGTGCTCCCTGAGGGTGAGGATCGAGGTGGCCGACCAGTTGTTGACGCCGTAGCAGCCGATGACGCCGTCGGACTCCAGCGCGGCCAGGTCCTCGGCCAGGCGGCGCAGGTCCAGGTCGTCGCGGCGGATGTCGCCGAGGATCACGATGTCGGCGTGGGTGAGGCCGACGCGGAACAGGGCCCGGTCGAGCTGCTCGCGCAGCGACATCTCCGGGTACGGCTCCAGCCACATCTTGGAGGACAGCACGTACTCGTCGCGCTCCACGCCGGCGGCGCGGATCATCGCGGAGAACAGCACGTCGGTGAACACCGGCGGCATGCCGGGGAACCCGTAGACGCCGACGTCGAACAGGTTGATCCCGAGGTCGACGGCGTGGCGGATCATGGCCACGGCGTCCTCGAAGTGCATGCGGTCGTAGGTGTGCCAGGACCCGAGGGACAGCAGGGAGACCTCGGGGCCGTGGGTGCCGGCCCTGCGCAGAGGGACGACCTTATTTCGCTCGGAGGTTCGCTCGGACATCGGACTCCTCGGTCGTGCGGTGGTGCGGACAGCGGTGTCACCGGCGGATTCACGGCATGCGGAACACGCCGCACGGCGTGAATCCGCCGGGGTGGGAGAAGTGAGGATCAGGGAAGCCAGGGGTGGACGACGGCCTTGACCTGCTCCAGGCGCGACATGGCGGCCAGCGCCTCGGAGGCGCCGCCGAGCCCGACGGGCGCGCTGAACAGCGCGTCCCACGGGAAGCGCGACTGGAACGTCCGCAGGAACTCCACGGAGTCGTGGTAGTCGCCGATGTCGCCGTTGAGGGAGCCGAGGACGTTCAGCTCCTTGCCCATGATCGTCCCGAGCGCGAGGGGGTCGGGCCGGGGGCCGGTGGTGCCGACGATGACGAAGGTGCCGCCGAACGCGGCGGCGTCCACGGCCTCGGCGCCGATGCCGGGCGCGCCGGCGAGGTCGAGCACGAGGTCGGCGCCGCGCCCGCCGGTGGCCTCCATGACGGCGGCGCGCCTGCTCTCGGCGTCGCCGTCCAGGCCGATGGTGACGTCGGCGCCGAACCGCTTGGCCAGTTCGAGCCGGGAGTCCGGCGCGCCGACGGTGATGACCGTGCGGGCGCCGGAGGCGCTCGCCACCGCCGTGGCGACGATGCCGAGCGCTCCGGCGCCCTGGACGAGGACGGTGGACCCGATGCGAACGCCTCCCGCGCGGTCGAAGGCGTGCAGCACGGTCTTGACGGCGCAGCCTGCGCTGGCCGCCCAGGTGTCCTTCACGTCCTCGGGCAGCAGCAGCTTCTGCGCGCCCGGCGTGACGTAGTCGTACTCGGCCAGACCGGCGGTGGAGTACGGGAAGCGGTCGGACCGCTGGAGGAAGCCGTACCCGCGGTTGGAGCAGGCCACGGGGTTGCGGACGACCGTGCACCCGTAGCAGTGGCCGCAGGTGGACTCCGACCAGCCGATGCGCTGCCCGGGCTGGACGGGGCGGCCGAGGGCGTCGGCCGTCCCCGCCCCGGCCGCGACCACGGTGCCGACCATCTCGTGGCCGAGCACCATGGGCAGCATCCCGGGGAACGACATGGCGCCGGTCCAGATGTGCACGTCGGTCGCGCACAGCGTCGCGCAGTCGACCTTGACGATCGCCGCGCCGGGCTCGATCTCGCCCGGCAGCGGAAGCTCCTCGATGGCCAGCGGCTCCCCGTGGGCGGTCAGGACGGCCGCGCGGGTCGCTGTGGGAACTGACATGCGGTGAATCTCCGATCGGTTATCTGCTGTGCGCGGTGTCCCAGACCTCGTGGCGGCTGCGCCACCACAGCAGGACGAGGATCACCAGGAAGGGGACCACGCCCCGGTACTGCTGCACGGGCTCCCAGAAGGCGGCGAAGCCCTCCAGGCAGCCGAGCAGGATTCCGCCGAGGAGCGTGAGCGGGAGGCTGCGGAAGGCCCCCACCATCGCGACCGCGAGCGCGGTCGCGATGAGGCCGCCCAGCGTGGAGAAGTCGCCGCCCAGGCGGGGCGCCACGATGAGGATGACCAGCGTGGTCAGGGCGCCGATGGCCACCCACACCGCCATGGCGAGGCGGGGGGCCGGGATTCCGACGACCTGCGCGGTCTCGGGGCGCTCGGAGAGGGCCTGCAGGCGCAGGCCCACTCCCGTCCTGCTCAGAAGGAGTCCCACGCCGACGGTGATCAGCACCGCGAAGGCGAGCGAGACCAGCACCGCCTGCGGGACCACGACGTCGCCCACGGTGAAGGCGGGCGAGTCGAACGGCCGCGGGAAGTTGCGGGCGCCCGACGTGTTGTTGCCGAAGATCCGCAGGCCGGCGGCCATGAGGGCCACGTAGATCGCGACCGTGACGGCCGCCTTGGTGCGCTCGTCGTGCCCGGAGAACCAGCGGACGAGCACCGCGCCGAGCAGCCCCGACAGGGCCGCTCCCGCGGCCACGCCGAGGATGAGGGCGGGCCACACGTTCAGCCCGGCCTCGGTCAGCGACACCATCGTGAACGCCCCCACGGCGCCGGTGGCGGCCATGGCGAAGTTGACCACGGCGACGAGCCGATAGGTCAGCACCACGCACAGGCCCAGCAGGGCGTAGACCCCGCCGCTGGTCAGGCCGGCGATGATGGAGTTCAGCATCGGACAGACTCCTTCTGGAAAACGCCCGAGGGCTAGTTCTTGCCGGGGACGATGAAGCCCTCGGGAAGGACCTGCCACTTACCGTTCAGAACCTTGACGAAGCGGCTGCCCTCGATCGGGTTGTGCGCGTTGCCCGGTCCGAACACGTAGGGCGTGCCGACCATCGGGTACTGGATGGGCTTCATGTTCTTGAAGGCGTTGGTGACCGACTCGCGGGTGATGTCACCCTTGATGCCCTTGAGAACCTCGACGAAGACGTCGGCCGCCATGACCGCGCCCTGGCTGAACGCCGTCCGCTGGATCTTGTTGGCGTCGACGATCTTGGACCAGCGCTCGTTGCCCGGCAGCGTGGCGTCGGTGTACGGCTGCCACTCGGTGCCCGCGTAGGCGTTGATCTTCGCGGGGATGAGCGCGGCGTTGGCGTCGGTGTAGCTGTTGGCGCCCATGATGAAGTCGACGTCGGTCATGCCCTGCGTGGCCGCCTGCGCGAACCACGGGCCGACCTGCGCGTTGTAGAGGATGGCCTGGCAGCCGGCCGCCTTGGCCTTGACCAGGTACGGCGTCGGGTCACCCTGGCCGACCGACAGGTCCTTCACCGTGAGGGACTTGCCCGTGATGTCGGTCCACTCCTTGATGGCGGTCTCGATGCCGCCGCCGCTGCCCGGGAGCACGGTGTAGTACATGCACACCTTGTCGCGCTTCAGGGTCTCGGAGGCGTAGTAGAGCATCGCCGTGATCAGCTTGAACGGACCCGGGTTGACCGGGGCGATGTTCGGGCTGCTGAAGCACGTCGCGTCGACGCCGACCGCGGGAATTGATACGATCTTGTTGTTACTGTAGGTGGCGCGGTTGAGGCCGCAGTCGACGGCGCTGGAGGACCCGACCAGCGCCACGACCTCCTCGGACTCGATGAGGTCGATCGCGGCCTCGGTGGACCGCTGCGGGTTCATCGCGTCGTCCTTGCTGATGAACTCCAGCTTGCGGCCGTTGATGCCGCCCGCCTTGTTGACCTCGTCGAAGACCGCCTGGACGGCCTTCGGGACCTCGGGGGTCTGGAACAGGCCCGTGATGCCGTTGATGGCGCCGATCTTGATGGGGCCGTCGGTTCCGCTATCGCCGCCGCAGGCGGAGGTGGCCAGGGCGAGGGCGGCCACCGCCACGATGCTGGTGAGAGAACGCTTCATTACTGCCGCTTTCCTGGGGGGTTGTTGGAGAGGTTCGGGGGTTGATCAGACGAGGGGTACATCCGCAGTGCCAAGGTAGGCCGCCATGACGGCCGGATCGTCCAGGACCTCTCGGGTGGGGCCCGAGGCGATCACATGGCCGAAGTCGAGGACGGTCACCTTAGCGCATGCGGCACGGACGAGTTCCATGTCGTGCTCGACCAAAAGGATCGACACACCGAACCGGCTCGGCACCTCGGCGAGGCGGCGTCCCAGCGTGAGCGACTCGGCCGCGGACTGCCCGGCGGCCGGCTCGTCCAGCAGCGCGACCTTCGGCCGGGCCGCGATGGCGGCGGCCACGTCCAGCAGCCGGCGGGTGCCGACGTCCACGATGGACACGGGTACCTCCCCAGGAGGGCACCCGAAGAAGTCGAGCAGTTCGTCGGCCTCCTGCTTGGACAGCTTCCGGCCCGCGCCGATCGTCAGGTACTCGTACTGCGTGAGCTCCGGCGCGATCGTCGTGGTCTGGAAGGTGCGGCGCAGCCCCAGGCGGGCCCGCGCGCTCGGCGAGAGCCGGTCGATCGACTGGCCGGCGAGCACGACGTTGCCCTCGTAGCCGGCGAGGAAGCCGGTGACGGCGGCGATGAAGGTCGACTTGCCGGCGCCGTTCGGGCCGATGAGCCCGACGACTCCCCCGTCGGGGATCGTCAGGTTGACGCCGTCCACCGCGACGACCTCGCCGAAGCGGACCGTCAGGTCGCGCACCTCCAGGAGCGGCGCGCCACCCACGGGCGGGGCGACGACGGGTCCGGCCTTCTCCGACTCGTTGCGCTCGGGGAGCGCCGCGAGCACCTTGCGGCCCTCGGCCTCCCGCTTGCGTGCCCGGGTGAAGTCGGTCTGGCTGACGCCGGTGCGCAGGGCGAAGATCGCGAAGAAGCCGAAGAGCAGGCCCCCCAGGTCCTGCGGGAGCTTCAGCTTGTCCAGGATCGTCGCCATGACGGCGCCGAAGACGCCGCCCATGATCGCACCCTCGGTGTGGTGCGGGCCGATGAGGATGGCCACGGCGAACAGGGCCAGCGACTGCCCCATGGAGAAGTTGCTCGCCACGACCAGGCCGAGCTGACCCGCCATCAGCCCGCCGCCGACGCCGGCGATGAACGCGCTGAGCGCGAAGGCGGCGAGCTTGCTGCGCGCCACCGACGTGCCGTGCGCGGCCGCGGCCCGCTCCGAGTAGCGCAGCTCACGCCAGGACATGCCGATCCTGGTCCGGTTGAAGAACTCCAGCAGGACGGCCAGCAGCACGAACACGATCACCACGAGGATGAAGAACTTGCCGTTGCTGGCGAACATGCTGGGGCGGTTGAGGGTCTTCAGCTCCTCGGTGCCCGGGAACTGGTTGGCGTTGAGCACGATGTCCGCGGACACCGCGAAGCCGAAGGTGACGACGGCGAGGTTGACCCCGCGGATGCGCAGCGCGGGCAGGCCGATCGCCACGCCCACGGGGACGGCGGCGAGGCCGCCGATCACCAGCCAGAGCAGGAAGCCGCCGGGGGCGTCGCTGAGGTTGAGCCGCAGTACCACCCACGCGCCGATCGCCGCGAAGGACATCTGGCACAGGGACATGACCCCGGCCCGGCCGACGATCACGCCGAAGCTCTGCATGATCACGGCGCTGACCATGGCGGTGATCGCCAGGTAGATCCAGTAGGACGAGAGAACGTTCGGGACCAGGACGCAGGCGACCACGGCGAGGCCGAGGCCGATCCCCCACGTTCGTTTGTCGATGGCCGTCATCGAGCCAGGCCCTCCTCACCGGCGCCGGCGTCCACCGAGCCGAAGTAACACTCGTGGAGCCGGTCGGCGTCGCCGCGCAGCTCCGTACACGGCCCGTCGAAGACGACGCGGCCCTTGCGCAGCACGTAGGCGTGGGTGCCGACGTCGAGCGCGAGGTTGGCGAACTGCTCGATGAGCAGCACGGAGATCCCGAACTGCAGCAGGTCCGCCACCGCGTTCATGAGGCGGCGGACGATCACGGGCGCGAGGCCCAGGGACATCTCGTCGATCATCACGAGCTTGGGAGAGGAGACCAGCGCGCGGCCGATGACCAGCATCTGCTGCTCGCCGCCGGACAGGTGCCCGGCCTGCAGGTTGCGGCGCTTCTCCAGCTCGGGGAAGAGACCGTAGGCCATGCCGAGGTCGCCGTCGCCGGCCTTGGAGACGTTGAGGTTCTGCTCGACCGTGAGGCTGCGGAAGACCGTGCGGGCCTGCTCGACGTAGCCGAGGCCGGCCTGCGCCCGCTTGTAGGTCGGCAGCTTGCCGATGGGGGCCTGCCCCAGCTGGATCGTTCCTGATGTCACCTGGGCCAGCCCGGCGATTCCGTCCATCAAAGTCGTCTTGCCCGCACCGTTGGCCCCGAGGACAACGGTGATCGTACCGGGCCGGACGGCCAAGGTCACGTCATGGACGATGGGGACTTCGCCCCGGTTGATGCTCACGCCGTCCAGGGCGAGCAGGGGCCCGCTCATCGATCGCCTTTCGCGTACGCCGCCCGCAGAGCGTCGATGACCCGCCGGTGTGCCTTGGCGGAGTCCGACAGCTCGCGGGACAGCAAGCCGAAGAAGCCGTGGATCAGACCCTCGTAGCGGACCATGTCCACGGGGACGCCTGCGGCGCGGAGCGCCTCGGCGTAGTCCTCACCCTCGTCGCGCAGCACGTCGTACTCGGCGCCGAGGACCACGGCCGGGGGCAGGCCCGACAGGTCCTTGGCGCGCAGCGGCAGGAGGTACGGGTCCTCCAGGTCGCGCGCGTCGCGGGGGTATGTCGTGAAAAACCAATCCATGCTGGCCTTCGAGAGGAAGTATCCTTCCGAGTAGTCCCGATACGACGCCCGTCCGTCGTCCGGGTGGCCGAGCACGGGAGACACGAGCACTTGCAGTGCCAGTCGCGGGCCTCCGAGGTCCCTGGCCTTGAGCGCGGCGACGGCGGCGAGGTTGCCTCCGGCGCTCTCCCCTCCGACGGCGATCCGCGCCGGGTCGGCGTTGACGGCCTCCGGATTCTCGTGGACCCACCGCACGGCGGCGTAGCAGTCCTCCGCCGCGGCGGGGTAGGGGTTCTCCGGCGCGAGCCGGTAGTCCACGGACACCACCACGACGTTCGCGCCCGCGCACACCGTACGGCAGGAGACCTCGTTCTCGTCAAGAGAGCCGATCGTCCAGCCACCGCCGTGGAACCACACGAAGACAGGGAAGGGACCTTCTCCCTCCGGCGTGTAGACGCGGATCGGCACGTCTCCGGCGGGGCCGGGGAAGACGGTGTCGACCACGCCGCCGACGGACGGGAGATCATCCGGCATCGACCAGACCTGACGGAACTGCTCGCGCATCTCCGCCGCGCTGGCTGGGACGGCGGGAGCCTCGCCCTGGCCCAGGATGGCGGCGCGTGACACTATTTCTTGCGCCTCCGGATGCAGGGGCATCGTTACCTCCGGGAGCCCGGGTGCCCTCCCTCATCGTTCAGGCACTCACAAATCGTATCCGATTCCATGTACGTTATTCGCGACGAAATCACGTGTCCAGAGCGATGGTGAAATGTTGGCTAACGAATCGGAGTACCTGGCCGGGACCGCCGACCTGGTCTTGACCGGCGGCGCGGTCCACACCGTCGACGCCGCGGACCGCGTGGTCGACGCGATCGCCGTGACCGGCGGGCGGATCGCGAGGACCGGCACCGCCGAGCAGGTCGCGCCGTTGATCGGACCGGGCACCCGGGTCATCCCCCTGGAGGGGCGTTCGGTGCTCCCCGGCATCAACGACTCCCACCTCCACGGCGTCTGGCTCGGCCAGATGTGGCCGTCCCTCCTCATGGAGCAGATGGCGGCCGGCGGCGGCGAGCCCCCCGCCCCCCTGAAGACGCGCGAGGACCGGCGCCGCGCCATCCTGCGGACGGCCGAACTGCTGGCGACGCTCGGCGTCACCAGCTACACCGAGCCCGGGCTCGGCCCCGGCGAGGACACCGGCCCGAGCGGGTGCTTCGGCTCCGAGGCCCTGCGCGACTACGCCGAACTGGCCGCCGAGGGCAGGCTCACCGCGCGCGTCACCGCGCTCATGCTGTTCGGCGAGCTCGACGGGCGCAGTTCCCTCCAGGACGTCCTCGGCGGCCTGCGCGACTTCACCCCGCCCGCCCCCGTGCCGGGCCGGTTCCGGGTCGCGGGCGTGAAGATCTTCGCCGACGGCATCCCCCCGATGCGCAACGCCTGGGTCGACGATCCCTACACCGACGGCTCCTACGGCGGCCTGCTGGTCGACGGCGACTCCGAGGCCGGCCGCGAGGCGGCGCTGCGGGAGATGATCGACGCCGCGCACGCGGCCGGGCACCAGATCGGGGTGCACGCCACCGGCAGCCGCACGACCAGGACGGTCGCGCGCATGATGGCCGACGCCCTGGCCCGCGACGGGCGCGACGCGCGCCACTACATCATCCACGGCGACCTGCTCGCGCCCGGGACGCTGGCCACGATGGCCGCGGCCGGCGTCGGCCTGAACACCCAGGCCGGGATCGCGGTCTTCACCGGCGAGATGATGCGCGGCGCGGTCGGCGACGCCGTCATGCCGATCACCTGGCCGACGCGGGACGCGCTCACCGCGGGGGTGCGGCTCTGCCTGAGCTCCGACGCGCCCGTCCTGACCCCCGACTGGCGGGCGGGGCTGGCCGCGGCGGTGACCCGGCGCGGCCTCGACGGCGGCGTGTGCGGGGAGGAGCAGCGCCTGACGGTCGCCGAGGCCCTGCGTGCCTACACGATCGTCCCGGCCTGGCAGGACGGGGACGAGTCCTGGAAGGGCTCGCTGGAGCCGGGCAAGGTCGCCGACCTGTGCGTCCTGGACGGCGACCTGCTGGCGACCGAGCCGGACGCGCTGCCGAAGGTGCCCGTGAGCCTGACGATGGTCGACGGCCGCGTCGTCCACGAGATTTGATGCGCACCGGCCGGCGGCTCAGGGCAGGCGCCGGCCGGTGCGAGCCTCAGGAGCGCTCGGGGGCGTCGGTTCCCCACGAGGCGTCGGGGCGCACGACGTCCTTGTCGATCCACAGGTCCGCGACCGCCGCGCGCAGCTCGTCGCCGTGCCGTTCGAGCAGCTCCAGCGCGCCGAGGTTGTCCTGGAGCTGCGCGAGCCCGCTCACGCCGAACAGCACGTTGACCGTGGCGGGGTGGGTGAGGGTGTAGGCGATGGCGAGCTGCGCCGGGGTGGCGCCGAACCTCTCGGCCACCCGCTGGACCTCGGGGTAGGAGTCGCGGATGCGCTCGCGGATGCCGCCCGGGTCCGCGCCGATCTTGCGCTGGGGGTTCAGCTTGCCGACGAGGATGCCGCCCTCGAAGACGTCGGACGCCTGCAGGGCCAGCCCTTCGGCGAACATGCGCCCGTACGGCTCGCCCTCGGGCACCGAGCGCCGGGCCAGGCTGTACTTGAGCTGGGCGAAGGTCGGCGGCACCAGCCCCTCGGCGGCGGCGAAGTCGCGGGCGAGCCGCAGGTCGGCCGCCGACCAGTTGTTGACGCCCCAGGCCCCGAACCACCCCGCGCGCACGAGCTCGGTGGCGTCGGTCACCACCGCGCGGATGTCCAGGTCGCCGAAGAAGTCACCGGCCACCACGAAGTCGGCGCGCTCGACCCCGGCGCGGGCGAGGGACACCTGGATCTGCTCGGCGAAGGAGGTCTTCGGGTAGTCCCAGAGCCAGAGCTTGCCGCACAGCAGGTAGTCTTCCCGGGCGAGTCCCGCGTCCCTGACCGCCCTGTTGAAGAGCAGGTCGGTGACGGCGTCCTCGGCGTGCGGGCCGAAGTTGTAGTGCGCCACGTCGAAGAGGTTGACGCCCAGGTCGACGGCACGCCTGATCAGCGTGGCGGCGTCACCGCGCTCCATGCGGTCCCAGGTGTTCCAGGATCCGAGCCCGAAGACGGGGATCTGCGGACCCTCGGGGCCGAGGCTGCGCCTGGGGACTGGACCTGTGAACTCCATCGTGCACCTCCGATGACCGACGCGCGCGACCTCTGGTCGCCGAGAGGTGAATCGTATAGCATTCCGAATATTGTTTAGCATCTAGGGAGTTGAGTTCATGCCGCCCCACTCCGACATCCCCGCGCCGGACGGTCCTTCCAGGATCGTGGACGTGGCCGTCGGCTACATGGCCGCCAAGCAGCTCTTCGCGGCCAGCGAAGCCGGCCTGTTCGCCGCCCTCGCCGAAGGTCCGGCGACCGTGGCCGAGATCTCCGCCCGCACCGGGCTGCCCGAGCGCACCGCGCGCATCCTCGGCGACACCATGGCGAGCCTCGACCTGGTGACCCGCACCGACGGGGTGTACGCCAACTCGCCGGCCACCGCCCGTTACCTGTCCGGTGGCGGCGGCGACGTCGACCTGCGCCCCTTCCTCGGCTTCCTCGACGCCATCAGCTACGGGCACTGGCTCGGCTTCGGCGAGACGACGCGCACCGCCAAGCCGGCCCCTCTCGACCTCGGCGGCGAGCGGCTTGGAACGTTCATGACCGGCGTCATGACCTACAACGCGCTGCACGCCAAGATGCTCGCCCAGGCGTACGACTTCTCGCGCCACCAGCGGGTGCTGGACCTGGACGGCCTGTCCGGCGCGTTCCTCGCCGAGGCCCTCGGCCCGAACCCCGGCCTGCACGGCACCTTCTACTCCACCGAGCACATGACCGGGTTCGCCAAGGAGTTCCTCGACGGCGCCGGCCTCGGCGACCGCACCGAGGTCATCACCGGCGACCCGCTGACCGGCGAGCTTCCCACGGGCTTCGACCTGGTGCTCCTCGAGCACGTCGCGCACCGCCACGACGTGGCGGAGAACCGCGTGATCATCCGTAAGGCCCGGGAGGCCGCCGCGCCCGGCGCCACGCTCATCCTGCTCGACTTCTTCCTCGACGACGACGAGCACCAGCGTCCCCTCGACGCGCTGCACGCCGGCGAATACCTTGTGATCGACGGCACGATCGTCTATCCGGAGGCCGAAGTGCGCGCATGGCTCACCGAAGCGGGATGGCACCCGGTCGAGACGCGTACCCTCACGGCCAGCCCGCGCATCATCATCGCGGAGGCCCGGTGACCGCGGCCGGTCGTGTCGTCCTGGTGACCGGCGCGGCGAGCGGCATCGGCCGTGCCGTCGCGCAGGCGTTCGCCGAGAACGGCGACCGGGTCGCCGTCGTGGACATCGACGAGGCCGCGGCCGGCGCCGTCGCCGCGGAGCTCGGCGCCCTGCCGGTCACGGTGGACATCACCGACCCCGAGTCGGTCGCCGCCGGCGTCGAGCTGGTGGCCGAGCGGCTCGGGCCCGTCGAGGTCCTCGTCAACAACGCGGGCATCGTCGCCGGCGGCGGCCCGCTCACCGACCTGCCCGTCGAGATCTTCGACCGGGTCATGGCCGTGAACATGCGGGGCACCTTCCTCGTCACCCAGGCCGTCGCCAACCAGATGATCAAGGCGGGCGCGGGCGGCTGCGTCGTCAACATCAGCTCGATCGGCGCGCGCCAACCCACCCCCGGCCTCGGCCACTACGAGGCGACCAAGGCGGGCGTGGACGCCCTCACCCGCACGGCGGCGATCGAGCTCGCCGGGCACGGCATCCGGGTGAACGGCGTGGCGCCCGGCCCGGTGATCACCCCGATGACCGCGGGCCTGGCGGACAACGCCGAGGCCCGCGCGGCGTGGGAGTCGCGCATCCCGCTGCGGAAGATCGCCACCACCGGCGACATCTCTCCGCTGGTGCTCTTCCTCGCCTCCCCCTCGGCCGGCCACATCACCGGAGCGGTGGTCCAGGTGGACGGCGGCCAGTTGCTGATGTGAGCGCCCGCCGCGCGAAAGCGTCGAGCCCGGCACACCGAGGGGGCGTGCCGGGCTCGTGGCGTTCCGGGCCGACGCGGATCCGGGACCGATCGGGTGCCGGTCCGGCCGGGCTCAGCGGGCGGCGGGCTGCTGGGGCGTGACGTGCGCGTTGTGCAGCGCGTCCGCGGTCGCGATCTTGTGGGCGCAGGCCACCCGCTCGATCTCCACGGCTTCGGCGCCCATCGCGATGAGGTCGAGCATGTGGTCGTGCTCGGCGACCGAGCGGCGGGCGCGCCCCGGGACGTAGGTGAACGTCGAGCGCCGCATGTGGTCCAGCCGGGCCCACTGCGACTCCAGCAGCACGCACAGGTGGTTGTCCGGGCAGTGCTCGTAGATGGAGAAGTGGAACTGGCGGTTCAGCGCCGTGAAGGAG
Source organism: Sphaerisporangium krabiense (assembly GCF_014200435.1). Taxonomy (NCBI): domain Bacteria; kingdom Bacillati; phylum Actinomycetota; class Actinomycetes; order Streptosporangiales; family Streptosporangiaceae; genus Sphaerisporangium; species Sphaerisporangium krabiense. The sequence continues at coordinate 4,622,497 of NZ_JACHBR010000001.1, read as the reverse complement.
GCCGGGTCGAACTCCTCCAGCGCCGCGGCCATGCGCAGGTTGATCTCGCGGGACGCCTCGATGTGCCGGGGCTTCATCAGCGGCGCGGAGATCGCGGTGGCGTAGCCCTCCAGCCGGGCGAGGATGTTGAGCGTGTGCTCGACCTGCGCGGCGTCGAAGGCGGCCACGCGGGCGCCGATGTTGCGCACGACCTCGACCAGGCCCTCCGACTGCAGCCGGCGCACGGCCTCGCGCAGCGGGATGGTGCTGACGCCGGTCTCGCGGGCGAGCTGGTCCATCACCAGCCGGTATCCGGGCCCGTAGGTGCCGTCGAGGATCCGTGACCGAAGCAGCTCGTAACTGAGCTCCGCCTTCGACTCCTTCACGGCTCCGGCCTTCTTCCCGGCTCTCACAGGCGTCCCCTTACTGGCCAGCAGCTGATGTCCACGCCGAGGACCACGGCCCTGACGGTCACTCACCCAAGGCTCTCACGACAATGCCGCGGAACTCGGCTCCCGCGAGGGCCTGGAAGTGGTCACCGGGGACGACGATCAGCTCTCCTCCGACGACTCCGACGATACGCTCGATCCCGTTCGTCATCACGTCGTCTTCGCCTCTCACGAAGACCGGCGGCGTCGGGCCGGCCCACGCCTTGGGATCGAAGGGCGAGTCGTGCAGTCCTTCCACGACGAACGCCAGGGCCTTGGCCCGCTCGCCCTTGGAGCGGACCATGCCGGCGATCATGCCCGTCATCGGGTCGGCGGGCTCCGCGCCCCCGTCGACCGCGCCGTGCAGGGCCGCGACGTCCACGCCGGTGAACGGCTCCATCGGGGCGAGCCCGCCGAGCACGGCGCGGCGCACCCGCCCGGGGACGGTGTCGGCGAGCTCCCAGGCGAGCCGGGCGCCGAGCGAGTAGCCGGCGACGTCGAACGTGCCGGCGCCCGCGCCGTCGAGCACGGCCAGCAGATCGGCGGCCTGCGCCGCCGCGGTGGTCTCGGCCCCGCTCGCCGGCGCCGGGCTCGCGCCATGGCCGCGCAGGTCGGGAAGGATCACCGTGCGGCCCGCGGCCGTCAGCGCCGCCACGGTGCCCGGCGCCACCCAGTCGCTCTCGCCGTCGGAGGCGAAGCCGTGCAGCAGGAGCACCGGCGGCGAGCCCGCCGCGCGGCCGTCATCGGTGTCCGGGGGGAAGAGGCGATAGGCCAGTGCGGGACGGTCGTGCATCGGTGGCTAGCTCCTCGGCCGATCTTTTCGCATACGATTTCTTATCGTACTGCACCCGTCGTGATCACCCGCGAGGGCGTGCCCCGGTCACTCGACCGTGACGGGCACCGGGAAGTCCACCACGACCTGGCCGGTGCCGCTGCTGCCGAAGTACGGGCAGAGCTGCTCGCCCTTGCCGGCGTAGTCGCCCCAGCCGAGCAGGCCGAAGAGCATGGCGGTGTCGGCCATGGCGCCCTCGCCCGTGCAGCGCTTGTTGTAGTCGGGCAGCATCTCCAGGAACTCGCCCACCCTGCCCTCGGTCCACATGTCGAGGACGGCCATGTCGACCTGGCGGTTGATCTCGCTGCTGACGTCGTCGAGCAGCGACTCGGCGATCTCGTTGGGCGGGAAGGCGTGCGACAGGGAGCCGCTCGCCAGGAAGGCCACCTTGCGGTCGCTGCGGTGGATGGCCCGCATGAGCGCCTCGCCGATGCGCCGGTTCTCCTCGATCGTGGAGTAGATGTTGCAGCCGATGGGCAGGACGTGGATCGAGGAGTCGCCGTTCATGAAGTACATCGGCACCAGCGTCGCGTACTCCAGGCCCAGGTCCTTGTAGGTGTGCACCCGCGCCTTCTGACCGCCGAGCACGATCTCCTCGCGCACGAGTTCGGCGAGATCCGGGGCGCCCGGGTAGTCGTACTCCAGGTCGTGGATGAAGTGCGGCAGCTCGTGGCTGACGTAGGAGCCCTGGTGCCTGGCCTTGCCGTTGAGGTGGAAGCCGATGCTGTTCATCCAGTGCGTGTCGGCGATGAGGAAGGTGTCGGCGCCGCGCTCGCGGGCGCGCTCGCCGACCTCGGTCAGAGCCAGTTCGGCGGGCCTGCGGATCCCGAAGTGCTTGCCAGGTTGGATCGACAGCCAGATCGAAGGCACGTGCGTGATCTTGGCCGCCATGACGAGCTCGCCCATCAGGCCCCTCCTTGGTGCGTCCGGTCCCCCGCGGCCTGTGGCGCGGCCGAGGGGATGTCTGTGGAATCTAGTGGGGATGTCGTAGGTCCGGTCACAGTCCCTCGGATTCCGGCGTTCCCACCGTCCCGGCCGGCGGCCGTCAACGGCTCTGCCCCGCCTCTGACGTCCGCCGACAGGGTTGCCCCGGCTTGTGGCACACCAGAATCATGTACGAAGTCAAATATCTTTGTCTATAGCTCCACGTGGCAGAACCGCGTATCATCCAGGATGTCATATACGATTTGAAGGGAGCCAGACCCGTGGAGCACCCGCTCGGCCTCGCACCGGGAAAGATCATCGCGGTGCACCTCAACTACCGCAGCCGCGCGGCCGAGCGCGGGCGTACGCCGGCCGTCCCCTCCTACTTCCTCAAGCCGTCGTCGTCGCTGTCCTGGTCGGGACGGCCGGTGGTGCGGCCGGCGGGATGCGAGCTGCTGGCGTTCGAGGGCGAGATCGCCATCGTCATCGGCAAGCGGGCACACCGCGTCTCCCCCGCGCACGCGCTGGAGCACGTCGCCGGGTACACCGCGGCCAACGACTTCGGAGTCTACGACTTCAAACATGCCGACCTCGGGTCCAACCTACGCGCCAAAGGCCAGGACGGCTTCACCCCCGTGGGGCCCGAAATTTTGCGGGACGCCGATCCCGGCCGGCTGAGGCTGCGCACCTACGTCAACGGTGAGCTGGTCCAGGACGCCTCCACCGAGGAGCTGCTGTTCGGGTTCGACCTGCTGGTCGCGGACCTGTCCCGCTTCATGACACTGGAGCCCGGCGACCTCATCCTCGCCGGCACCCCCGCCGGGTCGACGGTCGTGCGCCCCGGCGACGTCGTGGAGGTCGAGCTGGAGGGCGCGGGCCGCCTGCGCAACGAGGTCGTCGCCGACGAGCGCGACCTGCCCGGGTACGGCGTCCAGCCCAAGGTGACCGAGGAGACCCGCGCCGCGGCCTACGGCTCGGCGGGCGAGCCGCCCGCGGGCGTGCTCGACGAGGAGACCACCGCGGCGCTGCGCTCGGTCTCGACGGCCACGCTGTCCTCCCAGCTCCGCAAGCGCGGCATCGACCACCACTTCATCGAGGGCGTGCGCCCGGCCCGGCCCGACCTGCGCATGGTCGGCGTGGCCAGGACCCTGCGCTACGTCCCCCTGCGCGAGGACGTCTTCGCCGCGATCGGCGGCGGCATGAACGCCCAGAAGCGCACCATCGAGGAGATCCGCCCGGGCGAGGTGCTCGTCATCGAGGCGCGCGGCGACCACGGGGCCGGCACGCTCGGCGACATCCTCGCGCTGCGCGCCCTGCGCCGCGGCGCCGTCGGCGTCGTCACCGACGGCGGCCTGCGCGACAGCCCGTCCTTCGCGAACCTGGACATGCCCGCCTACTACGCCGTCCCCCACGCCGCCGTCCTCGGCCGCAAGCACGTCCCGCTGGAGTCCCAGGTGCCGGTCGCGTGCGGCGGCGTGCTGGTGATGCCCGGCGACGTCCTGGTCGGCGACGCCGAGGGCGTGGTGGTCATCCCGCCGCGCCTCGTCGCCGAGGTCGCCCGCGACGCGGCCCGCCAGGAGGACGAGGAGCGCTTCATCTACGACCGGGTGAACGAGGGCGCCTCCGTGGACGGCCTCTACCCCATGAACAAGACCTGGCGTGAGACCTACGAGACCCAACGGCGCGACTCGTGACCACGCACCAAGCCCCGCGCCGGCACACAGGCGCCCGCACGTCGCGCGGCGAAGGCCGCGCCGTCAATAGGGAGTTGGCATGAAATTCCGGTCGGACCCGGCCACCATACGCGGGTCGATCGCCCCCGTGGTGACGCCGTTCACCGAGGACGGAGAGCTCGACCTCGCGTCCCTTCGGGCGCTGGTGCGCTGGCAGCTCTCGCAGGGATCCCACGGGATCTCCACCGGCGGCTCCACCGGCGAGCCGAGCGCGCAGACCATCGACGAGCGGATCGCGGCGATGTCCGCCGTCGCGGCCGAGACCGCCGACCAGGTGCCGTTCCTGCCCGGCACCGGGTCCGCCAAGCTGGACGAGACGCTGCGCCTCACCGCCGAGGCCGAGCGGCTGGGCGCCGACGCCGCGCTGGTCATCACCCCGTACTACGCGCGGCCGACGCAGGAGGCCCTCTTCCAGTGGTACGCCACGGTGGCCGCCGAGTTCCCCTCTCTCCCGATCGTCATCTACAACGTCCCCTCCCGCACGGCCGTGGACATCGCCCCGGAGACCGTGGCCCGGCTGCGACGCGCGCGTGCCAACATCGTGGGCATCAAAGAGACGACGAAGGACTTCGAGCACTTCTCCCGCGTCCTCAACCTGTGCGGACGTGATTTCCTCATGTGGTCCGGCATCGAGCTGCTGTGCCTGCCGCTGCTGGCCATCGGCGGCGTGGGCTTCGTGAGCGCGGTGGCCAACCTGGCCCCGTCCGCGGTGGCCCGCATGTACACCGCCTACACCGAGGGCGACCACAAGACCGCCCTCGACCTGCACTACGCACTGCATCCCCTGGTCGACCTGCTTTTCGTGGAGACCAACCCGGCTCCCGCGAAGCTGGTACTCGCGCGGCGTGGCCTGATCACCTCAGGCCACGTGCGCCCGCCGCTGATCCCGCCCACTGACGCGGGGATCGCGCGCATCGAAGAACTACTGGCTCAGAGCGAGGGAGTCGCCTGATGAACCTTGAGCACTACATCGGCGGGGCCCACGTCCCCAGCGTCACGGGGGCGACGTTCACCGCCCTGGAGCCCGCGACCAACAAGCCGTACCTGACGGTGTCGGCCGGCGGTCCCGAGGACATCGCCGCCGCCGTGGCCGCCGCGCGCACCGCCTTCACCGAGGGCCCGTGGCCGAAGATGACCGGCGAGCAGCGCGCCGCGGTGCTGCGCAGGATCGCCGCGGCGATCGAGTCCCGCGACGACGAGATCGCCGCGCGGGAGTGCCGGGACACCGGCCTGCCGATCACCCAGGCCCGCGGCCAGGCGCACCGCGCCGCGCACAACTTCCGCTTCTTCGCCGACGTGATCACGACGCTGGGCGAGGAGGTCTACCGCGTGGCCTCGGCGCAGCTCAACTACGTGCTGCGCAAGCCGGTCGGCGTCGCCGGCCTGATCACGCCCTGGAACACGCCGTTCATGCTGGAGACCTGGAAGCTCGCCCCGGCGCTCGCCGCGGGCTGCCCGGTCGTCCTCAAGCCCGCCGAGTGGTCCCCCGCGTCGGCCGGGCTGCTGCCGGAGATCATGGAGGAGGCCGGGCTCCCCACCGGCGTCTTCAACCTGGTGCACGGCATCGGCGAGGACGCCGGCGCGGCGCTCGTGGCGCACCCGGACGTCCCGGTGATCTCCTTCACCGGGGAGACCACCACCGGTCAGATCATCATGCGCAACGCCGCCGACAACCTGAAGGCGCTGTCGATGGAGCTCGGCGGCAAGTCGCCGCTGCTGGTCTTCGCCGACGCCGACCTGGACCGCGCGCTGGACGCGGCCGTCTTCGGGGTGTTCTCCCTCAACGGCGAGCGCTGCACGGCCAGCTCGCGCGTCCTGGTCCAGGAGGAGGTCTACGACGAGTTCGTGGAGCGCCTGGCCGCGCGCGCCTCACGGGTGAAGGTGGGGGCTCCGAGCGACCCCGCCACCGAGCTGGGCGCGCTGATCCACCCCGAGCACTACGAGCGGGTCATGGAGTACGTGCGCATCGGCACCGAGGAGGGCGCCCGCCTGGTCGCGGGCGGCGAGCGGCCCGCGCACCTGCCGGAGGGCAACTTCCTGGGGGCGACGGTGTTCGCCGACGTCACGCCGAAGATGCGGATCTTCCAGGAGGAGATCTTCGGCCCGGTGGTCTCCGTCACGCCGTTCTCGACCGAGGCCGAGGCGCTGGAGCTGGCCAACGCGACCCGCTACGGCCTGGCCGCCTACCTGTGGACCAACGACCTGCGCAGGACGCACCGGCTCGCGCAGTCCATCGAGGCGGGCATGATGTGGGTCAACTCCCAGAACGTCCGCGACCTGCGCACGCCGTTCGGCGGTGTCAAGGCCAGCGGCCTCGGCCGCGAGGGCGGGCACCACAGCATCGACGTCTACACCGAGGCGCACATCGTGCACCTGGCGACCGAGGATCTGCCGATCCCGCGGTTCGGCGCGGCCTGATCGCGTCACCGGACGGCGCCGCCTCCCCGAGGGGGGGCGGCGCCGTCCGCCGTTGTCAGCCGTCGCCGCCGGGCTCGGCGCAGAAGACCACGCCGGAGCCGGACAGGGTCGGCGCGGGGCCGGCGGCGGGCACGAACACCGAGCGTCCGGCGCCGAGGTCCACGCCGTCCGCGCGCGTCTCGCCCGCCACGCCCAGCAGGATGCGCGGCACGCCGCCCTCCAGCCGCGTCTCACCGTCCACCGCCAGGCGCCGCAGCCGGAACTCCGGCGCGGGGGTGTCGAAGGCGCCGTCCGGCCCCGTGCCCGGCGCCAGCGGGCCCGCGTCCGGGTCGGTCACGCGCAGCAGCTCGGCCACGTCGACCGGCTTGGCGGTCAGCCCCGCCCGCACGACGTTGTCGGAGCTGCCCATGATCTCCACGCCGAAGCCCTTGACGTAGCAGTGCAGCACCCCGGCGCCGAGGAACAGCGCCTGGCCCGGGGCCAGCTCGTGCCGCTTGATCATCAGCGGGGCCAGGCAGGCCGGGTCCCCGGGGTGGCAGCGGGCCAGGCGGACCACCAGCGCGTAGTCGGGGTGGTGGACGGCGGAGGCCGCCCAGACGGCCTGCTCGGCGATGTCGCGGCCGTCGAGCAGCGCGGCGAGGGCCTTCAGCGGCGACCCCTCGGCCAGCAGCGCGACCACGTCCTTGAGCCCCGGCACGCCGAGCCGTTCGACCAGCATGGCCGCCTGGTCGGCCGGGCGGAACCCGGCCAGCGCGGTGAACGGGGTGAGCGCGCACACCAGCTCGGGCTTCGCCCACGGGTCGCCGTAGACGCCGCGGGCGTGACCGTCCGCGGCCTGCTCGGCGGACGGGTGGACCTGGAGGGACAGGGGCCTGGCGACCGCGATCAGCTTGAGGAGGAACGGCAGCCGCGCGCCGTGGCGCTCCAGCGTCCGCGCGCCGAGCCCGGCGAGCGGGTCGGCGTCGATCAGGTCGGCGAGGGAGCGCCCGTCCCCGTCGAGCGTCGAGGGGCCGGCCGGGTGCGTGCCGAGCCACATCTCGGCCTCGGGCCCCGGCGAGGGGGCGGGCCGTCCGGTGAGCTCGGCGATGTCCGTGCGCGACCCCCAGGCGTAGTCCTTCAGGGGGTTGGTGAGCAGGTGCAACGTGGGGCTCCTCGATCGGGATGATGCGGGGGGCGGTTCGGGGACTCACCAGCCGAACCGGATATGTGCTGACTTCAGAAGACGCAAGATGACGGAAACGACTCCGAGTACAGCCTCCCACGACCGCCCGCCCGGGGCCGCCTCAGGCGGTGGGGAGTCCGGCGCGGCCCCGTGCCGGCGGCGGACCGGCCGCGCCGCCCGAGGGTCGCTCAGCCCGGCGCGTCCTCGCCGCCCCGCCGGGCGCGCTCCCGGGCCAGCTCGGCCCGCAGCTCGCGGACCTGCTGCTCCAGTTCGAAGATGCGGCGCACGGCCACCAGCGTCATGCCTTCGCCGACGAGGGAGATGGCGTTCTGCACGTCGCCGATCTCGTGGCGGCTGTAGCGGCGCTGACCGCCACCGGATCGTGCGGGGCGCACGACGTCGAACTCGTCCAGCCGCCGCAGGAACGCCTGTTCGACGTTGAGCATGGCGGCGACCTGTCCGACGGAGTAGAGGGGCGCGTGCTCGTCGTCGAACGGCAGCCTCGCCATCGTCGCTCGTTCCTTCCCGGGCGGGGGCCGGGCGGCCCCGGACGTTCTCGCAGGACTTCTCATGAGACGACGGGGCGGACGCCGTCGCCGGCGCCCGCCCCTCGCGTTCCGCTGCGGAGTCGCGGACCTCACGCCTTGATCGACTTGACCTCCGGCCCCTTGTGGATCTCGACCTTGCGGGGGCGCGCCTTCTCGATCACGGGGATGCGCACGGCGAGGACCCCGTTGGAGTAGGCGGCGTCGATCTTCTCGCTGTCGAGGTGCTCGGAGAGGTAGACGCGGCGGGTGAAGGCGCCCATGGGGCGCTCGCGCACGAACGGGCGGTCCTCCTGCGCGTGCTCCTCTTCCCGCGTGGCGCTGACCGACAGCACGCCGCGGTCGACGGTGATCTCGATCGAGTCGGGGTCGACGCCGGGGAGGTCGAACCTGAGGAGGACGTCGTCCTTGCGCCGGACGCCGTCGAGAGCCATGACCCGCGCCCCGCCGTCCCCCGTGCCGAGGGCCTGCCGGGCCAACCTGTCGAACTGCCGGTCGAACTCCTGGATGAACGGATCGATCGACGTCAGCAGCATCCGTGACCACCTCCAGTAGAACAGGCAGGTTTCCTCAAGCCTGCCTTCCCGAAAACCTCTTACTAGAGTTATAAGTTACCGGCGCCCAGATCGCAAGTTCTCGTGCGCGGGATCGCGAGGTCCCGGAGGCGGCCGGGAGACGCGGCTAGGGACGACCGCCGACGCCCGTGGCGAGTTCGTGGAGGCGGCCCTTCAGGCCGGACTCCGGCTCCAGGGGCGGGGTGTCCATGCCCGCGCCGCCCTCCATGCCCGCGACCACCTCGCGGACGGCCTGGAGCGCGGTGTGGCGGGGCGTCCAGCCGAGCTCGGTACGGGCGCGCGTCGTGTCCATGACCGGGATCTTGAGCGCCATCTCGACCAGGCCCGGCGAGGCCGGGACCAGGCGCAGGTGCCAGGCCGCGGCCGTCAGCTCGCGGATCATCCACGGCGCGACGGGCACCAGCCGGGTCCTGAGCAGCTCGGCCAGGTCGGCGGGCTCCAGCACGGGGTCGGCGGCGAGGTTGAACGGCCCCGAGACCGGGCGCGTGACGGCGAGCCGGTAGGCCTCGCCCGCGTCGTCGGAGTGCAGGGCCTGAATGCGCAGGCCGGGGACGTCCGGCAGGAACGGCACCCAGCCGGGCCGCACGAGCCGCTGCGGCACCAGGGGCCCGGCGAACAGGCGGCGCTGCTGGGTGGCCGACTCGCGCTTGAAGATGAACCCCGGGCGCATGCGGACCACGCGGATGCCGGGGTGGTCGTTCTCGAAGACGTCGAGGACGCGCTCCAGGTACGCCTTCTCGCGGGCGTAGGCGGCGCGGGGCCAGCCGTGGGTGGGCCAGCTCTCGTCCACCGCGCGGTCCTTGGGGCCGGGCGAGTAGGCGCCGACCGAGGAGGCGTGGACCAGGGCCGGCACCCCGGCCTCGGCGACCGCGCGGAAGACGCGCATGCCGCCGAGCACGTTGGCCCGCCAGGTGACCGCCGGGTCGCGGGTGGGCTGGAACAGCCAGGCGAGGTTCACCACGGCGTCCGCGCCGGTGAAGAGGTCGGTGAGGTCGTCGGTGGCGATGTCGGCGGCCCGCCACTCGGTCCTGCCGGGGCGCCACCCCGGCAGGCGGCGCGCGACGCCCACGATCGCCTCGACGCTCGAGTCCCGCTCCAGGGCGGAGATCACGCTGGTTCCGACGTTGCCGGTCGCCCCCACCACAATTACCCGCATATCAGGCTGCTCCCCGCTTGGCCTGCGGCTAAACCGCGCCGGTGTCCGGCCGGGCGCGGACGATCAGTCCCTTCCCCGGCCGGTCAGCAGGTCGCGGACGCGGTCCACCAGGCCCGTGCCGGGCGCCAGGAGCTTGCCCGCGGCGGGACTGCCGGGCGCGGCGGGATGGGGCCGCGTCGGACCGATCTTCTTGATCATCCGGATCTTCCCGCCGAGGCTGATCAGGTCCTCGGGCTCGGCGTAGCGCACCAGGTCGGGGAAGATCCGGCTCTCCTCCTCGCGGACGTGGTGGCGCACCTCGGCGACCAGCCGGTCGAGCAGGTGGTCGAAGACGGGGTCGCCGGGCTCGGCCTTCTCCAGGTCCTTCATCAGCCGCTCGACCTCCGCGTGCTCGGCCACCGCCCGGTCGGCGAGCGCGTCCCCGTCGGGAAGGTGCCTGCGCGCGGCCGGATACAGGTACGCCTCCTCGGCGACCGCGTGCCCCACCAGCGCGATGATCACCTTCTCGGCCAGTTCCTTGCGGCGGTCGTCCCGTCCGGCGCCGCGCAGCGCCTCCAACTCGGCGAACATCTCCTCCACCTGTCGGTGATCGGTGGTCAGGACGGTGATGACGTCCCCGCTGTGCTCCATCACGAACTTCGTCCTCTCTCGCGCTCGGCCCACCTCGCCACGGGCCCGGCGGCGCGACCGGGGGCCCGTTCCCGGTGCGGTGCGCACGCGGTACCCGGCCCACCTCAGCGGAAACATCCGCCAGAACGGGACGATCGGCTATACAGCGCTCCTGAGGGGGTAGCCGTCCCCGATACGTCCACTCGGGGAAGAGGAGCCATGAAGGCGGTTACCTGGCACGGCAAGCGCGACATCCGGGTCGAGGAGGTCCCCGACCCGGTCATCAAGGAGCCCACCGACGCCATCATCAAGATCACCTCCACCGGCGTCTGCGGCTCGGACCTGCACCTGTACGAGGTGATGGGGCCGTTCCTGCAGCAGGGCGACGTGCTCGGCCACGAGCCCATGGGCATCGTCCAGGAGGTCGGCTCCGAGGTGACCCACATCGCGCCCGGCGACCGGGTGGTGGTCCCGTTCAACATCGCCTGCGGCGACTGCCACATGTGCGGGCTGAAGCTGTTCGCCCAGTGCGAGACCACGCAGGTGCGCGAGCACGGCACCGGGGCGGCCCTGTTCGGCTACACCAAGCTGTACGGCCACGTGCCCGGCGGCCAGGCGGAGTACCTGCGGGTGCCCCAGGCGCACTTCGGCCCGATCAAGGTCCCGGCGGGGCCCCCGGACGAGCGGTTCGTCTACCTGTCCGACGTGCTGCCCACCGCCTGGCAGGCGGTCGCGTACGCGGACGTGCCCAGAGCCGGCTCCGTCGCCGTCTTCGGACTGGGCCCGATCGGGCAGATGGCCTGCCGCGTGGCCCGGCACCTCGGCCACCGGGTGATCGGGGTGGACGGCGTCGGCGCGCGCCTGGAGATGGCCCGCCGCCACGGCGTCGAGGTGATCGACGCCCGCGACGTGCGGGACCCGGCGGAGGCCGTCCGCGAACTCACCGGCGGACGCGGCGCCGACTCGGTGATCGACGCGGTCGGCATGGAGGCGCACGGCTCCCCCATGGCGAAGCTCGCGCACGCGACGACCGGGCTCCTGCCGGACGCGCTGGCGGCCCCGCTCATGAGGAACGCGGGCGTGGACCGGCTGGCCGCGCTGAACCAGGCCATCGACGCCGTGCGCCGCGGCGGCACCGTCTCGGTGGTCGGCGTGTACGCCGGCATGGCGGACCCGCTGCCCATGATGCGGATGTTCGACAAGGGCGTCACCCTGCGCATGGGCCAGGCGCACGTCAAGCGGTGGATCGACGACCTGCTGCCCCTGGTGAGCGACGAGGCCGACCCGCTCGGCGTGCTGGACCTGGCCACGCACCGCCTTCCCCTTGACCAGGCGCCGCACGGCTACGAGATCTTCCAGAAGAAGCGGGACGGCGCGATCAAGGTGCTGCTGTCGCCCTGACGTCCGGGGGCGTCGTCACACGAAGGCGTAGCACTCCACCTCGGCGCGGCGGCGGGTGAGCCCGGCCTTGACCAGGTACGCGACGCAGCGGCGCTCGCGCTTGTTCAGCTTGAGCCGGCCGCAGACGGTGATGCCGGAGTACGTCCGGCAGTCCAGGCGGGGGTTCCACGCGCCGACGCGGTACCGGGTCTTCACCGCCTGGCGGCACTGCCGGCGCGCCCTGCGGGTGTCGGCGTAGCGGCACTGGCGCAGCAGGATCCTGTACTGGGCGGCGGACACCTCCGTCCTGGCGGCCGGCCCCGCTCCTCCGCCTCCCCCGCCGCCGCCCCCGGTGACGATCGCGTGCGCCGCCGCGCTCCCCGGGACCACGACGGGCGCCGAGGCGGCGAAGACGAGCAGCGCGGCCACGGCGAATGTGCGCTCCATCATGCTGTCCCCCTTGGCCAACGAACACGCGCCGCTCGCGCGGCCGGGCTCCCGGGGGTCAACCTGACGATACCCGGACATGCCCGGAAAAACGCATGTGACGAGCTCAGCGCTGCGGCGCGGCGTCCGCGTCCGCGTCCGCGTCCGCGAGGACGGCTAGCACGGTCTCGGCGATGAGCGCGTGCCCCGAGGCGGCGGGATGGTCGCCGTCGTCGGCGAGCAGCCCGGTGACGTCACGCCCGCCGTCCGGCCCCTTGAAGGCCGTGTAGAGGTCGGCGTACAGGGCCCCCGCGGCGGCGGCCGACGCGGCGAGCGCCCCGTTCACGGCCACGGTGAGCCGGTCGCTCCCCGCCACGTACGCCGGCCCCCGGGCGCGGCCGGCGGCGCCGTCCAGGAAGACGTTCCAGTAGCCGGTGAGGACGACGCGCCCGCCGGGGCCGCGCAGCGCGCGCACCTTGGCCAGGACGGCGTCCACGCCGGTGCGCAGCCGGGCCAGGGCGTCCTGGTGGCAGGCCAGGCGCGGGCCGCACGCCTCCTCCTCGGCGAGGGCGGGGTCGAAGTCGTTCGCTCCGATCGTGATGATCGTCAGGTCGGCGTCCGCGACCGCGGTCCGCACGGTGTCGTCGTCGAGCAGGTCCAGCAGACCCTCGCTGGTCAGGCCCGGGACGGCGAGGTTGGCGTCGCGCACCCGCGTGCCCTGGCTCCGGGCCAGGCCCTGCCCGACCAGGGCGACGAAGCCGTCGCAGTCGCACCCCGACCCCGCGGGCACCGAGTCGCCGAGGCCGAGGACGGAGCTCACGCGCTCCGTCCCGGCCCGGTGCGCCGCCGCGCGGGCGACGGCCGTGCCCGGCGCGCCGGAGGTGGTCAGCACGTCCAGCGCCACGCCCGACGCGCCCATCAGGGACGGCAACGACAGCAGGGACAGCAGCGTCACGGCCGCGCGGCGCGCGGGCCGCGCCGGGCCGGACGCGGGCCGTGCGATCAACGGCGACCTCGGGGCCATGGTGAGAGAACCTACTCCCCCGCATGCCGTCTCGCCGGGAGTCACACGCGGTCGCGCGGCGCGTCGTGCCGCGAGCGCGCGGGACACCGGGAGCCGTCCAGGCCGGAGCCGGGTCAGCCCGACTCGTTGAGGAGGTCGGCGAGGACGGCGGCGTTGCTGATCTTCACGTCCTTGGTCGCGGTGAGGAGCGTCACCGGGGCCTTGTCGTGGAGGATCGTCCGCAGCCGCTCCATGGCGTCCCGATGCCGCGAGTCCCGCAGCTCGGCGAGGTAGCGCTTCCTGAACTCCTGATACCGGGCCGGGTCGTGGCCGTACCAGGCCCGCAGCTCCGCCGAGGGGGCCACGTCCTTGAGCCACTCGTCCACGTGGGCCTCCTCCTTGGACAGGCCCCGTGGCCACAGACGGTCCACCAGGACGCGATCTCCGTCCTCGGCGGCCGGGTCTTCGTATACGCGGCGCACACGTACAGGTGATGACATGTTCTCCCCCGTCCGCTGCGGGCGACCGCGGGCGCACCGCGGGTCGCCACCCGCTGACATCCCGAAATATGCCCATTTAGCCCGCATTTCACCCGAACCAGCCCGCAGGAGCGCGCTGTGACGCGGATCACATCGTGGGCGCTACGGGACCCGCGCGTCCAGGACCGTGTCCAACCGGCCGTCGTAGGCGGCCAGGAGCAGGCGCGCCGCGTCGGCGTCCAGGTCGCGGGCGATCATGACGACGGCGGTCTTCACCTCGTGCCCGGCGGCCGCCAGCACGCCGCGGGCCGTGGCCACGTCGGTCCCGGCGATCTCCCCCACGATGCGCGCCGCCCGGTCGACGAGCTTGGAGTTGCTCGCCGACACCTCGACCATGTAGTTGCCGAACGTGCGCCCGCACTTGATCATCGAGATCGTCGAGATCATGTTCAGCACGAGCTTCTGCGCCGTGCCCGCCTTCAACCGGGTCGAGCCCGCGACCACCTCGGGACCGACGACCACCTCGACCGCGTGCTCGGCGGCCTCCGACAGCGGCACGCCCCGGTTGCAGGACAGCCCCACGGTCAGCGCGCCCAGCCGGCGGGCCTGCGCCACGGCCGCCAGCACGAACGGCGCCCGGCCGCTCGCCGACAGGCCCACCACCGAGTCCAGCGGCCCGGCCCCGGCCTCGCGGATGGCCGCGGCGCCCGCCTCGCCGTCGTCCTCCGCGCCCTCCACCGAGCGGACCAGCGCCTCGGCGCCCCCGGCGATGATGCCGCGCACGACCTCGGGATCGGTGCCGAACGTCGGCGGGCACTCGGAGGCGTCCAGCACCGCGAGGCGCCCGCTGGTGCCCGCGCCGACGTACAGCAGCCGGCCGCCCTGCCGCATGCGCGCGGCGATGTCCTCGATCGCGGCGGCGATCGCGGGGACGGCCTCGGCGACCGCGGCGGGCACGGTGGAGTCCGCGGCGTTCATCAACCGGGCGATCTCCTCGGTCGGCAGGCGGTCGATCCGCCGGTACCGCGGGTCGCTCTGTTCCGTGGTCGCCAGGAGTGGTCGGGTCATGCGTCCTCATTCCAAGGAAGTGGGCGAAAGGGTCGGGCCGGCCTCAGGCGAGCGAGCGGCCGTAGAGCCAGAATGCGCGTTCCACCCGGGCTCCGACGGCCTTGGCGTAGAAGCCGATCGGACCCACCCAGGCGATCTGGGCGGAGGCGTGCCCCGCCTTGGCCAGCTCGTCCAGGCAGCGCCGCAGCAGGACCCTGCCGACGCCGAGCCCGCGCGCGGCCTCGGCCGTCCCCATCGGGCCGAACCACGCCGGCCGGGTGCCCCAGGCGGCGAATCCCAGGATCTCGCCGTCCCTGACGGCGTAGTGGCAGCCGGCGGCCTGCTCGGCCTCCCACGCCCAGGCGTCGTTCCAGTGCGCCCGCACGAACGCGGCCACCTCGCCGCGGTCGCCCGAGGGCGCCGCGTGCAGGGTCACGTCCGCCGCGGCCAGGCGGGCGAGGTCCCCGTCCCCCGCCTGCCCCCAGGGCCGCCCGGACGGCTCCAGGCCGACGGACATGTTCCAGGCGGTGTGACGACGCTCGTACCCCAGGCTCTCGGCCAGCAGGACCGCGGGGGTGTAGCGGACGTCGATGCCGGGCCAGGCGTAGCAGGGCGGGTTCCCCGCGAGGCTCACCTCCTGGACGCCGTGCTCCCGCAGCCAGCCCTCGGCGGCCACGACCAGCGCCCTGCCGAGGCCCCGGCCCCGCGCGGCCGGGCGCACGGCGAGCAGGTCGATGTGCCCATGGCCCCGCACCGGGGACGTCGAGGCGAACACCGCCCCGTCGAGGCCGGGCGTCACCAGGGCCGTCCAGGCGCGGCCCGCCGGAGGGGCCGACAGCCGGGCCACCAGGGCGGAGGCCTCGGCCGCGTCCAGGTGCAGCGACTCGCGCGCCAGCTCGCCGACCGCGGGCAGCTCCGTGGGCGTGGCGACCCGGACGCCGGTCATGAGATCCGGGCTCCTCACGCGGCCTCCTCGGGGATGACGCTGCGCCGCGCCGGGTGGTAGCAGGCGTGCTCGTGCGGCGCCGCCTCCGCCGCCGGTCCGGCCACGCGGACCAGCGCGGGCGGCTCGGCCGTGCACTCCTCGGTGCGGAACGGGCAGCGGCGGGCGAACAGGCAGCCGGTGTCGGGACGGCGCTCGTCCAGCGCCTCGGTCGGCACCACCCGGTCATGCCCCGGCCGTTCGAGGCCGTGCAGGACGGGGATCGCCGACAGCAGCGACTGCGTGTAGGGGTGCACGGGCCCGGAGATCACCGACTCGGTGAGCCCGCGCTCGACGACCTGCCCCCGGTACAGCACGTACAGCTCGCCGGAGTCGCCGATGTAGCGCGCGGTGGCGATGTCGTGGGTGATGAACAGCACGCTCACCCCGAGCCGCTCGCGCAGGTCCTTGAGCAGGGCGAGCACGCTCAGCCGCATCGAGACGTCGATCATGGAGACCGACTCGTCGGCGACGAGCATCTCCGGGTCCACGGTCAGCGCGCGGGCGATGACCACGCGCTGGCGCATGCCGCCGGAGAGCTGGTGCGGGTAGCGGCCGAGCACGTACCCCGGGTCGATGCCGACCAGGGACAGCAGCTCCTCGGCCCGGTCGTCCACCCAGGAGGACGGGCGGCCGGTGCGGCGGGCGCGCAGCGCCAGCGGCGCCTGCAGGGTCTGGTGGATGGTGCGGTTCGGGTTGAGCGCGGAGTACGGGTCCTGGTGGATGAGCTGGATCTTCCGGAACTCCGCCTGCCGCTGCTTGTGCCGCAGCGACGACATCGGCGTGCCGTCGATGACGATCTCGCCGGCGTCGTAGGTCTCCAGCCCGGCGACGATCCGGCCGAGCGTGGTCTTGCCGCAGCCGGACTCGCCGATGAACGAGACCGCGCCGCCCCGGGGGACGGCGAAGTCGACCCCGCGCAGCGCCCGCACCTCGCGTCCGCCGAGGACGTCGCCGCGCTGCCGGTAGGTCTTGGTGATGCCGGTGCCGGTGATCACGCGCGCTCCTCCCGTCCCGCCGCCACGGCGTGGCAGGCGACGGTCTTCTCCTCCACGGCCACCCGCGGCGGCTCGGTGGTCTCGCAGATCTCCATGCGCAGCGGGCAGCGCTCCCGGAACACGCACCCGCGCGCGGGCAGCGTGCCGAGCGTCGGCGGGCGCCCCGGCAGGGCCCTCGCCTGCGCGGGGTCGCCGGACAGGCGCGGGATGGCCCTGATCAGGCCCTGGGTGTACGGGTGGGCGGGGGCGCCGAGGACGTCCATGGTGGGGCCGTGCTCGACCACGCGGCCGCCGTACATCACGGCGAGCCGGTCGGTGACCTCCGCGGCCACGCCGATGTCGTGGGTGATCATCAGCGTGGTGAGCCCGCGCTCCTTGTGCACCTCGCGGACGATGCGCAGGATCGTGGCCTGGGTGATCATGTCCAGCGCCGTGGTCGGCTCGTCCAGGATCGCCAGGCGGGCGTTCAGCACCAGCGCGAGCATGATGCCGACCCGCTGGCGCATGCCGCCCGACAGCTCGTGCTGGTGGGAGTCCAGCACGCGGGCGCCGTCCAGGCCCATGCGCTCCAGCAGCCCCCTGGCGTCCCTGACCAGCGCGGGCAGGTCGTCCACGCCGTGGGAGCGGCCGAGATCGAGCACCTGCTTGCCGACCGTCTTGAGCGGGTTCAGCGAGTTCTGCGCGGCCTGGAAGACGTACCCCAGGCGCCGGCCGCGGGCGTGGCGCAGCTCGTCGCCGGCCAGCCGGAGCACGTCGCCGAGGCCGTCCACCTCGACACTGCCCCCGGCGATGCGGCCGGGCGGCTGGACGGCGTTCAGCAGCGACAGCGCCAGCGTGGACTTGCCGGAGCCGGACTCGCCGACGATGCCGGTGATCGTGCCGGGGGCGATGGTGAGCGAGACGCCGCCGACGGCGGGCAGCTCGCCGAGCGGGGTCTTGTAGACGACGGTGAGGTCGCGCACCCGCACGCCCGGCGGGGGGCCGGGGTCGGGACGGTGGGCCCCGGCGGTGCCGCCCGGGGAACCGCTGGAGGCCGACTCGGCGCGGGAGCGCCTCAGCAGCCGCGTGGCGTTCATGGTCACCCGGGTCACTCCTCACGCAGCCGTGGGTTGAAGATCTCGTCCATCGCGTCGACGACGAGCACGATGCCGAGCGTCAGCAGCAGGATGGCCAGCAGCGGCGCCAGCAGGTACGGCAGCGCCGCCGCGCTGGTCAGGGCGCCGCCGCCGAAGACGGCGAGGTTGAGCATCACGCCCCAGTTGTTGGAGTCGAACGGCAGGACGCCGAGGAAGAACAGGCCGACCTGGGCGTAGATGGCGCCGGTCACGGCGATGAGCATGTTCATCGCGATGTACGGCGCCATGCCGGGCAGCAGCTCGCGCACGATGACGTGCGGGGTGGACAGGCCGAGCCCCCGCGCGGCCTCGATGAAGCCGCGCTCGCGCAGGGAGAGCGTCTGCGAGCGCACCGCCCGCGCGATGCCGCCCCAGCCGAGCAGCCCGAGCACGAGGCCCATCTCCAGCGGGCCCTCGAACTTCCACACCGTGGACAGCACGAGCAGCAGCGGCAGGCCGGGGATGGTGAGCTGCAGGTCGGTGACGCGCATCAGCACCGTGTCCCAGCGGCCCCGGTGGAACCCGGCGAGCAGGCCGAGCGCCGTGCCGACCGCGACCGTGATCAGCGCCGTGGCGAGGCCGGTGAGGATGACGTACCGGGAGCCGGTGACGACCAGCGCGAGCACGTCGGTGCCCTCGAAGTCGGTGCCGAACGGGTGGGCCAGGCTCGGCGGCGCGTACAGGGCGTCGTCGTCGCGCGGCAGGTGGGCCGGGTACAGCAGGGGCCCCACCAGGGCCATCAGCGCGAACAGCGCGATGATCACCACCCCGGCGATCCGGCTCGGCTTGCGGCGCAGCACGCGGGCCACGCCCCGCCAGAAGTTGCGGCGCAGCGTGGCGCGGGCGCTCCCGCCGCCCTGGCCGTCGGGGAGTATCGCCGTCACGGTCATGCCGCGCCTCCCGTCCGTACCCGGGGGTCGATCACGGTGTACAGCAGGTCGGCCGCGATGTTGGCGATGACGACCGCGATGGTGGTCACCAGGAAGGCGCCGCCCATGAGCGCGTAGTCGCGGGCGCCGATGCTGTCGACCAGCAGCAGGCCGAGACCCGGGTAGTTGAAGATGCGCTCGATGAAGATCGCGCCGCCGAACAGCATGCCGAGCGACAGGGCCAGGATCGTGAACAGCGGCAGGATCGCGTTGCGGGCGACGTACCGGAACAGCACCCACCGCGACAGTCCGCGCAGCTCGGCGGCCAGGATGAAGTCGTCGCCGAGCACGGTGGCCACGCTGGACTTCATCGCCAGCACCCAGCCGCCGTAGCTGGCCAGCGCGTACGTCAGCACGGGCAGGGTGGCGTGCTGGACCAGCGAGGCCAGGTAGGGGCCGTTCAGGCCCGGCGGGAACTCGACGTCGACCGGGCCGCCCGCGGGCAGGATCGGCCACAGCGTCGTGAAGATGGCCAGCATCAGCAGGCCCAGCACGTACTGCGGCACGCCGTGCAGCAGCGAGCCGGAGATGGTCAGCAGGTCGCCGAGCTTGCCCGCGCGCTTGATGCCCGCGTAGACGCCGAGGGTCACCCCCAGCAGGAAGCTGAGCAGCGTGCCGCCGAGCACGGGCAGGATCGTCCACGAGGCGGCGGAGCCGAGCAGCGTGGTCACCTCGGTGCCGGGCGTGCTGAGCGACTGGCCGAGGTCCAGGTGGAGCAGCGCCTTCATGTAGCCGACGTACTGCTCCCACAGCGTGCCGGTGGGCAGGAAGCCGTACAGCACGGCGGTGGCGCGCTCGGCCTGCTCGGGGGACATGCCCCGCTCGATCAGCGCCTCGTACTGTCCCCGGACGGGGTCGCCGGGGATGTTGCGGATGATCACGAAGCTGATCGTGGTGACCACCCAGATCATGACGAGCCCCCTGACCAGGTGGCCGGCGAGCCGGCGCCTGACCGGATGGCCCTTCTTCGCCACCGGGGCGGCCTGCGGCTCCGCCGGGTCGTCCCGGGTGCCGTCGCGGGTCGCGGAAAGCTTCATGGGCTACTTCTTCTCGATCATGCCGAGCTGCATCCACACGCCCGCGGGAAGGCGCAGCGCCTCGCTGTCGTGGGGAGGCCAGCCGGTGTAGCGGGACGTGTTGACGAACTGGGTGTTGACGTAGTCGTAGAGCTGGATGACGGGGAGCTGCTCGTTCGTCAGCCTCGCGAGCGTGCCGACGATCTTCTTCTGCTCCTCGGGGGTCGCCAGGTTCAGGCGGTTGGTCAGCTCGCCGGGGTTCACCCCGCCGATCTTCTCCGGGCCGCCCATCCAGTTGCCGTCCTTGCCGGGCGGCGAGTGGGTCAGCCGGCCCGCGAGCAGGGACCAGCCGTTGGCCGAGCCGTAGAGGCGCTGGTAGATGTTGTACGGCGACGGGCCGAGCGCCATCAGCCAGAAACCGACGTCGAGCTTGCCCGAGGCCAGCTCCTCCAGGTAGAGCGTGTAGTCGGCGGATGTCGTCACGCTCGCGTCGATGCCGTGGTCGTTGAGCTGGCTGGTGATCGACTTGGCCGCGGCCACCCAGTCGGAGAACTCGGCGGGCACCGTCAGGCGCACCTGCCACGGCTTGCCGTCCGCGAAGCCCCACTGGCCCTTGCGCTTGACCATGCCGGCCGCCCTCAGCTCCTGGTCCGCCTTGGCCGGGTCCACGTTGTACGGGTTCAGCCCGGCGAGTCCCGGGCCGAGCCACGCCTTGGCGGCGCTGCCGTGGATGCCGGTGGTGGCGATGGACGGCGTGCCCGCCTCGGGCGAGGCCACCCTGGTCACCTGGCCGCGGTCGATCAGGTAGGCCAGCGCGCGGCGCACGTGCGCGTTGTCGTACGGCTTGCGGGACTGGTTGAACGCCATCGACGCCGCCACCGGGGAGTAACCCTTGCGGATCTCGTTGCCCGCGGTCGCCTTGATCCGCGCCATGACGGCGGCGGGGACGGCGGTGAAGGGGGCGCTGTCGAGCTTGCCGGAGACCAGGTAGTTCCAGATCTGCTCGTTGCCCGTGTAGTTGAGCACCTTCACCTTGTCGGGCACGATCTTGGCGGCGTCGTAGAAGTACGGGTTGCGCTTCAGCAGCGCGGCGCCGGGGTTCACGCGCTCCAGCACGAAGGGGCCCGCCGAGACGTCCTGGCGCGGCGAGAAGGTGATGACCTTCTGCGACAGACCGGTGATCTCGGTCTTGGCCTTGTCCGCGGCCGGGCCCGTGCCCCGGGCGTCCTGGAGCGTGCGCCAGAAGGTCGCGGGCAGCAGCCCGCCGTACACGTGGTCGGGCACGACCACCGTGGAGAGCACGTTCCTGAGGAAGGCGTTGCTGCGGTTGGCCCCCTGGGTGATCTTGACGGTCTTGTCGTCCACGATCACCACGTCGGCCGCGGCCCCGGCCGCGCCCGCGTTCACCGTGTAGGCGCTGCCGCCCTGGGTATAGGCCAGGCCGATCGAGGTGCGCACGTCCTTGCTGGTCACGGGCTTGCCGTCCGACCAGCGCGCGTTCGGGCGCAGGTGGATCACGACCTCGCCCTGGTCGGGCGTGGCCGACCAGCTCCCGGCCAGGCCGGGGTAGAACAAGTCGGGGTTCATGAGGTCGTTCTTGGGCCAGCCCAGGGACATCGTGTCGTAGCCGACGAACGTGCTGCCCTGCGGGTTGAACGGGTTGATCGGCGCGCTCGCGTCGATCTGCTTCGCGCCGTCGATCGTCGTGTAGATGCCTCCCGACGAGGTGGTCCCCGTGGTGCCGCAGGCGGTGGCTGTGGCGACCACCGCGAGGGCGGCGATCGCTGTGAGTCGCTTCATGAAGTGCTCCAGGTCCCCGATTGCCAGGACCATACGGGCGCCGGGACAGGGTGGGCAAATTTTTTCGCTTCGACAGCCTAGCATGAAGCTAACTTTTAACCCCCCTTCTACCTGGGAAGACTCCCCCGAATCCCCCTTCGCGCCCTCCGGACCGCCGCCCGGATCGACGACGACGCGCTCCCGTCCGAAAGGGCCGGGGGAAGCGGACGCGGGAGGGGACGGCGCGCGGAGGATCGGCGCACGGCGCGCGGGAGGTTCACCCCGAGAGATCGGCGCGCGGAAGATCTACACACGAAGAGGTGGCCCGGGAGAAATGGCGACGCGCGGACCCTCGGAAAGATCGACGAACCCGGTCGCGCGGGAGTGGAGACGCCGGATGGGGTGGATGGGGTGGATGGGGTGGATCCGCCATGGATCAGGCCATGCGGGCGACGGGGGGTTGCCGAGGGTCAGGCCATGCGGGCGACGCCGCCCACGGCGCCCGCCTCGCCGGGCCTGGCCAGAGGGACATCGGTGTCGGGGCGCCAGTCCTGCAGCGGGACGACGCCGGGCTCCACCGGCTCCAGGCCGTCGAAGAACGCGCGCACCTGTTCCGGCGAGCGGGATCTGGTCCCCGGCACCGCCGTGCGGCTGAACACCCGCTCGCCCGCCGACTGCTGCTCGTCGCTCAGCTCGCCGATCGAGCCGTGCGAGATCACCAGATGGCCGCCCGGCCCGAGCGCGGTCTTCAGGGTCGCGACGATCCGCGCGGCCTCCTCGTCGTCCGGGACGAAGTGCAGCACGCCGAGCAGCAGGATCGCCACGGGCCTGGTGAAGTCGAGGTGAGCCCGGATCTCCGGGCGGGCCAGCAGGGCCTCGGGGTCGCGCATGTCGGCGTCCACGGCGATCACCCGGTCGTTCTCGGCGAGCAGCGCCCGGGCGTGGGACATGACGATCGGGTCGTTGTCGACGTAGACGACGCGGGACTCGGGGACGAGCTCCTGGGCGACCTGGTGCACGTTCCGCTGCGTCGGCAGCCCCGCGCCGATGTCCAGGAACTGCCGGATGCCCTGACGGCTGAGGTAGGTGACCGCGCGGATCAGGAACTCGCGGTTCTCCCGGGCGATGTCACGCAGGTTGGGCAGGATCTCAATGATCTTCTCGGCCGCCTCGCGATCGGACGCGAAGTTGTCCTTGCCGCCGAGATAGTAGTCGTACATCCGCGCGACACTCGGTGTGTACGGATCGACTCCCGCCGGCGCCCTGACCTCGCCCACGCCACCCTCACCCACCGATTCGCACTCAGACACCCTTAGAGATCTTAATCCACCACTCCCCCCAAGCAACCCCCATACCCGACGCACCAGACATCACCTGACAAACTGCCAACCCCCCTGTCATGCTCCACAACCCCGACCAAACCCCGCGATCCCACCCATCACCCGCGCCAACAGCGGGCGCAAACCTCAAGCAGCGAACGCGACGACCACTCCGAACAGCGACCATGCCAGGCGCTGCACGTCCGCGATCTGACCTATCAGGCGCTCGAGCCCCACCCTCCGGTAAAGCCTCAAGGACGGACGCGACCGTATTCACGCCCCTGGACGAGCCAGGTGTTCACGCGGGAGATCTCAGCCTGTCCCACCGGTAGGAAGGGTCTGGTGGTTGAGGTGTGATGAGCCCACCCGTGACCCGCCATCGTGGCCAAGCGCCGCGATCCCACCCCTAACCTGCGCCAACAGCGGACGCAGAAGGTCCAATGGCTGAGGTGCGTCGCCCCCACCCATGACCCGCCGTCGTGGCCGAGCACCGCGATCCCACCCAATAACTGCGCCAACAGCGCACCCGAGCCTCACGGGCGGACGCGACCCGGATTTGGGCCCATGGACTGTCCAGGTGTTTCCGCTGAAGATCACAGCCTGTCCCGCTGGAAGACCAGATCCGGTGGTTGAGGTGTGTTGAGCCCACCTGTGGCCCGCCCTCATGGTTGAGCACCGCGATCCCACCCATCACCTGCGCCCCAGAGCGAACGCTCGAGAACAGCCCACAAGCGACGAACATGGACGCACTCACACTTGCGGATCAGTCAGACACCGCACCAGAAACGTTCTACGACAAAGCGACCCCGACGTGCCCGCACGGTAGATCACCTCACGATCCCCACACCGATCCGGCCACCGCTGAGATGCGTTGCCCCCACCCATGACTCGCCTCCTGCCGAGCACGGCAAGCCCACCCACTTACTGCCACAGCGATGCAAGACAGTGGCCCGGGGTCGGCGCGGAGATCATGAGGTTGAGCTACCTGAGCGGACACGTCTGAGCCGCTCTGTCCGATAAAGCGTTTGATGGGATGAACCTCGAGAGTCCCTGCCGCGTCTCTGAGTGAACCGCAGGTGCGAGTGCGTCCGCGTTCATCGCTTGCGACTTGTTACGGGACGTTCCGTCTCGGCAGATGTGGGTGGGATCGCGGCGCTCGGCCACGACGGCGGGTAACAGGCGGGCTCAACACACCTCAACCACCAGACCTTGCGCAAATCCGGTCACGTCCGCCCTTGAAGCTTGCGTCGCTGTTGGCGCAGGTCATGGGTGGGATCGCGGTGCTCGGCCACGACGGCGGGCCACGGGTGGGCTCAACACACCTCAACCACCAGACCTTTCCTACCGGCGGGACAGACTGAGATCCCCCGCACGAACACCTGGCTCGTCCAGGGGCGTGAATACGGTCGCGTCCGCCCTTGAGGCTCGGGTGCGCTGTTGGCGCAGGTCATGGGTGGGATCGCGGTGCTCGGCCACGACGGCGGGCCACGGGTGGGCTCAACACACCTCAACCACCAGACCTTTCCTACCGGCGGGACAGACTGAGATCTCCCACATGAACACCTGGCTCGTCCAGGGGGCGCAAATCCGGTCACGTCCGCCCTTGAAGCTTGCGTCGCTGTTGGCGCAGGTCATGGGTGGGATCGCGGCGCTCGGCCACAACGGCGGGCCACGGGTGGGCTCAACACACCTCAACCACCGGGCCTGCTCTTCTAGCGAGACGGGCTGAGATTTCTGGCAGAAACAGCTGGACAGTCCATGGGCGTGACTGCGGCTGCGTCCGCCATTGAGGCTTGCGTGTGCCCTTGGCGCAGGTCATGGGTGGGATCGCGGCGCTCGGCCACAACGGCGGGCCACGGGTGGGCTCAACACACCTCAACCACCGGGCCTGCTCTTCTGGCGAGACGGGCTGAGATTTCTGGCAGAAACAGCTGGACAGTCCATGGGCGTGACTGCGGCTGCGTCCGCCATTGAGGCTTGCGTGTGCCCTTGGCGCAGGTCATGGGTGGGATCGCGGCGCTCGGCCACAACGGCGGGCCACGGGTGGGCTCAACACACCTCAACCACCGGGCCTGCTCTTCTGGCGAGACGGGCTGAGATTTCTGGCAGAAACAGCTGGACAGTCCATGGGCGTGACTGCGGCTGCGTCCGCCATTGAGGCTTGCGTGTGCCCTTGGCGCAGGTCATGGGTGGGATCGCGGGGCTCGGCCACGACGGTGGGGCATGGGGGGGGCTCAACACGTCTGAGAGAGACGGACGGGAGACGCGAGCGGCGAGCGGGGGGCGCGTTCGTCGCCCAGGTCAATGAGAGATCTCAGGAGGGACCCTCAACCGGATGGAGCGCCCAGGAGTGGCTCGGACGTGCTGGGCACAGGGGATTCGCCCCTGGATGTCCGCGCAGAGCCTGGAGCATCCATCGGGTGGAACAGCTCAGACATACCCGTACGACGGCTTCACCCTGGCTCCCGCACCGAACTGAGCCGCCTGCCAGACGAGGCGGCCCAGGGCCGGATTTCCGGGGATGGTCGGTGGTTGGGGTGGGCTCAGGGGTGGAGGAGTTTGCGGGCGCGGTCGGGGCCTACGGCTAGGAGGAGGGTGGGGAGGCGGGGGCCGGTGTCGCGGCTGACGAGGAGGGTGTAGAGGAGGGCGAAGAACTCGCGTTGGGCGACCTTGAGTTCGGGGGTCGGCTTGGCGTCGGGGGTGAGGCCGGCCTGCACCTTGGGGACGCCGTACACCAGCGCCGTCAGCCCGTCCAGGGACCAGTGGTCGTCGAGGCCGTCGAGCAGGAGGCGCAGCGACTCGCGCTCGCGCTCCCCCAGGGACGTGAGGAGCGCGACGTCGGGCTCGTCGCGGACGCGGGTGCGCTGCTCGGCCGGGACCTGCGTGGTGATCCACCGCTCGGCGCGGTCCAGCCGGGGGCGGACCTCGTCCAGGGAGGTGATGGGCCGCTCGGCGTCCAGGTCGCGCAGGATGCGCAGGGTCTGCTCGGCGTGGCCGGTGGTGATGTCGACGATCGAGGCCAGCGTGCGGTACGGCACCGGCCGCGGCGTGACGGGCAGCGGACCGGCGGCGGTGGTGGCCGCGCGGGTGTGCGCGGCGACGTCGGCCGGCAGCGCGATCCCCTCGGCGACCTTGCGCCCCAGCGTGTCCCACTCGTCGTAGGTGCGCTGGATCTCCTGGTCGAAGGCGATCTTGAAGGACTGGTTCGGCCGGCGGCGCGCGTACAGCCAGCGCAGCAGCGGCGCCTCCATGATGGCCAGGGCGTCGGCGGGAGTGGGCACCGCGCCCTTGGAGCTGCTCATCTTGGCCATGCCGCTGATGCCGACGAAGGCGTACATCGGCCCGATGGGCTGCTCGGCGCCGAAGATCTCCTTCACGATCTGGCCGCCGACGACGAACGACGACCCCGGGGAGCTGTGGTCGACGCCGGAGGGCTCGAACACCACGCCCTCGTACGCCCAGCGCATCGGCCAGTCGACCTTCCACACCAGCTTGCCGCGGTTGAACTCCGACAGCCGGACGGTCTCGGAGTGGCCGCACACACAGGTGTAGGACAGCTCGGTGGACGCGTCGTCGTAGGCGGTGACCGTGGTCATGTCCCGGTCGCACACCGAGCAGTACGGCTTGTAGGGGAAGTAGCCCGCGGCGGCCGAACCGTCGTCCTCGGAGGCCGCGCCCGACCCCTCGGCCGCGGCGGCCTCGGCCTCGTCCAGCCCCTGTGTCTGGGGCTTCTTGGCGGGCTTGCCCTTGGTGCGGTAGCGGTCGAGGATCGCGTCGATGCGCTCGCGCTCGCGCATGGCCAGCAGGATCTGCTCGCGGTACACGCCGGAGGTGTACTGCGCGGTCTGGCTGATGCCGTGGTACTCGACGCCGAGCTCCTCGAGCGCGGCGATCATCGGCGCCTTGAAGTGCTCGGCCCAGTTGGCGTACGTGCTGCCGGGCGGGGCGGGCACGGTGGTCAGCGGCTTGCCGATGTGCTCCGACCACGAGGAGTCGATGCCGGCGGGGACCTTGCGGAACCTGTCGAAATCATCCCAGGAGATGATGTGCACGACCTCGTGGCCCCGGCGGCGGATCTCGTCGGCGACCAGGTGGGGCGTCATGACCTCGCGAAGGTTGCCCAGGTGGACCGGGCCGGACGGGCTGAGTCCCGACGCGCAGACGATCGGTTTGCCGGGGGCGCGACGCTCCGCCTCGGCGATGACCTCGTCCGCGAATCGTGAGACCCAGTCGGCCTCAGGGCTCATAGCCACGATGGGAACATCCTTCCTCGAATGCCTGACGCCTCCATTCTTCCGGACCTCGGCAGTGGACCGTGCACCGCCGCGTCCCCCTGTGGAAAACCACGTGACCGCCGAACGGCCGGCGCCCGGCCTGAACGCCGCTCCGCGCGCGGATCCCTTACGGCGGCGGGGTTTGCGAGACCGCCCGGAACCGGCGAGCGGCGGATTTCTGTCGGAGGCGGGTGGCACGATCATGCGTAGCGCCCAGATGTCGAAGGGACCGCCCGATGGCCGACGCGACGGCAGCCGACTACGCCTGGTTCGAGGAGAAGTACGGCGACAGCTTATGGGTGTCCGGTTTCTGCCTGACGTTCGTACGCGGGCTGTCGCCGGAAGAGGCGTTCGCCCGCATCGGCGTGCCGGGCACGCCGTGGAACCCCCCGGAGGGGACGGCACCCGACCCTCACAGCGCGCCCGGCATCGTGAGCCACCCCGCCGTGGCGGCGTCCGGCTACCCCACCGCCCCTGACGTCGCGGCGGACGGCCGTCCGATCGCCGCCTACGCCGCCGTGGGAGGCACGGTCCTGCTGGAGGACGGGGGCCGTGCGGGCACGCTGGCGGAGGTGACGCGGCGTCTCTCGGCGGGCACGGTGACGGCCGCCGTCCACCTGGACGCCCGCGACGGCCGGCAGTTCGTCTTCGCGGCGGACGGGCAGGTCGTCGCCGGTTACGAGCCCGGCCTGCCCACCGCGCCGTGGGGCGCCTCCCCCGGCCTGCTGCCGTCGCCCGACGGCGAGGCCGCCGCACCCGCCGGTGACCTGGCGGACGTGCCGCCCGCGGACCTGGCCGTCCTTTCCGCCATCGCGCTCGCCGAGCGCGTCACCGGCGTACGGCTGACCTGGCGCCACCTCGCGCGCCCGGCCCTGACCGGCTCGGCCGCGCACCTGTACTGACGCCCCGCCCGTCTAGGGCGTGTCGGAGAGTTCGATGACGGCGAGGGTGGAGAAGGCCGTCGTCAGGTGGGCGTTCAGGGGGGCGGCCGAGGTGGTGAGCAGGTCGGCGACGAGCAGCGGCGCGTGGCCCGCGACGTCGGCCGCCTTCAGGGGGAGGCCCTCCTCGGCGGACGGGTGAAGGCCGAGGGCGCCGGCCACGAGCATGACCACGACGTCGGGCTCGACGGCCGGGAACCAGCCGGCCGCCGCGCGCAGGCAGCGCACGGCCAGCGCCCGCACGTCGTCCGCCGTCAGCCCGTCGGGATACTGCTCCTCCAGCAGGGCGCGCACGACGCCGCCCAGCACGAGCCCGGCCTGCTCGGACGGCAGGGCGGCCAGCCGCGCGACCTCACGCGGGTACGCCTCGGCGTCGCGGGCCCGGGCGGCCTCGACCGCGGCGACCGTGGCCTCGGCGATGGCCCGCGCGGGCTTGGGCAGGTGACGCCAGGTCAGGCTCATGGGCTCGCACTCCGTAAGCAGGCGGGGGACGGTGCACGCCAGCATGCCACGGCCCGCCGACGTTTCCCTTCGCCCGCGACGACAGGACCGAACCGGCTCGGCGGCCCACCCGTTGTGGGAGGTGAGGCGTCCTGTCCCCGGAGCACGACGCGGCCGGCCCGTCCAGGCGGCGCCAGGCCGATCGTCCGCCGGAATCAGGCCGGGCCAACGCGAATCCGTGAGGGGAGGAAGTCATGCCCAGGGAGATATTCCGATCGCATCACGTATGTCATTGATACAGGTGGTCTATCCAGTCACATGAAATAATGTTCTGGTCAGGTGACCTATGTCCGAATTGGTATTTCGGACGCTTCTCTCCGTACGGGCTGGCCGCCATGCGCTCCCCCTCCCACCCCATAGCGCGACATTGCACCCGAACGTTACTGGAAACGGGAACCATTCCCGAGTAATGTCCTGCTCAGCCCTGACATCGCAACCGAGATTCCCGAGCCCGCCACTCGGATCACCCCCTCGCGGCCCGCCCGCGCCCCGGGGACGGCGACGACCTCAGCCCGGCCGCCCTTCGGCGACGAACCCTGGAGACGGAATCGATGACGTTGACACCTCCGGCACCGCAGGTCCCATGAGCACGGCACGCCTCAACTGGCCGGCGCCGTACGAGCACTACCTGCCAGAGACGAACGGCACCCGCGACCATCCCGCACCCCCGGGCCTGCTGTGGTCCACGGCGAGGGGCGCGCGCGGCGAGCCGGCGAGCCCGTCCATCTACGACGTGATCGTGATCGGCGGCGGCGCCGCCGGCCTCAGCGCCGCGCAGGTCCTCGGCCGCCAGCGCCGAAGAATCCTGGTCCTGGACGGCGGGCGCGTCCGCAACGCCCGCGCCAGCGGCATGCACATGTACCTCAGCCGCGACGGCTTCACCCCCATCGGCCTGGTCGCCCTCGGCAGGGAGGAGCTCGCCGCCTACCCCTCGGTCGAGGTGCGCTCGGCGCACGCCGAGTCGGTGGGCGGCGAGATCGACGACTTCACGGTCACGGTGACCGGCGGCCCGATGTTCCGCGCCCGCCGGCTGATCCTCGCCACGGGGCTTCTCGACGAGCCCTGGGACGTTCCCGGCGTGCCCGAGCGTTTCGGGCGCGGCATCTTCCACTGCCCGTTCTGCCACGGGTGGGAGGCGTCCGGTCAGAGCCTCGCGGTCCTCGGGCGCGAGCCGACGCAGGTCGTGCTCGCCGCCTACCTGGCCGACCGCTACTCCGACGACGTCGTCGTGGCCACCGACGGTCCGCATTCCCTGCCGTCCCCCATCCTCGCCAACCTCGAGGCCCTGGGCGTGAAACTGATCGACACGCCGCTGGCCGAGGTGACCGGCCAGGCGGGCGCGCTGAACGTGCACTTCGCGGACGGCACCGTCCTGCCCCGGCAGGCCATCTTCCACCGGGCGCCGACCCGCCAGCAGGCCCCGTTCGCCACCCAGCTCGGCGCGCGGCTGCTCGACGACGGGTTCGTGCTGGTGGACGAGTTCCAGCAGACGTCCGTGCCGGGCGTGTTCGCCGCCGGCGACATGGCGAGGCAGGCGGCGCTGCAGGACGGCCTCACGCTGGTGAGCCAGGCCGCGGCGGACGGCGTGCGCGCCGCCGTGCGGCTGGAGCAGGGCCTGTTCCGCGCGGGACTGCCCGTGCCACCCGGCTAGTTTCCGCAGGTCACGACCGGGCAGGCGGGGGGATGCCGCCCGCCCGGCGAGCCCGCCGCCCACGCCCGCGACGACGGCCACCGACTCTCGCGGAGGGAACGAGGGGCGGTTCGCGCGCGTTGGTAATGTGCGTAGGCGCGGCGGTGTCCGCGACAGGTCAGCGTCACGACGTGTGGGAGGGCTCAGCATGACGTCACAATCGGCCCAGCCCGCTCCCGAGGTCGAACGGCCGAACCGGGGCACCCGGGTGCGGGGCACGCGGCAGGCCGAGGCGCTGGTGTCGGTGCTGGGCAAGCTGACCGGGTTCCACAGCGCGCAGGAGATCCACGCCGAGCTGCGCCGCCAGGGCGAGCAGGTCGGGCTGACCACCGTCTACCGGCACCTCCAGGTGCTCAGCGAGAACGAGATGGTGGACGCCATCCGCGACGAGAGCGGCGAGACCCTGTACCGCCGCTGCGCCACCGGCGGTCACCACCACCACGTGACCTGCCGTTCGTGCGGGCGCAGCGTCGAGGTCGAGGGCAAGGCCGTCGAGCGCTGGGCCGACCGGGTGGCCGCCGAGGCCGGCTTCGTCGACGTCGACCACACCGTCGAGATCTTCGGCGTCTGCCCCGACTGCGCGCCGGGCCGCTGACCCCCCGCGTGCCGGGAGGCGGCGCGGGATTGTCGTACCCCGCGTCTAGGCTGCCGGGCACCTGGACAAGGGAGGTGGCCGTGGAGATGGATCCCGCCAATGTGGTGGTCCGGTTGTGCACCGAGGGAATGCGCGCCGAGGCCGAGGGCAGGCCCGAGGACGCCAGGCGGCTGTTCGACCAGGCGTGGGCCGAGCGCTCCGACGACTTCGACGCCTGCGTGGCCGCGCATTACGTCGCCCGCCAGCAGGACAGCCCCGAAGAGGTCCTGCTGTGGAACGCCGTGGCCCTGCATCACGCCAAGGAGGCCGGTGACGACCGCGTCGCCGACTTCTACCCCTCGCTGTACCTCAACATGGGCGCCTCGCACGAGCTGCTCGGCGATCCGGCGGAGGCCGAGCGCTACTTCCTCCTCGCCGAGGACCACGCTCCCGCCCTGCCGGCGGGCCCGTACGGCGACATGCTGCGCCAGGGCATCGCCGACGGGCTCGCCCGCGTGCGCGGCTGAGCCTGCGGGGCCGCTCCGTCACACCCGGACGGAGTACAGGTCGAGGCCGCCGAACGGCGTGGTGCGAACGCCCGAGAGCCGCTGCGAGTACCCCGCGGCGTTGCGGTAGAAGAACAACGGGATGGCGGGCATGTCGCGGACCAGCAGCTTCTCCGCCCGGTGGTAGAGCCTGGCGGCGGCGCCGGGCGCGGGGGTGCGGTCCGCGGCGTCGAGCAGCGCGTCGAACCGCCGGTCCGCGTAGCCGGTGTGGTTGTCGGGCGACCCCGAGCGGTACGTCGCGAGGACGTCGGACGCGTGCGGGGCGTCCAGCAGCCACGCCCACCGGAAGGCGCCCGCGAGGCCGCCCGCGTCGGCCCGGCGCACCATCGCGTCGAAGGGGGGCCCGGACCTGGCGACGACCGTGAGCCGCCCCCGGAACGCCCTGGTGGCGGCGGCCGCGGCGCCGGCGGCCCACTTCCGCTGGAGCGCGTCGGAGTTGTAGTAGATCGTGAAGGTCCGCGGCGGGGTGAACCCCGCCGCGCGGGCCTCGGCGAGCGCCGCGCGCGCCCCCGCCGGGTCGTACGCGCAGGCGGGGCCGCACGTCCCGGGGCGTGCGCCCGTCGCCGGAGGTGGGACGAACCCGTCGGCCGGCGCCCGCTCGGCCCCGAACTCCCGCACGATCCGCCGCCGCGGGATCGCCATCGACAGGGCCCTGCGGAAGGGGGCGTTGCCCGCGACCTCCGGCCGTCCCAGGGGGAAGTTCAGCACGTGGACGCCGGGGAACGGGGTGTTCACCACATGATCCCAGCGGGCGTGCGGCAGGCTCGGCGTGTAGTCGATCTCGCCGCGCCGCAGCGCCAGGAACGCCTGGTCCCAGTCGGGGAAGGCGCGGAAGACGACGCGCTCGGGCCGGGGAAGGGCCGGGCCGCCGTAGGCGTCGAACCGCTGGAGGGTGACATCACCGCCGGACCGGGACACGAACCGGTACGGCCCGTCGCCGACGGGCGTCTTGTGGTACCGCGCGGGGTCGGCGAAGAAGGAGTCGGGCAGCGGCGCGAACGCCGGCCGCGCGAGCAGGGCGACGAACCCGCCGGACGGCCTGGTCAGCGTGATCGTGAACGTGCGGTCGTCGAGTACCTTCAGCCCGGAGAGCACTCCCCCGCGCGACGGACCGCCGAAGCCGGCGATGTCCCGGAAATAGTAGGAGCCGTCGGGGCTCACCCCGGCGGCGTGGCTCCACGCCCGGACGAAGTTGGCGGCCTTCACCTCGGTGCCGTCGTGGAAGAGCCACCCCTTCCTCAGCCGCACGGTGAAGACCCTGTTGTCCTTGGTCGTGATGGCGGAGGCGACGGCCTCTCGGGTCGTGGCCGTGCCGGGGACGTACTCGACGAGGCCGGTGAACATGGCGGCCGCCGTCTCGCCGCCGCACGACTCCGGCGCTTCGGCCGGCTCCATGGCGCCGGGCGCGCAGGCCGCGATCGTGATCGCGCGCGGCGCTCCGGCCGCCCGGCCGATGTCCGCGGCGGCGGGCCGCGGCGCCAGGACGGCGAGGGCGAGCAGCGGCACGGCGACGGCGGGGCCGGCGCCTCGGACCAGGGACATCGTCGCGACCTCCACAGGGAGATCACCCTAGGGGAGCCGCCCGGCCGCCTGACGGAAACCGACCGGCCGCGAGCGGCCTGGTGCTCCAGGATCCCTAGACGTCCACCCGCACGCGGTACCGCTCCAGCCAGGCGTTGAACTGCAGGAACCCCTCCAGGGCCCCGCGCACGTCGTGCCGGCTGACCTCGTCCTGCGGCGCCTCCAGCATGGCGCGGATCCTGCCCACGTCCACGAGCGGCTCGGCGGCCACGTGGCCGGACAGGACGCGGGCGGTCCGGTCGCGCAGGCCCTTCTCGTAGGCGGGGTCCTGCGTCGAGGGGTAGGGGCTCTTGCGGCGCTCCAGCACCGAGGCGGGCAGCACGTCCCGCACGGCCGCGCGCAGCAGGCTCTTCTCCCGCCCGTCGAAGGTCTTCATCGCCCAGGGCGCGTTGAACACGTACTCCACCAGCCGGTGGTCGCAGAACGGGACGCGGACCTCCAGGCCCACGGCCATGCTCATCCGGTCCTTGCGGTCCAGCAGGATCTGGACGAACCGGGTGAGGTGCAGGTAGCTGATCTCGCGCATCCGCGCCTCCAGCCCGGTCTCGCCGGGCAGGCGGGGCACCTCGTCCAGCGCTTGGCGGTAGCGCGCGGCGCGGTAGCCGGGGACGTCCAGCTCGCGGGCCAGATCCGGCCTCAGCACGTCCTCCAGCGCGGTGAAGCGGTGCCCGCTGCCCTCCACCAGCCAGGGGAACGTGCCGGCGTGCACGGCCTTGGGGTCGTGGAACCAGCGGTAGCCGCCGAACACCTCGTCGGCGGACTCGCCGGACAGCGCGACGGTCGAGTGGCCGCGGATGGCCTTGAACAGCAGGTAGAGGGAGCTGTCCATGTCGCCGATGCCCGTGGGCATGTCCCGCGCCCGCAGCACGGCCGAGCGCACCTCGGGGTCCATGAGGTCCCCGGAGTCCAAGATGATGTCGGCGTGCTCGACGCCGAGCTCGTCCAGGTGCCGTACCAGGTCGTGGACGTACGGCGTGTCGGGGGTGTCGCGCATCTCGTCGGGGCTGAAGTTCTCGGCGTAGCCGACGAAGTCGACGGCGAACGAGCGCAGCTTGCCCTCTTCGTACCGGTACAGGGCGTTGGCGGCGAGCGCGGTGACCGCGCTGGAGTCCAGGCCGCCGGACAGCAGCGTGCACAGCGGGACGTCGGAGATGAGCTGGCGCTCGACGATGTCGTCCAGCAGCCCTCTGACGGTGGCGACGGTCGTCTCCACGTCGTCGGTGTGCTCGTGGGACTCCAGCCGCCAGTACCGTTCCTTGGCCACGCCGTGGCGTCCGACGGTGACGACCGAGCCGGGGCGCACCTCGTACATGCCCTGGTAGATGCCGTTCTCCGGCGTCTTGACGAAGGACAGCAGCTCACGCAGGCCGTCGGCGTCGACGGCCGGGCGGCACAGCGGGTTGGCGAGGATGGCCTTGGGCTCGGAGCCGAACAGCACGCCGTCGAGGGTCGGGTAGTAGTAGAGCGGCTTGATGCCCATCCGGTCGCGGACCAGCAGCATCTCCTCGGTGCGGGTGTCCCAGATGCCGAGGGCGTACATGCCGTTCAGCCGGGCGGCGAACCCGGGGCCCCATTCCAGGTAGGCCCGCAGGACGACCTCGGTGTCGCTGCGCGTGCGGAAGCGGTGGCCCAGTTCCTCGAGCTCCTCGCGCAGTTCCGTGAAGTTGTAGACCTCGCCGCTGTAGGTGAGCACGACCAGTTCCCTGCCGTCCTCCTCGGCGATCATGGGCTGGCGTCCGCCCTCGATGTCGATGATCGCCAGCCGCCGGTGGCCGACGGCGCCGTGTGGCGAGAGCCACATGCCCTCGTCGTCGGGGCCCCGGCAGGCCATCTGCTCCGTCATGCCGCGCAGCGTGTCCCGTGACTCGGTCAGGTCCCTGTCGTAGCCCACCCATCCGCAGATTCCGCACATCTCGCCGACCCCACGTCTCATCCGGAGAAAAGCGTCTTACCAGGTCAAACGGCATGCGAGGTCTCATGTATGCCCGGCCGGGCTCCGGTGGTCAGCCGACGACGATCGCCGGATGCCGGGGATCGTCGACGCGGACGACCACGTCGGCGAGCTCACGCGGCCCGGTCTCCTCCTCGTACCGGGCGTAGGCGGGCAGGGTCCAGCGCCGGTCCTCGGGCGTGCGGCGGGCGAGCGCGCCCGGCGTGAGCCACAGGTGCACGGCGAGGTCGAAGGGCAGCCCGCGGCCGAGCAGGAGCACGCCGTCCATGATCAGGACGCCGTGCTGCGGGACGGTGACGTACGGGGCGCGGGTGGCCCGGTCGGTCGCGCTGTTCCAGAGGGTCGGCAGGATCTTGCCGGACCCGCCCGGCTCCAGCGGGCCGAGCACCTCGCGGGCGAGCGCCCCCTGGTCCAGCCAGTCCTCGTAGAAGGCGTCCGGGTTGGTGCGGCCGTACTCGAAGCGCAGCGAGGCCGGGCGCAGGAAGTCGGAGGCGGACACCCGCACGACCTCGCGCCCCCGCAGGCGCAGCGGCCCGACCAGCGCGTCCGCGAGCGCCTCCGGCCGGGCCGCCGGCGCGCCGTCCAGCGCCACGCGCGTCCGGCCGGGCGCGCCCGCGACGCGGTCGGCCAGTTCCTCGACGAGCGCCTCATGGGTGATCGGGCGTAGCTGCACGTCTCCATCCTTACCGATCCCCCAGCGTCCCTCAGGCGCCTGCGATCCCAAGACCGGACGGATCCCCCCGGATCACCGTGAACAGCCGGTTAACGCGCGGCGGACCGCGCGCGCCGGGCCCCGGCGGTCGTGTTGGCTCTAGGCATGAGCGCCGGCGACACCCCTCAATCCGTCCGATCGTGGCCGGAGGCCGACGTCGTGGGAGCGGCGGTCGGCCGTCCCGTCGTCGTGTACTCCAAGGTCGGCACCGCCGCGGGCGGCGAGCTGGCCCACGAGGGCAACCGGGTCCCCGACATCGTGGCGCTCGACCCGCGCACCCTGGTCGTCGCCTGGCGCGCGGGCCTGCGGGACGCGCGGGACCCGACCGCGACCGACCAGGGGTCCATCCTGGTCGCGCGCTCCACCGACGGCGGCGCCACCTGGACGAACGGCACGCTCGCCGCGGCGACCGCCACGCACCGCTACCACTACGTGATCTTCCTCAACGACGCCGGAACCCTGTACGCCCTGCTCGGCCGCATCACCGTCGCCGCCGACCGCAACCGTGAGGGCGACGTCGACGGCTTCCCCGTCACCATGGTCGCCAAGCGGAGCACCGACGCGGGCCGCACGTGGGCCGACGTCCCGGTCACGGTCGAGGTGCCGGCGAACAGCCGGGGCGTCGTGCTCGCCGGCAAGCCGATCAAGCACCAGGGGGTGTGGGTGCTGCCGTTCTGGCGGTCCTCCGGCGGGGCCAACCGCGCGGGCGTGCTGCGTTCGACGGACCTGACCACCTGGCGGCCGGGCGCGCTGACCGCCAACCCGCCCGGCGTCGGCTCGATCGAGGAGCCGCAGGTCGTCGTCTCGCACGACGACCCCGGCGTGCTGGTCATGATGGCCCGCCCGCTCGACCTCAGGGGCGGGTCCTCCCCCGCCCAGCGGGACGCCTACTACCGCACCCACGCCGTGCACGCGGTCACGTGCACGAGCGGTGACGGCGGCCTGACCTGGTCACCGGTGACGTTCGACCCGGACATCCCCAACTATTACGTCAAGGGCCTTCTCACCAGGGCATCCTCGGGCGCCTACCTGGCGATCTACAACACGATGGCCGGGCCCTTCACGGGGTCGAGCGCGAGCAAGCCGGACCAGTACCGCGAGGTCCTCTGCTACAAGATCAAGCGGCCGGGCGCGCCCTGGGGGCCGGGACGGCTCTTCGCCGACGGCGCGCGCCTGACCAGCGGCGCGGCCCGCGGGTGGGACGTGTACGCGAGTGCCGACGAGTACGCCCCTGGCCGGTTCTTCGTGGCGTGGGAGCACAACCAGACCGACATCATGGTCGCCTCGCTCGACGTCGGCGCGTCGTTCACGGGCGTCGGCGGCGGCTTCGGCGACCTGTCCGCCTGGACGGTCACCCCCGGCGGCGGCACCGCCGAGGCGGACGGCTCCGGCGGCCTGCGCCTGGCCAACGCCGCCCCCGGCCCCGGGCCCGGCTTCTCCGGCGTCTCGCAGCCGTACGGCCCCACCGGCGCGTTCGCCGCGTCGATCAAGGCCCGGGTCACCGCCCACGGGGCGCTGGACCCGGCCACGGGGGCGGGCGCGGGAACGGCGCTGAAGGTCGCCACCGGGACCAGGCGGCTCATGCTCGCCCTCCAGGCCGACGGGGTGTACTCGTTCGCCCAGGGGACGCCCGGCTGGACCCGGGTCCACGCCACGGAGATCGACGCCACCGCGTTCCACACCTGGCAGGTGACGGTCGGCGCGGCGGGCGAGGCCGTCCTGTACCGCGACGGCGCGGAGACCCCGGCCCGCTGGGTGGTCGCGGCGTCCCGCGAGTCGCCCCAGGTGTCGGTCTGGTGCTCGGGCACGGCGGCGCGGCCCGCCGGGGCCCTGGTGGAGGACCTGGAGGTCGTGGACGTCCTCGCCGCGAGCTCCTGGGACTCCTTCGCGGGCTGGACGCTCAACGGCACGGGCGGCGCCGCCGAGGTCGTGGGAGGGACGCTGCGCCTGCGCAGCGCCGGCGCCCGGGGCTCCAGCGCCTCCACCGGGCTCGACGTGGCCCTCGGCTGCGATTTCACCCTGGAGTTCCGCGGGCGGGTGGACGACGACAGCGCGCTCGACCCCGACGGCGGCGAGGGCGTCAGCCTGGGCGCGAAGGTCGCCAACGGGCACCGGCGGCTCATGCTGGCGGTCCAGAGGGGCGGGGTCTGGAGCATGCGCAAGGGCTCGCGGGTGTGGGAGCGGGTGCACGCCACGGCCACGGCCGCCGCGCCGGCCACGTGGCGGGTCACGGTGGGCTCCTCCGGCGTGGCCCGCCTCTACCGGGACGGCGCCGACACCGGGGCCACGTGGGTGGTGCAGGACAGCCGTGAAAGCCCTCAGGTCACCCACTGGGTGACGGGCACCGCCGGAGGCAACGCCGCCCAGTGCCGCATCGAGTGGACCCGCGTGACCTCTACTGCGCCTATGGCGTCGCCTCCGGCGCCGCGGCGTGATAGCGCCCCTTAGCCGGTGCTCTTCCCTCCTCACTCGGAAGGGCTCGTTCCTCCTTCGTCGGTCAGAGCACCGGCGCGCCCACACGAGTCAGTCGTGGTGGGGCAGGTCGGCGTTCAGGGGGCGGGTCAGGCGGACGGTGATGAACTCGTTGGGGTCGGGGCGGCCGGGGGTGCGGCCGTTGGAGAAGGGGAAGTTGTTGTCGTTCAGCAGGGCGATCGTGCGGTCGTCGAGGAGCACGATGTCCTCGATCGTCTGGAACGGGAACCGGAATGTCGGGCCGAACCCGCCGAGGCCGCGCGGGTTCGCCAGGTCGAGCAGGTCGGCGACCTGGGTCTTGTCGGCCTTGCCGTCCCGGTCGCGGTCGCGGACGTCGATGAGGTAGACCTTCTTGGTCCTGGCGGCGTCGCCCTGCAGGTTGTCGCGCTCGATGACCAGGAAGCGGTGGCGGTCCACCGTGATGAGGTCGCCGATGGAGTTGGCCGGGTCCTCCAGCTGGTAGGTCCAGCGGCGGCCGGTGTAGGAGCGGGCGCGCAGGTCGAACTCGTTGATCCGCAGCGTGCCCGCCGGGTCGCCGGCGACGGTGCCTTCGAGCATCGGGTAGAGCGTGCGGCCGTCCACCGAGCGGGCCATGCCCTCGAAGCCCTTGCTGCTGCCGAGGTTCGGCTGCGCCCCGTCGAGGCCGGGGTTCTCCGGGGCCTTGACGCCGGGCAGCGGGATCGGCGCCTCCAGCAGGACGCCCGTGGCGGAGAAGTGGAGCAGGAACGGGCCGAACTCGTCGCCGATCCAGTAGGTGCCGTCGTCGCCCGCGACGATCGACTCGACGTCGAAGTCCGCGCCGGTCAGCTTCCTGTCGGCGCGGGTGAGCGCGAAGGGGACCCGGCCCTTGGGGTCGGTGAGGTCGACGCCGCCGACGACGCGCACCTTGCCGGTGCGTAGGTCGGGCGCCAGGCGCTGGACGCGCAGCAGGAAGTCGGCGCTGTTGGCCTTGGCGCCGTAGCCGTTGTCGGACAGCACGTCGTAGGTGCCGTCGCGGCGGCGCAGGACACCGCTGAAGCCCTGGACGGGCTGGCCGGGGAACGGCGGGGTGATTCCGTTGATCGGGGCGGTGCCTATCTGGCCGCCGGAGGGCTCGCTGCCGGGCACGTAGGTCTCGGCGGGGAGAGAGGCGAAGCCGGTCAGGGTGGCGCGGCCGAAGGAGCCGCCGCCGTGCCCGCCGTGCTCGCCCTGCTGGTCACGGCCGTCGCCGCCCTGGTCGGCGAAGACGGGAGCGGTCATGCTCAGCGCCAGCACGAGGGCGCCCAGCCCGATCATGGTTTTTCTCATGGCCGCAACGCTAAGGACGCTCGGTGAAGCCGGGCACAACAACGGATGACCCGCGGGTGCCGGCCCGCGATCAAAAAGCCGCATTAACGGAAACATCGGACACGAAACCGTGTCCGCCGCGCCGATCTCCCATATCCATAGCGTGACCAGCACCTTTGCCAAACAGCCAATGTACGTGACACGACCCTTCGACTACTATTCGTAATCAACTGCATGCTATAAGTAGTGGGGCGATGCGTTGACGGAGCGACGATCTGCGATGACGGCGGTTCTGCGCGCTTTGATGGCCGTGACCGCCGCCGTCCTGCTCGTCCACGGCGTCGCCCCCGGCCCCGAGGCCCCCGGCTCGCCCGTGTCCCGGTCCGAGCCGTTCACGCTCGCCGCGCAGGCGCCTCCGCAGACGGCCCCCGTGCCGTCCCCCGCCTCCGTTCCCGAGGACACCGACCACGACGGGTGTCCGAAGCCGTGGGAACAGCCGGGCGCCGCGGGCTGGCACAAGTCTCCCCCACCGCCGTCTCGCAACGGCGGACCCCCACCGCAGAGAGCGAGAGCCGTCGCCGAGACGGCGTCTCTGGCGGGGACGTCCGGAGCGGGCGCCTTCGCCCTGCGGAGGGCGCGGCCGACAGGGCCGCGGCTGCCCGTCTTCCGCTGCTGATCGGCGGGCCTCCCGCGCCGCGCGGGGGCCGGACGCGCCTCGGGCCGTCCGGCCGGTCTCCCCCTGCCCGTCCCGTCATCAGCACGAAGGAGTGCTCTCCATGCAGTCGTTGATCGACCATGCCCGCATGTTCCACCGCAAGGTCAGCGGCGGGCGAGAACAGGCGGCCCCCCTCAAGGACGGCATCTCACCGCAGGCGATGTTCATCACCTGCTCCGATGCCCACGTCATCCCGTCCCTGATCACCGGGGCGCGGCCGGGCGAGCTGTTCGAGCTGCGCACGGCCGGGAACATCATCCCGCCCTACCGGCTCGGCCGGCTGACCGCCGAGGCCGCCACCATCGAGTACGCCGTGAACATCCTCGGCGTGCGCGACCTCGTCGTGTGCGGCCACACCCGCTGCGGCGCCGTCCAGGGCAGGGTCCGCTCCTGGACGCTGCGCTCGGCGCCCACCACGCGCTGGTGGCTGCTGCAGACCCACCGCTGGCGCGAGGCGCGCGTGAGCGGCGGCGAGGAGCCGGGCCGCGGACACCTGATCGCCCAGCTCGACAAGCTCCGCCGCTACCCGCGGGTGGCGCGCCGCGTCGCGAGCGGGCGGCTGCGCCTGCACGGCTGGTTCTACGACGTCGACACCGGGGTCGTGTCCAACTTCCAGCCGGAGACGGGGGCCTTCACGCCCTTGTGAGCCACGGCCGTGTCCCGTGCCGTACCGCGTGAGGCGGTGCGGCACGGCTTCCGTGCCCGGAGGTCGACAACGAGCCGCCCGATTCCTACACTTCGATATATGAAGGATCGTGCAAATGTCGTAGTGATGAACCCCGACGCCTGTACCACCCCGGTCGTGGACGCCGACCGCGTGACGTCCGTCCGCGAGTCCCTGCCCTCCGACGAGACCGTGCAGGAC
Organism: Sphaerisporangium krabiense; assembly: GCF_014200435.1. Classification (NCBI taxonomy): domain Bacteria; kingdom Bacillati; phylum Actinomycetota; class Actinomycetes; order Streptosporangiales; family Streptosporangiaceae; genus Sphaerisporangium; species Sphaerisporangium krabiense. Next base: position 4,581,558 of record NZ_JACHBR010000001.1, on the reverse strand, counting down.
CTGGCGGAGGTCTTCGGCCTGCTCGCCGACCCCGGCCGGTTGCGCATGATGGCCGCCCTGTTGGAGGGCGGTGAGATGTGCGTGTGCGACCTCGCCGCCGCCACCGGGCAGAGCATGTCCGGGGCCTCGCACGCGCTGCGGCTGCTGCGCATGCACCGGGTGGTCAAGGTACGCAGGTCAGGACGCATGGCGTACTACCAGCTCGCCGACTCCCACGTCCGCATGCTCTTCGACCTGGCGATCACGCACGCCAGGCACACCGAGAAGGAGGGTGGCGATGGCTGACCGGGCCGGGCACTCCGGGGCCAAGGGCCGCGGGCGAAAGCCAGAGCAGGAGAACGGACAGGGGCCCATGCAGGAGGAGGGACAGGGGCACGGACACGGCCACGGGCAGGGACACGGCCACGGCCACGGGCACGGGTTCGGCGCCGACTCCGACCGGCGCTATCTGAGCGGCGCGCTCGCGCTGATCGTGGCCTTCATGGCCGTCGAGGTGGTCATCGGCTTCATCGCGGGCTCGCTGGCGCTGATCTCCGACGCCGGCCACATGCTGACCGACGCGATCGCGATCGTGTTCGCGCTCGTCGCGATGCGGATCGCCCAGCGTCCCCCGCGGGGCGGCTTCACCTACGGCCTCAAACGCGCCGAGATCATCTCGGCCCAGATCAACGGCATCACGCTGCTGCTGCTCGCCGCCTACTTCGTGTACGAGGGCGTCGTCCGGCTGATCTCCCCGCCCGAGGTGGAGGGCGTGTACGTCGTCTTCACCGGGCTCGCCGGCATCGCCGTCAACGTGGGGGCGACGATGCTGCTCAACAAGGCCAACAGGTCCAGCCTGAACGTCGAGGGCGCCTTCCAGCACATCCTGAACGACCTGTACGCGTTCGTGGCCACGACCGTGGCCGGAATCATCATCTGGACCACCGGCTGGGCCAGGGCCGACGCCATCGCCGCCCTCGTCGTGGCCGCGCTGATGCTCAAGGCGGGCTGGGGCCTGGTCCGCGAGTCGGGCCGGGTGTTCATGGAGGCCGCGCCCGCGGGCATGAACCCCGCCGAGATCGGCAGGAAGGCCGCGTCGCTCGAACACGTCGTCGAGGTCCACGACCTGCACATCTGGGAGGTGACCTCCGGGTACGCCGCGCTGTCGGCGCACATCCTGGTCGAGCCGGGGGCCGACTGTCACGGCGTGCGGATCGCCGCCGAGCGGCTGGTCCACGACGAGTACGGCATCGGCCACACCACGCTGCAGGTGGACCACGCGACGCCGGAGCTGCTCACGATCGGGCGTGCCGACGCGCACTGCGCCGACCCGCACGGCCCCACGCACCGCAACGATCACGCCGCCTCCTCCCCGGAACGCCCCTGACCGCTCACCATGACCACCAGCACATATAGCAGGTTCGGCCACCCCGATCTCCCCGCAGAATTTCGCAACCGTCAGTGAAATAGTGGACATTCTCCATTAATTACCGTCAAGCTAAGGCCGGTCCGTGACGGTGCACCTGGCGAGGGAAGGCGAACCATGACCGACGCGCGCGCTCTCGAAGCGGATGAGCCGGCCTTTTATCTCTCCCACAGCGTTTTCAGCGACCCCGGCGACCTGTCAAGGCTGGACGGCATTCCCACCGAGCCGGCGGCGCTGGCACGGCTGGTCCGCGACCTGCTCGTCCACAGGGAAGAGGGGTGGCTGTTCGGGTTCACGGTGCCGGAGCACCGCAGGAACGAGGCCGAGACGCGCTACGTCTCCGCGATCCTGCGGATCGTCACCGAGCTGGACGACCGGCCGCTGACGACCCCCCGCGCGCCCGGGCGGCGGTTCGCCGGCACCTGCCGGGACTTCGCGCTGGTCCTGTGCTCCCTGCTGCGCACCACCGGCACGCCCGCGCGCGTCCGCTGCGGCTTCGCGGCGTACCTGGTCCCTGGCCGCTACGAGGACCACTGGGTGACCGAGTACTGGGACCGTGACAAGGGATGGACGCTGGTGGACGCCCAGCTTCCCGACCCGCAGGTCATGGAGGCCTTCGCGATCTCCTTCGACCCGGCGGACGTGCCCCGCGACCGCTTCCTGGTCGCGGGCGACGCCTGGCGCGCCTGCCGGGAGGGACGGGCCGACCCGGACGCGTTCGGGGTGTCGGTCGTCGGCCTGTCGGGCGTGGACCTGGTCCAGGGCAACGTCGTGCGGGACCTGGCGGCGCTCAACAAGGTGGAGGTGCTGCCCTGGGACGGCTGGAACCTCTCCGAGCGCCTGCACCTGGACGAGACCGACACGCGGCTGCTCGACGGCGTGGCCGAGGCCGAGAGCCGGGGCGGGCCCTTCTCGCGGCTGCGGCACCTCTTCCTCGCCAACCCCGGCCTGCGCACGCCGCGGACGATCACGTCCTACACGACCTACTCGGGCGTGCGGGCCATCGACCTCGGCGCATGACCGCTCACCCGCGCAGCCGGGCCAGCCAGGGATGGTCGCCGTAGGCGAGGGAGATGGCCTCGGCCAGCCAGCGCCGCCGGTCCGGGGCGAGCACCGGCAGGGTCTCGCCGAAGTCCTGCTCGTCCTTGGCGCGCGGCCGTTTCGCCTTGTAGAAGAGCTGGATCTCGGGCGCCAGGTACGGGACGCCCTCCGGGGAGACGCGGCCGGCCTCGCCGATCGGCATGCGCACGCGCGCGTCGCGGCGGGAGATCCAGTCGCGGCCGTCCGACTCGTCCAGCATGACCTGGATCCGCCAGGGATCGACGGGCCCCGGGCGGCACCAGATGTCGTGGACCGTCCCCGGAAGGATCTCCGCCGCCGACCAGGGCCGCAGGACGCCGGGCGGGTCGGCCGCCCACAGCTCCCAGGAGGGCAGCGCCTTGTGGGCGGTGAGCTGGTCGCGCCGGAGCAGCAACACGTCGATGTCCGAATGATCACGGAACGTACGTCCCACCGCGAGCTCGATGGCGTATCCGCCGGCGATCCACCACGGGGTGCGCAAGGTCGAGAACATCGCGGCCGCTTCCGAAAGCGACGCGGGGTCCCAAGCACCCCACGGCGTCTCCCTCCGCATCATGCGGCCCATCTTCGCGCCTGATTCACTCCCGTGTTCACGGGTTACGGAATCCGGTGTAATACCGGGGAAGTATCGCGAATCCACCAAGCGCTCCGCGTGATCGCACCCGATGCGGCGGCGCGATCACCCGTCGCGGGGTCACAGGTCGAGGCGCTTCCTGTGGCCGCCCCGCGCCTCCCGCTCGGCCTGGTCGATGGCCCACGCGGCGTTGACCAGGCCGATGTGGCTGAACGCCTGGGGGAAGTTGCCGAGGAGCTGGCGGGTCCGCGGGCAGACCTCCTCCGACATCAGCCCCACGTCGTTGGCGAACGCCGCCGCCCGCGCGAAGGTCTCGCGCGCCCGGTCCCGCCACCCGGCCAGGGCCTGCGCGTGGGCCAGCCAGAACGTGCACATCAGGAACGGCCCTTCCTCGCCCGCCAGCCCGTCGGCGGCCCGGTAGCGGTACACGAGGCCGTCCTCGTCGGTCAGGTGCTCGGCGATCGCGCCGATGGTGGCCCGGACGCGCGGGTCGTGCGCCGGGGCGAAGCCGACGATCGGCATCATCAGCGCGGACGCGTCCAGCACCGACGAGCCGAACGCCTGCGTGTACGCGCCCATGCCCTCGTCCCAGCCCTGCCGCAGGATCGCCTCCCGCACCTCCTCGCGCGCCGTCCGCCAGGGACCCGTGCGTTCGGCGGCGTCCAGCCGGGGGGCGAGGTCCAGGGCGCGGTCCAGGGCCACCCAGCACATCAGCTTGGAGTACAGGTAGTGGCGGGGGTCTCCCCTGATCTCCCAGATGCCGTGGTCGGGCTCGCGCCACTGGCCCGCGGCGGCGTCCGCCAAGGAGACCAGGAAGGCGCGGCTCTCCCGGTCCAGGGGCCCGATCTGGTCCGACAGCAGGTGGACGGCGGCCAGCAGCTCGCCGTAGACGTCGACCTGGGGCTGCCTCCACGCCGCGTTGCCGACGCGCACCGGCCTGCTGTCCTGCCATCCGCGCAGGTGGGGCAGCTCACGCTCGGTCAGGTCGTGCTCGCAGCCGACGCCGAACATGATCTGCAGAGCGCCCTGCGGCTCGTAGCTCGCGGCGGCGGTGGTCATGAAGTTCAGGAAGTCGCCCGCCTCGTCCGGGCAGGCCGCGACCCACAGGGCCTCCATCGTGAAGCTGGCGTCCCGGATCCAGGAGAAGCGGTAGTCCCAGTTGCGCTCGCCCTCCGGGCTCTCCGGCAGCGAGGTGGTCGGCGCGGCCACGATCGCGCCGGTCGGCTGGTAGCTCAGCGCGTGCAGGACTCGCCCGGACAGGGCCACCATGTCGCGGTAGGGGCCGTCGTAGCGCTGGTGTGCCTCGGCCCAGCGCCGCCAGGCCCGCGCCGTGGTCTCGATCGCCTCGGTGATCCGCGCCTGGTCCCAGACGGGCGGCGCCTCGGCGCAGGCGTCGCTGCGCTGCAGCGCGAAGCACAGGCGGGCGCCCTCCTCCATCGCGACCGTCGCCGCGGCCTCGTGCCCCGCCAGATCGAGGGCGACCGGTGTGGACATCGTCAGCCGGTCGGGCCCGCCCCGGGAGTTCACGCCGCCGGGGATCTCGCACAGCAGCGGCACGACCTGGCCGTACTCGGATCGCGGGGCGTAACGCAGCTCCACGCGGACGGCGCCGCGCGTGCAGGCGGCCCGGCGGGCGAGCACGTGGGGCGCGCTCGCGCCGAGCCGGTGCACGTCCGGGTGCTCGCCGACGACCATGGCGTCGGTCAGCACCAGCGTGCCGGTCGCGGTCTCGAACGTCGTCTCCAGCACCATCGTGCCGTCCAGGTACCGCCGCGACACCTTCCGCGTGCCCGGCGGGCGGATGGACCAGCGGCCGGCCGAGTCGTCCAGGATCGCGCCGAACACCGACGGGCTGTCGAACCGCGGCAGGCACAACCAGTCCACCGAACCGTGCCGCGAGACCAGCGCGGCCGAATGGCGGTCGGACAGCAACGCGTAGTCGGCGATCGGAGTCCTCGTCATCACGCCCCCGACAACGATCCTTCCCCGCCCGGCGGAACTTCACCGCCCGCCCCTCCTGCCACGGGGCACGGGCTCCGCTCCGCGAAGGAGGAGCGGCCGGAGGCGGCGCCGAATACCCCGAATGCCGATGGGCCGCGGGATTACGAGGAAATGCGGTGGAATGCAGATATTCGCGCATTCACAAGTCGGCACCGAGAAAGTTGACGGCGAAACCATCTCGCCCTCGCCGCTATTTCCACGCACATGCCTTTCCCCGGGGAAGAGAACCGCGCGACGCGGTTCACCCCCCGCTCTCGATGTCGCCCTCGGCCTTCAGATAGACCTCCTGGAGGGCCCGCAGGATTTCCGGGTCCGGGTGTTCCCACATGTTCCTGTTCGCCGCCTCCAGCAGGCGCTCGGCGATGCCGTGCAGGGCCCACGGGTTGGACGCGGCGAGGAACGCCTGGTTCTCCGCGTCCAGCACGTACACCGCCGCGAGCCTGTCGTACATCCAGTCGGCCACCACGCCCGTCGTCGCGTCGTAGCCGAACAGGTAGTCCACCGTCGCCGCCAGCTCGAACGCCCCCTTGTACCCGTGCCGCCGCATCGCCGCCACCCAGCGCGGGTTCACCACCCGGGCCCGGAAGATCCGCGCCGTCTCCTCCGACAGGGTGCGGGTGCGCACCGCGTCCGGGCGGGTGCTGTCGCCGACGTACGCGGCGGGCGCGCGGCCGGTCAGGGCGCGGACCGTGGCGATCATGCCGCCGTGGTACTGGAAGTAGTCGTCGGAGTCGGCGATGTCGTGCTCGCGCGTGTCGACGTTCTTCGCGGCCACCGCGATGCGCCGGTAGGCGGCCTCCATGTCCGGGCGCGCCGGGACGCCGTCCATGTCCCTGCCGTACGCGAAGCCGCCCCACACCGCGTACACCTCGGCCAGGTCGGCGTCGTCGCGCCAGTTGCGGCTGTCGATGAGCGGCAGCAGCCCCGCCCCGTACGCGCCCGGGCGGGAGCCGAAGATCCGCGTGGTGGCGCGCCGCTCGTCGCCGTGCGCGGCCCGGTCGGCCCGCACGTGCGCGCGCACGTAGTTCAGCTCGTCCGGCTCCTCCTGCGCGGCCGCGAGCCGGACGGCGTCGTCCAGCATGGCCACGACGTGCGGGAACGCGTCGCGGAAGAACCCGCTGATGCGAACGGTCACGTCCACGCGGGGACGGCCGAGCTCGGCGGCGGGCACGGCCTCAAGGCCCGTGACCCGCCGGGACGCCTCGTCCCACACCGGGCGGACGCCGAGCAGCGCCAGCACCTCCCCCACGTCGTCCCCCGCGGTCCGCATGGCGCTGGTCCCCCAGATCGACAGGCCGACCGAGCGGGGCCACTCGCCGGTGTCGGCGCGGTAGCGCGCGAGCAGCGAGTCGGCCATCGCCTGCCCGGTCTCCCACGCGAGCCGGCTCGGCACCGCCTTCGGGTCCACCGAGTAGAAGTTCCTGCCGGTCGGCAGCACGTTGACCAGGCCGCGCAACGGCGACCCGCTGGGCCCCGCCGGGACGTACCCGCCGTCCAGGGCGTGCAGCACCGCCCCGATCTCGTCGGCCGTCCTCGCCAGCCGCGGCACGATCTCGGCGGCCGCGAACTCCAGCACCCGCGCCACGGCCTCCGTCCCCTCCGTGGCGCCGAGGACGGACGCGCGCACCTCTTCCACCGCCGCCGGATCCCAGCCGCGCTCCTCCATGCCCTCGACCAGCGCCGCCGCCAGACCCTCGGCCCGGTCGGTCTCGGCGCGCCCCGCGGCGCCGTCCTCGGTCAGGCCGAGCGCCTCGCGCAGGCCCGGCACGGCGGTGCCGCCCGCCCACATCTGCCGGGCGCGCAGCATGGCCAGCACGAGGTCCACGCGGGCGCGTCCCTCGGGGGCCTGGCCGAGCACGTGCAGCCCGTCGCGGATCTGCACGTCCTTGACCTCGCACAGCCACCCGTCCACGTGCAGCAGGAAGTCGTCGAACTCGGCGTCGTGCGGCCGGTCCGCCACCCCGAGGTCGTGGTCCAGGCGCGCCGCCTGGATCAGCGTCCAGATCTGGGCGCGGATCGCGGGCAGCTTGGCCGGGTCCATCGCGGCGATCGAGGCGTGCTCGTCCAGGAGCTGCTCCAGGCGCGCCATGTCGCCGTAGCCGTCCGCGCGGGCCATCGGCGGCACGAGATGGTCCACCAGCACGGCGTGGGCGCGGCGCTTGGCCTGCGTGCCCTCGCCCGGGTCGTTGACCAGGAAGGGGTAGATCAGCGGCAGGTCGCCGAGCGCGGCGTCGGTGCCGCAGGAGGCGGACATGCCGGCCGACTTGCCCGGGAGCCACTCCAGGTTGCCGTGCTTGCCGACGTGGACGACGGCGTGCGCGCCGAAACCGTCGCGCAGCCAGCGGTAGGCGGCCAGGAAGTGGTGGCTCGGCGGCAGGTCCGGATCGTGGTAGATCGCGATGGGGTTCTCGCCGAACCCGCGCGGCGGCTGCACCATCACCACGACGTTGCCGGCGCGCAGCGCGGCCAGCACGATCTCGCCCTCCGGGTCGCGGGAACGGTCGACGAACAGCTCGCCCGGCGGCGGGCCCCAGTGCCGCTCCATGCGGGCCCGCAGGTCCTCGGGGAGGGTGGCGTACCAGGCGCCGTAGCGGGCCGCCGAGACGCGGACGGGGTTGCCGGCGAGCTGCTCCTCGGTCAGCCAGTCCTGGTCCTGGCCGCCCGCGGCGATGAGCGCGTGGATCAGCGCGTCGCCGTCCCCCTCGGCCACGCCCGGGATCTCGCCGTCGGCCCCGATGTCGTACCCCTGGTCCCGCATCGCGGCCATCAGCCGTACGACGCTGGCGGGCGTGTCGAGACCCACCGCGTTGCCGATGCGGGCGTGCTTGGTCGGGTACGCCGACAGCATCACGGCGACCCGCCTGGCGGACGGGGGCACGTGCCGGAGCGCGGCGTGGCGGACGGCGATGCCCGCGACCCTGGCCGCGCGCTCCGGGTCGGCCACGTAGACGGGCAGGCCGTCGGCGTCGACCTCCTTGAACGAGAAGGGGACGGTGATGATCCGCCCGTCGAACTCCGGGATGGCCACCTGCGAGGCGGCGTCCAGCGGCGACAGGCCGTCGTCGCTCGCCAGCCACGTCGCGCGGTCCCCCGTGAGGCACAGGCCTTGCAGGACGGGCACGTCCAGCCTCGCCAGCGCGCCCACGTCCCACGCCTCGTCGTCGCCGCCCGCCGACGCGGTCGCGGGCCGCGTGCCTCCCGCCGCGAGCACGGTCACCACCAGCGCGTCCACCTGGGCGAGCGCCTCCAGCAGACCCGGCTCGGCCGCCCGCAGCGAGGCGCAGTACACGGGCAACGCCCGCCCCCCGGCCTCCTCCACCGCGTCACACAGCACCTCGACGAACCGCGTGTTCCCCGCGACGTGATGCGCCCGGTAGTAGAGCACCCCCACCACAGGCCGCCCCTGCCCCTCCACGGCCCGCGCCCCTGCCCCCTGTGTCTCCGAGGACCGCGGGCGGTCCAGGACGCCCCAGCTCGGGGTCGGCGCGGGCGGCGCGAAGCCGTGGCCGGTCAGCAGGACGGTGTCGGACAGGAAGCGGTGCAGCTCCGCGAGGTTCGCCGGGCCGCCGTGGGCCAGGTAGGCGTGCGCCTCCGCGCACACGCCGCCCGGCACCGTGGACAGCTCCATCAGCTCGGCGTCAGGGGCCTGCTCGCCGCCGAGCACCACGACCGGGCGGGGACCGGCCAGCACGGCGTCCAGCCCCTCCTCCCAGACGCGCCGGCCACCGAGCAGGCGGACCACCACGAGGCCGGCGTCCTCCAGCAGCGGGGGAAGGTCGCCGGGCGCCAGCCGGGCGGGGTTGCCGAGCCGGTACGGCAGACCGCTCGCGCGTGCGCTGAGCAGGTCGGTGTCAGAGGTCGACAGCAGCAGGACAGGGAGTTCGCGCACGGCACGTTTCCTCACTCGGGGTCCGCGCCCCGGGTAGCGGGTCCATACACGGCTCGGAGTCTCCTGGCTCCCGGATCAGCGCTTCACCCCGGCCTTCCCGCCCGTCTCCGGGCCGTGGCCTTCAGGTGGGGTCGACTCCCCGGTAACAGTGGCGGGACCGCGCCGGACTCACACCGGCTTCCTCCGCATCGCCGTCGCCCCTATCAGATCACGCCCCCACCGCCCATGGGGAGAGAGGTACCCCTTCGACCGAAGGATCCGACCAGTGCCCGCACGGCCGCGCCCTCACGCCGGATGCCCAGATCCCACCGGCTGTCTGAAGGGGACGCACTGGTCTGAGGGCTCGGGCCTGGGGTTACGATCCTCGGCGTGGCGGTCGTGGACTTTCCCGAGCGGGCGCGGCGGGACGCCTGTCCCGGCGCTCTGCAGACGCATGCCGCGGCGGACGGCGCCGTGGCACGGGTCCGCGTCCCCGGAGGGCTGCTCACGGCCGGACGGCTGCGCGAGCTCGGCGCGGCGGCGGCCGACCTCGGCTCGGGGGTCATCGAGCTGACCTCGCGGGCGAACGTGCAGGTACGCGGACTGACCGGACCGGCGGCGGCACGGTTCGCCGAACGGATGGCCGCCGCCGGCCTCCTCCCTTCGGCCACGCACGAACGGGTGCGCAACATCCTGGCCTCTCCCTTGGCCGGCCTGGACGGGCGCGGACTCCTGGAGATCGCCCCGCTGGTCCGCGAACTGGACGCCATGCTCCTCTCCCGCCCCGCCCTGTCCGACCTGCCCGGCCGCTTCCTGTTCGCCCTCGACGACGGCCGCGGCGACGTCGCCCACCTCCCGGCCGACATCACCTACATCCCCTTGCCGCCCCCCGCATCCCCTGAGCCTTGCGAGCCGGTCGTGCCCGTCCAGGGCGCGGTTCTGCTGGCCGGGCGGGACACCGGCCTGCGGGCGGGGCCGCGCGAGGCCGTGGCGCTCATGATCGACGCCGCCGAGGCGTTCCTCACCGAGCGCGCGGCGCGGGGTTCCACCGCCTGGCGCATCGCGGAACTGGCCGACGGGCCCGAAGCGATCACCACGCGCCTCCACGCCCCTTCTCGGCCTACGGCGCCTGGTCGTGCCGCGGTCGCGGGCGAGGTCGCCATCCCCGCGGAGCCGGGCGCCGTGCTGCTCGGGCCGATGCCGCAGGCCGACGGACGGGTGGCCCTCGTCGTGATGCCGCCGCTCGGACGGCTGACGGCCGCGCAGACGGCCGTACTGGCGGCGGCGGCCGAGGCGGGGCCTGGTGAGGTACGGCTGACGCCGTGGCGCGGCGTGATCGTGCCCGGACTGACCCCTGAGGACGCGGAACGATGGCGCTCACGGTCGGAGGAGGCCGGGCTGGTCACCGACCCGCGTTCCCCGTGGAGCGGCGTGTCGTCCTGCGCCGGGCGACCAGGATGCGAGAAGTCCCTCTCCGACGTCCAGACCGACGCCACCCAGGCCACCGGCCAAGCCACCACCGCCCGGGCCGCCCTTCTGGGGGACACCGCCCGCGTCACTCCTCAGAGCGGCCCCGCCCGCGCCGCCCTCCAAGCAGCCGCCGGTCCGTCGGGCGTGCCGCTGCCCGTGCACTGGGTGGGCTGTGAGCGTCGGTGCGGGCGGCCGAGTGGGGACGCCGTGCTGGTGGTGGCCACCGGGGACGGGTACCGGGTCGAGGCCGGGGGTGGGAGCGTGCGCGCGACGGCCATCGAGGACGTCGCCGCCGCCGTCACCGCGGCCCGGGACGCGCGCTGACGGAGCTTCGTGTTCGTGGCGCGAGAGGCATCACAGGGAGGCTCGGTGAGTGCGGGGGTACTGATACTCGGCGGCACGGGCGAGGCGCGGCGGCTCGCGGCGGCGCTCGCGGGACGTCCCGAGATCCGCGTGGTCTCGTCGCTGGCCGGCCGGGTGAACGACCCACGGCTGCCGGAGGGCGAGGTGCGCGTCGGCGGGTTCGGCGGCCCGGACCGGATGGCCGTATGGCTTCGTGACCAGCGCATACGTGCGGTGGTCGACGCCACGCACCCCTTCGCCGAGCGGATCACCGCCTCCGCCGTGCGGGCCACGGAGCTGGCCGGGGTCCCGTTGCTGGTGCTCAGGCGTCCGGGATGGCGCCCGGAGGAGGGGGACGACTGGCGCTGGGCGCGGTCGCTGGAGGACGCCGCCGCGTCCCTGCCCTCCCTGGGACGCAGGGTGTTCCTCACGACCGGACGCCAGGGCCTGCCCGTGTTCGCGGGCCTGGACGCCCTGTGGTTCCTGATCCGCACGGTGGACCCGCCCGAGCCTCCGCTGCCCGCCCACCACCACCTCATCCTGGACCGCGGACCGTACACACCGGACGGCGAACGCTCGCTGATGCGCGAACACCGGATCGACGTCCTGGTCACCAAGGACAGCGGCGGGACAATGACGGTAGCCAAGCTAGCCGCCGCCCGGACTCTCGGCCTGCCGGTCGTCGTCGTACACCGCCCACCCCTACCGGCCTGCCACGTGGCCGAAACCGTGGAAGCTGCGCTCACCTGGCTGCACACCCTGCTGTGAACGCTCGGGTCGACCCCGCATCGTCATCCAGTTCCCCGACGAAACGGCGACGTCCCAATCACGCGCGTCGAGACCCCTTCACGCACCCTTCCCATGCCCCGCTGTCGTGGCTAGCTCCGCGGTCCCACCCGTCACCTGCGCCAACAGCGCACGCCGCACAAAAGGGCCGCAAGCGACGAACGGGGACGCATTCACTCTGCCGGGTAGCGACGAGGGGTGTAGACGGTGGGGCCGCTGGTTCGGGTGGTGTGGCGGGTCATCGAGGAGCCGATCAGGAGTAGGCAGCGCATGTCGATGCCGTTGACGTCCAGCTTGTTCAGGGTCGTGACGTGGACGTTCTCGGCGGGGCCGCCGACGTCGCGCCCGACGACGACGGGGGTGTCCGGGGCGCGGTGCTCCAGCAGCAGGTCGCGTGCCGCTTCCACCTGCCAGCGGCGGGCGCGTGAGGCCGGGTTGTAGATGGCGATCACGAGGTCCGCGCGGGCGGCGGCGGTCAGGCGGGCCGCGATGACGTCCCAGGGCTTGAGCCGGTCGGACAGGGACAGGACGCAGTAGTCGTGGCCGAGCGGCGCGCCCGCGCGGGCGGCGACCGCCTGGGCCGCGGTCAGACCGGGCACCACGCGCACCGGCACCTCGGCGAACCGTGGCTCGCACGCCACCTCCAGCACCGCCGCGGCCATGGCGAAGACGCCCGGGTCCCCGGAAGACACGACGGCCACTCGCGAGCCCGCCCTGGCCAGCTCCAGCGCGTGGGCGGCGCGCTCGGCCTCCACGCGGTTGTCGGACGGGTGCCGCCGCTGGCGCGGGTTCGGCGGCACACGGTCCAGGTACGGGCCGTACCCGACGAGGTCGTCGGCGCGTGCCAGCACGTCCTGAGCCTCAGGCGTCAGCCACGCCCGCCCCGCAGGCCCAAGCCCTACGACGGCCACTTCCCCCCGCGCCGCATCCCCCTGGCCCGCCCGCTCGCCCGAGCCCGGCGCCGCCCCGCGCCACTCCCCCTCGCCGTGCCTCACATGCCCGGCCGGGACCGGCCCCGGCTCACACCGCTTCGTCTCGCCTTGGCCCGCCCCATGCGATACCGCCTCGCCCGACGCCGGGGTGGGGGTGGGGAAGGAGGCGCCGGCCCTGCTGGGGATGAGGGCGAGGGAGAAGTACGGCACCTCGGTCGGGTCCACGTCGGCGAGGGGGGCGATGCGCTGGCGGTCGCTGGTGGCGCGCTCCACGTACCAGGCCTCGTCGAGGCGGCCGGCACGGGCCAGCGCGTCGCGGACGGCGGGGAACGTGCGGCCGAGTTTGAGCACCGCCAGCGAGCCGGGGTCGGCCATGCGCGCGGCCAGCGTGTCCGGCGGCAGCGTGCCGGGCAGGACGGTCAGGGTCTCCTCGCGCTCGACCAGCGGGCGGCCCAGCACCGCCGAGGCGGCGCTCACCGAGGTGACGCCGGGCACGACCTCGGTCGGGTAGCGGTGCGCGAGACGCTTGTGCATGTGCATGTAGGAGCCGTAGAAGAAGGGGTCGCCTTCGCAGAGCACGACCACGTCGCGGCCGGCGTCGAGATGGGCGGCGAGGCGGCGGGCGCAGTCCTCGTAGAACTCGTCGATCGCGCCCTGGTATCCGCCCGGGTGCCGGGTCGTCTCGGTCGTGACCGGGTAGACGAGGGCCTCCTCGATCTGCCCGTCCCGAAGGTACGGCGCGGCGACGGCCCGTGCGACGCTGCGCCCGTGCCGTGCGCTGTGGTAGGCGATCACCTCGGCGTCGCTGATGAGCCGTGCGGCCTTCACGGTCACCAGTTCCGGATCCCCAGGCCCCACCCCCACCCCCCGCAGCCACCCTCTCCCCCGCACCTCGCCACCCCGAGCCCCGCCATCCCGAACCTCACCACGCGGGACCCCGCCATCCCGAACCTCACCACGCGGGACTGCGCCATCTGAGACCCCGCCACTCGGGACCCCGCCATCCCGAACCTCACGATCCCGGCCCCCGCCGCCCTGAACCTGACCGCTTCGGCCCCCGACCTCGCCGTCCCGGATCACGCCGTCCCGGGCCCCGCTGCCTCGGGCTCCGCCGTCCTGGACCTCGCCATCCCGAATCGCGCCGTCTGGGGTCACGCCGTCTCGGGTCTCGGGCTGCTGAGGGCCGGTCTGCGCTTCGGGGTTCATCGGGGTGTTCACTCTTTCTCGCTTGCGATCGCGTTGACGGCCGCCGCTGCCAGGGCGCTTCCGCCTCGGCGGCCGTGTACGACCAGGTAGGGCAGGTCGCCGTGCTCCGCCAGGGCCTGTTTGGACTCGGCGGCTCCGATGAAACCGACCGGGAGGCCGAGTACGGCGGCGGGGCGTTCCGCGCCGTCACGGAGCAGTTCCAGGAGCCGGAAAAGGGCGGTGGGCGCGTTGCCGATGGCGACGACCGCGCCGGCCAGGCGGTCGCGCCACAGCTCCAGCGCGGCGGCGCTGCGGGTGGTGCCGAGGCGGCGGGCCAGGTCGGGCACCCGAGGGTCGCCCAGCGTGCAGAGCACCTCGTTGCCCGCGGGCAGCCGGGACCTGGTCACGCCCGAGGCGACCATCGTGGCGTCGCACATGATCGGCGCCCCGGCGAGCAGCGCGGCCCGCGCGGCGGCGACCACGCCGGGCGACCAGGCGAGATCCCGGACGAGGTCCACCATGCCGCAGGCGTGGATCATGCGTACGGCCACCCGCGCGACGTCTTCGGGCACGCCCACGAGGTCGGCCTCGGCGCGGATGGTGGCGAACGAGCGGCGATAGATCTCCGCACCGTCGCGCACGTAGTCGTACGGCCCCGCCGCCGGACCGCCAGGCCCGGCGGTCTTCTCGGAGCTCATGCTCATGGATGCTCCCCGCGGTCCCTGAGGTGCTCTCCACGGTCCTGGGGGTGCTCCACGCGGTCCCGGGAGTGCTCCATGCGGGAGTGCTCCTCGCAGTCCTGGGGGTGCTCCCCGCGGTTCCGGGTCGCCGAGTACAGGTGGCTGTCGGTGAACTCCGATGCCGTGAGCACGCCGCCGACGACGATCACGGCCGTGCGCCGTACCCCGGCCTCCTTCACCCGTCCGGCGATGTCGGCCAGCGTGCCGCGCAGGATCACCTCGTCGGCGCGGCTGGCGCGGGCGACCACGGCCACCGGGCAGTCGGCGCCGTAGTTCGGGATCAGCTCCTCCACCACGGCGTCCACGCGCTGGACGGCGAGGTGCAGCACCATCGTGGACCGGCTCCGGCCGAGCGACGGCAGGTCCTCGCCGGGCGGCATCGGGGTGGCGCGGGCGGAGGTGCGGGTCAGCACGACCGTCTGGCCGACCCCGGGCACGGTGAGCTCCCGGCGTAGCGAGGCGGCCGCCGCGGCGAAGGCGGGGACGCCGGGGGTCACGTCGTACGGCACCCCGGCCGCGTCGAGCCTGCGCATCTGCTCGGCCATCGCGCTGTAGATCGAGGGGTCGCCGGAGTGCAGCCGCGCCACGTCCAGGCCGTCGGCGTGCGCGGCGAGCATCTCGGCCACGATCTCGTCGAGGTTCAGGCGCGCGGTGTCCACGAGCCGGGCGCGCGGCGGCGCGTGGTCGAGCAGCTCTTCGGGCACGAGCGATCCGGCGTACAGGCACACCGGTGAGGAGGCGATCAGGTCGCGCCCGCGCACGGTGATGAGATCGGCCGCTCCCGGCCCCGCCCCGATGAAGTGCACCGTCACGACGACGCCTCCCAGTTCTCGCATGTTCTTTCGCGTTCCCGCACGTCCCTCACGTCCTCACGAAGCCTTCACACGAAGCCTTCACGTCCTCACGAAGCCTTCAGCTCCGCACGAAGCCTTCGCGTCCTCATGGAGTCCTCACGCGGCGCCGCGCCCGCCCCGGCTCATGGCCGGACCGCCGTCCAGATGGTCACGGGCATCGCGGGGCGCCAGGCGGTGAAGCCGCCGACCGGGCCGGCGCGGTGGACGGCCAGGCGGAGCAGGTCGCCGCCGAGGCGGGCGTGCCAGGAGGCCAGGACGGCCTCCGACTCCACGGTGACCGCGTTGACGACCAGCCTGCCGCCGGGCCCGAGCGCGTCCCAGCAGGAGGAAAGGACACCCGGCGCCGTGGTCCCGCCACCGATGAAGATCGCGTCCGGCGGGTCCAGCCCCTCCAGCGCCTCCGGAGCCTTGCCGTGCACGACCCGCAGGCCCGGGACGCCGAGCGCGCGGGCGTTGCGCCCGATCCGCTCGGCCCGGTCGGCGCGGGACTCGACGGCGGTCGCCGCGCAGGACGGGTGGGCGCGCATCCACTCGACGGCGACGCTGCCCGCGCCCGCGCCCACGTCCCACAGCCGTTCCCCGGGCCGGGGCGCGAGCCGGGACAGCGTCACCGCGCGCACCTCCCGCTTGGTGAGCTGGCCGTCGTGCTCGAACGCGTCGTCGGGCAGGCCGGGCACGCACGGCGGCGCGGTCACCCCCGGGTCCGCGCGGCATTCGAGGGCGACGACGTTCAGGGCGTCCGCGGCCGCGTCCCACGTCGCGGCGATGCCCTCGACCAGGCGCTCCTCGGGCGCGCCGAGCCGTTCGAGCACGGTCATGGGGCTGCGGCCGTACCCTCGGGCGACGAGGAGGCGGGCCACCTCGCCGGGGGTGGCGGCGCCGGCGCTCAGGACGAGTACGCGGGCCGACGGGCGCAGCGCGCGGGTCAGCAGGTCGGCGGGGCGGCCGACGAGGGTCACCACCTGGGTGTCCTCGACCGGCCACCCCATGCGGGCGCAGGCCAGTGACACCGAGGAGAGGTGCGGCAGCACGCGTACGCGCCCGGGGCCGAGCGTCCGCGCCAGCGTCGCGCCGAAGCCGTACAGCATCGGGTCGCCGCTGGCCAGCACGCACACCGCCTTGCCCTCGCGCTCGGCGATGAGGCCGAAGGCGACGGGCAGCATCGGGGAGGGCCACGTCACGCGTTCCGCTCCGGTGTCCGGGACCAGGGCGAGCTGCCGGGCGCCGCCCATGAGCACCTCCGCGGCGCGGATCTCCCGGCGCGCCCCCTCCCCGAGCCCCGCCCACCCGTCCGCCCCGATCCCGACCACGACCACGGCCCGGCTCACAGCCCACCGGTCCGAGCCGCGGTCACCAGTCGGGCCGCCAGGTGAGGGCTGCCTGCCCAGTGCAGGTGCAGGTAGGAGGCCGCCAGTCGTGGGCCGCCGAAGCCGTCGGCGGCCTCCCGCCACCGGTAGAGGGGGCGGTCGCCGGTGGCGGGCGTGACGCGGGTGCGGTGGAACTCGTGCCCGTGGTAGCGCTCGCCCTCGCGGGTCAGCACCGAGTCGCGCACGGCCACGGCGGCCCGGTAGCCGAGCGTCAGCGTGTCCGTCATGGCCGCGGTCGCGTTCACGACCCCGCACATGGGGCGGCCGTCCAGCTCGCGGCAGAGATAGAGGAGGCCGGCGCACTCCGCGGCGATGGGGCCGCCGAACGCGGCCACCGCGCGGCGCAGGGGCTCGTTGGCCGACAGCTCCCCCGCGTACACCTCGGGGAAGCCGCCCGGCAGCACCAGGGCGGCGGTGCCCTCGGGCAGCCGCTCGTCGGTGAGCGGGTCGAACACGGCGACGGTCGCGCCGGCCGCGGCGATCAGCTCGGCCTGCTCGGCGTACCCGAAGGTGAACGCCTTGCCCCCGGCCACGGCGACGACGACCTCGCCGCCCGCCCGCGCCGTCACATCGTGCGCGCCGCCCGGCGTGCGGTCGACGGTCGTGGGGGCGATCGCCTCGTGGGGGTTCCATGGGTGGGCCGTGAGCGGGGGCGCGCTTCTGGCGAGGTCCGTCAAAGCGCGCAGGTCGCAGGTCGCGTCGATCAGGTCGCCCAGGGACGCGACCGCGCGGACGGCCTCGGCGCTGCGTTCCGCGGGGGGGACGAGGCCGAGGTGGCGGGACGGGGTGCCGGCGATGTCGGTGCGCGGGATCGCGCCGAGTACGGGCAGGCCGGTGGCGTCGAGCGCGTCGCGGCAGATCTGCTCGTGCCGGGGCGAGCCGACCCTGTTCAGGATCACTCCGCCGACGCGGACCCGGGTGTCGTACGACACGAAGCCGTGCACCAGGGCCGCGACCGACCCGGCCTGCGCCGAGACGTCGACCACAAGCACGACCGGCGCGCCGAGAACCCGGGCGACGTGCGCCGTGGAGGCGAAGTGGTCGGCGTCCGCCCCGGGGACCGCGCCGCGCGGGAAGGACGCGCCGTCGAAGAGGCCCATCACGCCTTCGATGACCGCGAGGTCCGCGCCCGCCGCGCCGTGCAGGAACAGGGGGACGAGGAGGTCCTCGCCGGTCAGCCACGGGTCGAGGTTGCGGCCGGGACGCCCGGCGGCGAGCGTGTGGTAGCCCGGGTCGATGTAGTCGGGGCCGACCTTGTGCGGCGACACGGCGACCCCCTTGGCGGTCAGCGCCGCCATCACGCCGGTCGCGACGGTCGTCTTCCCCGACCCCGACGCCGGCGCCGCGATCACCAGACGCGGAACCTCAACCATGCCCGCCCCGCCACGGCAGGACCGGAAGGCCGGAGGGTGAAGAGGCGACGCGGGTTACCATTCGATGCCCTTCTGGCCTTTCTGGCCGGAGTCCATGGGGTGTCTGACCTTGGTCATCTCGGTTACCAGGTCGGCGGCCTCCAGGAGGCGGGGGTGGGCGTCCCTTCCGGTGATGACCACGTGCTGGGTTCCGGGGCGGGCGGCGAGGGCGGACACGACGTCCTCGACGTCGATCCAGCCCCATTTGATCGGATAGGTGAACTCGTCGAGCACGTAGAGACGGTAGGTCTCGGCGGCCAGGTCGCGTCTGATCTGCGCCCAGCCTTCGCGGGCGTCGGCGGCGTGGTCCTCCTCGGCGCCCGCCTTCTTGATCCAGGACCAGCCCTCGCCCATCTTGTGCCAGGTCACCGTGCCGCCCGCGCCGGACTCGCCGAGCACCGTCAGCGCGCGCTCCTCGCCGACGCGCCACTTGGCGGACTTGACGAACTGGAACACGCCGATCGGCCAGCCCTGGTTCCAGGCGCGCAGGGCCAGCCCGAAGGCCGCGGTGGACTTGCCCTTGCCGGGCCCGGTGTGGACGAAGACCAGCGGGCGGGCGCGCCGCTGCCGGGTCGTCAGGCCGTCGTCCGGCACCTGGGCCGGCTTCCCTTGAGGCATGTCAGGCCGCCTTCCGGCGTTCGCGGACCAGATCGCGCAGGCTTCCCGCCGCCAGCTCCTCCAGCCGGACGGCCTCGCCGCCGAGCAGCCGCGCCAGCCCTCCGGCCAGCCCGAGCCGCACGGGCCCGCTCTCACAGTCCACCACGACGGCGGCGACATCCCTGAGCAGGGCCGCCGCCCCGCGCAGGTCGGCGGGAGAGCCCGCGGTGGCCCGGCCGTCGGTGACCACGACGAGCAGGGGCCTGCGCGCGGGGTCGCGCAGGCGTTCGGCGCGCAGCACGTCGGCGGCCCGCCGCAGCCCGGCCGCGAGAGGGGTGCGGCCGCCCGTGGGCAGGGCGCGCAGGCGGGCGGCCCCCGCCTCCACCGAGGAGGTGGGCGGGAGCGCCAGCTCGGCGCGGGTGCCACGGAACGTCACCAGGCCGATCTTGTCGCGGCGCTGGTAGGCGTCCAGCAGCAGGCTCAGCACCGCGCCCTTGACCGCGCCCATGCGGCGGCGCGCGGCCATCGAGCCGCTGGCGTCCACGACGAAGAGCACGAGGTTGCCCTCGCGGCCTTCGCGCACGGCCTCCCGCAGGTCGTCGCGGCGCAGGACCAGGCCGGGCCCGGTCCTGCCGCGGGCGCGCTGGTGCGGCGCCGCGGCGCGCAGGGTCGCGGTCAGGTGCGGCGCGGCGATCCGGCCCTCGGGGAGGCGGAATCCCGAGACGCGGCCGGACGGCGTACGGGCCCGGGACCGCCGCCCTGGCGCGCCCGCGCCGAGCCCGGGGACGGTCAGGGCGCGCACCCGGTACGGCTCGCCCGCCTGCGCGGCCCGCTGCCCGAGGTCCTGATCGCCGGTGGTCTCGCCGTGCCGTCCGGCCTGGCCGCCCGCCGGAGCGGGGTCGCCGGGGGCCGGCTCGGGGGTCCGGCCGTTGCCGCCTGGACCTGGGGACGGGTCGAGGTCAGGCCCGGCGTCGGGGCCGGAATCCGGGTGCGGCTCGGTGCCGTCGTCCGATCCGCCGGACAGGCCGTCCTCGGGATCGGCGGCCCCGGGGTCCCGCCCGCCATCGGGGCCGCCATCGGGGCCACGCCCGGCAGGACCGTCCGGGTCGGGTTCGGGGTCGAGGTCGGGGTCCTGGAGGAGGGTGTCGAGTTCGGATTCGTCGAGGCCGGGTGCGTCGAAGGGGTCGCGTCTGCGGCGGTGGGGCAGGGCGAGGCGCGCGGCCTGCCGGATGTCGTCGGCCGTCACCTGCGTGCCGCCACGCCAGGCGGCATGGGCCATGGCGGCGTGCGCGGTGATCAGGTCGGCGCGCATCCCGTCCACGTCGAAGGCGGCGCAGACGGCGGAGATGCGGCGCAGCGCCGCGTCGGGCAGTTCGACCGCGCGGAGCCGGTCACGGGCGGCGGCGATGCGGGCGGCGAGGTCGTTCTCCTCGGCCGCCCAGCGTGCCGCGAACCCCTCGGGGTCGTCCTCGAAGGCCAGCCTGCGGCGGACGACCTCGGCCCGCTCACCCGGGTCGCGGGAGGCGGCGACCTCGACGGTGAGGCCGAAGCGGTCGAGGAGCTGGGGCCGCAGTTCCCCTTCCTCGGGGTTCATGGTGCCGACCAGCATGAACCTGGCCGCGTGCCGGACCGACACCGCGTCGCGCTCGACGTAGCAGGTGCCGAGCGCGGCGGCGTCGAGCAGGAGGTCCACCAGGTGGTCGTGCAGCAGGTTGACCTCGTCGACGTACAGGACGCCGCGGTGCGCGGCGGCGAGCAGGCCGGGCTCGAACGCCTTGACGCCTTCGGTGAGCGCGCGTTCCAGGTCGAGCGAGCCGGTCAGGCGGTCCTCGGTGGCGCCGACGGGCAGTTCGGCGAGCCGCGCGGGGCGCACCGAGGCGCCGGGGTCGTCGCCGTGCGGGCCGTCGGGGCAGCCGGGGTCGGGGGCGGCGGGGTCGCAGGAGAAGCGGCAGCCGGGGACGACCGCGACCGGCGGCAGCAGGGCCGCCAGCGCGCGGACGATCGTGGACTTGGCCGTCCCCTTCTCGCCGCGGATCAGCACGCCGCCGGTGCGGGGGGAGACGGCGTTGAGGATGAGGGCCAGTTTGAGGGTGTCGAGTCCCACCACCGCGGTGAAGGGGTAGTGGTGGCGTGCGGCCGGGCGGTCCGGCATGGCGAGAACGTCCTTCCGAGCGGCGCGACGCCGCGGGTGGCCAGGGGCTGGGGACGGCCCGGGGTCAGGCGGCGGTGGCGAGCGCGCGGCGCGGCGCGAGGGCGCGTTCGGCGAGCACGCCGAAGGTCAGCCCGATGCCGCTCCACATGATCGCCTGGATGCCGAGGGACGCGAGCCGGAACCGCCACAGCAAGGTGGCGGGGAAGTCGGACGGCACCTCGTCGACCGCGGGCATGAGCAGGTACGTCACGATCACGGCCGCGAGGTAGGCGGCGACGGCGAGCAGGGTGGCGTTCCAGGCGCCGTGGCGCGCGGCGAGCAGGCGGCCGAGGTGGACGGCGGCGACGGCCAGGAGGGCCGAGATGACCAGCGTCGCCAGGTGCAGGACCGTCCGGCGGGAGATCGTCGCGGGGTCGCCCACCGCCGGTGGGTTGGCGGGATATTTCAGGAAAGGCACGAGTTCGACGGCCACGAACGCGCCCAGCGCGAGCAGCGCCGCCGTCGCCCGCGCCCCGAGCGCGCCGAGCCGCCCGTGGGCGAAGGCGAACGCGAGCGCGAACAGCCCGCCGACGGCGACCCCGAACACGCCGAGGCCGGTGGCGAGCCCGACGGTGGACTGCACGTCCCGGCTGACGGGACCTTCGTCGTCGTGATCGTGCCCGGTGGTCTCACCGGACCCGGTGCCGGGCACCGCGGGGGCGGGGGCCGCGTGGCCGCCGCCCCCGCTCTCCTCGACGGCGATGGCCCCCGCGACCTGGGGCTCTCCGAAGACCCAGGCGAAGACCAGGGCGAGGGCGGCGGCGGCCAGGCCCGCGAGCATGCCGCGGACCAGGAGGTTTCTCACCATCTCGGTTCCGGCCCCGCCTCAGTGGCAGGGGAAACCGAGCAGGTGGCGCGCGTCGTGCACGAACTCGTGCACGGTGTCGCCAGAGATCAGCGAGGTGGCGCCCTGTTCGGCGCCGACGAAGTAGATGAGGGCGAGGGCGAGGACTCCGGCGAAGACGGTCCACGGCAGCAGTTCCCTGACGGGAATGCGCACGGGTACGGGCCGGGACTGGGGAACGGCGGCGTTGGCCATGAACAAGTGCCTCCTCGGGATCACGCGTCCCATAGGGAGTTCCGGTGACGATGGAGGGTCTGACTCCCGGCCCCGAAGGACCGGTCACAGTGGCGCGGCCGTGCCAGAATCTCGCTGGTCTTCCCCACACCGTCATCAATGTCGGCTTGGACGCTACGGTGTGAACCACAGACGCGTCAACTGACCTCAAGGGAGACATTCACCTCCTCCCACCCCAGGAGTGGACATCGTGACCGCGAGGATCGTCCTGCTCTCCCACGCCCCGACCAGCGCGCTCCGCCGGGCCGCGTTCCCCACGGACGAAGAGCTGGAGCCCCAGGGTGTCCGTCAGGTGGCGGAGGCGGCGCCCCTGTTCGCGGACCTCGCGCCGCGTGTCCGGTGCGGGCCCTCGCTGCGCTGCCTGCGGACGGCCGAGGGCCTGGGCCTGGCCGCCGAGGTGGACGACGGGCTGAGGGACCTGGACGCGGGCCGCTGGGCGGGCCGCACGCTCGCCGAGGTGCAGGCGGAGCACCCGGAGGGCTTCGTCGCCTGGCTCACCGATCCCGAGGCGGCCCCGCACGGCGGCGAGTCCGTCGCCGCGCTGATCGGCCGGGTGGCCGGCTGGCTGGCGGCCCGGCACGGCGACGGGCGCGTCCTCGCCGTCACCCACCCGGCGGTCGTCAGGGCGGCGGTGGTCCACGCGATGGCGGCCCCGCCGCGCGCGTTCTGGGGCGTGGACGTCCCCCCGCTCGGCCACGTGACGGTGACCTCCGACGGCCGCCGCTGGCACCTGCGCCTGCCCGTCGCGGGGCAGGTCGCATGAGGCGGCGTCAGGCGTCGTAGTCGACGGTGAGCCTGGCGGAGCTCGGGAACGACTGGCAGGTCAGCACGTACCCGGCCTCGACCTCGCGGGGTTCGAGGGCGAAGTTCCTGCGCATGTCGGCCTCGCCGTCCACGACGCGGGCCCGGCAGGTGCCGCAGACGCCGCCCTTGCAGGCGAACGGCAGGTCGGGGCGCACGCGCTGCGCGCCTTCGAGCACGGTGACGTCGCGGGGCAGCGCGGCGGTGGTGGCGCGGCCGTCCAGGATCACCGTGACCTCGGCCGTCGCCCGCTCCCCCGGGCCCGCCACGGGCCGGACGGGCGCGGGCGGCGGCTCGTCCACGTAGAACAGCTCGTGGTGCAGGCGCTCGGACGGGACGCCGAGCTCGGCGAGCACCCGCCGCGCGTCCACGACCATCTGGTACGGCCCGCACAGCCACCAGTGCGCGACCTCGCGCACGGCGGTGAGGGCGGGGAGCAGGACCCGCAGCTTGGCGGCGTCCAGGCGGCCGGTGAACAGCTCGGGTTCGCGCGGCTCCCGGGACAGCACGTGGACGAGTTCGACGCGGGCGGGCGCGGAGTCCTTCAGATCGGCGAGCTCCTCGGCGAACATGACGGTCCGCGTGGTGCGGTTGCCGTAGAAGATGGTCGCCCGGGCGCCGGGGACGGCGAGCGCGGACGAGGCGATCGACAGCACGGGCGTGATGCCGGACCCGGCGGCGATGAACACGTGGTGGCCGGGGCGGCTCAGGTCGGCGGTGAAGGCGCCGCCCGGCGGCTGGACGGCGAGGGTGTCGCCGGGCCTGAGGTGGCGCACGAGCCAGGTGGAGAACAGGCCGCCCGGGATCTCGCGGACGCCGATGCGCAGCGGCCCGCCGGCCGGGGAGCAGATCGAGTACGACCTGCGCTCGTCGCGGCCGTCCACGACGGCGCGGACGGTCAGGGACTGGCCGGGCAGGAAGGCGAACCGTTCGGCGAGGTCCCGCGGCACGTCGAAGGTGATCGCGGCGGCGTCCTCGCAGATCCGTTCGACCCGGGCGACGCGCAGCGCCGTGAACGCGGCACGGCCGCGGGCGCGCTCGGCCACCCGCACCGCGCCGCCCGGCTCCCCCGGCCCGGGGTTCGCCTGAAGGTCCTCAGGGAGGCGTCCGGCCATCTCAGATCTCCTTGACGTGCTCGAACGGCTCGTGGCACGCCTGGCAGCGCCACAGGGACCTGCACGCGGTCGCGCCGAAGCGCGAGATCTCCCCGGTCTC
This sequence comes from Sphaerisporangium krabiense, assembly GCF_014200435.1. Taxonomy (NCBI): domain Bacteria; kingdom Bacillati; phylum Actinomycetota; class Actinomycetes; order Streptosporangiales; family Streptosporangiaceae; genus Sphaerisporangium; species Sphaerisporangium krabiense. The sequence goes on along the minus strand of NZ_JACHBR010000001.1, from coordinate 4,557,660 downwards.
GCCGGAGCCGCAGTTCGGGCAGGCCGGCCGCCTGCGGACCGGGCCGAGCGCGACCGGCACCGGGCCGGGGGCGCGGGGCGCGGCGGGGCCCGGCGGGGAGATGCCCGCCGCGGCGAGCTTGCGCCTGCCGGCCTCGCCGATCCAGTCGGTGGTCCAGGGCGGCGTGAGCGCGGTGCGGATCTCGACGTCGGCGTACCCGGCGGCGCGCAGGGCGGCGGACAGGTCCGCGCGGATCGCGTCCATGGCGGGGCAGCCGCTGTAGGTCGGCGTGATCGTGACGACCACGCGGCCGTCGCCGGTCTCGGTGACCTCGCGCAGGATGCCGAGGTCGGCCAGGGTGAGCATGGGCAGCTCGGGGTCGGCCACGGCGGCGGCGACCTCGCCCGCGCGGCCCCGTTCCCGCGCCCGGCTCACCATCGTGCCCCCGGGTGGGCGCGGGCGACGCTCTGCAGCTCCTCCAGCAACACGGTGAGCGCCTCGGTGTGGGCGCCGCCGCGGCCGAGCGCCGGCCCCTCGGACGGCACGGGCGGCCGGGTGAGGGTGGCCGCGGCCAGCACCTGGTCGAGCACGGCGTCGAACTCCGCGCGGAGGGCGGCGGGGTCGGCCGCCACGCCCGCGTCCGCGAGGCGGGACTCCACCGGGTCGGCGGCGAACAGCTCGGGGACGAGCGGCCACACCGCCGACAGTCCCTCGTACACGCGCTCGCGCGAGTAGGCGGTGCCGTCGCCGAGCCGGACGACCCAGCCGGCCGCGTAGTCGCGGTGGTAGGCCAGCTCCTTCACGCCCTTGGCGGCGACCGCGGCGAGGACCGGGTCGCGGGAGGCGGTGAGCCGGTCGAGCAGGGCGAGCCGCCAGGTGGCGAAGACGAGCAGCCGGGCCATGGCGTGCCCGAAGTCGCCGTTCGGGGCCTCGGCCAGCCGCACGTTGCGGAACTCGCCGGGGTCGCGCAGGAACGCCAGCGCGTCCTCGTCGCGCCCGGTCCCGTCGGCCGTCCCGGCGCGGGCGAGCAGCAGCCGTGCCTGACCGAGCAGGTCGAGGGCGATGTTGGCGAGCGCGACCTCCTCCTCCAGCTCGGGCGCGTGGGTGCACCACTCCTGGAGGCGGTGGGACATGATCAGGGCGTCGTCGCCGAGCATGAGGCAGTACGCGGCCAGGTCGGCGCCGTCCACGCCCGGCGGCAGGCTCGTGTCCACGCCGGCCAGGGGGTCGGTGAAGCCGGTCCCGAACGCCCAGCGCGGGTCGTCGGCCTCGTTGAGCGCCTCGTAGGCGTTGCCGGGCGCCGCGTCGGGATGCACGGCTGGCGTGTCGGACATGTCAGACATGGCGGCCTCACATGTGCGGGACGTCGTCGGGGATCGTGTAGAACGTCGGGTGCCGGTACACCTTGTCGCCGCTCGGCGCGAAGAACGGGTCCTTCTCGTCCGGGCTGGTGGCGGCGATGTGCTCCGAGCGCACCACCCAGATGCTGACGCCCTCGTTCCTGCGCGTGTAGAGGTCGCGGGCGTGGCGCAGGGCGGTCTCGTCGTCGGCGGCGTGCAGCGAGCCGACGTGGACGTGGTTGAGCCCGCGCTTGCCGCGCACGAACACCTCGTACAGGGGCCATTCGCTCATGCCGCCTCCCCGTCGCGGGTCTTGCGGGCGTACGCGGCGGCGGCCTCGCGGACCCAGGCGCCGTCCTCGTGCGCGGCGCGGCGCACGGCCACGCGCTCGGCGTTGCACGGCCCGTCCCCCTTGATCACGCGCTGGAGCTCCGACCAGTCGATCGGGCCGAAGTCGTGGTGGCCGCGCTCGGGGTTCCAGCGCAGGTCGGGGTCGGGCAGGGTGACGCCGAGCGCCTCGGCCTGCGGGACGGTCATGTCCACGAAGCGCTGCCGCAGCTCGTCGTTGGTGTGCCGCTTGATCTTCCAGGCCATGGAGCGCTCGGTGTTGGGCGAGGCGTGGTCAGGGGGGCCGAACATCATCAGGGAGGGCCACCACCAGCGGTTCACCGCGTCCTGGACCAGGTCGCGCTGCGCCGGGGTGCCCGCCATCATCGTCATCAGCAGCTCATAGCCCTGCCGCTGGTGGAAGGACTCCTCCTTGCAGATGCGGATCATCGCCCGGGCGTAGGGCCCGTAGGAGCTGCGGCACAGCGGCACCTGGTTGCAGATCGCCGCCCCGTCGACCAGCCAGCCGATCACGCCCACGTCCGCGTAGGAGAGCGTCGGGTAGTTGAAGATCGAGGAGTACTTCTGCCGTCCCTCGATGAGCTTGGCGGTCAGCTCGGCGCGGTCGGCGCCGAGCGTCTCGGCGGCCGCGTACAGGTACAGGCCGTGCCCGGCCTCGTCCTGCACCTTGGCCAGCAGGATCGCCTTGCGGCGCAGCGACGGCGCCCGGGTGATCCACGCCCCTTCCGGCTGCATGCCGATGATCTCCGAGTGCGCGTGCTGGGCGATCTGCCGGACCATCGTGCCGCGGTAGCCGTCGGGCATCCAGTCGCGCGGCTCCACGCGCTGGTCGCGCGCGATCGTGCGGTCGAAGTGTTCCTGGAGGTCAGCCAATGCCTCGCCACCTTCACCGAACGTTCGGTCAGTTAATAGTCTGGCTCACCCCTGCCCGCCTCGCAAGTCGGGCGTCTCGCGCTTGGCCACCAGCGTCAGCACGTCGTACTTGGCGACCGACGAGCCGTCCTGCTTGGTGACGTCGGCGTCCCAGCGGACCTCCCCGTGCTCCAGCCCCTCGCGCGGGGTGATCTGCTTGGCGGTCAGCGTGACGGTGAGCTCGTCGCCCGGGTAGACCGGCGTGAGGAACCGGAGGTTCTCCAGGCCGTAGTTGGCCAGCACCGGCCCCGGGTCGGGGTCGACGAAGAGCCCGGCGGCCAGCGAGACGATCAGGTAGCCGTGTGCCACCCTGCCGTCGAAGAACGGGTTGGCCCGGGCGGCCTCCTCGTCCGTGTGCGCGTAGAAGGTGTCCCCGGTGAACGCGGCGAAGTGCTCGATGTCCTCCAGCTCGACCCGGCGCGGCCCGCCGGCGACCGAGTCTCCGATCCTCAGGTCCTCCAGGTGCTTGCGGAAGGGGTGGACGCCGGAGGTGTCCCGCGCCGCGCCCTGCACCCAACGGCCGGTGACCGCCGTGAGCATGTCCGGGCTGCCCTGGACGGCCGTGCGGTTCATGTGGTGCAGGATGCCCCGGACGCCGCCCATCTCCTCGCCGCCCCCGGCCCGGCCGGGGCCGCCGTGCACGAGCATCGGCAGCGGCGAGCCGTGCCCGGTGGACTCCTTGCCGGCCTTCGCGTCCAGGACGAGCAGGCGGCCGTGCCAGGGCGCGGTGCCGAGCACCACCTGCCGGGCGAACCCGGCGTCGCCGGTCACGATGGACCCCGCCAGGCTCCCCTGGCCCCGGGCGGCCAGCTCGATCACGTGCTCGGCCGAGGTGTACGGCATGAGGGCGCTGACCGGCCCGAACGCCTCCACCTCGTGCGGCTCCGGCCGGTCGGCCTCGTCCACGCGCAGCAGCACCGGCGAGACGAACGCGCCGCGCTCGGCGTCGGCGCCGACCACGTCGACCCGGTCGGGATCGCCGAAGACGATCGAGCCCGCGGCGGTCAGGGCCTTGAGCGCGCGGCGGACCTCCTCCCGCTGGCCCAGGCTCGCCAGCGCGCCCATGCCGACCGCCGGGTCCGCCGGGTTCCCCACGGTGATCGCGGCGAGCCGCGCGGCGGTGGCCTCGGCGACGTCGCCGAGCAGGCCCTCGGGGACGAACGCCCGCCGGATCGCCGTGCACTTCTGCCCCGCCTTCACCGTCATCTCGTTGACGAGCTGGGCGACGAACAGGTCGAACTCCGCGGTTCCTGGTACGGCGTCCGGGCCGAGGATCGAGCAGTTCAGCGAGTCGGCCTCGGCGTTGAACCGCACCGAGCGCGCGGCGACGACCGGGTGGGTGCGCAGCTTCTGCGCGGTGGAGGCCGAGCCGGTGAAGGCGACCAGGTCCTGCTCGGTGAGGTGCTCGAACAGGTCGCCCGCGCTGCCGCAGACGAGCTGCACCGACCCCTCGGGCAGCAGGCCGGACTCGACGATCATCTCGACCAGCCGCGCGGTGACGTAGGCCGTCTGGCCGGCGGGCTTGATCAGGGACGGCACGCCGGCGACGAACGCGGGCGCGAGCTTCTCCAGCGGGCCCCAGACGGGGAAGTTGAACGCGTTGATCTGCACCGCGACGCCGCGCAGGGGCGTGCAGATGTGCTGCGCGGCGAACGTGCCGCCCTTGCCGAGGGGCTCCACGGCGCCCTCGACGTAGACGGTGTCGTTGGGCATCTCGCGGCGGCCCTTGCTGGAGTAGGAGAACAGCGCGCCGATGCCGCCGTCGACGTCGAAGCGCGAGTCGCCCCGGGTGGCGCCGGTGCGCAGCGACAGCGCGTACAGCTCTTCGCGGCGTTCCCGCAGATGGGAGGCCAGGGCCTTGAGCAGCGCCGCCCGCTGGTGGAAGGTCAGCTCGCGGATCGCGGGACCGCCGGCGCGGCGCCCGTACTCCAGGGCGGCCCGGAAGTCGACGCCGGCCGAGGAGATCCGCACGACCTCCTCGCCGGTGACCGCGTCGTGCAGCGGGGCGCCCTCCTCGCCCGGCGTGTGCCAGGAACCGGTCACATAGCTTCGGAGCGTGGCCATGGCGGACCTCCACGAGGAGTCATTTACTGACCGTACGTTCGGATGGTAACCCCACACGGCCCCGGCGATCCGCGTGCGGGGGGACATCCTGCGTCCTACCCCGGCCGCGCGCACGGCGACACCTCCCCGCGACGAGAGTGGCGAGGTGGTGCGATACGGGTACCCCGTACGGTCCGGCGCGGCGGCCCCGTGCCGGATCGTCCCGGGAATGTCAGAATCGTTGGCACGGACGAAGCCGGATCCAGCCGGATGAAACGGAGCCCGCCTCGTGAGCAGCCTCGGACCGGATCTCGACCCCGCGGAGAAGATGGGCCCGGACGAGCTGCGCGACCTCCAGCTCGGACGCCTGCGGTGGACACTGCGCCACGCCTACGAGAACGTCCCCTTCTACCGCCGGGCCTTCGACGCCGCCGGCGTCCGCCCCGAGGACTGCCGCTCCCTGGAGGACCTCGCGCGCTTCCCCATGACGACCAAGGACGACCTGCGCGCGGACTATCCGTTCGGCATGTTCGCCGTCCCCCGGGAGCGGATCCGGCGGATCCACGCCTCCAGCGGCACCACCGGCCGTCCCACTGTCGTCGGCTACACCGACCGTGACCTGTCCACCTGGGCCGACGTCGTGGCCCGCTCCATCAGGGCCGCCGGGGGCCTCCCCGGGCACACCGTCCACATCGCCTACGGGTACGGCCTGTTCACCGGTGGCCTCGGCGCGCACTACGGGGCCGAGCGGCTCGGCTGCACGGTCGTCCCCGTCTCCTCAGGCGTGACCGCCCGCCAGGTGACGCTCATCCGCGACCTGCGCCCCGAGATCATCATGGTGACGCCCAGCTACATGCTCGCCCTGATGGACGAGATGGAGCGGCAGGGCCTCGACCCGCGCGCCACGTCCCTGAAGATCGGGATCTTCGGCGCCGAGCCCTGGACCGAGCGCATGCGCGAGGAGATCGAGGAGCGGCTCGCCATCGACGCCGTCGACATCTACGGCCTGTCGGAGGTGATGGGCCCCGGCGTCTCGCAGGAGTGCGTGGAGACCAAGGACGGCCTGCACATCTGGGAGGACCACTTCTACCCCGAGGTGGTCGACCCGGTCACCGCCGAGCCGCTGCCCCAGGGGCGCAGGGGCGAGCTGCTGTTCACCTCGCTCACCAAGGAGGGCATGCCGGTCGTCCGCTACCGCACCCGCGACCTGACCCGGCTGCTGCCCGGCACGGCGCGCCCGTCCTTCCGCCGGATGGAGAGAGTGACCGGCCGCGACGACGATATGATCGTCCTCAGGGGCGTGAACGTGTTCCCCACCCAGATCGAAGAGGTCGTCCTCGGCACGCCCGGTCTGTCACCCCACTTCCAGCTGCTGCTCACGCGCCGGGGCCGCATGGACCACATGACCGTGCGGGTCGAGGCCCGCCGGGGGTCCTCCGCCGAGCGCCGGGCCGCGGCCGGGGATGCCGTGGTGGCCGCCGTCAGGAGCGTCGTCGGCGTCACGGTCGACTGTGCGGTCCTCGACCCCGAGACCCTGGAACGGTCGGCGGGCAAGCTGCGCCGGGTCGTGGACCACCGAGACGCCGGCGACTAGAGACGACGCAGAAAGGCAGGCGTGCAACCCGCGATGGCCACCGCCCGCGCCACCCCGGCCCGCCGGGGCCGTCCCGGCTACGACCTGGAGTCGCTGCTCGCGGTCGCCGTCAAGGTGTTCAACGAGCGCGGCTACGAGGCCACCAGCATGGAGGACCTGTCCCGCAGGCTCGGCATCACCAAGTCGGCGATCTACCACCACGTCTCGGGCAAGGACGAGTTGCTGCGCCTGGCGGTGGACCGGGCCCTCGACGGGCTGTCGGAGGCGGCCGAGGAGGCCGCGGCCGTGGATGGCCGGGCGATCGACCGGCTGGAGCACCTGGTGCGCCGCAGCGTCCACGTCCTGGTCGAGCGGCTGCCGTTCGTCACGCTGCTGCTGCGGGTGCGCGGCAACACCAAGGTGGAACGTCAGGCCCTGGCCCGCCGCCGCGCGTTCGACCATCTGGCGGGCGAGCTGGTGCGCCAGGCCGAGGCCGAGGGCGACATCCGGCCGGACGTGGACCCCGCCGTGGTCAGCCGCCTGCTGTTCGGGCTGGTCAACTCGGTGACCGAGTGGTACAGGCCGCGCGGCGGCATGGGCGCGGCGGCGCTGGCGGAGGCCGTCTGCAAGATCGCGTTCGACGGCCTGCGCCGGCGGCCCGCCGAGGACGTCACGTCGTCGACGAGATGACCGAGCCCTGGTAGGTGTCCTCGATGAACTTCTTCACCTCGGGACCGGCCAGCAGCCCGGCCAGCTTCTTGATCCGCGCGTCGCCCTCCTGCCCCTTGAGGACGACGAGCCCGTTGGCGTACGGGTTGCCCTCGGCCTTCTCCAGCACCAGCGCGTCGGACGCCGGCTTCAGCTCGGCCTCCAGCGCGTAGTTGCCGTTGATGACGGCGGCGTCCACGTCCTCGAGCGAGCGCGGGAGCTGCGCGGCCTCCAGCGGCTTGAACCGGATGTTCTTGGGGTTCTCCGCCACGTCCCTCTCGGTGGCCGCGGTGCCGACGCCGGGCTTGAGCTTGATGAGGCCGTTGTCCTCCAGCAGCTTGAGCCCGCGCCCGAGGTTGGTGGCGTCGTTGGGGACGGCCACCGTCGCGCCGTTCGCCAGCTCGCCCGCGCTCTTGACCTTCCGCGAGTACAGGCCGAGCGGCTCCAGATGGACGGCCTGCACGAACACCATCTCCTTGCCGCCCTTGGACTTCTGGAAGTCGTCCAGATAGGGGCGGTGCTGGAAGTAGTTGGCGTCGAGCTGCCCCTCCTGGAGCTGGGTGTTGGGCTGCACGTAGTCGGTGAACTCGACGATCTCCAGCTTCAGCCCGGCCGCGGAGGCCAGCTTGTCCTTCACGAACTTCAGGATCTCCCCGTGCGGGACGGGGCTCACGCCCACCTTGAGCGGCGCGTCCTGGGCGGCGCTCGCGCCCGTGGTCGTCCCCGGCGCGGCGCTCTCCCCGCCGCAGGCGGCCAGCGCCAGCGCCAGCGCGGCGGCGGCCACGGCCCCCATGAACTTACGCATCGCCATATCTCCTTACATCAGCTGATAAATCGGGAAATGACCCTGGACGGCCCGCGACCGCCGCGGGCCTCACTTGTGGGAGAGCCTGCGCGCCACCAGGTCGCCGAGGCTCTGGACGAGCTGCACGACCACCACGAGCAGCACCACCGTGATCACCATCACGGCGGTGTCGAAGCGCTGGTAGCCGTACCTGATGGCCAGGTCCCCGAGGCCGCCCCCGCCGATCGCCCCGGCCATCGCCGAGTACCCGATGAGCGCCACCACCGTGACGGTGAGCCCGGCGACCAGCCCCGGCAGCGCCTCGGGCAGCAGCACCCGCGCGACCACCCGGACGCGTCCGGCCCCCATGGCCTGCGCGGCCTCCACCACCTCGCGCTCCACCCCGCGCAGCGCGGTCTCCACCAGGCGGGCGTAGAAGGGGACGGCGCCCAGGGTGAGGGGGACGATCGCGGCGACCGTGCCGATCGTCGTGCCCGTCACCAGGCGGGTGAACGGGAGGATCGCGACCATCAGCACGATGAACGGCAGCGAGCGGCCCACGTTGACGACGCCGCCGAGCACGGCCTTGGCGGCGGGGGCGGGCAGCAGGCCGCCCCGGTCGGTGGCCACGAGCAGCACGCCGAGGGGGAGGCCGAGCACCAGCGTGAGCAGCGCCGACCAGAACACCATCTGGGCCGTCTCGCCGGTGGCCTGGACCAGGGCGGGCAGCAGTTCGTCGGCGTTCACCGGGCCTCCTCCCGCGCGGCGGGCTCCTCCTGGACGAGGCCGCGCCCGCGCAGGTCGGCCAGGGCCTCGGCGCGGCCGGCCCCCTCGATCCGCAGCCGCAGCCGTCCGGCGGGCACGCCGCCCACGTCCTCCACCGACCCGGCGAGGATGTCCACGTCCACGTCGTGCTCGCGGACCAGGCCGGACAGGATCGCCTCGCCCGGCCGCCCGGCGAAGGTCACCGTGACGGCGCCGGGCGGCGCGGGCTCGGGCAGCGGGAAGATCTCGCGGGTCAGCAGCGACCCGGGCGTGGCGACCAGGTCGGCGACCCGGCCGGACTCCGCCACCCTGCCCTCGCGCATGACGGCGACCGAGTCGCAGACGGCCTTGATGACGTGCATCTCGTGGGTGATGAGCAGGATCGTCAGGCCGAGCTCGGCGTTGAGCCGCTTGAGCAGGGCGAGGATCGACTGCGTGGTCCCGGGGTCGAGGGCGCTGGTGGCCTCGTCCGACAACAGCACCTTGGGGCCCGCGGCCAGGGCGCGGGCGATGCCGACCCGCTGCTTCTGGCCGCCGGAGAGCTGCGCGGGGTAGTGCGCGGCCTTGCCGTCGAGGCCGACGACGGCGAGCAGTTCCGTCACCCGGGCGGCGCGCTCACGCCGGGGCACGCCCGCGACCTCCAGGGGGAAGGCGACGTTGCCGGCCACCGTTCGCGAGGAGAGCAGGGCGAACTGCTGGTGGATCATGCCGATCCCCCGCCTGGCGCGCCGGAGCGCGGCGGGGCCGAGCGCGGTGAGCTCCTGTCCCCCGACCGTCACGGTCCCGGCGGTGGGGCGTTCGAGCAGGTTCACGCAGCGCAGCAGCGTGCTCTTCCCGGCGCCGCTCTGCCCGAGCACGCCGAAGACCTCTCCCTCGCGCACGTCGAGGTCGACGCCGTCGAGCGCGACGACCCCCGTCCCGTAGACCTTCCTGAGGCGGGAAACATGTATCACAGGTAGGTTATATCCGAAATATGGGACACGCACGAGACCGGGGGGTCGTTCCGGTGGCCCGCTCCGGCGTGCGCACGCCCTCGTCAACCCCTTGAAACGGGTGCCGTCGCCCGCCAAGGTGAACGAAAGACATCCCGGGTGGGATGCTTCGAGCAGTTTTCACGATGGAAAGCAAATCGTAGATGATACTTTACTGACGGTAGCCGCGGCACAGGCGCAGTCCCGGGGGAACCATCACGCGCCTCTTCACGCGGTCTGGACCCGATGTCCCATTTCTGTGCCAGGAGGACTGGTGGCGCGTGCGGCGAGGGCAGAAGCGCCGAGGGCGGACGGGAGGCGCCGTCCACGCCAGGGAGTGACTCACAACGGCCGTTTCGCGGCCCTGGTGCTCGACGAGAACGGCCGTGTCACGCAGTGGAGCGGCGGGGCGACACGCCTCTTCGGCCGCGCGGCCGAGAAGGCGCTCGGCCAGGACATCTGCGACCTGCTGTTCCTCGGCGCCCGCCGTGAGACGATCACGCAGGCGCTGGACGGCTGCGCGTCCGGGTCCGGCTGGAGCGGCGTCCTGTCCGCCGAGTGCGCCGACGGCCGCGTCCACGAGGTCCGGTTCGAGCTGGAGCCCCTGAGCATGCCCGGCCCCTGGGGCACGGTCATGGTCACCGCGGCCGACACCCGCGCGCCGCGCCCCACCCGCGCCGACTTCGAGGCCGGCGAGCGTCTCGCCCTGCTCAACGAGGTCAGCTCGCGCATCGGCGCCACCCTCGACCCCCGGCAGGCCGCCGAGGACTTCATCGACGTCGCCGTGCCGCGCCTGGCCGACACCGCGAGCGTGTCGGTCATCGAGGGCCTGCTCAGGGACGAGGCCTACCCCGACCACGGCGCGGACGGCTCGGTGCGGGTGCGGCGGCTGGCCTTCCGGCTCGACTTCCGCCACTCCCTCGAACACGACTGGGCCAAGACCTTCCCCGACAACGAGCTCGTGGTCTACGGCCCCGGCCACCCGACCATTCGCTGCATGGACACCGGCGTCCCCCTCACCTACGGCGCGGCCGAGCTCGGCGCGGAAGAGATACGCAGGATCAGCGGCGTGCTCGGCGACTCCGCCGCCGACGTCCTCGGCTCCGCCTCCTACCTGACCGCGCCGCTCACCGCCCGGGGCACCGTCATCGGGTTCATCACCATGAGCCGCAACCCCGAGCGCGCCCCGTTCGACGCCCACGACGAGACCCTGGCCGCCGACCTCGCGGCCCGCGCCGCCATCTGCATCGACAACGCCCGTCTGTACTCCAAGGAGCACCGCATCACGCAGGCGTTCCAGCAGAACCTCGCGCCGCGCAAGCTCACCGTGCCGCCCGGCCTCGACCTCGCGCACCGCTACCTGCCCGCGAGCGCGATGACCGTCGGCGGTGACTGGTACGACGTGTTCCCGCTGCCCGGCGACCGCATCGGCCTGGTGATCGGCGACGCCATGGGGCACGGCGCCGTCGCCGCCGGCGGCATGGGCCAGCTCCGCGCGGCCGTGCGCGCGCTCGCGGGGTTCGACCTCACCCCGGACGAGGTCCTGCGCCGGCTCGACCGCATGGCCGACGACATGCACTCCATCCAGTGCGCGACCTGCCTGTACGCCATCATCGACCTGCGCACCCACACCTGCGCGATCTCCCGCGCCGGCCACCCGCCGCCCATCCTGGTCGGCCCCGACGGCGCCGCCGTCGTCCTCGACCTGCCCTCCGGCCTGGCCCTCGGCCTCGGCGACCCCGACTTCGCCGGCGCCTTCACCACCACCGAGTTCGCGATGCCCCCCGGCGCCACCCTCGCCTTCTACACCGACGGCTTGGTCGAAAGCCGCGAACAAGACATCGACACCGGCATCGCCACCCTCCGCACCTCCCTCACCGCTCCCCACAAATCCCTCGACGCCGCCTGCTCCGCAATCGTCGACGCCCTTCCCCGCCAATACGACGACGTAGCCCTCCTCCTGACCCGCATCCCGGCCTCGGACTGACCTTCCGGCGACGGCCCGGCCACCCGGACTAATAGACGCCTCCGAATTGTCCATTTCACTGTGCCCAAATAACGCCATGTAATGGGTTGTGGCTGTATAGCGGCCTATGGGGCTTATAAGAAGTATCTCTGCATAGAGAACGGCGCCGGGGAAAGTGGTCCAGGGCCATGTGTTCGTACGGAGACCACCTGCTTATGGGGGAGTCCAAGTTGCACGTCCGAATACTGGGACCGCTCAAGCTCGGCGGGCACGAGCAGCCGGCGTTCCGCTCGGCCAAGCGCCGCAGCACCCTCGCGGTGCTCCTGATCAATGCCAACGTGTTCGTCCCCCTCGACCGGCTCGCCGCCGAGATCTGGGACGACGACCCGCCGGCGACGGCGGAGGGCCTGCTGCGCCAGTACGTCTTCCACCTGCGCCGCTCGCTGCGGGAGCGGCCGGGCGCGGCCGTACGGATCGACACCGGGCTCGCGGGATACGTGCTGCGCGTGCCCCCCGAGGAGATCGACAGCCACGCGTTCGACCATCTGGTCGAACAGGCCAAGGACGACCTGGCGGGCGGACGGCCGGCCGAGGCCGCGCACGCGCTCACGACCGCGCTGCGGCTGTGGCGCGGCCCCGCCCTGGTGGACATCCCTCCCACGCCGTCGGTCACCGCGGAGGCGCGACGCCTGGAGGAACGGCGGCTCGCGGCCACGGAGCTGCTGATGGACATCCAGGTCGCGTCGGGGGACCACGCGATGGCCGTGGAGCAGCTCCAGATGCTCGTCGCCCGCTACCCGCGGCGCGAACAGCTCAGAGAACTGCTCATGCGCGCGATGTACGGCAACGGGCGCCGGGCCGAGGCCCTCGCCGTCTACCAGGACGGCCGGCAGACCCTCATCGACGAGGTCGGCATCGAGCCGGGACCCGATCTCCAGCGGCTGCACCACAAGATCCTCGCCGACGACAACGGCATCGCGCCACGCCGCTCGCCGCTCGTGACGCGGCAGCGCGACAGAATCGACCAGTTGCCCCCGGAGACCGCCGACCTGGCCGGCCGGGACGGGAGACGCGACCACCTGGTCGAGCTGATCGGCGAATGGGCCCGCACCCCGCCCGGCGACCGGGCCGCGCCCCGGGTCGTCCTGCTCAGCGGCGGAGCCGGCAGCGGCAAGACGGCGCTCGCCATCGCGGTGGCGCACCGGGTGCGGCATCTGTTCGAGGACGGCAACATGGTCGTCCCTCTCACCGACGGCGGCGTGACCACCCTGCCGCGCGCGCTGCGGGCGCTCGGCGCCGCGCCACGCGAGGTCCCCGGCGGGGGCGAGGACGGGTTCGACCTGTACCGCCGCGCGGTCGCCGACCGCCGGATGCTGCTGATCCTGGACGACGCCTGGACCGAGGGCGACGTGCGGCGATGGTTGCCCGCCGAGCCCGGCGGCGTCGTCATCGTCACCAGCCGGTCCCTGCTCACCGGGCTAGGCGGCATGGCGCGGGTCGCGTGCCCGCCGCTGGGACTCGGCGACGGCCTCGACGTCCTCGCCGGGATCGTCGGCGCCGACCAGGTGGCGGCCGGGTGGGAGCACTTCCGGGCCGTGGTCCGATGGTGCGACGGCGTTCCCCTGGCGCTGCGCGCGGCCGGCGCCGCGCTCCTGCGCCGCCGGGCGAGCCCGTCGGACCTGCTGCGCCGATTACACGGCGCCCGGCCGCTCGACGAGCTCGACCACGGCGAGCTGGCACTGCGGCCCAGGCTCAGGGCGAGCGTGGAGCGGCTCTCCCCCGGCGAGCGGCGGCTGCTGCACCGTCTCGCCGCCGGGCACGGCCGTCCCGATTCCGAGGCCGCGCCGCCCGGCGTCGACCGCCTCCTCGACCTCCATCTGATCGAGCCCGACGCGGCCGGCGGCTATCGGATGAACGCCTGGACCCGCGCCTACGCCGTCGAAGCGGCGAACACGCCGGAGGCGCGGGCGAAACTGTAAACAACCTCAAATGTCGATGTAGCAGGCGATGAAGAGGGCGCGGGCACCTGCGTCGGCATGACGATCACGCATGCTTCGACCGGCGAGCCCGGCGGCGCGCTCGCCGGCGGCGTCCCGTGGGCCAGGGCCCTGGCCGCGCTGGACGCGAGCCTCTTCGACTGCGTCCAGGTCAACCTCGCCGTGCTGGCACACCTCTGGCGCGGCGGAGACGCGCACCTCGCGCTCGGCGCCCGCGCCGGGTTCCGTCCCGTGGCCGGGCTCCCGCCCACACCTGGGCCGCACGTCCTGCCGACGATCGAGCGGCCCGCCCGCGACCTGCCGACGATCGAGCGGGCCGCATGCGACCTGCCGACGATCGAGCGGGCCGCATGCGACCTACCGACGATCGAACGGCCCGCGCGCGACCTGCTCCGCGAGGCCGAGGAGTCCCTCGGCTTCACGATGACCGGCGACGACGAGCAGGTCCCCGGCGACACGGTCGCGAGACACGCGGCCGGAGGTCCCGTGCTCCTCATCGCCGACGCCTTCTTCCTGCCGTGGGTCCCGTACGCGGGGCACCGGCACATGGAACACGGATTCCTCCTGGCGGACACCGGCGGCACGTTGACCGTCGTGGACGGGTACCACAACGAGACCCCTTGGGGTCCGGCCCGCCCACTGGCCCGCCCCATCGCCCCCGACGCGCTCGCCGCGGTCCTGCCCGGCGGCGCCAGGGTCGTGCGTCCGCGCCCCGACGACACGTGGACGCCGCCGGTCGCCCGCTTCGACGCCGCCGGCGCGGCGGTCATCGACGCCTACGTCGACGCCTATCGCGACCACCCCCACCGCGCCGCCGCGCTGGACCGGCTGACCCTGGAGACCTGGCTGCTGTCCCGCTCCCGCCGCCTGCACGCCGCGTACCGCACGGCGGGCGGCGAGGCGGAGGCGGCGCACCTGCGGGACTGGGCCGCGCTGTGCGAGCGGACGTTCCTCGCCGCACGCCGCGTCCAGCAGGGCAGGCCGGAGCCGGACGGACTGTTCGACCGTCTACGGGACGTCCTCGCCGCCGACACACGGGTCTTCGGCGGGACGAACGCGGACGTCCAGCTCGTCGGCGGGACGGACGTGGACGCCCAGGTCTTCGGCGGGACGGATGTGAACGTCCGGGCGGCCGTCGTGTCCGCCGTCACCGGCGTCCTCGGCACCCCACCCGCCACGGACACGCTCACCGGCCTGCCGGGGTTCTCCTCCTTCCGCGCGGCCGAGATCGTCGAGCGCCTGGAAGCGGACCTGGGCGTCGAACTCGACCCCGACGACCTCGTGCCCGAGACCCTCCACAGCATCGAGGGCCTGGCGAGGGCCACCCGCCGCGCCCGCGACGACACCCCGGCCTCTGCCCACGCGACCGGCACCACGGACACCACGAGAACGGAGACCCTGTGACCACACCCAAGACCACGACAACACCCCCGCCCACGCCCACATATGCGCGGTCGACGACCGACCCTGGGGCCACCTCGGCGTCGGATCTGACAGGGGGCGCGCTGCTGCACGATCTGGTCGACGAGGCCGCCCGGCGGTGGCCTGACGGGCCCGCGGTGTCCGCGGGCACGGACACCCTCACCTACGCCGAGTTGTACTGGGCCGGTCTGTCGGTCGCCGAGCGGCTGCGCCGGCGAGGGGTGCGCCGCGGCGACCGGGTCGTGGTGTCCGCTCCGGCGACGCCCGCGGTGGCGGCGTGCCTGTACGGGATCTCCCGGCTCGGCGCGGTGTTCGTGGTCCTCCACGAGCAGACCGACGGCGACCCTCTGCGCCACGTCCTCACCGACTGCGAACCGGCCCTCGTCATCACGACCGGCACATCGGCCCGGCGAACCGCCCACGACCTCGACATCCCTTCGGCCACCCCACAAGAACTCGTCGTTCCTCTGACCCCCTCGCACGACCGGGGCGTACCTCTGGCCGCCCCGCACCGGCAGGACGTCCCTCTAGCCACGCCGCACCATCAGGACATCCCTCTGCGCACTCCGCAAGGCCCCGGGGTCTCGCTGGCCACCCCGAACGACATCGGCATGCCGGGGACCGTCTCGACCACTGCGGGGACCCCGGACGGGCGCGGCTTCACAGGGGAAGCCGGCTCGGGTGTGCTGGAGGTCGATCCGGTCTGCCTGATCTACACCTCCGGGACCACCGGCCGGCCGAAGGCCGTCGTGACCACGCATCGGCAGGCGCGGTTCGTCACCGGGGCGATCCGGTCCGTTCTGGGCTACCGCCGGGACGACGTGGTCTACTGCGCCCTGCCGCTCTCGTTCGACTACGGGCTGTACCAGCTCTTCCTGGCCGCGTCCTGCGGCGCCCACGTGGTGCTGGGCGACGCCGCGCAGGCCGGGCCGCTGCTGGCGCGGACGCTGGCCCGGGTGGGCGCGACCGTCCTTCCCGCGGTGCCCTCGCTCGCCGAGGGGCTGGCCCGGCTGCTGCGCCGTTCTTCCACGCCGGGCCTGCGGCTGCGCCTGCTCACCAACACCGGCGCCGCCATGCCGCCGGAGACCCTCGCCGCACTGCGCGCGGCCGTGCCCGGCCTTCGCGTCCAGCTCATGTTCGGCCTGACCGAGTGCAAGCGGGCGGCCGTCATGCCGCCGGACGAGGACCTGCGGCGTCCTGGGGCCTGCGGCCGTCCGCTGCCGGGCACCGAGGTGTCCGTCGTGGACACAGAGGGGCGGCGGCTGCCTCCAGGGGAGGTGGGCGAGTTCGTCGTGCGAGGCCCGCACGTCATGGCCGGGTACTGGCGGCGCCCCGAGCTGACCGCGCGCCGGTTCCCGCGCGCCGAGGGCCTCTTCCCGGAACTGCGCACGGGCGACTACGGGTGGCTGGACGACGACGGCTACCTCTACTTCGACGGCCGGCGTGACGACATCTACAAGGAGCGCGGTTTCCGTGTCAGCGCGACGGAGGTGGAGGCGGCGGCCCGCCAGGTCGAGGGCGTCGAGTCCGCGGCCGTGCTGACCCCGGCGAAGGGACGGCCGGCCGTACTGGTCGCCGTGACGACCCTGCACCCGGACGACCTGCTGGCCGCCATGCGCCCCCACCTCGAAGAGTTCAAGATCCCCCGCCACTGCGTGACCACCGACGCCCTCCCCCTCACCCGCAACGGCAAGGTCGACAGAAAGACCCTCGCCACCCACGTGACCGCCGACCTGGAGGTGGCCAATGCCCGTTAAGTCCGCACCCGGCGCCCTGCCCGTCGGAAGCTTGGAACGCGGGCCCGAGGCCGGTGCGCCGGCCGTGTCCGCGGAGATGGCGTGTCGGATTGCCACTCCCGCGTACGTGTACGACCTCGCCGAGGTGCGGCGTGCTCACCGTCTGCTGCGGGACGGGCTGCCTGTGGGGGCCGGACTGTACTACTCGCTCAAGGCCAACGCACACCCCTTGGTCCTAGAGGAGTCGCGGGCCTGCGGGACGCTTCCCGAGGTGTGCTCGGCCGGGGAGTTGGACAGTGCACTGGCCGCCGGTTGGGCGGCGGCGGACGTCCTGTACGGCGGGCCGGGGCGCAGGGACGCCGACGTGGCGCGGGCCGTGCGGCTCGGCGTCCGCCACTTCTCCGTCGACTCGCCGGTGGCGCTGGACCAGCTCGACCGGTGCGCGGCGGCGGCCGGAGCACGCTGCTCGGCCCTCCTGCGCGTCAACGACGACAGCCCGGTCCCGGGCCAGGGGCTGGCCATGACCGGCGTGCCGTCGCAGTTCGGCGCGGACGCGGCGTGGATACTCGCCGATCCGGCAGCGTTCGCGCCACGGCACCACGCCGACGTGACCGGCCTGCACCTCTACATGGGCACCAACCTGGCCACGGTGGACGACCTCGTCCGCCAGTTCGCGCAGTCGGCGCGGACCGCCGCGCGGGTGGCCGCGGCGCTCGCCCCGCACGGCGCGCGCCTGGAGACCCTGGACCTCGGCGGCGGATTCGGCGCGCCGTTCGCCCGTGCCGGCGGCTCCATCTGCCTGGACGGCCTGGCGCCGCGGCTCACCACCCTGCTGGACGAGGTGTTCCCGGGGCCCGGCGGCCCGCGCGTCGTCTTCGAGTCCGGCCGTTACCTCACCGCCACCGCCGGAACCCTTTACACCCGCGTCCTGGACGTCAAGCGGTCGCAGGGGCGAACGGTCGTGGTCCTGGAGTCCGGCGTCAACCATCTCGGCGGGATGTCCGGGATGCGCCGGCTGCCGCCCCTGTCCCCCGAGCTGATCCGCCCCGGCCACGGCACGGCTGGCGACGACGGGTGTGCCGAGCGGGACGTGCTGGTCGCCGGCCCGCTCTGCACTCCCCTGGACACCTGGTCGCGGGCGGCCACGCTGCCGCCGCTCCGCGTCGGCGACGTGCTCGCGGTGCCGAACGTCGGCGCGTACGGCCTCAACGCCAGCCTCGTCGCCTTCCTCGGCCACCCGTTGCCCGGCGAGTACGTCGTGGACGGCGACCGGGGCCCCGACACCGTCATCCACCACTCGCGGCTCCACCTGGGCCGCGTCACGACCGAAGGGAACCTCGCATGAACGACCGATTCGTCGACGTCCTCGTCCCGCACCTGACCTTCCTCGGCGACCGTCCCCTCACCGAGGACGACCGGCTCGCCGACCTGGGCCTGGACTCCATGCACGCGATCGACCTGCTCTTCGACCTGGAGGACGGTCTCGGCGTCACGCTCCCGGACGAGGAGCTCAACGCCACCACGTTCGCCAGCGCCGGGACGCTGTGGGAGGCGGTGCGCCGGACGGCGGAAAGCCAGGGCAGCCCGATCGACGGGAGGGCCACGGCGTGAGCGGCGTGACCTACACCCACAACACCCACCGCACCGACGACACCCTCGACACCTCGGAGACCAGAGGCACCGCCGCCGGCTTGGGCAGGACACCCGCCCCGGACACCGCGAGCACCCGCACCACCTCGGAGACGGCACGCACTCCCGCTCCGGATACGGCACGCCAGGCCCCGCCGCCTGGCTCCGGCCGTACGCGACCGGACGCCACCGGCCAGGAGTCCCGGATCACGCTCGATGAGCGACTGGAGCACGTCGCGGCGGTGACGGCCGCGCACGCCGCGCGGACGGACGCCGAGGCCGCGTTCCCGGTCGAGGCGCTGGCTGCGCTGCGCGAGACGCGCCTGCTCGGCCTGCTGGTCCCGTCCGGGGAGGGCGGCCTCGGCGGTGACCTGGACGCGCTGCTGCGCGCCGCCGAACGCCTGGGCCGGGAGGACATGTCGGTCGCGATGATCTTCGCGATGCACTGCCAGCAGGTCGCCGCGGTCGTCCGGTACGCCAAGCCCTCGCTGCGCGCCCGGCTCCTGCCGCGGATCGCGGCCGGGGACGTGTACCTGGGCTCGGTCACCACGGAGGCGGGCAAGGGCGGGCACCTGCTCAGCTCCGCCTCCGGCCTGCTGGAGGAGCGGGACACGATGGTGATCGACCGGTTCGCGCCCATCGTCACCGGCGGCGCGCACGCCGACGGGTTCCTCGTCACGATGCGCAGCCCGGGGGCGTCCTCCGACGGCCAGGTCTCCCTGGTGTACGCGGGCCGCGAGCAGCTCAGCCTGGACCAGAGCGGCGACTGGCAGCCGCTCGGCATGCGCGCCAGCCACAGCGTCGCCCTGCGGTTGTCCGGCCACGTCCCCGCCGACCAGGTGGTGGGCGAGCACGGTGACTTCCGCGCGGTCGCGATGTCGGTGTTCGCGCCGCTCGCCCACCTGGGCTGGTCGGCGTGCTGGCTCGGCACGGCGTCGGGCGCGCTCGCCCGGGTGCTGCGCCTGCTGCGCGACCCGGAGGGACGGCGACGCCACGACCTGGGCTCCGAGCTGCTGCTCACCCGGCTGTCCCGGGCCAGGCAGCGCCTGGACACGGTGCACGCCCTGCTGCGGCACACGGCGGGGACCGTCGCCACCGCGCGCGACCTGTCGGTCCCCTCGGTGCAACTGCTGCTCAACGCGCTGAAGATCACCGCCTCGGAGCAGTGTCACGCCGTGGTGGAGGACCTGATCGACGTGGTCGGGCTGCGGCATGGATACCTCAAGGACTCTCCGACCGCCCTGGAACGGGCCCTGCGCGACCTCCGCTCGGCCGCGCTCAACTACAGCAACGACCGCCTCCACCTCGCCGACGGCCGCCTCACCCTCCTCAACCCGGAGGTGACCCTTGCCTGACACATCCACGAACCCGAACCCCCTGCTCACCTCCCCGCATCGTGAACAGACACGCGCCCCCCGGCCCGACCCCAGAGGGACGCGCGACACAGATGTCGCCGCGGTCGTCCGGGAGCTGCCGGTCGACGCGTCCGCGGCCGTGGTGTGGCGGGCGCTGGGCGCGGCGGGGCTGATCTGTGGCGTCTACCGGGACGGCGGACGTCCACGCGTGGAGCCGGCCGCGCTGCGACGCCTGCTCGCCGCCCTGGACGACCGCCTCCCCGTCGGCGCCACCCTCGGCGTGTGCGTCCAGCTCGCCACGGCCCTGCCGCTGCTCGGTCAGGCCGCGGACCTCTGCCCGCCCGCCGCGGCGGCGCTGCCGGCGGTGTCGCGCGGCGAGGACGTCGTGGCGCTCGCCGCGACCGACGCCGGGCCGGGGTCGGATCTGACGGCGCTCGCCACCACCGCCGAGATCGGCGCGGACCACGTCGTCCTGAACGGGCGCAAGCGGTGGATCACCAACGCCGCCACGGCCCGACACCTGCTGGTCCTCGCGCGGCACCGGCCCGGCGGGCACTTCACCGACTTCACCTGGGTCCTGGTCCCCGCCGACGCGCCCGGCGTGACGATCCGCCCCGCCGGGACCACGCTGTTCGGCGCGGCCGGGATCGGGCACGTCCACCTGGACGGCGTCCGGCTGCCCCGGTCCCACGTCGCGGGCCGGGTGGGCCACGGGCTGGCCGTCTTCGCCCGGCACATCGCCACCGAACGGCTCGCCGGGGCGCTGTGGGGAGTGGCGCTCTGCCGGCGCGCGCTCGCCGGCACGGCCGACCGGCTCGACGGCCGGGCCCTGGCCGGCGGCACGCTCGGGCGGCACCCTGTGGTCCGCGACCGGCTCGCGCGCGCCACGGTGCGCCTGCACGCCCTGGACGCGCTGTGCCGCGTCCACGGCGAGGCCGTCGCCCGGGACGGCGACACGGTCGCGGCGGCGCTGCTCAAGGCGGCGGTGGCCGAGACCGTGGAGCACGTCCTGGCGGACTGCGCGCACCTCCAGGGCGCGGACGGCTTCGCCGAGGACGGCGCCCAGACGCTCCGCGCGCAGGCCGGCGTGTTCGGCGTGGGAGGAGGGACGACGGAGGTCGTCCTCGGCCTGCTCGCCGACAACCTCCCCGCACTCCTGAACCGCATCCGCCCGACATGACCTCCCTCCCACTTCACCCCCGCCCACTACTCCCGACCCGACGCCCCCGGCCCTGGACGGTCCCGTCATCCCCGGGCCGACACCGGCGGCGCCCGACAAGGCCACGGCATCTCGCCCAGCAGCCGGCACGGCAACCCATACCGGGAGGACCGAAGCCATGACCACGCCAACCCGCCCAGCACTGGCCACCACCGCCCGCACCAAGAGGAAAGAGGATGCGACAACGGCCTGCCTGACACCCGGCGCGGCGGACCGTCCCAACAGGACCGAGAACGTGACGACGACGACCTGCCTGACACCCGGCGCGGTGGGCCGTCCCAAGAGGACCGAGGACGTGACGACGGATCTGGTCGTCGTGCGGCCTGGGGTCTGGGTGGCGTGTGCTGTGATCGGCCTGGAACCGGGAGGCGGGCCGGCCGGGGGCACGCGGTTCCACACTGCCGACGACCTCCGGCAGGCCGGGGGGATGCACGCTCGGCGTCGCCGGGAGTTCCTCGCGGGGCGGGCGCTGCTACGGCTGCTGCTGGGCGCCGCAGCGCCCGCGGTGCGGCACGCCGAGGTGCGGGCCGGGCCGCGTGGACGGCCCATGCTGGCCGGCCACCCGTGGGTCGGCGTCAGCGTGTCGCACGACCAGGGCCTCGTGGCGGCCGCCGTGGCCCCGCACCGGCGGGTCGGCGTCGACGTGCAACGGCCGGCGACGGCGTCCTCCCGCATGGTCGGCCGGATCTTCGGCCGGCACGCCGGACTCGTCCGCGAGCTGCCCGCCGCCGACCAGGAGGCCGCCGTGGCCTGGGCCTGGACGGCGCAGGAGGCCTGTGCCAAGGCCGACGGCCGCGGGCTGGCGGCCCGCCCATGGCGGATCGAGGTGCCTCCCGAGGCCGAGACGGGCGCCTGGGGGCCGTACCGCTGGACCAGCCTGCGCGCGGTCTCCGCCATCCCCCTCAGCTACGCGCTCGGCCCTCCGCACGCCCCTCACCCCTTGCCACCCATCCCTTACCGCGCCCCTCACCCCTTGCCACCCATCCCTTACCGCGCCCCTCACCCCTTGCCGCCCATTCCTCCCCACGCCCCCTCGCCGCTGGCCGCCCATTCCACCGCCCAGCCCTCGCCCCATCCGTCCTCGGCCACTGGCTCCCGATCCTGTACGCCCTCGACCCCGCGCATCCCCGTGTCCCTGTCCTCCGCCGTCCGTGGCGGATTCGACGATGGAAAGGACGGCGCATGAGCGCATCCGCACCACTGTATGAACGGTTCGCGGCGAGTGTCCGTGATCATCCTGACGCCGTGGCGCTGGAGGTCGGGGCATACCGGCTTTCCTATGCGGAGTTGGCCGATCTCGCAGGTGCGCTGGCCGTGCGGCTGCTGCGGCACGGCGTCGGTCCGCGGGCGACCGCCGGGGAGCCGTGCGCGCCGGTGGGGCTCCTCGCGAACCGCAGCCCCATCGCGTACGCCGGGTACCTGGCGATACAGCGGCTTGGCCGGCCGGTCGTGCCGCTCAACCCCGCGTTCCCCGCCGCGCGCACCGCGACGATCGCGCGCCGCGCGGGCCTGGCCGCCATCCTGGCCGACCCGGCCGCAGAGGCCGATCCCGTCCTGCGAACCGATCCCGCCATACAGGCGGAGGGTGCGGTGGTGCCGGTCGTGGTGGGCGACACCAGGGATGGATCGCCGGGCGCGGTGGCGCCCGTGGGGGACGCCGGGATGGACGACCTGGCCTACGTCCTGTTCACGTCCGGATCGACGGGCGTTCCCAAGGGGGTGCCGATCTCGCACCGCAACGTCGCCGCGTACCTCGACCACGTCGTCCCGTTGTACGGCGCGGGGCCGGGCGCGCGCCTGTCGCAGGCGTTCGACCTCACCTTCGACCCGTCCGTGCTCGACATGTTCGCCGCCTGGCCGACCGGCGCCACGCTCGTGGTCCCCGGCCGCGCGGACCTGATGTCCCCGGCCCGGTTCGTCGCCGAGCGCGGCGTCACCCACTGGTTCTCGGTGCCGTCGGTCATCTCGCTGGCGCGACGGCTGCGCAAGCTGCCGCCGGGCGGCATGCCCGGCCTGCGGTGGAGCCTGTTCGCCGGGGAGCAGCTCACGCTCGCGCAGGCCGAGGCGTGGCGGCGGGCCGCGCCGGGCGCCAGGATCGCCAACCTCTACGGCCCGACCGAGCTGACCGTCACCTGCAGCGCCCACACGCTTCCCGCCGACCCCGCACGGTGGCCCCACACGGCGAACGGCACCGTGCCCGTCGGCGACGTCCATCCCGGCCTGGACCATCTCGTCCTGGACGCCGAGGGCCGTCCCGCCGCCGAGGGTGAGCTGGTGGTGCGCGGGCCGCAGCGGTTCCCCGGCTACCTGGACCCCGCCGACGACGCCGGCCGGTTCGTCACCGTGGACGCCGCCGGCGCCGCGACGGCGTACGACGGCACGACGCCCCTCACGCCGGAGCACTGGTACCGGACCGGCGACCGGGTGCGCGCGACCGGCGACGGCCTCGTCCACCTCGGACGGCTGGACCAGCAGGTCCAGGTGGACGGGTACCGCGTGGAGCCGGGCGAGGTGGAGGCCGCGCTGCGTGACCTGCCCGGGGTGCGCGACGCCGTCGTCCTCGCCCTCACCGGCGACGCCGGGCGGGTGAGCCTCGTGGCCGCGTACACGGGCGGGCCTCCCTCCGGGGACGCGCTCGCGGCGCTGCGCGCCCGGCTGCCCGCGTACATGGTGCCGTCCAGCGCGACGCGCCTGGACGCGCTCCCGCTCAACGACAACGGCAAGATCGACCGGCGGGCCCTGGCGCGCACGGTCGCAGGCGCGAACGGAGGCACGCCGTGACCACGACCAGCGCGCTCCTCGGCGGGCCCGCGACCGAGATGGACGGCGCCCGCTTCCGCGCGATCATGGCCGAGTTCCCCACGGCCGTCACCGTGATCTCCGCCACGGGCGGGGACGGGCCCGCCGGGTGCACGGCCAGCGCGGTGCTGTCGCTCTCCCTGGAACCTCCGAGCGTGCTGGTGTCCCTCGCGAGCGCGGGCCGCACGCTCCGGCACACCCTCGCGGCGGGACGGTTCGGCGTCAACGTGCTGGCCTGGCGGCAGCGCGGGCTGATCCGCCGCTTCGCCACCGGGGAGACGTGCCGCCGCTTCGACGGCGTCGGCCACGGCCGCCATCTCGGCGTGCCGGTGCTGGACGGCGCGGCGGCGGCCCTGGTGTGCGACATCGCCCAGGCCATCCCCGTCTACGACCACGTCCTGCTCGTCGGCCTGGTGCGGTGGGCCCGCGCCGGCGCGGACCACCCGGCCCTCGTCCACCACCGCAACTCCAGCCACCCGACGACGAGAGAGGAGCCTCGATGAGCGTCGTCGCCGACCGTGGACGGGGCGTGGCCGTGGACGAGGCGTCGCTGCGGGCGCGTCTGGAGTCCTTCCGGCGCCGCCACGGGGTTCCGGGGGCCGTGGCCTGCCTGTTCGACCGGGCCGGCCCGGTGGTCACCGTCGCCTCGGGACGCCTGGGCGCCGGCCTCCCCGGCACTTCCGCGTACGCGGTGCGCGAGGACACCGCCTTCCGCGCGTACTCGGTGGCGAAGCTGGTCACCGCGACGCTGATCTGCGCGCTCGCCGCCGACGGGACGCTGGAGCTGTCGGCCCCGGTCGGCGAGTACCTGCCGGAGCTGCGCCTGCGGCACGGCGCGGACCCGGGCGCGATCACTCTGCGCCACCTGCTCGGCCACACCTCCGGCCTGCCGCCCGACCGCGTCGAGGCGGCAGGATCCCGGGGCGGCGCGCGCGACCTCGGCCGCGCGACCCTCGCCGAGGTGCGCAGGCTGCCGCGCGTCGGCGAGCCGGGAGAGGTGTTCTCCTACAGCAACGCCGGGACGTCCCTGGCCGGGCACGTGGCCGAGCGGGTGACGGGCCGTCCCTTCGCCGGCCTGGCCCGCGAGCGGCTGTTCGCGCCGCTGGGCATGGCCGCCAGCACCTTCGCCCTCACCGCACCGGAACCCCGCCTTCGGCACCACCCGCCCTCGCCGTCCGACCCGCCGGCGGCGCACGCGCGGCACGTTCCCGCCGCGCTGTGCTTCACCACCGCCCCCGACCTGGCCCGGCTCGGCGCGCTGCACCTGCGCCAGGGGGCCGGCCACGACACCGCCGACCCGCTGTCCGGCATCGGCGGCGTCGCCCGGGCGCACCGGCCCGTCGCCGACATCCCCGTCGAGGTGGACCTGGCGTACGGGCTCGGCACGCTGCTGACGCGCCGGGGCGGGCTCCGCGTGGTCGGGCACGAAGGGTTCCACGCCGGCATGTGGTGCAAACTGCTCGCCATCCCGGAGCTCGGCGCAGGACTCGTGTGGGCCGACAACCGGGGCGCGGAGCTGCGCGCCGCCCGGTACGAGGTGATCGACGCGATCCTGGCGGAGCACGGCGTCGCACCGCCCGACCGGCGACCGGGCACGGGGTGGCTGCCCGCCGCCGCGGTGGCGGGCCGGTACTGGCGTGTCGGCGCGGCTCCGGTGGACGTGGACGCCACCGGAGCCGACGACCTGCTCGCGACCTGCGGCGGGCATCGCGTGCCGCTGCGCAGGGCCGCGCCGGACGTCTGGGCGGCCCCCCACTCCGGGACCGGCCTGGCGGCGCCTCCGTGGACGCCGCACATGGACAGCCGTGCGATCACCGCCGGGTTCCGCTCCACCGGCCCGGAGACCGCCCACCTCCACCTCAACGGCCTGCCCTACCGGCGCACCGCCGCCGCCACCACCGGCCCGGCGCGGCTTGGCGGATCGGACGGTGGGTAGGCGGTGAGATCCGACGTTCCGTCAGGGAGTGAGCGATGTCCGTGAGACCGGCCGCCGCCCAGGGCGCAGACGCCCGTGAACCCACCCGGGATCGGCCGGGCGAGCGTGGAGTCCTGGCCCGGTACGTCACCACGGCCGTGCTGCTCCGCCTGGCCGACGAGGGCGCCCGGGTGGCGTTGCTCCTGCTCGCCCTGGAGCGCGCCGGCGGCGCCGGGTACGGCGGCCTGCTCGTGGCCGCGCTGATGGTGCCGCACGTCGTCGCCGCCCCGCTCGCCGGCGCGGTCGCCGACACCGTGCGCCGCCGCCGGCCGCTCTACGTCACGGCCTACCTGGCGTACGCGGCGGCGCTGGTCGCCGCCACCCTGCTGATCGAGGCGTCCAGGGTCGTGGTGGTCCTGCTGGTCGTGCTGGCGGGCTGCTTCGCGCCGCTGATGATCGGCGGGCTGACCAGCCTGCTCGGCGAGCTGGTCCCCGGACGGCTCACCCGCGCCTTCGGGCTGGACGCCACGTCGTACAGCATGGCCGGGATCGCCGGGCCCGCGCTCGCGGCCGTGCTGGCCGGCGTCTTCGGCCCGGCCGTCGCGATCTTCGTGCTCGGCGCGGTGGTGGCCGCGGGCGGCGCGCTGCTGTGGACCCTCCCGATCCCCGACCGCGCCGCCGTGCGGGAGCGCGTGACGACGCCCGCGGCGCGGGCCGGTGCGGGCG
Source organism: Sphaerisporangium krabiense (assembly GCF_014200435.1). NCBI lineage: Bacteria > Bacillati > Actinomycetota > Actinomycetes > Streptosporangiales > Streptosporangiaceae > Sphaerisporangium > Sphaerisporangium krabiense. The sequence continues at coordinate 4,531,473 of NZ_JACHBR010000001.1, read as the reverse complement.
CGGGACGTGACAGGGGCGGGCCTCCTGGTGTCGGCGCGGGGCGTGACAGGGCCGGGCGGCGGGGCAGAGGTTTCGGGGCGGTGGCGGTGATATGGCGGAGCCGGAGCCTCGCCGCGGTGACCGTCGGGTCCAGCCTCGGGCAGGTCGGGATGGGGGCCGTGCAGGTGTTGGCGGCGCTGCTGGCCGTGCGGGCGCACGACACCGCGCTGACCGGCGTGATCATGTCGGCCATCGCGGTGGGCGGACTGGCCGGGGGCCTGCTGTACAGCAGGTTCCCGATCAGGCGGCGCCGGCCGGAGACCGTGGTGGTGCTCTGCCTGCTCCTGATGACGGTCCCGTTCCTGGTCATCGCGCCGTTGCCGTCGGCGTGGGCCGCCCTGCCGCTGTTCGCCGTGGTGGGGCTTCTCAACAGCGCGCTGTTCTGCTCCCTGCTGGTGGTGCGCGACCGCGAGTCGCCGCCGGAGGCCCGCACGCGGGTCTTCACCTTGGGCGCCGGCCTCAAGAGCACCGCGGCGGCCGCCGGCGCGGCCCTGGCCGGCCTCGCCACCGGGACCGGCACCGTGGCGCTGCTCCTCGCCATCGCCGCCGCCCAACTGGCGGGCGCGGCCTCCGGCGCCCTGATCCTCCGCCGCCCCGCCCGGTGACCACCGCACCGCCCCTCCCGGCCGTGGCGGTCGCCCGGCCCTCCCCGGGCGTGCCGGTCCTCCTCCGGTACGGCCCAACCCCCGCAAGCACATTCCGTCCCTCGTGACAGGAGAAACCGGATGCGTGTCCTTTTCGCTCCTCTGGCCGGCGCGGCGGGCGTCGGAGCCGTGACGCGGTGCCTGGCCGTGGCCGAGCAGGCCGTCATGCGCGGCCACCGGGTCGCGTTCCTCGCGCCCGCCGGATACCCCATGCTCGGCGACCACCCCCTCGGCGCCACGTACGCGGTGCCGCGCCCCCGGCGTCCCGCCACCGTCCGCGACGGCAACTACGCCACCTTCGCCGAGGCCCTGTGGGTGCGCGGGATGGCGGAACCCGGCTACCTGGACGCGGCGGTGACCGCCGAGCGTGCCGCGATCGAGGCGTTCCGGCCGGACGTGATCTTCACCGAGTGGCAGGCCACGCTGGCCGTCTCCGCCCGCCTGACCGGCGTGCCGCTGGTCGCGACGATCGCGACGCCGGACGTCACCCGCCTGGTGGGCGGAGGCGAGGAGGACACGGCGTTCCGCCACGTCCAGGACGCCTACGCCGCGCTGTGCCGCGCGCACGGCCTGGAGGCCCCCGACTGCGTCGAACGCCTCCTGCACGGCGGCGGCACGCTGAACGTCGCGCCCACCGTGCCCGCCCTGGAGCCGCTGCCCGCCACGCTGCCGGGCACGCTGTACGCCGGCCCGCTGCTGTTCGCCCCGCTCGAACTGGCCGGCGCCCCCGCGCCGCCCGCGGACGGCGTCCGCCGCGTCGTGGTCTACCTCAGCGCCGGGACGGTGACGATCGAGGACCTGCTCCCCGAGCTCGCGGACGCCTTCCCGCCGCCCGCCCACGACGTGCTGGTCGCGGCCCGCGAGGACCGGGTGGGCGGCCACGTGCTGCCGCACACCTTCGGCAACGTGACGGTGACGCGGACGCCCGGCATCACGCGAGCCCTGGCCGGAGCGGACCTGCTGGTCACCCGGGGCGGGCAGAACAGCCTGATGGCGGCGATGCTCGCCGGAGTGCCGGTCGTCGGCGTGCCCGGCGACCACGTCGAGCCCCGCTACAACCTCGCGGTCCTGGAGGCGCACGGCGCCGCCCGCGTCCTCGGCGGCGTGCCGACGTCCGCCGAGCTCAAGGAGGCCGCCGGCCATCTCGCCGCGACCGCCGCCGCGGAGCGGGCCCGCCGCCTCGGCGCCCTCCTGCGCGACACCCCCGGCCCGTACGGGGTCGTCCGGGCGATGGAGTCCCTCGCCTCCGGACGTCTCGGAGCCCCGGACCGGTGGCGCCCGCCGGCGCCCGCGCCGGTGGGGGCGGGCGGGCCGGCATCGGCGGACGGCCTCCAACCGGCGGGCGCTCCGTCCCACGCGGCGTGGATATGATCGGCCGGAACGGGGCGGCCGTCCGGGTCGTTCGCGGGAGCCGCCGGACCCGTGGGAGGGGCACATGGTCACCGTCGAGGAGATCCGTGCGGTGGCGTCGGCGCTGCCCCGGACGACCGAGCACCTGATTCGCGATCATGTGAAGTTCCGGATCGGGAAGATCGTGTACCTGTCCGTCTCACCGGACGAGACGCTGATGGGCTTCGGGTTCCCCAAGGAGGAACGGGCGGGGCTGGTCGCGGGGAATCCGGAGAAGTTCGTCATGCCGCTTCCCTCCGACGAGCGCTACAACTGGGTCCGCGTCCGCCTGGCCGCCCTCGACCGCGCCGAGATGCGCGAGCTGGTGGTGGAGTCGTGGCGCATGTGCGTGCCGAAGAAGATCTCGGCCCTGGTCCCGTGACGCCCTCGCGGTCATCGGCGCGGGAAAAACCAGGTTCGGGCGGTCCGGTGGGTGCGCTTCGATGAGAGGTATGGATTCCTCTCGTCTGCTCGGTCGTCTTCAGGAAGACTTCGACCTGCTCCGCGATGCCGTCGCCGCCGCCGACCCCGCCGCGCGGGTGCCGTCCTGCCCCGACTGGTCCGCCGCCGACCTCGCCCGGCACGTCGCCCACGTGTACCTCCACAAGGCCGAGATCATCAGGCTCGGCGCCTTCCCCGAGTCCCTGCCGGACGAGCACCCGGACCCCCTGACCGCGCTCGACACGGCGTACGCGGTCCTGACCGGGCGATTCTCCGCGCACGAGCCCGGGGACGCCGCGCCCTCGTGGTACGAGCCCGACCAGACCGTCGGGTTCTGGATCCGCCGCATGGCCCAGGAGACCGTGATCCACCGCGTCGACGCGGAGCTCGCGGCCGGGCGGCCGGTGTCCGGCATTCCCGGTGACATCGCCCTCGACGGCATCGACGAGGTCCTGAAGCTGTTCGTCGGCTACGGAAGCACCCGCTGGAAGGACGACTTCGGCACGCTGCTCGACGCGCCCGACCAGCGTCCCCTCTCGGTCTCCACCAGCCACCACGCGTGGACGGTGCGGGCGCTGCCCGGCGGCGTCGCGGTCGAGGACGCCCGGACGGGCTTCGACGGGGACGCGCTCGTCAGCGGGGACGCCGTCCCGCTCCTGCTGTGGCTGTGGAACCGCGACGGCGGCGAGGCCGTACGCCGCACCGGCGACCAGGCCCTTCTGGACCAGTTCCACGCGCTCCGCACCGCCGCCACGCAGTGATCCGAGCGCCGGCCGGGCGGCCACGCGCCGGCGGCGGGGCGTGGCGCCGAAACCTTTTTCCCCCGCTCCGCCCCTGCGTCACGGCCGTTTCGTCAGGTACGCGGGGAGCATCCGGTCACGACGGCCCGCGGAACGTGGGATGATCTAGGAGCTCGGCGGCAGCGCACCCGCACGCCGGGTCTTCGCCGCGCGACTCCCTGGCCGAGCAGCGGCTCGTGATCCTCATCGACGGTCGCCCGAGTGAGCGGGACGGCGCCGCACGGCTCCGACGTCATGGGTCTCCGCGAGCGATGCCCCACCCACGGCAGAGACGCCTCTTCCGCATTTTGTCGGTGGCGGGGTTCACACTCTTCGGTGTGGCCACCTCGGTCCCGAGGTGCCCCCTGGGTCTTCGAGGAGGTTCGCGATGGCTCGACGACGACCGGCCCGGCGCGCTGGGAGGCGCAGCGGCGACGGCATCATGTGGGCGCTCGTGGGGCTGGTCGTCGCGGTCCCGCTGATCAACGCGACCGTCGGGTTCGTGCGCGCGTCCGGGCCGTGGCTGCTCGTGGCCACCCTCACGGCGGGCGTCGCGGTCGCCGCCGTGGCGCTGCTCCTCGCCCGCCGGTCGCACCGGCAGCGCGACCACTACCTGCGCGCGAACGCCCGCCTGGAGACCATCGACCAGATGAGCGGCGAGCAGTTCGAGCATCTGGTGGCGGCGCTGCTCCGGCGGGACGGCTTCCGCAAGGTCCGCGTCACGGGCGGCGCGGGCGACGGCGGGGTGGACGTCCTCGCCGTCGCGCCGGACGGCCGCCTGTTCGCCGTCCAGTGCAAGCGCTGGTCGAACAACGTGGGCTCTCCCCACGTGCGCAACCTGCTCGGCGCCCTGGCCCACGCCTACGCCGGCCACACCGGCCTGCTGGTGACCTCCAGCGGCTTCACCTCGGCCGCCTTACGCGAGGGCCGGGCCGCCGAGCTTCCCATGATCGCCCGAGCCCAGCTCGCCGAATGGGCCCTGGGCTGCCCGCTCCCCGACCTGCTCGCGCCTTCGCCTCCGCACCGCCTGTCCGCCTGACCCCACGCCGCCGGCCTGCCGCCGCGGCGCCCGTCGCAAGACCCTGGCCGGGGAGGGCGGAAGGAGCGATGCGCCACCAATAGGCTCGCCGGGTGGAATCCGTCGCGCTCGATCCGCTGGACGTCGCTCTCGCCCACGCGTTGCAGCTCGACGGCCGAGCACCGTTCAGCAGGATCGGCGAGGCGCTCGGCGTCTCGGAGAACACGGTCGCCCGCCGCTACCGGCGGCTGCGTTCGGCAGGGGCTCTCCGCGTCGTCGGCGTGGTGGACGGGCTGCGCCTCGGCTACGCCTCCTGGGCGATCCGGCTGCGATGCGCTCCGGACGCCGGCCTCGCCCTCGCGACGGCTCTGGCGCGTCGTTCCGACACCTCCTGGGTGAGCCTGCTGTCCGGGGGCACCGAGATCGTCTGCGGCACGCTGGCGCGCACGGCGGCGGAACGCGACGCGTTCCTGCTGGAGAAGCTGCCGCGGACCCGGCAGGTGACCTCGGTCAGCGCGCACCGGATGCTGCACATGTTCACCGGCGGGCCGACGGGATGGGCAGGGCTGCGGGCGCTGTCCGACGAGCAGATCGAGCGCCTGCGGCCATCGCCCGTCCCGCCTCAGGACGGCGGAGCGCCGATCGTGGTGGAGGACGAGGACCACGCCCTGGTGGAGGCCCTGGCCAGGGACGCGCGCCTTTCGCACGCCGAGCTGGCCGGCGTCACGGGCCGGTCGGAGTCGACGGTACGGCGGCGGCTCGCGCGGCTGCGGGAGAGCGGGGCGCTCTACTTCGACGTCGACATCGCGCCGGGACTGCTCGGATACCAGGCCGAGGCCTACCTGTGGATGTCGGTGAAGCCCTCCAGGCTCGCCGCCGCGGGCGAGGCCCTCGCCGCTCATCCGGAGGTCACCGTGGCGGCGGCCACGACCGGCGCGGCCAACCTCTACGCCGGGGTCGCGTGCCGGGACTCACGTGACCTGTACCGGTACCTGACCGAGCGGATCGGGGCGTTGAAGGCCGTCCGCCATGTGGAGACCCTGCCGTTGATCCGGACGGTGAAGCGCGCCGGAGCCGTCCTGCGGTGACGGAAACCGCCGCCGGGAACGTCGTCCGCGGCGGAAACCGCGCACGACTCCCGGTCCGACTCGGTGCGAGCGGTGTCCCGCACCGAGGGTTGGTCGTGACAGAAGGGAGCCACGACCATGCACGTACTCGTCATCGGCGCCGGCCTCGGCGGGCTGTGCCTGGCCCAGCGGCTACGCCAGGACGGCATCGGCGTCTCGGTCCACGAGCGGGACGCGACGCCGATCTTCCGCCGCCAGGGCTACCGCCTGCACATCAACGCGGACGGTCAGCGCGCGCTGCGCGACGCCCTGCCGTCCCGGCTGTGGCGATCGTTCCTGGACACCTCCGGACGGCCCGGCCCTCGCTCGGTGTTCCTCGACGAGCGGCTCGGCCATCGATGGACCGTCGAATCCGCCGAGGAGACGGCGCCGCTGGCGGTCGACCGGCTGACGCTGCGCCGCATTCTCCTGACCGGCCTGGAGGACGTGGTCGCCTTCGGCCGGCGCTGCACCGGATACGCCATCGAACCCGGCGGCAGGATCACCGCCCGTTTCGCCGACGGGACCAGCGCGGCCGGTGACGTGCTGGTGGGCGCCGACGGCGTCAACTCCGTCATACGACGCCGGTTGCTGCCGCACGCCCAGGTGGTCGACACCGGCCTGCGCCAGCTGTACGGCACCGTCCCGCTCGACGACCGGACCCGCGAACTGTTCACCGCCGACATGTTCAACGTGTTCACCGCGGTCATCGGCCCGAACGGGTCCTTCGTCGGCGTGGCGCCGGTGGAGACCCCGCATCTGTCGTACATGACCTGCGGCTTCGGCGCCCGCCCCGAGCATCTGCCCTGCACCGACGCCGATCTGCTCCGGATGTCCGGCGTGGACCTGCGCGCCATGGTGCTGGACCTCGTCGACGGCTGGCATCCGCGGATCCGGCGGATCGTGGAGCACTGGGACACGGCCGGCCTCTTCCCCGCCGTCCTTCGCACGAGCGTGCCCGTCGACCCGTGGTCCACCGGCACCGTGACCCTGCTCGGGGACGCCGTCCACGCGATGAGCCCGGCCGGCGGGGTCGGCGCCAACACCGCCCTGCGCGACGCCGCCACGCTGGCGAAGGCCCTGCGCGACGGCGGCCCGATCGTGCCGGCGCTCCGCGCGTACGAAACCGCGATGATCGACTACGGTTTCGCCGCCGTACGCCGCTCCGCCGCCAACGGCCACCGTTTCCTCGGGCAGGACCCCCTGCCGGTCTCTTAGCCGAATCGGTGGCGTTCGCTCATGGTGGAGGGTTATGGAATCTTGGTATGGGAACGTTTGGGAAAGAATGAAACGTTTCACGACGGTGACGCGGAAGGCGGTATTGCCGGCGCGGCGCACGATCACCGGCTGTTTACATGAACGTTTATAAATCCCTGGAAATGCGTCACTCGGCGGAGGCATACTAGCGGGGCAACCAGCCGATCAGTCGTTAGTGGGGAACGCGTCGCATCGAAGGAGTATCGCGATGGACCCCACTATGGCCGCCCTTGCGGGCGTCGCGAGCACCGCCCTCGTCCAGGCGGTGACCCGGGACACCTGGGAGACCGCGAAGGCCCGTCTGGCCAAGATCTTCAACCGTCATCGCGGCGAGGACGATCCGGACCTGGCCGGGCAGCTCGACGTCACCGAGCGACATCTGCGTGCGGCCGCCGGCTCGCCGGGGTCGGCAGCCGAGGAGCGGCGGCGGTGGGCGGCGATGCTCGGCGCGTTCCTGAGCGGGCACGGCGAGGCGGCGCCCGAGTTGCGGGAGTTCGTCGACGAGGCGCGCAAGGCCACCGCCCGCGACACCTTCACGGTGGTCCAGCAGATCAACGCCGGACGCGACTCCTACACCTCGGCCCGCGACCTGCACGTCACCCCGCGCCCCGCCGTCCCCCGCGATCCCGATGAAGCCTAGACCGGGGCCGCCGCGCCGCCCCGTCCCGTGGGCGGCGCGGCACGGGCACATGGCCGGGCAGCGGGTGCTGGCCCGCGGGGACGCGTTCACGGCGGCGCGCGACCTGTCGGTGAACGTGACGCTCGGCGGGACACCGGTGACGCCCGACGGGACGGCCGCGGCCCGGCGGACCGAGGCCGCGCGCGAGGGGACCCACCGTCGTGAGAGGCCGCTGTTCGTCCAGTACCTCAACCCGGAGATCCTCGCCTGCTACGGCAGGGACGCGGCCGGGCGGGACGCGGAGGCGGCCATGCGGCAGGCGCTGGACGCGACGCGGCTCGCCGTCCTGCTGACCGATTCCTATCTGCTGTTCCCGTCGTCCTCCATGTTCGAGCTGCCGTGGTTCGGCGTTTTCCTCGGGAATTTGACGCCGCTCGTCCACGAGGGCTTGGTGCGCCATACCTCGACCACTCCGGAGTTGTCGGCGTACCGCGAAAGAAAGGCGCGCGAGTACCGCGGCGACCGCGGGAATGCGTACGCCCGCGCGGGCCCGCTCCGCGTCGCCCCCGACCTCGCCTGGTATCCCCGTTTCGGCGATCCGACCGCCACGGGAATCGCCGAAATGTGGAAAAGGGCGGTGACCCCGGACGGTGACCTCTCCGGGCTCGTCCGCACGCTCGCGCGCGCCTGGGGGCGTCCGTACGATCAGGTGGCGGCCGTCATGGCGGCGTCGCCGGACCGGCTGGACGGGCAGGCGTTCGTCAGGCGGTTCGTCGAGCGCACGCTGCCCGCGCCCGTCCCGGACCAGGCTCGCGGCCGTCTCGCGCAGTTCGTGTCGGCCGCGTACCTGCGCTGCTACGTGCGCGACCTGGACGCCTCGCTCCTCACCGACCTGCCCCTGGCCCCGCTGTCGTGCGGCCTGGACGAGACCGAGGACGGCCTGCGGGGACGGGTGCTCTCCTACCGCCGCCTCGACCTCGCGCTGCGCTGGCTGCGCGTCGACGAGTTCGTCCATGACGGGGCGACGTGGCGGGAGCTGGTGCTGCTGAGGTCCCGTCCCGAGTTCGGGGTCATCACCTCCACGCTGTACGGGAGCGGCTCGGCGGACGCGGTCAGGTGCGCGGTGGTGCGCGCGGGCGCCGGGCTCGATCCCGCGCTGACCTGCGGGCAGGCCGTGTCGAACGTGGCGGCGGTGGCCGAGCGTCTGGCCCGCGCGCCCGGCTGACCGTCATCGCCGGAGAGCACGCCCACCACGGAACAGGAGGAGACAGGTGATCCTCGACGCGGAAGGCAGCACCGCGGAGCTCATCGAGGCGGGCACCCGAGGGTCCCGTCTGTACGTCGTGCACAACGGCGCGCTGGAACGGCTGCTGTTCGACCGCAACCTGATCGGCGCCGACTTCCGCCGCGCCTGCCTGGAGTCGAGCCGGCTCTTCCTCGGCCATCTCGGCGACGAGTACCAGCCGGGCCGCACGGCCGAGCTGGCGATCCTGAGCAAGGGCCTCGTCTACCAGCTCGGCGAGGCGGCCGTCCGGCAGAGCGGCGAGAACCTGCCGCTGAACCTCGTCGCGACCTCCCGGGTGGCCGTCTCGCCGGACACCGCGCGGGTCGAGGTGTCCTACGCCCAGTTCGAGGCGCCCGCCGACACGCTGCTGGTGGGGGACACCGTCGCCTCCGGCGCGACGATCATCGCCGCCCTGGGCCGGTACCTGGAGTCGCACCGGCTGGAGCGGGTGTACGTCCTGTCGTACGCGGGGGCGTTGCGCGGGGCACGGCGGATCACCGCCTTCTGCGCCCGGCGGGGGATCCGGGCGACGTTCCTCTACGGCCTCGCGGCGTTCGGGCTCGGCCTCAACGGGTTCGACCTCTCCTTCCTGCACCCGGACACGCTCACCCGGCGCGCGTACGCCGACCGGGCGGCCCGGCAGTTCTCGGGCAAGGCGGTGTCGGCGGTGGGCTGGGATTTCGGCGCGCAGGCCACGGCGCCGCGCAAGTACCGGCACCTGTGCTGGGTGGAGGCGGAGGTGTGGGGCCTGCACGGCAGCGACTGCCTGGCGGTGGCCGAGAGGCCGGAGGACTGGGCGGAGCTGTCCCGCGAGCGCGCGGCGTACGCGGACGCGCTCGGCCCCGACTGGAAGCGCCGTCTGCATGGATCCGGCTGAATTGAGGAGATGCGAGGGTGATCGGGGCGATTGCGGGGTGATGTCCGGCTGGCGACAATGGTCGTGGGTGAGGAGGCCGCGATGCACGACGAGGACGCGCCGGTGGAGCAGTTCAGCCCCGAAGAGTACGCGTTCCTGAGGTACGTCAGGTTCGGAACGCTGCCCGAGCGCGTCCGGCCGGGCGAGATGGTGGAAGTGGTCGCGACCGACCGCCCGCAGGAGGTGCCGGACCAGGCGCTGGACGCCGCCCACTGGGGCGAGACCGGCCGCTACCTCTGAACGGCGCGCCCTCCGGGTCGCCGCGCCCGTGACGGCACCGCGCGCCCGGAAGCCGGGGCTAGAGCGGTGTGGCCGCCAGCCACCGCGTCAGCAGGCCTTCGTCGCCGAGGACCTCGACGCGGCCGGACGCCGGATCCGACCGGCCGTAGACGAGCAGCAGCAGGTCGCTCGCCGTGCCGCGCGCCGCGACGTCGCCCTTGCCGTGGCCGTGCTCCCAGGTGAACCCGCCCGGCGTCAGCCTGACCAGCCACTCGCCCGCGCCGTCGAGGTCGGTGGCGTGGAAGTGCAGCGTGCGGCTCTCCTCGCCCAGCGCGGCGAGGCGCTCGGCGACCGCGGGGACCATGCCCAGGTTGCCGAGGAACTCGTCGACGCCGTCCGCGGCGAGCCGGGCGTCGAACCGCGGGGCGAGGCCGGCGGCGATCTCGGCGTCGGCCCGGTGGACGGCCGCCTCGTGCGCCATGCGCCGCGCCCAGAACCCGGCGGTCCCGCCAGGCCCCCAGGACCACACCGGCGCGCCGGGGCCGGCCGCGCGCAGCGTCGCGGCGAGCGCGCGCCCGCCGTCCTCCAGCCAGCCGGGGTAGTCCCCGGGGTCGCCGGGGAGCTCGACGGGGACCTGGCGCGTGCCGACCGGCACCTGGACGCGCTCGCCCACGATGTGCGCGGCCCAGCGCTGGACGATGCCGAGGTGCTTGAGCAGCTTGGTGACGCTCCACCCGGGGCAGGTGGGCACCGGGGCCTCGGGGCCCGCCTCCCGCGCGGCGGCGGCCATCCGGCTCGTCTCGGCCTCCGCGGCCGCGATGAACCGCTCGTAGGTCAGGCTTTCCGCCACGTTCATACCTCCGAGCGTAACCGCACCGCACCGCGTCGCGGGGCGGCCCGCCGGAGAGGGCCCACCCGTGGCGGCCGTGTGACGATCATCTCGTTTGAGCCCGTGCCGCTATGGAATGACGCGGCGCCCGCTCTCGTCCCCGGTCCGTCCCGTCGCCGGGAATTGGCCAGGTGAGAAGACGCGCGCGGCCCGGGGCGCCCGCGTCCCCCGGAAGGCCGGGAGCGGGCCCGGCGGGAGAGCACCCGACTCGGGTGTGCCAGAGACATTGACGGCGCAAGCGCCTGCGGGTAGGTTTCCAGCTAATTAAAAGGAAAGCTTCCTAAAAGTAAGGGCTCTAGCCCAAGGTAGGAAGGTCGCAGTATGCCGCGATCCCCACCACACCCATGCCTGGCTCCTCCTGTCGCCCGGCACACCCGGCGACCGGCCGACGTCACTGTCCCGGCTTCGGCGGCACGTCGGCTCCGTACATGCGTCCAGTTGTACCCCCCCTTCCCATCCGCCCGATGGACGTGGAGCACCATATGAAATACAGGTCCGCGAAACTCCTAATCGCAGCGGGAGCGATGCTTCTCCCGCTGGGTACGGCGGTGGCGCTCAGCCCCAGCGCATCCGCCACCTCCACCGCGTCGAGCAGCGTCGCCCTGGCCGCGGCCTGGGCCCCGAACACGGCGTACACCGCAGGCACGATCGTCACCTACAACGGCGTCGACTACAAGTGCGTGCAGGCCCACACCTCGCTCCCCGGCTGGGAGCCGCCGAACGTCCCCGCCCTGTGGGCGCTCGCGGGCGGCAGCGGCACCGACACCACGGCGCCCAGCGTCCCCGGCAACCTGCGCTCGACCGCCAAGACGGCCAACAGCGTCTCGCTGGCCTGGAACGCCTCGACCGACAACGTCGGCGTCACCGGCTACCTGGTGTACCGCGGCAGCACGCTGGTCACCACGGTCACCGGCACCACCTACACCGACACCGGCCTGACGGCGAACACCGCCTACAGCTACACGGTGAAGGCCCGCGACGCCGCCAACAACCAGTCGGCCGCGAGCAACGCCGTCAGCGTGACCACCGACAACACCGGTGGCGACGACAAGACCCCGCCGAGCGCGCCCGGCAACCTGCGCTCGACCGCGAAGTCCGCCAACAGCGTCTCGCTGGCCTGGAACGCCTCCACCGACAACGTGGGCGTCACCGGCTACAACGTCTACCGCGGCGGCACGCTGGTCACCACGGTCGCCACCACCACGTTCACCGACAGCGGCCTGACCGCGAGCACGGCCTACAGCTACACGGTGAAGGCCCGCGACGCCGCCAACAACCTGTCGGACGCGAGCAACACGCTCAGCGTGACCACCGACGCCGATGGCGGCGGCGACAAGACCCCGCCGAGCGCGCCCGGCAACCTGCGCTCCACCGGCACGACGACCTCCAGCGTGATCCTGGCCTGGAACGCCTCCACCGACAACGTGGGCGTCACCGGCTACAACGTCTACCGCGGCGGCACGCTGGTCACCACGGTCACCGGCACCACCTACACCGACACCGGCCTCAGCGCGGACACGACCTACACCTACACGGTGAAGGCCAAGGACGCGGCGAACAACCTGTCGGACGCGAGCAACCAGATCAGCGCCACCACCCAGAAGGGCGGCGGCGGCGGTAACAAGCTGATGGGCTACTTCGTGGACTGGGGCGTCTACGGACGCGGCTACCACGTCAAGAACATCGACACCAGCGGTTCCGCCGCGAAGCTCGGCTACATCAACTTCGCGTTCGGCAACGTGACCAACGGCCAGTGCACCATCGGTGACAGCTACGCCGACTACGACCGGTTCTACCAGGCCGGCGAGAGCGTGGACGGCCAGGCCGACACCTGGGACAACGGCGCCCTGCGCGGCAGCTTCAACCAGCTCCGCAAGCTCAAGGCCAAGTACCCCGGCCTGAAGGTCATCTACTCCTTCGGTGGCTGGACCTGGTCCGGCGGCTTCCCGCAGGCGGCGCAGAACCCGACCGCCTTCGCGAACTCCTGCTACAACCTGGTCGAGGACCCGCGCTGGGCCGATGTCTTCGACGGCATCGACATCGACTGGGAGTACCCGAACGCCTGTGGCCTGACCTGTGACACCAGCGGCCCCAACGCGCTGAAGGGCCTCACCCAGGCTCTGCGCGCCAAGTTCGGCCAGAGCTACATCATCACCGCGGCCATCACCGCCGACGCCTCCGCCGGTGGCAAGATCGAGAAGACCGACTACGCGGGCGCCGCGCAGTCCCTCGACTGGTACAACGTGATGACGTACGACTTCTTCGGCGCATGGGCCGACAAGGGCCCGACCGCTCCGCACTCGCCGCTGACGTCCTACCAGGGCATCCCGCAGGAGGGCTTCAACACCGAGGAGGCCATCGCCAAGCTCAAGGCGCAGGGCGTCCCCGGCAACAAGCTCCTGCTCGGCATCGGCTTCTACGGTCGTGGCTGGACCGGCGTGACCCAGGCGACGCCTGGCGGCACGGCGACCGGCGCGGCCCCCGGCACCTACGAGGCGGGCATCGAGGACTACAAGGTCCTCAAGACCCGCTGCCCGTCCAACGGCACCATCGCGGGTACGGCCTACGCGTTCTGCAACGGCCAGTGGTGGAGCTACGACACTCCGGCGACGATCACCAGCAAGATGCAGTGGGCCAAGAGCCAGGGGCTCGGCGGCGCCTTCTTCTGGGAGCTGACCGGAGACACCACCAACGGTGAGCTGATCGCCGCGATGAAGAGCGGCCTGGGCTAGCCCCAGGCACGAAGGGGAGCCGCGCGCGGGGCGCGGCTCCCCTTTCGCGTTCCCGGGGCCCTGACCGCGTCCCGCGGGGCGCGACAATCGAGGGGCGGGGGTGCACAATCGTCCCCGTACCTCGAACCGAAGGCGGACCAACACCGTGACGATCTCCATTCACCAGCGGATCGCCGAGGAGCTCGGCGTGCGCGAGCGGCAGGTGCAGGCCGCCGTCGAGCTGCTCGACGGCGGGGCGACCGTGCCGTTCATCGCCCGCTACCGCAAGGAAGCGACCGAGATGCTCGACGACGCGCAGTTGCGCACGCTCGAAGACCGGTTGCGCTACCTGCGCGAGCTGGAGGAGCGGCGCGCGGCGATCCTGGAGTCGATCCGTTCCCAGGGCAAGTTGGACGACGCGCTCGAAGCGCAGATCATGGCGGCCGACTCCAAGGCCCGGCTGGAGGACATCTACCTCCCGTACAAGCCCAAGCGGCGCACCAAGGCGCAGATCGCCCGCGAGGCGGGGCTGGAGCCGCTGGCCGACCTGCTGCTGTCCGACCCCTCACACGACCCGCACGAGTCCGCCGCGCCGTACGCCGACGCCGAGAAGGGCGTGCCGGACGCCGCCGCCGCGCTCGAGGGGGCGCGCGCCATCCTGATCGAGCGGTTCGCCGAGGACGCCGACCTGATCGGCTCGCTGCGCGAGCAGATGTGGACGCGGGGCCGGCTGGTCTCCCGGGTCAGGGACGACAAGCAGGAGGCCGGGGCCAAGTTCTCCGACTACTTCGACTTCGCCGAGCCGTTCACCAAGCTGCCCTCCCACCGCGTGCTGGCGATGTTCCGCGGGGAGAAGGAAGAGGTCCTCACCCTGGTGCTGGAGCCCGAGGAGGCTCCGGCCGAGGACGGCCCGAACGGGTACGAGGTCCGCATCGCCCGGCACTTCGGCGTCGCCGACCGGGGCAGGCCCGCGGACCGGTGGCTGCTGGACACGGTGCGCTGGGCCTGGCGCACCCGTGTGCTGGTCCACCTCGGCATCGACCTGCGCATGCGGCTGTGGCAGGCAGCCGAGGACGAGGCGGTGCGCGTGTTCGCCGCCAACCTGCGCGACCTGCTGCTCGCCGCCCCCGCGGGCACCCGCCCGACCATGGGGCTCGACCCGGGCCTGCGCACCGGCGTGAAGGTCGCCGTCGTGGACGCCACCGGCAAGGTCGTGGCCACCGAGACGATCTACCCGCACGAGCCGCGCCGCCGCTGGGACGAGTCGATCGAGGTCCTGGCCAGGCTCGCCGGCGCGCACGGCGTCGAGCTGATCGCCATCGGCAACGGCACCGCCTCGCGCGAGACCGACAAGCTCGCGGGCGACCTGATCAAGCGCCATCCCGGCCTCGGCCTCACCAAGGTCGTGGTGTCGGAGGCGGGCGCGTCGGTCTACTCCGCCTCCGCGTACGCCTCGCAGGAGCTGCCCGGCCTGGACGTGTCGCTGCGCGGCGCGGTGTCGATCGCCCGCCGCCTCCAGGACCCGCTGGCCGAGCTGGTCAAGATCGACCCCAAGTCCATCGGCGTGGGCCAGTACCAGCACGACGTGGCCGAGACCAAGCTGTCGCGGTCGCTGGACGCGGTCGTGGAGGACTGCGTGAACGGGGTCGGGGTGGACGTCAACACCGCGTCGGCGCCGCTGCTGACCCGCGTGTCCGGCATCGGCTCCGGGCTCGCAGAGAACATCGTGCAGCACCGCGACGCCAACGGCCCGTTCCGCTCGCGCCGCGCGCTCAAGGACGTCCCCCGGCTCGGCCCGAAGGCGTTCGAGCAGTGCGCGGGCTTCCTGCGCATCCCCGGCGGGGACGACCCGCTGGACGCCTCCAGCGTCCACCCGGAGGCGTACCCGGTGGTGCGGCGCATCCTGGACGCGGCGCGCACCGACATCAAGACGCTCATCGGCAACACCGCGGCGCTGCGCACGCTGGAGCCGGCGCGGTTCGCCGACGACACCTTCGGCCTGCCCACGGTCACCGACATCCTCAAGGAGCTGGAGAAGCCGGGCCGCGACCCGCGCCCGGCCTTCCGGGCGGCGACGTTCAAGGAGGGCGTCGAGACGCTGGCGGACCTGTCCCCCGGCATGCTGCTGGAGGGCGTGGTCACCAACGTGGCGGCGTTCGGCGCGTTCGTGGACGTCGGCGTGCACCAGGACGGCCTCGTGCACGTGTCGGCCATGTCCAGGAACTTCGTGAAGGACCCGCGCGAGGTGGTGAAGCCCGGCGACATCGTCCGCGTCAAGGTCCTCGACGTCGACATCCCCCGCAAGCGCATCTCGCTGACGCTGCGGCTGGAAGACGAGACCGAGACCCGCGGCCGGTCCGGGCAGTCCGGGCAGGACGGCGGCCGGGACCGCAACCGGGGCGGCGGCGGCAAGCCCGACCGGCGCGGCGGGGGCGGCGGGGGCGGCCGGCCCCGCCAGGACCGCGGCGCCACGGGCGGCGGCGCGCTGGCCGAGGCGTTGCGCAAGGCCGGGCTGGACAAGGGACTCAAGTAACGCCTGTGAGGGGCGTGCCGTCCGCGGCGGCGGACGGCACGCCCGTCAGGAGAAGTGCCTGCGGGGGTTCTCGACGAGCATCTGGTGGATCTGCGCGTCGGTGACGCCCTTCTCGCGCAGGGCGGGCAGGATGTCGTCGTGGATGTGGCCGTAGTGCCACTGCGGGGCGACCTGCGGCAGCGCCTCGTCCCAGTGCTCCCCCACGGTGTCCATGAAGCAGGCGTAGTCGTGGCTGAGCACCATGCGGTCGGCGTAGCCGCGCTCGCACAGGCGCACGACCGTGTCCACCCGGGAGCCGGTGGGGTTGTAGAACTCCAGCCCGAAGCGGTCCATGCCGAGCGTCGCCCCGGAGTCGGCGAGCCGCATGAGGTGGTCCAGGTCGTTGCTGTCGCCGGAGTGGCCGAGCACGACCTTGGTAAGGTCCACGCCTTCCTCGGTGAACACGTCGAGCACGGCGAGGCCGGTCTGGGTGTGGGGGTCGGTGTGCACGGTGATCGGCACGCCGGTCCTGACGTGGGTGAGCGCCACGGCCCGCAGGATGCGCTCCACGCCCGGCATCAGGCCGT
The DNA here is from genome assembly GCF_014200435.1 of Sphaerisporangium krabiense. NCBI lineage: Bacteria > Bacillati > Actinomycetota > Actinomycetes > Streptosporangiales > Streptosporangiaceae > Sphaerisporangium > Sphaerisporangium krabiense. The sequence goes on along the minus strand of NZ_JACHBR010000001.1, from coordinate 4,515,062 downwards.
GACCGTCGATCGCGCACTTGAGGAACGCCGCCTTCACGCCGGTTCCGGCGATGCCGTCGGTGATGTCCTTGGCGAAGTCCTCCACCATCGGTTCGGGGATGTCGAGCAGCGTGCCCGGCCCCTGGTTGGCGTACGCGAACGGCACGTCCGCGAAGCTGTACAGCCCGGTGGCCACGATGATGTTGAGCTCGGGCACCTCGGCGGCCACCCGCTGGACGCGCGGAATGTACCGGCCGATGCCCCACACCGTCGGATCGACGATGGTGGACACCCCCCTGGCCACGAGCTTCCGCAGCTTGGCGATGGCGTCGGCGACCCGGAACTCCTCGTCCCACCACGCCCCTTCGCCGTAGTCCTGCACGTGCTGAGGGTCGAGCACGAACACGTGCTCGTGCATGAGCGTCTCGCCCAGCCGCTCGACCTCCACCGGCCCGCGCACGGTCTCCACCACGGCCATGGAACCTCCTGAACTCGCCATCGAAGGAACGGAGGGGAGCTCACCGTAGATCGCCGGGGGGTGACCGTCAACGGATTGCGCCCGCGCCGGGCCGACCGCGCCACCTGCCTGCGGGATGTGCTGGGCGAACGGATAGCCTTCGGCTGTTCGGAAAACGTCAACCGTCCACGTAGGGAAACGTCATGACGCAGGCTCCCGTCAAGGTCACCGTCACCGGCGCCGCCGGTCAGATCGGCTACGCGCTGCTCTTCCGCATCGCCTCGGGTCAGTTGCTCGGCCCGGACGTGCCCGTGCGGCTCAGCCTGCTGGAGATCCCGCAGGCCGTGAAGGCCGCCGAGGGCACCGCCATGGAACTGGACGACTGCGCGTTCCCGCTGCTCGCCGGCATCGACATCAGCGACGACCCCAACGTCGCCTTCGACGGCGCCAACGTGGGCCTGCTGGTCGGCGCGCGGCCGCGCACGGCGGGCATGGAGCGCGGCGACCTCCTGCAGGCCAACGGCGGCATCTTCGGCCCGCAGGGCAAGGCCATCAACGACCACGCGGCCGACGACGTACGGGTGCTCGTGGTGGGAAACCCCGCCAACACCAACGCGCTCATCGCCCGCTCGAACGCCCCCGACGTCCCGGCCGAGCGCTTCACCGCGATGACCCGCCTGGACCACAACCGGGCGCTGTCGCAGCTCGCCGCCAAGCTGAACGTCCCGGTGACCGCCATCAGCAAGATGACGATCTGGGGCAACCACTCGGCCACGCAGTACCCCGACCTCTACAACGCCGAGGTCAACGGCAAGATCGCCGCCGAGCAGGTCGACGAGGCGTGGCTGCGCGACACCTTCATCCCGACCGTGGCCAAGCGCGGCGCGGCGATCATCGAGGCCCGCGGCGCGTCCTCGGCGGCCTCGGCGGCGAACGCGGCCATCGACCACGTCTACGACTGGGTGAACGGCACCCCCGAGGGCGACTGGACCTCGGTGGCGCTGACCTCCGACGGCTCCTACGGCGTGCCCGAGGGCCTGATCTCGTCCTTCCCGGCGGTGTCCAGGAACGGGCGCTGGGAGATCGTGCCGGGCGTGCCGGTGAACGCGTTCTCGCGCGAGCGCATCGACGCCTCGGTGCGCGAGCTCGGCGAGGAGCGCGACGCGGTCGCCGAACTCGGCCTCATCTAGGGTGCCCGTCACACCCTCTGCGGGACGGCGTTCACCGGCCGGTCCTGGACGACCGCCCGCGCGGCGGCCGGACGGCGACCGCGGCCGGTGACGGCCGTCAGCCCGACGAGGGCGAGGATCACCACCTCCGTCACCACGACCATGCGCTGGGTGAGCCCGGCGGGCACGGCGCCGGGGTCGAGCCCGACCATGCGCATGGCGTAGGGGACCAGCACGAGGACCAGGAAGACGCCCGCCGCGAAGCTCAGCGCGCGCAGGGCGCGGGCGTGCCGGCCGCCGCGCGCCGCCACGACCAGGCCCGCCGCGGGCATGCAGACGAAGGCGGCGAACGCGGCGTAGCGGTGGATCCCTCCGGACATCGACAGCGACATCCCCGGCGCGTCCGTCGGGAACGCCCCGATCAGCAGCATGCAGACGCTCCAGCCGCCGAGCAGCAGCGCGGCCGGCCGTCCCATGTTCCGCCTGGCCATGTCCACGGCGAACAGCGCCGACCCGACGGCGAGCAGCGTCAGCGAGACCGGCAGCAGCCAGCCGTTCGGGTGGTAGGCGTACTCGCTGATCATGCCCCGGAGCGGATCGAGGTCGGAGACGACGTGCAGCGCCGCCATCGCGGCCGCGCCGCAGAAGAGGGCCGCGAACCCCCCGGCGGTGAGACGACTGTTCATGCCGTCGACTCTCCCGCCCCGTGACCTGCGCGGACATCGGAGATCGGCCGGATGGAGCCCTGGAGCGGCCCCGAGGCGACCCCGGGCTCAGCGTGCCGCCACCGGGGTCCGGATCAGGGTCCGGCCCCGGTGACCTGCGCCGACGGGGTCAGGGGCGCCTCGGGGACGGCGCTCCCGGGTCAGGCGTCCTGGACCTGCCGGGCCTCGGAGTCGGCGACGTCGGCCGCGTCGGCGGGCGCGAGCTCGGGCTCGGAGGCCCGCAGCCAGCGGCAGCCGTACGGGCCGAGCTCGATGTCGGCGTCGCCGTCCGCCGAGATCTTCGTGGTGCCGTCGACCAGCAGGTCGGTCAGCACTTGGCCGTCGTCCAGGCCGTCGAGGCGGAGGCTGAACGAGACCTCCTCGTCGGAGAAGTTGTGCAGCGCCAGCACGGTCGCGCCGTCGATGTCGGCGCGGTGGGCCAGCACCGACGGCTCGCCGGTGTCCAGGATCTCGTAGCGTCCCCAGGCCAGCTCCGGGCACTCGCGGTACTGCTCGACGAGCTTGGTCATCCACATCAGCAGCGAGTCGGGGTCGCGCCGCTGCGCGCTGACGTTGACCTTCTCGGGCCCGTACTCGCCCTCGGTCATCGGGTTGCGGAACTCGGACGGTTCGGCCGTGGAGAAGCCTCCGTTCTTGTGCGGAGTCCACTGCATCGGGGTGCGGACGGCCTGGCGCCCCTCGGCCTTGAGGTTCTCGCCCATGCCGATCTCCTCGCCGTAGAACAGCACGGGCGTGCCCGGCAGGGAGAACAGCAGGCTGTAGACCATGCGGATCTTGCGCGGGTCGCCGTCGAGCATCGGCGGCAGCCGGCGGCGCAGCCCCCTGCCGAAGATCTGCATGTCCTTGTCGGGGCCGAACGCGTCGAAGACCTCCTGACGCTCGGCGCCGGTCAGCTTGTCCAGCGTCAGCTCGTCGTGGTTGCGGACGAACGTGGCCCAGTGGCAGTCGCTGGGCGGGTACGGGCGCTCCCGCAGCGCCTCGGCCAGCGGCGTGGCCTCGCCCCGGGCGAGCGCCAGGTACATGCGCTGCATGCCGATGAAGTCGAAGCACATGGTGACCTCGTCGCCGAGGTCGTTGCCGAAGAACTTCAGCAGGTCGGGGTAGGGCAGGTTGACCTCGCCGAGCAGCATGGCGCTGCCGTTCCTGCGGTTCATGAAGGCGCGCATGTCGCGCAGGAAGCGGTGGACGTCGGGCAGCCCGCCGTCGTCGTCGGACCGCCCCCGGCGCTCGCCCGCGCCCTGGCCGCCCTGCCACTCCCCGGCCGCGTGCGGGGGCTCCTGCCGCTTCCCGTCGCGGGAGCCCTCATCGGCCGCCTTGGCATCCTTGGCCTCCTTGGCGGACTCCTCCTTCATGCCGACGTCCTCGACCAGGAAGGGGACGGCGTCGACGCGGAAGCCGGAGAGGCCGAGCTCCATCCAGAACCCGAGGATCCTGGCGATCTCGTCGCGGACCTCGGGGTTGGCGACGTTGAGGTCGGGCTGGAAACGGTAGAAGCGGTGGTAGTAGTACTGCCCGCTGCCCTCGTCGAACTCCCACAGGCTGTCCTCCTTGTCGGGGAAGACCACGCCCTCGGGGTCGTCGGGCTCGGGGGTGTCGGACCAGATGTACCAGTCGCGATAGCGGGAGTCGCGGCTGGAGCGCGCCTCCTTGAACCACGGATGCTCGTCGGAGGTGTGGTTGACGACCAGGTCGGCGATGACCCGGATTCCCCGGTCGCGCGCGACCCGCATGAACTCCACGAACTCGCCGAGCGTGCCGAGCTTGGGGTCCACGCTGTAGAAGTCGGTGATGTCGTATCCGTCGTCCCGGTCGGGGGTCGGGAAGAACGGCATCAGCCATAGGCAGGTGACGCCGAGCCGGTCGAGGTGGTCGACATGCTCGGTGAGGCCCCGGAAGTCGCCGATACCGTCGCCGTTGCCGTCGGCGTACGTCTCGACGTCCAGGCAGTAGACGACGGCGTTCTTCCACCACAGGTCAGAGGTGTTGGTGAGTCTCACCCGGTCGCGACTACCCCGGAGAACGGCGGACTATCTGACCGGATGGTGCGGCCTCAAAGACCGAAGGCCCGTACCGGCGGCGCGGTACGGGCTCGGATGAGAATGGCCGGGCTCAGATGACGGTGACCTGCTCCGCCTGCGGCCCCTTGGCGCCCTGCACGGTCACGAACGTGACGCGCTGGTTCTCGTCCAATGTGCGGTAGCCGCCGGAGGTGATCGCCGAATAGTGGACGAACACGTCGTCACCACCATCGTCCGGGGCGATGAAACCGAAGCCCTTTTCGGCGTTGAACCATTTGACGGTGCCTTCAGACAACTGCTTTCTCCCTGGTAAGAGCTTCACCGGGCCGCCGGGCCGGCGACTCGGGGCTGCATAGCGTGACCTTACCCCGCATTCACGGAAAACCACGGGAGAAGCGCTACGACCGCCGGTGGGAAAACAAACGGTCGGATGTTTTCCCGGAGACCACGAGGTGGCGAGGCTGCGCCACGACACAGCCGACCTTACATGCCGTCCGCGCGGAACTCAAAAGCGCCCCGGCGTGTCGCGGGGCGCCTTCGAGTTGGCGGGTCATCGCCCGGTAAACGGGCGGACAGTTTATTTTTAAAATGTTTATGTCGGGCGTGTCGGGATGACGGTTATATGTCCTCGTTTAGTACCGTCTGGGCGACCGCGAACGCCGCGTTCGCGGCGGGCAGGCCACAGTAGATCGCGCTGTGCAGCAGCACTTCCTTGATCTCGTCGGGCGTGACGCCGTTGCGCAGCGCGGCCCGCACGTGCATGGCGAGCTCCTCCAGGTGCCCCCGCGCGACCAGGGCGGCCAGCGTGATGCAGCTCCTGGTCCTGCGGTCCAGGCCGGGCCGCGTCCAGATCTCGCCCCAGGCGTAGCGGGTGATGAACTCCTGGAAGTCGGCGGTGAAGTCGGTGACGGCCGCGCGCGCCCGGTCCACGTGGGCGTCGCCGAGCACCTCCCTGCGGGTCTTCAGGCCCACGCCGTTCCCGAGGAACCGCGTCATCAGCCCGCCCACCACCGGGGCCTGCTCCACGTTCGCCAGGTGCGCCGCGCCGGGGACCACCGCCAGGCGGGCGCCGGGGATCCCGTCGGCGATCACCTCGGCGTACTCCACGGGCGTGGCCGGGTCCTGGTCCCCCGCGATCACCAGCGTGCGGGCCCTGACGTCCCGCAGCGCGTCCCGCAGGTCGAACCCCGCGATCGCCTCGCAGGCCAGCGCGTACGACTCCGGGTCGGTGCCGAGCAGCGTGGACTGCACCGGCTCGGCGACCTCCGGGTCCACGCCCAGCGTGAACCACCGGGCGGTGACCATGCCCGCCAGCCAGCCCATGCCCTCGGCGCGCACGCGCGCGGCCCGCTCGCGCCAGGGCCCCGGCTCGCCGAACCGCGCCGCGGTGCAGCAGAGCACCAGGTCGGTGACGCGCTCGGGGGCCAGCGCGGCGACGGCCAGCGCCACCGCGCCGCCGAGGGACACGCCCCCGACGGCGAAGCGGTCCTCGTCCGCCAGCGCGAGCACGGCCCTCGCCAGGTCCTCGACCGTGAAGGGGCTCTTGGCCGCGGGAGAGCTCCCGTGGCCGGGATGGTCGTAGCGCAGGACCCGCCACGACCGGCTCAGGTCGGCGGCCTGCGCCTCCAGCATGTGGGTGGTGGTGCCCAGGGAGGGCCCCAGCACCAGCAGCGGCCCGTTTTCGGGCCCGGTCACCTGATATCGCAGCTCCACGCCGTCTCTCCGCTTTCTGTACTCGGCCGTGCGCCCGCCCCCGCCGTCCGGCTCACCGGTCCCGGCGGTAGGCCTCCAGGGCGCGCTCGACGAGGTCCGCCGACGCGCCGAGGCCGCCGGACAGCTCACCCGTCGTCTCCAGGTTCTCCCGCATGCGCGCGGGGAAGACCTCCAGGCCCTCGCAGAGCTCGGCCGCGGTCTCGGCCGCCCCTCCGGCGAGGCGCAGGCACTCGCGCAGCGGCTGCCACTCGGCGTGCCAGCCGCCCGCGGGGCGCTCGTGCTCGGCCGTCGCGGCGCAGGAGTGCAGGATCGCCGTGAGGGCGGGCGCCTGCGCGGCGGCCGAGCGGATCATGATGGACAGCACGGGGTTGCGCTTGTGCGCCATGGCGGAGGACCCGCCGCGCCCGGGGGCCGACGGCTCGGCGACCTCGCCGACCTCGTTCTGGGCCAGCAGGACGACGTCCTGGGCGATCTTCCCGAGCGCTCCGGTGACCGCGGCCAGCGCGGCGCCGAGCGCGGTGACCGGGGTCCTGCGCGTGTGCCAGGGCAGTACGGCGGGCGCGAGGCCGAGCTCGGCGGCGAAGGCGTCGATCAGCCCGGCGGGCCCGAGCCCTTCGAGGGTGCCGGCCGCGCCGCCGAGCTGGGCGGGCGTACGGGCCTCCCGCAGCGCGGTCCTGGCCTCGAGGACGCCGAGCAGCCACCCAGCCGCCTTGAGGCCGAAGGTGATCGGGACGGCGTGCTGGCCGAGTGTGCGCCCGGCCATCGGGGTGTCGCGGTGCGCGGCGGCGAGCCCGGCCAGCGCGCCGAGCACGCGGTCGAGGTCGCGCAGGACGATCTCGCGGGCGCGGGCGGCGACCAGCATGGCCGCCGTGTCCACGATGTCCTGACTCGTCGCCCCTCGATGGATATATCGGCTTATGGAGGGGTCGGCGGCGGCGCGCAGGTCGGCCAGCAGGGGCACCAGCGGGTTCCCCGCGCCCCGGGCGCGCCGGGCCACCTCCACCACGTCCGGCTCGATCTTCTCGCACAGCCGCCCGATGGCCTCGGCCGCGGGCGCGGGCACGAGGCCGAGCCCCGCCTGCGCGCGGGCCAGCGCCGCCTCGGCGTCGAGCATGCCGCGCAGGAACGCCTCGTCGGAGGTGACGGCCTCCACGGCCGTCCCCGCGCGCACAGGGGACAGCAGCCCCGCATCCGGGGAAGGGCGCTCGCTCATGCCACTCCTCGCTTCGGCGGACCGCTCAGGGGGTGTCCTGTTGATAGGCCAGTGTCCATTGTGCCTGTTCTGTCGTCCCGCAAACCGCGGGCCCCCGGGGACACCCCGTGGATCAGGCCGGCTCCGCCAGATACCAGCGCGCCTGGCCGTCCCCGCGGGTCAGCGAGTCCAGCCGGCGGGGCAGCTCCTTGCGGGAGAACGGGTCACGGGTCGCGTTGCGGATGTGGATGCCGATCGCGTACATGTCCCTGATCTCCATCAGGGTCGCGTAGCCGTGCCAGCCGCGCAGGTCGGACCCGTAGGCGCCGGCGAACTCGTCGACGTCCGCCGAGGTCAGCCCGAACCGCCGCTCGCCGTGGTAGGTGTGCACCAGGTCCCACTCCCGGGGGCCGACCGCCACCCCGTCCCAGTCGCACAGCACGGCGTGGCCGTCCCGGCAGCGCAGCAGGTTGTCGATCCAGGCGTCGCCGTGCAGCAGCACCGGCGGGGCGCCGGTCTGCAGCGACTCCCAGCGCGTGGTCAGCTCGTCGACCCGGTCGCGCAGCCAGACCCGCTGGCACGGCGTCAGCACCTCCTTGCGGTGCTCGACCGAGTGGCGCACCTCGGCCAGCGGGTCGGCGAGCCGCTTGAGCGGGAACGGCGGCACCGGCAGCCGGTGCAGGCTGTGGAGGATCTTGCCGAGCTGACGGGTGGTGGGACGTCCGCTCGCCGGGACGTAGTGCCAGAAGGTCACCACGCGGTCGTCGTGGACCAGCGGCTGCGCGCACAGCTCGTCGGCCGGGCGCACGGCGGGGAACCCGCGCTCGGCCAGCCACCGCGCCACGGCCAGCACGACGGGCAGCCGCGTCAGCGCGTCGGGCGCGGTCGCGATGCGGACCACGATCGCGTCCCGCAGCTTGAAGACCGCGTTGCTGCGCACGCGCAGGAGCCGGGCGTCCCTGGCGTCGAGGCCGACGGTCTCGCACACGTCCGCGAGGATCGCGGTGGCCTCGTCGGCCAGGATGTTCATCGGCGTTCCAGGGCGAGCTGCGGGCCGCTCTCGGCCAGCAGGTCGTGCAGATGCCGCGCCGCGGGTGTTCGCCGATGGCCGCGCGGGATCATCGACAGCAGGGCGCGGGCGCGGGTGACGACGATCGAGGTGCGGTGCTCGGGGGGCACCCGCGTGAGCGCCTGCTCGGCGAGCCCGCAGGCCTCGTCGAAGCCGCCGTGCCGGGCGGTGTGGGCCGCCTGGTCGAGCAGGACCAGCGCCGGGTCGATGGTGTACGGGCTGGCGGAGCGGGAGATCCACTCCTGGACCTGCGCGGCCTCGCCCAGCTCGATGAGGGTGCCCATGCGGTAGAACTGCAGCCGCCGCTCGGAGAAGCGGAACGCCAGGTGGTCGGTGTCCTCGTGCGGCATGCGCGCGAAGATGCGCTCGGCCTCGGCGAGGGCCGCCCGGGCGGCCTGGTGCTCGCCCATGCGGGCCAGGGCGCGCGCCTCGGCCGCCGCGCCGAGCGCCGCGGGCGAGCTCGGCGCGTTCCCGGCGAGCATGCGGGCCTCGCGGGCCAGGCGCACGGTCTCGGTCAGGTCGCCGTAGTAGTACGGCAGCATGGCCTCCTGCGCCCGGACGAGCGCGCGCAGCCGCACCTCCCCCACGTCGTCGGAGGCGGCGCGCGCCGTGCCGTACCAGGCGTGGGCCTGCCGGGTGTCGCCGAGCTTCATGAGCGCGTCGGCCGACAGCAGGGCGAGCATCGTGGTGGCGTTGAGCAGGCGGCGCTGGACGACGGCGGGCTGGCGGGCGGAGACCAGCCTGCGCACGTCGCCGATCTCCAGCATGAGGCGGTAGAGCATGGGCAGCGGCGCGCTCTTGATGTACTCGCGGCGGTAGCGCAGGATCTGTTCGTCCAGGCGGTCGAGCTGGTCCTCGCTGACGGTGGCGGACGCCAGCGTGCGGTCCATGTCCTGGCGGGTGCGCTCCACCTCGGCGAGCAGGCGGCCGTTCAGGGGGAATCCGGCGCCGAGCAGCGCCTGGTGGAACAGGGCCCGGCGCTCGCCCTCGTCGTCGGACTCGGCGGCCGGGCCGCGCGGCACGTGGGCGAAGGCGTCCTCGACGGGGACGGCGTGGTGGGCGGCCACGACCACGACCTTCTGGGAGTCGCCGTCGTCGCAGTAGTCGGCGGCGAGGCCGAGGCGCACGGCGTTGGCGGAGTAGAGCCGCGCGATCTGGTCGATGGTCTGCGGGCGGGGGCGGGCGCGGTTGTTCTCCCAGGCGTTGAGCAGGTCGATGCTCGCCCGGGGCAGGCCGAGGGAGTGGACCTCGCAGAGGCGCTCCAGCTCTTCGACGGCCTGGCGCGCCGACCAGCCGCGCGCGAGACGGTGGGCCTTGAGCAGGCTCACCCCGCAGCAGCCGTGAACGGCCTGGGCCGTCTGCCACAGGCTCCACCCCTGCGTAGCGGCCTGTTCCCGCCAGCGCCTGGCGCATGCCGGGGAGTGCTCTCCACGGGCCATACCCTTGCCTCCGCCACTGGAGTCCTGGCCTTATGTTTCCCCGATGTTAACGACCCGGCACCTTCGGCCCCACAGCGTTATAGGACTGATGCACGGGCATCCGCGTGGTTTCCACGTAAACCACCCGTCGTTTCGACGCTATTCCACTTATCAGTGGATTCGCTCGGATTGCCGCCACGCGGGACCGGGTTCAGGCTGTTCCCCATCCGGTCACCTTGTCCCTCGCTGGAGACCACGATGAAGACGGCACAATCAGGCGAGACCGCCGCGGCCCTCGACCACCTGGAACGACTCGCCGCGCAATTGGAGGCCCACGCCTTCCAGGTACGCCTGACCGCGCGCACCGGGCTGTATCCCCGACTCCGCGTGATCAACCCCATGGCCCCCACCGTCACCGAGGACGTCCTGGCCGCCAACGCCGCCGACGGCGAATGGTGGTTCTGGCTCTCGTGGGCCGGCCGCATCGGCCACGCCTCCGACATCGTCACCGCGGCCGAGCGCATCGCCAGCGTCCTGCACGTAATGCGACGCTGACGGGGCCGCCCTTCTCGGGGCTTTCCCGGGGGTTTTCGTGATCATTTCGCAGGGGATTTCCGCATTTCCCGGGACCATCGCACCGACCGTGTCCACGCGGCCACGGGAATCCCCTCCACATGCCCGTACGGCTCGCGTGAGCCCCACCACGCGAGCCGTACGCGTTCCCATCCGCGATCAGCCGGTTCACCGTCACGTCGCCCGCAGTTCACCCCCGCAGGGTCTGCGAAGTCACCGGTGCCCGTTTCGCTGGCGCGGCCGCGTCACTTCCTGCGAGCATGCCATGACATGAGGAGAAGCCTGCCCGTCGCGCTCGCCTGCCTGGCCCTTGTGACCTCGTGCAGCGGCGGCGGCCTCCCTGCCGAGGGGTCTTCCGCGCCCAGACCGCCCATGGCCACCACGCCGTCCGCCTCGCCCACACCCACCCCCACACCCACGCTCTCGCCGTCCCTCCCGCCCTCGGAGTGGAGGCTCACCGACGACGTCCGGTTGGAGTGGGCCTCGGCGCTGCTCGGCGTCGCGGCGACCGGTCCGCGGGACGTCTGGGCGGTCGGCTATCAGCGCAGCGCCGAGGACAGAGAAGGCGCCCCCGCTCTGGTGCACTGGGACGGCGCCCGCTGGACGGAGTCGGCGGTGGCCAGTGAGGACACCTGGCATCTGGTGGGCGTGAGCGCGGCCGGCCCGCGCGACGTGTGGATCGTCGGGAACGCCGACAGTCCATACGCGGCGCGCTGGGACGGGACACGGTGGCACGGATCGCAGCCCTTCGGCGTCGCCGAGGACTACTTCCTCACCGGGGTCTCCACCGGCCCGGCCGGCGCCTGGTTCACGGCGCGCAACGGCACGCAGGGGCAGATCCTGCGCTGGACGGGGACGCGGTTCCGCACGGCGCTGCGCGCCGACGGCGTCTTCACCGCCCTCACCACCGCGCCGGGGCACGTGTGGGCGGTCGGCTCCAACGCGCCGGGCGCCTCCGGACGGATCAGCGAGGAAACGCCGATGATCTGGCACGGCACCGCCGTCTCCGGCACGGAAGTCCGGTCCTGGGAGCGCGCACAGGTGCCCAAGATCACCGGCGGGTACCTCCAGGCCGTCGCCGCGGTCACGCCGTCCGACGTGTGGGCGGTGGGCAAGGTGGTCGCCGAGGACGGCGGGGGCGAAACCCCGCTGCTGCTCCACTTCGACGGCTCGTCCTGGCGGCACGTGGACGTCCCGGTCTCGAGGGGACAGCTGCTCGACGTCACGGCGTACGGTCCCCGCGACGTCTGGATCGGCGGCGTGGACGCCTCCCTGCCGGAGCGGCCGCTGTTCCTGCACTTCGACGGCCGCGCGTGGACGCCGTCGTACGGGCCCGCGCTGCGCGAGCGGCGCGAGGATCAGCAGTACGAGAAGAGCGACCACATCCGCAGGGTGGCGCTCGCACGCGTGCCGGGGTCGTCCCGGCTCTGGGCGGTCGGATCGGTCGGCGAGGGCGACGACGAGGACGACTTCGTCCTCACCAGGGGCTGATATCCGCTCCTACCTGGGAAAACGCCCGAAATCCATTAGATCTGCGTCCATGTCCTCTGCGAGCATGCCAGGCATGACCGAACCGAGCTTTCCCCGCCAGTTCGCCCGCACCCGCCGCTTCCGGCTCGGCACCCCGCGCCGGTTCGCCGTCTCCCCCGGCGGCGGCGCCGTGACGTTCATCAGGACCGGCGCCGGGGACGACCCGGTCGAGCGGCTGTGGATCCTCGACGTCGCGACCGGCGAGGAACGGCTCGTCGCCGACCCGGCGACGCTGGAGGCCGACGGCGAGGTGCCCGAGGAGGAGAAGATCCGCCGGGAACGCGGCCGGGAGCAGTCCGGGGGCATCGTGGCGTACGCGACCGACGCCGCCGCGCGCGTCGCCGCGTTCGCGCTGGCCGGACGGCTGTACACGGTCGCCCTCGACGACCCGGCGGCCGTGCCCGCCGAGCTCGACGTGCCCGGCCCGGTCGTGGACCCCCGCCCCGACCCGTCGGGGACCCGCGTGGCGTACGTGGCCGGGGGCGCGCTGCGGGTCGTCGAGCTGGACGGCACGGGCGGGCGGACGCTGGCCGCGCCCGACGGCGACGAGGTGGTCTACGGGCTCGCCGAGCACATCGCCGCCGAGGAGATGGGCCGGGACCGGGGCTTCTGGTGGTCGCCGGACGGCTCGCGCCTGCTCGTCGCCCGGGTCGACGACGCCGAGCTCGAACGCTGGTACATCTCCGACCCCGCCGACCCGGCCGCGCCGCCGCGCCGCATGGCCTACCCGCAGGCGGGCAAGGCCAACTCCGACGTCACCCTCTGGCTGGTCGGCCTCGACGGCTCGCGCGTGGCCGTCACGTGGGACCGGGAGGCGTTCGAGTACGTCGTCTCGGTGCTCTGGGGGACGTCCCTGCTGGTCACCGTGCAGAGCCGCGACCAGCGCACCGCGCGCGTCCTGCGCGTGGACCCCGGCACCGGGGCCACGACCGTGGTCCGCGAGGACCGCGACCCCGCCTGGGTCGAGATCGTGCGCGGCACCCCGGCGCTCACCGGCTCCGGCGCGCTGGTGTGGGCGGCGGACTCCGAGGACACCCGGCGCCTGCTCGTGGACGGCGAGCCGGTCACGCCGCCCGGCCTGCAGGTCGGCGAGGTGCTGAGCACGGACGGCGACACGGTGCTGTTCGCCGCGACCGACGAGCCGACCGAGCGCCACCTGTGGACGTACTCCACGGAGGGCGGACTGCGGCGGGTCACCACGTCACCGGGCGTGTACGAGGGCGTGCTCGGCGCCGGCACGCTGGTCGTGGCCGCACGGTCGCTGGACCACGACGGCGTGCTCGTGGACGTGCGCCGCGAGGGTCGCCGCGTCGCCGTGATCGCCTCGCTCGCCGAGAAGCCCCTGCTCACCCCGCGCGTCGCGCTGATGCGGGCCGGTGAGCGCGAGCTGCGCACGGCGGTGCTGCTCCCCTCCTGGCACGTGCCGGGCGCGGGCAGGCTGCCCGTGCTCATGGCCCCCTACGGCGGGCCAGCGACGCAGCTCGTCGTGGCCGCGCGGACCTGGTGGACGCTCGTCGCGCAGTGGTTCGCCGAGCAGGGTTTCGCCGTGGTCGTCGCCGACGGCCGGGGCACGCCGAACCGCGGGCCGGCCTGGGAGCGGACGGTCTGGGGCGACCTCGCGACCCCGGTGCTGGAGGACCAGGTCGCGGCGCTGCACTCCGCGGCCGAACGCCACCCCGACCTGGACCTGAGCCGGGTCGGCATCCGCGGCTGGTCGTTCGGCGGCTTCCTCGCCGCGCTGGCCGTGCTGCGGCGCCCGGACGTCTTCCACGCCGCGGTGGCCGGGGCCCCGCCCACCGACCAGTCGCTCTACGACACCTACTGGAAGGAGCGCTTCCTCGGCCACCCGGACGTGCATCCCGACGTCTACCGGCGCACCTCGCTCATCGACGACGCGCCGAACCTGACCCGGCCGCTCATGCTGATCCAGGGCCTCGCCGACGACAACGTGGTGGCCGCGCACACGCTGCGGCTCTCGGCCGCGCTCACCGCCGCGGGCCGCCCGCACACCGTGCTGCCGCTGACGGGCGTCACCCACATGGTCTCCCAGGACGCCGTCGCCGAGAACCTGCTGCACCTGGAGCTCGACTTCCTCAAACGCTCGCTCGGCATGTGACCCGCGGACGCGGCCCGCGCCCGGGCGGTCGAACCCGCGCGGCGGGGCGCTCAGCCGGCGGGGTCGAGGCCGTAGACGCGGGCGGCGTTGTCGCGGCCGATCATGGTGGCGACGCGGGCCGCGTCGGCCGCCGTCCACTCGCCCTCCTCCACCCAGGCCGTCAGGGCGCGCGTCATGCCCCGGCGCCACAGCAGTGCGCCGAGATAGTGGAGTTCGGGCGGGCCCCAGGCGTCGGACGAGTAGAGGATCTTGGCGAAGGGGGCCAGCTCCAGCGTCTCGGCGACGACGGCGGCCGAGCGGGCGCCCGTGTGGTTGATCGCCAGGCCCGCGTCGAAGTACACGTGCGGGAACGCCTGGGCCAGGTAGCCCGCGCCGCGGTGGTACGGGTAGCAGTGCAGCAGCAGGACCGCCGTGCCGGTCGGCTCGACGGCGCGCAGCCAGCCGGTGAGCAGCAGCGGGTCGCAGCGGTGCAGCTCGATGTCCGGGTCGCCGTACCCGGCGTGCAGTTGCAGGGGCAGCCCGGTCTCCACGGCCTCCCACAGCGCCATGCGCAACAGCGCCGGGGCGGTGACGCGCGGCGCGGCGCCGGCGGCGATCCGCCGCAGCCAGCGTCCCGCCGCGCCGGCGACCTCGGCGTGGCTGGGCGGGGCGGGGTCGAAGCCGAAGCCGTGCCGGTAGGCCACGACGCTCTTCAGCCCCGCCACGCCGGGCTCCGCGCACCGGGCGCGCAGCGCGGCGCGGAAGGCGTCCCGCAGCCCGGCCGCCGTGGCCCCGGGCGCGACCTCCTCCAGCAGGGACTCCAGCCGGACGATCTCGCGGGCCTCGGCTCCCCCGGCCGCCGCCATTCCGGCGGGCCCGAGGAGCATGTCGCCCTTGTACCCGGTCTCCACCAGCCAGTGGCCGGTGCCGCTCGCCCGCAGGAACAGGCGGGCCAGCTCCTCAGGGTCCCGCGCGGACCTGGCCGCCCAGTAGTCGCCGGCGCTCGCGGACGGCTCCAGCCCGAGCAGCGGAGCGCAGTGGCGGCGGAGCGCGAACCCGAGCTGGGAGTCCATCTGCGTCATCCACGGCGGAACCGGCCGGTCCGACTCGGTGAGCATGCCCTCGAACTCCGGCCGCCCGACGGTCTCCCGCAGCGCGCCGTGTACATGGTGATCTACCAGTGCGATCCCGCCGATCACGGCGGTCAGATCCATCGGCATGCGCCCTCCCGCGCCTCCGCACGCCCGCGGCGAACCGGGCCGGGTGCGCCGATCCTCCTGTACGGCCGTCGCCGCTCCATGGCATGCTCGCCCGCGTTACGTGCGGTTCACAATATGCCTGCCGCCGGTCGGCGGCGGCCGTCCGGAGGAGTGGAGCCTGAACGTGCTACGTCGCCTGAGGAACGCGGGCGCCGGCCGCGAGGCGGCGGCCGCGCGCGGGGAGGCGGAGTCGGCCGCCCTCGCCCACGCGGGCAGGCTGATGGCGGAGGTCCGCGACGAGATCAACAGGGCGGACGCCAAGGCGCAGGTGCTGCTCGGCGTCGCCGGGGTCGGGCTGGGCGCGGTCGCCGGGGGGCTGTTCGCGGGGGACTGGTCGCCGTACGACCTGTCGAACGCCGTGGAGTGGCTGTGGTGGACCGGGGTGGCCGCCGCGCTCGGCGCGCTGGCCTGCCTGTCCGGGGCGGTCTACCCGAGGACCGGCGCGCGGCGCGCGGCGAAGCCCTCGATCGCGGCGTACTACGGGGACATCGCGCGCTTCGAGTCGGTGCGGTCGCTGGCCGCCGCCCTGCTCGGCGGGGCACGCCCGGACCTGCGGCAGGTCTCCGACCAGCTCCGCACGCTGAGCCGTATCGCGCACCGCAAATACGTCTTCATCCGGTGGGGCTTCTGGCTGCTCGGCGCCGCGGTCGGCTGCACGGTGATCGCGATCGTCGCCGATCAGTTCCTCTGAGCCCGCCCCCGCCGGGGATGCGGGCCGCCGGGCGGCGCCCGCCCTTGACACAGGGGATGAGAAAGGCGTAAAGGGGAATATGGGCTAAATGCCCGAAACGCGGGTCAAAGGAATGCTATGGCGACATATCAATTTCTTTGTCCAGAATGCGGGCCGTTCGAGGTGGCGCTGCCCATGGGGACGGCGTCCACCCGCCACACCTGCCCGGAATGCCGGTGCGCCGCGCGGCGGGTGTTCTGCGCGCCGCACCTCGGCCGTCTGGACCCGGCGGTGGCCGAGGCGTTCGCGCGGGAGGAGCGCAGCCGTGACGCGCCCGAGGTCGTCTCCGGCGTGCCACCGGGGCGGCGGCCCTTCTGACCGAGACCCACCCAGGAGGCAGCCATGCCCGAGGTCGTGTTCAGCGTGGACCAGACGCGCTCCATGCGGGACCAGGAAGTGCCCGGCCACAACCGCTGGCACCCCGACATCCCCGCCGTCGTCACGGTGCGGGCGGGCGCGGAGTTCCGGGTGGAGTGCCGGGACTGGACCGACGCCCAGATCGGCGACAACGACTCCGCCGACGACGTGCGCGACGCCGACCTGACCGTCCCGCACATGCTGAGCGGGCCCGTCGCGATCGAGGGCGCCGAACCCGGCGACCTGCTGATCGTCGACATCCTCGACATCGGCCCGATCCCGCAGCAGTCGGGCGCCGTCGCGGGCCAGGGCTGGGGGTACACCGGCGTCTTCGCCAGGGAGAACGGCGGCAGCTTCCTCACCGAGCACTTCCCCGGCGCGTCCAAGGCGGTCTGGGACTTCCACGGCGTCTACGCGACCTCCCGCCACCTGCCCGGGGTCAAGTTCGCGGGCATCACCCACCCGGGCCTGTTCGGCACGGCCCCCTCGGCGGACCTGCTCGCCACCTGGAACCGGCGGGAGCGCGCGCTCATCGACACCGACCCCGGACGCGTCCCGCCGCTGGCCTGGCCGCCGCAGCCGCACGGGGGCCTGGCCGGGACGGCGAGCGGCGACGCGGCCGAGCGCGTGCTCGCCGAGGGGGCCCGCACGGTGCCGCCCCGCGAGCACGGCGGCAACCAGGACATCAAGAACTTCTCCCGCGGCGCGCGGGTCTTCTGCCCGGTGTTCGTGGACGGCGCCAACCTGTCGGTGGGCGACCTGCACTACAGCCAGGGAGAGGGAGAGATCACCTTCTGCGGCGCGATCGAGATGGGCGGGTTCATCGACTTCCACGTCGACCTCATCAAGGGCGGCATGGAGAAGTACGGCGTGACCACCAACCCGGTCTTCCTGCCGGGCAACGTCGAGCCGCGGTACTCGGAGTTCCTGTCCTTCGTCGGCATCTCGGTCGACGAGTCCGGCACCAACCACTACCTGGACGCGACGGTCGCCTACCGCCGGGCGTGCCTGAACGCGATCGAGTACCTGAAGAAGTGGGGCTACTCGGGCGAGCAGGCGTACCTGCTGCTCGGCGCCGCCCCGATCGAGGGCCGCATCAGCGAGGTGGTGGACGCGCCCAACGCCTGCTGCTCCCTCTACATCCCGACCGCGATCTTCGACTTCGACGTCCGCCCGAACGCGGAGGGCCCGGTCAAGAAGGACCGGGGCCGCTGCGCGCTCACCTCCTGAGTCCCGGGGACGCGCCCGCCCGCGGGCCGTGCGGGCGCGCCCCCGGCCCGGTCATCAGCCGGGGTCGGTGAAGCCGAGGGTGTAGGGTCCCGTGCCGCTGTAGGAGCGGACCTGGTACCGGTAGGTCGCCGCGGCGCCGGTGTAGGTCAGTGCCTCCTCCGCGCCGGGCGAGGTGCTCTCCGCGACGGTGGTCCACGTGGAGCCGCTCAGCTTCTGCAGGTACAGGTCGTAGTCGGACCCGGGAGGACCGGCCAGGCACGCGCGGTGCGTGCCGGCCGCGCTCGCCGGGACGCTCTCGTTGACGCTCTGGCCCGTGGTCAGGGTGCCGGTCCTGGTGGTCTCGTACCCGGGACAGGCCGACCCGGTGACGGTGAGGGAGAACGTCGCCGACCGGGAGTTGGCGGTTCCGGTGCCGGTGACGGTCACGGTGTGCGTGCCCGGCCGCGTGGTGGCCGAGGTCGCGATGGTCATCACCGACTCGCCGCCCGCCTGGACCTCGGGCGGGGCGAAGGTGATCGCCGTGCCCGCCGGGCCGGTGGCCGACAGCGCCACCCGTTGCGCCGCGCCGCGGGTCACCGCGGTGGACACGGTGGCGCTCACCGAGCCGCCCGGGTCGACGGTCGCCGAGCCCGGCCGCGTCGTCATCGAGAAGTCGTCGGTGACGGGCCCGCCCTCGGCGGCGACGTACAGCAGCCGGTTGGGCGAGCCCGCGCCGGCGTTGGTCACGACGCCGGGAGTGGCGTTCCTGACGATCGCGTCCTGGACCTGTCCCGGGGTCGCCGTGGGGTTGGCGGCCAGGTACAGGGCCGCCGCGCCCGCGACGTGCGGGGAGGCGTAGGAGGTGCCGCTGCCGCCCGTGCGCGCGGTGTCGTCGGTGTGCCAGTCGGAGACGATCGCGCCGCCGGGGGCGAAGACGTCCAGGCAGGGGCCGATGTTGGAGAACCCCGACCGGGAGTCGTCCCGCTGGGTGGCGCCGACGCTTATCGCCTCGGGCGTGCTCGCGGGCGAACGGAGGCAGGCGTCCTGGCCGTTGTCGTTCCCCGCCGCCGCGGCGACGACCACGCCGTCGGCGACGGCCGCCGCCACCGCGTCGTTGGCGGCCTGCACTTTCCCGCTGGACAGGCTCAGGTTCAGCACCGCGGGCACGCCCGGCCGGTGGTCGCCCACCACCCAGTCCAGCGCCGCGATCACGTTGGCCCACCGCCCGGAGCCGTAGCAGTTCATCACCCGGACGCCCACCAGCGAGGCGTTCTTCGCCACGCCGTACGCGGTGCCGCCCGCCACGCCGGCCACGAAGGTCCCATGCCCCTGGCAGTCGCCGGAGTCGTTGTCGGAGTCCACGAAGTCGGGCCCGGACACGGCACGACCACCGAAATCCCGGTGGCTGAAGCGGATACCGGTGTCGAGGATGTAGATCCGCACCGGTGACGCCAGCCCCGGATAGCGGTACTCGCCGTCCAGCGGGAGCGCCCGCTGGTCGATACGGTCCAGGCCCCAGGAAGGGGCCGGGCTCGCGATGGTGACGACGCGGTCGGGCTCCACATAAGCGACCGCCGGGTCGGCGGCGAGCCTGCGCGCGGCGTCCTTGGTCATGCGCGCCTCGAAGCCGCGCAGCGCGTGCTCGTAGACACGGCCGACGCGCGCGCCGTACCGGCCCCCCAGCGAGGCGGCGCGATCGCCGTCGAACGCACGACCGTCCTTCTTCAGCACCACGAGATAGGAGGTCTCGGCGGACGCCCCGGCCGGTGACGCCCCGGACAGAGCGGCGCCGGCCAGCAGAAGGCCGGCGAGCAGGGCTCTGGTGAGTCCCACGGTCGGTTCATCTCCTTTCCGATGGATGGTGCCGGCTCCGGGCCGGGACACGTCCTTGGGCCCCGGCCCGGAGCCGGTGATCAGGGGCTGTTACGGGACGTCGTAACCGAAGGTGTAGGCGCCCGTACCGCTGTAGGAGTGGACCCGGTAGCGGTAGGTGCCGGGGGCGCCGGTGTAGGTCAGGGACTCATCGGCGCCCGGTGAGGTGCTCTGGGCCACCACCGTCCACACCGAGCCGCTCAGCTTCTGCAGGTACAGGTCGTAGTCGGACCCGGACGGTCCGGTCAGGCACGCCCGGAAGGTACCGGTCGCGGTGGCCGACACGTTCTGGTAGAAGCTCTGGCCGCTGCTCAGCGTGCCGGTCTTGGTGTTCTCGTAGCCGGGGCAGGCGCCGGGGGCGCCGTTGACCGTCAGTGTGTAGGTCGCCGTACGGGTGGCGCCGGTTCCGGTGCCGGTGATCGTGATGGTGTAGGTGCCCGGCGGGGTGGTGGCCGAGGTGGTGACGGCCATCGCCGAGGAGGCGCCCGCGTCGACCACCTGCGGGGTGAAGGCCGCGCTCGCCCCGGAGGGCAGGCCGGAGGCCGACAGCGTGATCCGCTGGGCCGCGCCACGGGTGATCGCCGTCGACACGGTCGCGTTCAGCGAACCGCCCGGGTCCACCGAGCCCGACGCGGGCTGCACCGCCATCGAGAAGTCGTCGCCCGGCTGCCGCCCCGCGCCGCCGACCGTCCACACCGCGTAGGCGATGGCGTCGCTGTTGCGGTCGAGCGCGGCGTCGCTGATGTTGCTGGTCGTGTCGCAGGCGCTGTGGTAGCAGCGGTCGAAGGCGACGCCGGCCGTGCCGCCCCAGAGCTGGGCCTGAGCGGCGCTCTTGACGCCCTCGGCGCCGGTGAACGTGCCGCCGGAGGCGATGCCGTAGCGGATGAACGGGCCGTAGTCGCTGCGCCCGTCGAAGTCGGTGCCCCGCGTGGGCACGTTGATCGAGGTGAAGTAGTCCTGCAGGACCCGCTCCAGCCGGTCGGAGCCCGCCGGGCCGGGGCCGGAGCCGGTGCCGTCGGAGTTGTCGCCGTCGTAGATGAAGTAGCCGGGGTTGGGCGAGCCGACCATGTCGAAGTTGTAGTACGCCTTGATCTTCGACCGCTCGGCGGCGGGGAGGTTGGTCACGTAGTGGTTGGCGCCGACCAGCCCCAGTTCCTCGGCCCCCCACCAGGCGAAGCGCAGGTGCTTCTGCGGGGTGAGCGCGGAGCGCGACACCTCCAGAGCCGTCTCGAGAATCGCCGCCGAGCCGGACCCGTTGTCGTTGATGCCGGGACCCGCGGTGACGCTGTCCAGGTGGGCGCCCACCATGAGCACGTCGGCCGGGTCGCCGCCGGGCCAGTCCGCGACGAGGTTGTAGCCGGTGGCCCCGCCATAGGTGAAGGACTGCAGCGCGGTGGTGTACCCGGCCGCGTCCAGCTTGCCCTTCACGTAGTCGATCGAGGCGCGGAAGCCGGGCCGGCCATGGGCGCGGTTGCCGCCGTTGGCGCTCGCGATCGACTGCAACTGCGCCAGGTGTCCCTTGACGGCGGCCAGCGGGATGTCCGGCGCCCCGTCCCCGCCCGAGCCGTTCACCCGGAGCGCGTACGTGGCCGAACGGGTGGCGCCCGTGCCGGCGCCGGTCACGGTCACGGCGTAGGTCCCGGCCGGGGTGGTGGCCGAGGTGGTGAGGGTCAGCTTGGCGGAGCCGCCCGCGGTGACCTGGTCAGGGTCGAACGCGATGGTCACCCCGGGCGGCGGCGTCCCCGCCGACAGGCGGACGGCCTGCGCGGAGCCGCCGGTGACCGCGGTGCTCACCGTGGCCTCCAGCGCGCCGCCCGGGTCCACCGAGCCGGAGGACGGCGAGACGGCGAGGGAGAAGTCGTCCCCGGCCGGGCAGGGCGCGTCGTTGCCCGCGACGTTGACCGCCGTCCAGGCGGCCTGGACCGTGCGGTACTCGGTGGAGCAGGAGCCGAACAGGTCGGTGGCGGCGCGCAGGGTGTAGGCGCGCGCGGTGTTGGCCGGGTTGGAGGAGCTGACGTAGCGGGTGCTGGAGGTGAAGTAGGTGTCCAGCGCGCGGTACCAGATCTTCTCGGCCTTCGCCCGGCCGATGCCGGTCACCGCGGCGGCCGAGCCGCACACCGGCGAGGTGCCGTACGGCGTGGCGCCGGTGCCCTCGGCCAGGTCGAAGTAGAAGTGGTTGCCGACGCCTGAGGAGTAGTGGACGTCCACGCTCTGGGTGCTCGACGACCAGCAGCCGTGCGACCGGCCGTCGAGGCCCGGGTTGTACATGTAGCGCAGCGGACGGCCGTTGCCGCTGATGTTGATCTTCTCGCCGATGTCGTAGTCACCCGGGTCGGCGGCCGAGCCGGAGTGGAACTCCATCATGCTGCCGAAGATGTCGCTGGTCGCCTCGTTGAGGCCGCCGGACTCGCCCGAGTACGTCAGCCCGCCCGGCACCGAGTTCTCGGTCACGCCGTGGCTCATCTCGTGCCCGGCCACGTCCAGGGCGACCAGCGGCCTGCCGTTGCCGGAGCCGTCGCCGTAGGTCATCTGGGCGCCGTCCCAGAAGGCGTTGACGTAGTTGTCGCCGTAGTGCACCCGGCTCGGCACTCCCCGGCCGTCGCCGAAGACGCCGTCGCGGGCGTGGACCCGCTTGAAGTACTCGAAGGTCTCGGCGGCGCCGTAGTGCGCGTCCACGGCGGCCGACTGGCGGCTGGCGTTCGTGCCGGTGCCCCAGGTGTCGTCGGCGTCGGTGAACGTCGTGCAGGCGCCGCTCGTCGCGTTGTTCATGTCGCAGGTACGGCCGTTGCCGTGGTCGGGGTCCACCATGCTGTAGGAGGAGCCGGACTGCGTCGTGGAGATCTTGACGGTGCCCGAGTACAGCGAGTTGCCGGTCCCCTCCACTTCGCTCGCCATCTTGATCTCGTCGGAGGAGTCGATGACGGCTCCGGTGGCGGCGTCGACGGTCACGTGCAGCCGGGAGGGCGTCTGCCCGTCCTTCGCCCAGCCGCTGACCAGGACGTCCCAGGCCAGGCGGCCCTGCCCGGAAGAGGCGTCCACGAACAGCTCGGGCGTGCCGACCTGGGTGATCCGGCCGGCGAACCGCTCCTTGGCCCGCTGGGCCGCGGTCGCGGCCGGGACGGCGGGCCAGGTGCCGACGTTCAGCGGCGCGGTGAGGCCGACGGAGGCGTCGGCGAAGCCGCCGTCCGGCTTGAGGTGGACGACGAAGTCGCCCCCGCGCACCCGCAGGCCCCGGTATGTCCGGTTGTAGCGGACGTGCGCGGCGCCGCCCGGGTCGACTTTCACCCGGAACACCTCGTACTCGTCGGGTTCGGCGCCACGGATCGCGGCGCGGTGCCCCTCGACGGCCTGGTCGGCGCGCTCCTTGACGGCCTGCGGAGACGACGGGCGTGGGGTGGGGCCGGCCCAGGCCGGCAGGGTGGCCACCGGGGTGGCGGCCATGATCGATGCGACGCCGACCAGGGTCAGCGTCCTGAGTAGACCTCTCATGCGTCCTCGCTGTCGCGATACGGGGGGTGGCCGCGGCCTGGGGGACGGTCCGGGCCGCGGGTGGTGCGAGGTGAACCGTCCCAGCGGCCGCGGCGGGGTTCAATGGGCGCGCGGCAGGCCGCAAACGGCCGTCAAGCCAGGGGTCCGGACGTCACCGGACGTGGCGGCGCCCTCCACAACGGGTGACCGGGATGAGGCGAAGCGGCAAGGACCTGTCAAGTGGCTCGGAGGACCTGCGGAGGTCCGCGCCAGAGGGTGCGCGCAGGGCCGCGGACGCCCCCGGAGGGTCGCGGACGCCTACAGAGGGCCCTGCCAGGCGGCGCCGAGGTGGACGGCGAAATCGCGCGTGCCGGGCCGGTTGCCCCAGCGCGCGACGAGACGACCGCGCAGCCCGTACAGCTCCTGTCCGATCAGCGGGGTGGGAAGCGCGGGCAGCTCGGCGAGGAGGGGTTCGGCGATGGCGACGGCGGCGTCCAGGTCACCGGCGCAGGCGTGGCCGTCGGCCAGGCGCAGGGTGAACAGCACCCGCGCCGCGCGCCGGCCGGGCCCCAGACACGCCAGCGACCGGCCGGCCGCGTCGATCGCCAGGCGGGCGAGCGACCGGTCGGCCGTCATCGCGGCCAGGTCGCGCAGGGCCCCGGCGGCGGCCGACTCCACGTACACCTGGCCGGACGCCTCCGCCAGCCACGGCGCCTCGGCGAGGTCGCGCGCGCCGACCCCGTGGAGGAGGTCGCGCGCGCCGTCGAGGCCGCGGCGGCATTCGCGGGCGTCCCCGATGAGCGCGTGGGCCCTGGCCTCGCACAGGCCGGCCATGACGGCCGCCCAGCGGCGCCCGGGGTACGCCTCCCGCACGGCGCCCGCGTAGGTGATCGCGGACGGCGCGTCGTGTTCGAGCCGGGCGATGGTCGCCATGTCGCACAGCGCCGCGACGTGGGCGGCCGCGTCGTCGGACATCGCCGCCCAGTACCGGCATTTGTGCAGCCAGGCCATGGCCATGCCGTTCTGGCCGCGGGACGCGCGCAGCTCCCCCGCCAGCAGCGCGTACGCCCCGGCGAGCCGTACCAGGGCCTGGCGCGTCCGTCCGGTGGCCTCCCCGGTCCAGCCGGCGATCAGGTGCAGGGCCCGCTCCACGGCCGCCGCCGTCCCGCCGGCCGGCCGCTCGTCGCCCGCGCGCCAGCAGGCCGCCAGCAGCGCGCACAGCAGGTGGACGGTGTCGGCGCCGGCGGCCCCGCCGTCCGGGGCGCCGGGGCTAAGGGCCTCGGTGGGCGGGGGGACCTCGCAGCGGGCCGCCGGGTGCAGCGGGCAGGCGATGCCGTAGCTGGGCAGCAGGGACGGCAGCACGAGGCCGTCCGGCACGAGCGGCCCGGGGGCGCCGCCGGGCAGGGGGTCCGCGCGTCCCGTGCCGTCCTGACGTCCCCGCTCGGCGGTCACGGCACGGTAGGCGGCGAGCAGCGCGCCGCCGGCTCCGAGCACCTCGTCCAGGCGGCGGGCCAGCCGGTCGGACGGTTGCCTGGCGCCGCTCTCCAGCTTGCTGATGGCGCTGTGGTCGTAGCCGACCAGCGCCCCCACCTGGGCCTGGGTGAACCCGGCGCGGCCCCGCCACCCGCGCATCCGCGCGCCGAACTCGGCCCAGGGCCCCGTTCGTCCCGCCTGCCGTGCCCCGGGCCGGTCCGGGCCCGCCTGCCGCGCCGCCACCGGACCTCCTGGAGGTTGGGTGAGTGAATCTTAAACACCCGATATGCGGTCCCGAACCCATCCGAATGTGACGGATGTATTTCGATTCGCTTTCGCGCGCGGCGCCGAGGTTTCGGACGGGACGCGCCGGGGAAACGAAGCGGCTCGCGCGGGCGGGTGATTCCCCGCGGTTTCGCCGCGCCGCGCCGTGCGGCTCCCGGGGACGGGCCGGCGGGGCGCACGGCCGCGGCAATTCAGAACCCGATTGGAAACACGGGGTTTTTACGCCGGCGATATCCGAGGTCAGCGGGCCGGGTCGCCGCCGGGCCACGACACGGTGACAGGGGACGGCTAGGGGTTCCGCAGCAAATGACGGTCGAAGAAACTAGGGTGGAAAGCGTCTGCGGCGGCCCTGGAAAGGGTAAAGAGGAGGTGAGGTCGGGTCCACGAACCTCCCGGTCGTGGAATTCCGCAGCGAGGAAAAGGACCTGTCCGCCGACGAGTGACGAGGGAAGTGTTGAGCCCGTACCGAAGGAGATGGACATGAAGCGGATTCTCACCACGCCCCGGCCCCGGCCCCCACGACTCCCCGCCCCGCTGGACCTCCGCAGCCCGTCCGGCCGCGTGCTCCCCTTCTAATCCCTTTCCCCGGTCACCGGCCTTTCCCGATCCCACCCGGGGCGGCCGCCGGTTTCCGGTCGTCCGCACGAGCGGGTGTCCGCGCCGCCGCGGACCGTCATCGGCCCCGCCCGGCCGCGTCGCGCCGCCGCGCCGCCAGCGCGTAGGCCTGTTCGAAGCCTTCCAGGACCGACGGCCAGAGGCAGCGCGTCAGCTCGGTCTCCCGGTTGTGCAGCGCGATCGACGCGCGCAGGCCGCCGTCGCGGGCCAGCAGCGCCACCGAGCGCACCAGCTCGTCGAAGCTGCGCCCGAGTAACCCCTCCTTGCCGGGCCGGACGAAGTCGGCGACGCCGCTCTGCGCCCTGGCCACAACAGGAACGCCGGCGGCCCGCGCCTCCAGCGCGGCGATGCCGAACGACTCGCGGGGCGCGGGCGCGACGAACACGTCCGCCGAGGCCAGCAGCGCGCGGATCTGCTCGCGCGAGTACCGGCCCGGCAGCGACACCCAGTCCCCCATGCCGTGGGCGCGGACGTACCGCTCCATCGAGCCCCGCGCCGGGCCGTCGCCCACGAGCGTGGCCCGCATCGGGACGTCCCTCGGCACCAGGCGGCGCGCCCGCAGCAGGAGCTTGAGCAGGCGGACGGGCTGCTTGCGCGGCGCCAGCCGGCCCACGGCGACGACGTGCACGCCCTCGTGCTCGCGGGGCGGCGGGTCGCCCTGGGGCCGCCAGGCGGAGACGTCCAGCCCGTTGGAGACGACCGCCACCGGCACCCGCCCGCCCACCACCGCGCGGATCGGGCGGGCGGCGGCGTTGCTCACCGCCGTGGAGACCACCCGCCAGCGGCTCCACCCCCAGATCGCGTCCAGCCCCTGGTAGAGGGCGCGCGTCACCGGATCCCACATGCTGTGCACGGTCACCACGACGGGCAGCCGCGCCCGCACGGCCGCCCGCACGCCCATCCACGCGAACGGCGAGACCGCGCCGGTGTGGACGTGCACGACGTCCGGGCGGCGGGCGGCCATGAGGCGCAGCAGGTGGCGCGTGCCCCGCGGGTGGACGGGCAGGCCGAACGGCATGGGGGCGACCACGCGGTGCACGCCGGGGAGCGGCTCGCCGGGGGTCGCGGTCGCGACCTCGACCTCGTGGCCGGCGGCGGCCTGTGCCCGTACCAGGTCGGCCACCTGCACCTCGATGCCCCCGAGCCGCGGCAGGTAACAGTCGCTGACGTGAAGGATCCGCACCGGGCCAGCCTCGCAGAGCCCGCAGGCCGCTTCAAACGCGCCCCGGCGCGCGGGGGTCCCGCACCGGCCGGTCCCGAGGGCGCCCGGGAGGGTCTCGCGGCCGGTCAACGGGGAGGCGGCTCGCACGCGGGCGGCGGGGCCGTGGAATCATGGCGGCGTGGCACGTACCGCGGTCTTCTTCCACGCGCACCCCGACGACGAGGCTCTTCTGACGGCCGGGACCATGGCGATGCTGGCGGCCGAGGGCCATCGGGTCGTCCTGATCGTGGCGACCGCCGGCGAGCGCGGCCTGGCCGAGCTGCCCCACGGCGAGGCGCTCGCGGAGGCCCGCACCGGCGAGCTGTACGCCTCGGCGGCCGTGCTCGGCGTGGCGCGCGTGGTGCTGCTCGGGTACGGCGACTCCGGCCTGGACACCACCTCCCTGCGCGACCGGGGCGTCGACGAGAACGCGGGCGTGGGCGACGACCGCCCGCCGAACGCCTTCATCGACGCCGACATCGAGGACGCCGCCCAGCGCGTGGCCGCCGTGCTCAAGGAGGAGAACGCCGACCTGCTGACGATCTACGACCCGGCGGGCGGGTACGGGCACCCCGACCACGTGCAGGTCTACCGGGTCGGGCAGCGCGCGGCGGACATCGCGGGCACCCCGATCCTGCTGGAGGCCACCGTCAACCGCGACCCGCTGCTCAGGGCGCTGCGGCTGGCCCAGCGGTTCTACCGCTTCCCGCCCGAGTTCGACGTTCGCTCGTTCGAGCGGGCCTACTCCCCCGGCGAGGTGATCACCCACCGGGTGAACGTCCGCAGGTACGCCAAGGCCAAGCGCGCCAGCATGGCCGCGCACACCAGCCAGGCCTCCGGCGGGGACGGCGCGCGCACGCTCGGCGTCATGCTGAAATTCCCCGGCCCGCTGTACCGCCTGGTGTTCGGCACCGAGTGGTACGTCCGCCGGGAGCTGCCGCCGGGCAGCCGCCGCACCCACCCCTTCGACGACCTGCCACCGGAGGAGACCGGGCCGGGGCGAGTTCGTCCTCAAGGATGAGACCGGGCCGGGCGGGCCGCCCCAGACTGGAGAGCGCGTCGCCGCCCGGAGGCCGCGGGTAGCCTCGTTGCGAGGGCCCCCCGCTGGGGCGGGGTCACCGGGCGGGGACGCGTGCAGATCCCGGCACAGATCCCGACATAGATCACGGCACAGATCACGGCACATTGATGGGAGCACCCTGATGAGCGGCAAATGGGTCAAGGCGGGCCTGTCGACGGCCTCGCTGGCCCTGGCGGTCCTGCTCGTGGTGTTCCTGCCGCAGATCGTCCACGGCCTCACCGGCGCGACCGTGAGCTGGGGCGAGATCGGCGCGCAGTTCGCCGCCATGAGCGTTCCGATGGTCCTGCTGATGACCGTGCTGTGGCTGGCCAGCCTGTACGCCTACACGTTCGTGATGACCTCCGCGCTGCCGGGCCTGACCCACCTGCAGGCGCTGACGCTGAACGCCGCGGGCAGCGCGGTCAGCAACCTGCTGCCGTTCGGCGGGGCCGCGGGCCTCGCGCTGACCTTCGGCATGACCAAGGGCTGGGGGTTCGCCACCCGGCCCGTCGTGGTGTACGCCGTGGTCACCGGCGTGTGGAACACGCTGTTCCGGTTCATCCTGCCCGCGATCGGCATCATCGCCCTGCTCGTCGCCGGGCGCATCCCCGACGAGCGCGTCGTCAGCGCCGCCTGGGGCGGGGCGGTCTCGATCCTGATCCTGGTGGCCGTGATGGCCTCGGCCCTGTACTGGGAGCGGGCGGCGGCCGTGCTCGGCCGCGTCCTCGACCGGGTGCTCGGGGCGCTGCCCCGCAGGATCCGCCCCGCCGAGCACGCCGCGTCCGGCGCGATCCAGCGCCTGCGCACCGACACCGCCGAGATCGTCCGCAAGGGCTCGCTCGGGCTGTCGCTCGGCATGGTCGGCTTCCTGGGGTTCCAGTGCCTGATCATGACGGCCTGCCTGGTCGCCACCGGCGCCTACCCCGGCCCGGCGGAGACCGTCGCGGTGTTCGCGGTGAGCCGGGTGCTGACCAGCGCGCTGATCACCCCGAGCGGCGCGGGCATCATGGAGGGCGGCACGGCCTCGCTGCTGATCGCCTTCGGCGAGCCGTCGGGCTCGGCGCTCGCCGCGGCCATCCTGTTCGGCTTCTGGACCTACACGATCGAGATCCCCTGGGGCGGCCTCGCCCTCGGGGGCTGGTCGCTGCTGCGCAGGCGCGACGCCAAGGACCGCGACCGGCGCTCACCGGAGCCCGCGACCCGCGCCTGACCCGCTCGGTGCGCTCCGGCCGCGCGGGAACCTGTAGCCTCATTTCCGGGTGATCGCACCGTAGCGCTCTATAACGGGCGGATACCAGGAGAAGGGCGGGCCTTGGCGAACGGCTTGTGCGTGCTTCACGGGCGCGCATAGCGTTGCGGCTGACATGACTGGCAGGGTGCTGACGTGGCTGACGGCGTGGCTGAGATGGTGACGTTCCGCGTGCTCGGCCCGGTCGAGGCGTACGACGACGAGCGCGAGGTCGACCTCGGCGGGCTGCGCCAGCGTGCCGTCCTCGCCCGGTTGCTCGTCGCCCGTGGCCAGGTCGTGCCCGTCGACACGCTGCTGTTCGACCTGTGGACCGACGAAGGGGCCAAAGGCGCGCAGTCCGGGCTCCAGGTCTACATCTCCCGGCTGCGCCGCGTCCTGGAGCCGGGACGCCCGCGCGGCGGGCCCAACCGCCTGCTGGTCACCGTCGCGTCCGGGTACGCCCTGCGCACCACGCCCGACCAGGTCGACGCGCTGAGCTTCGAGGGCATGGTCCGCGCGGCGGGCAAGTACCTCGACAACGACGACCCGGAGCCGGCCCGCGCGAGCCTGGAGACCTCGCTCGGCCTGTGGCGCGGCACGCCCTACGCCGACTTCGCCGAGCACCACTGGGCGGAGGCGGAGGTCAGCAGGCTGGCGGAGCTGCGGCTCGTCGCCCGCGAGCGGCACGCCGACGCCGGGCTGCGCCTCGGCCTGCACGCCGAGACCGTCCCCGACCTGGAGGCGCTGACCACCGAGCACCCCCTGCGCGAGGAGGGCTGGCGGCTGCTCGCCCTCGGCCTGTACCGCTGCGGCCGGCAGGGCGACGCGCTGGCGGCGCTGCGCCGTGCCCGCACGACGCTGGCCGACGAGCTCGGCATCGACCCCGGTCCCGCGCTGCGCAAGATGGAGTCGGACATCCTCTCCCAGGATCCGTCCCTGGAGCTGGTCCTCCCCCAGCGCCCGCGCTTCGCCGAGCCGGCCGGCACCTGGCCGCCGCGCCCGGAGAGCCCGACCGGCGACCTGCCGCCCCTGGCGGCCGAGCCGTTCGTCGGCCGGGACGCCGAGCTGGACCGGCTCACCGGCGCGGCCCCGCACGCCATGGCCGGGCGGTTCACCGCCGCCGTGGTCAGCGGCGACCCCGGCGCGGGCAAGACGACGCTGGTGCGCCAGCTCGGGCTCACGCTCGGCGCCCAGCGGTGGATCACCGCCTCGGGCGGCTGCCCCGACAGCAGCGCCACGCCCCCCGGCTGGGCGTGGGTGGAGGTCCTGCGCACGCTGGTCGCCGCGCGCGGCACCGGCGAGTACGGCACGCTGCTCGCGCCGCTGCTGGACGACGCCGCGCCCGGCGACGACGACGACCAGGCGTCCGGCGGTTTCCGCCTGCACCGCGCGGTCGGCGGCTACATCGCGGCCATCGCCCGCGAGGCCCCCGTGCTGATCGTCCTTGAGGACCTGCACTGGGCGGACGACCAGACGATCGCGCTGCTGCGCGCCCTGCCCAGCCTGCTGGCGGCCAGCCGCGTGCTGCTCGTGGTGACCTGCCGCGACGGCGAGCTGAACGACCAGCAGTCCGACGTGCTCGCGGCGCTCGCCCGGCTCGGGCCCGTCCGGGTCGGCCTGGAAGGGCTGGACGGGGACGCCGTGGCCGAGCTGGTCCGCGCCACCTGCGTGCGCGAGGTGGACGAGGACGCCGTCGGCACGATCGTCGAGCGCACGGGCGGCAACCCGTTCTTCGTCCGCGAGACCGTCCGCCTGCTGGACTCCGAGGGCGGCGGCGGCCGGGCCACCGCGGCCGAGGTGATCTCCGAGGTGCCCTCCGGCGTGCGGGACGTGCTGCGCCGCCGTATCACCCGGCTGCCGGTGACGGCCCAGCAGATCCTGTTGCAGGCGGCGGTGATCGGCAGGGACGTCGACATCGACGTGCTGGTGGACGTCTCCGGCGACGAGGAGGCCGTGGTCGACGCGGTCGAGGCCGCCCTGCTGGCCGGGCTGGTCACCGAGCCGGGCCCCGGCATGCTGCGCTTCGACCACGACCTGGTCCGCGACACCCTGTACTCGGACGCCTCCCGGCTGCGCAGGTCGCGCCTGCACGCCGCGGTCGCCTCGGTGATCGAGAGCCGCTCGCCGTCCGACGTCGCCGCGCTGGCCCACCACTACGACGCCGCGGGCACCGCCGAGACCGCCGCGAAGGCCGTCCACTACGCGGGCCTGGCCGCCGAGCAGGCCGAGCGCCGGTTCGCCCACCGCGAGGCGGCGACGCTGTGGGAGCGGGCCATCGCCGCCTTCGACCGCGCCCGCCCGGGCGGGCCGCCGTCCAAGGAGCGCCTGCTGCTGCAGCTCCGGCTGATCAAGGCGCTGGCGCTGGCCGGGGACATGACGGCCGCACGCGCGCGGCGCCGCGAGGCGATGGACGCGGCGCTGCCGCTCGGCGACCTGGAGCTGACCGCGCGGATCGCCGCCTCGGTGGCCGTGCCGCACAAGGGCATCGCCCGCGACCTGACCCGCACGGCGTGGGAGATCGTCGACGTCACCGAGCGCGCGCTGATCGAGCTGCCGCCCGGCGAGCAGTCCCTGCGGGCGAGCCTGCTGGCCACGCTGGCGCTGGAGCTGGAGGGCTCGGCGACCGGCCGCGGGTACGAGGCGTCCCTGGAGGCCGAGGAACTGGCCCGGCAGAGCGGCGACCCGGCGCTGCTGGCCGTCGCGCTGAGCGGGCGGCTGCGCCAGTCGTACGTCATCACGGTCGTCGACGAGCGCGAGGCCATCGGCCGCGAGCTGCTGGAGGTCGGCGCGGCCTCCGGGCAGATCGCGGTGCAGGCGCTGGCCCACCTGGTGCTGATGGAGTGCGCGGCGGCGCGCGGCGACTTCGCCGAGGCGGACGCGCAGGTCGGCGCGGCCGAGCGGCTGGCCAAGCGGTACGACCTGCCCGCGCCCCCGGCCGTCGGGGCCTGGTACGCGGGCATGCGCATGATGATCACCGGCGACTACGCCGGGGCCGAGCGCGCCTACCGCAGGGCGGCCAGCCTCACGGCGCGGGCCGGCATGCTGGAGGGCCGCCAGGACCTGCCGCTGATCACCGCGTTCTGCCTGCACCTGGTCGACGGCAAGGCCGAGGACATGGTGGAGCCGCTGGAGGAGGCGCACCGGCGCGGCGCCAAGTGGACCCTGGACGCCTACGCCGTCGCGCTCGCCTCGGCGGGCCACCTGAAGGACGCCCGCGCGGTGGCCGCGACGCGGACGCCCGTGCGTCCCGACTTCCTGTACGAGCTGGCCATGACGTGGCGGGCGCTGGCGGGCATGCTGCTCGGCGACCGCGACCGGATGCAGGACGCCTACTCCACGCTCGGGCCGTTCTCCGACCGGATCGCCGGAGCGGGCACCGGGGTCGTGGCCCTGTGGCCGGTGGCCCAGACGCTGGGCGACCTGGCGGTGCGCATCGGGCAGCCCGCCGAGGCCGAGCGGCACTACCGCAAGGCGCTCGCGGTGGCCGAGCGGGTGCGCGTCCCCCGGTGGGTGGCCGCGGCGCGCAAGGCGCTGGACCCGGGGAACCCGGTCAGCAGCTGATCTGGAACCTCTCGCCGGTCACCGTCCGGCGCGGGCCGGCGTCCGCCTCGCCCCTGATCGACAGCTCGGCCCGGTACCAGCCGGGGTTGCCGACGACGCGCGGGTACCACTCGACCGTGCGCTGCCCGCCCATGAACCCGGCGGTCGCGGAGACGAGGTAGGTCCGCCAGGCGTGGGCGGAGGCGCTCCAGCGGGCCAGGCGCCACTCGTAGACGATCGGCTCGCCGGCGGGGTCGATCACGCTCTGGACGTGGTAGACGCGGCGGCAGGACGGCCCGGCGTCGGCGAGGGCCGCGGCGACGGTGCCCGGCCGGGGGACGCGGGCGTCCTCGGCGGGCAGGGCGCGCGCGGAGAGGGTGACGGTCCTGATGGCGGGCCGGCCCGCGGCCGTTCCCTCCGCCGTGCCCTGGTCAGGGCCCATCGCCACCGCGCCGAAGTAGGCGCCGGCGACGGTCAGGCAGGCGACGATCAGTTTGAACACGGTGGCCGTGCCACTCACCACGATCGGCACCAGCCCCGGGGCCAGGCCCCTCCGCGTCCTCATGATCCTCCCCTTTCGCTCATTCAAAGGTGTACGCCTAGATGGTTGCTCCCTACTTGCCGTCTACTTGCAGTGCGCAGTAGGGCCGGAAACTCCCAGAACAGGGACGGATGCCGCGTCGAAGGGCGAATCGCCGGAGTGGCCGTGCGATCATATGCGGATGCGCATGCTGACCGTCGCCGTCATGGCCGCGCTGCTGGCCGTGGCGGGCCTGGCCGGCCCGGCCCACGCCCGCACCACCGCCCCGCGCGTCACCGCCAAGGAGGTCTACCTGATCGACGCGGCGACCGGGACTCCGCAGTTCGCGCGGCGGGAGACCCGGCGTGTCCCCGTGGCGAGCCTCACCAAGATCATGACGGCGTACGTCGTGCGCAGGTCCGCCTCCCTGGACGCGGTGGTGACCATCACCAAGGCCGACGTGCGGCACGCCGCCGCGAACGGCGCCGCGCGCGCCGGCCTGAAGGCCGGCGAGCGGCTGTCCGTGCGCGACCTGCTGTACGCGCTGCTGCTGCCCTCGGGCGCGGACGCCGCGGGCGCGCTGGCCCGCACGTACGGGCCCGGCGTGCGGCGGTTCGTGGGCAAGATGAACGCCGCCGCGCGCTCGCTCGGCATGCGGGACACCTTCTACACCAACCCCGACGGCATGCCGCAGCCCGGCGGTGACCATTCGACCGCGTTCGACCAGGTCACGCTGGCCAAAACCGTCCTCGCCGACCCGATCGTGGCGCAGGTGGCCGGTACGAAACGGCACGCGGTGGCCAAGACGCCGCTGCACCGCGGCCACGTGTGGAAGAACACCAACAGGCTGCTGCCCGACGACGCCCAGGGGCTGAAGACCGGCTACACCCGCCCGGCGGGCTACTGCCTGATGTTCGCCGCGGCCCGGGACGGCCGCACCTACATCGGCGTGATCCTCGGCGAGCGCACCGACGCCGCCCGCTACCGCACCGCCCGCTCCCTCCTCGACGCGGCCACCGCCGCCGCGGCGGCCGCCTAGCGTTCGTCCGGCCGGCCGGGGACTCGTCCGGCGTCAGCCGCCGGCCGGGGCGCCGCGCATGAGGCCGTGGCAGGCGATGGCGGCGGCGGCGACCACGTTCAGGGAGTCGACGCCGAGGCTCATCGCCTGGGGGCTCATCGGGATGCGGACGGCCTCGTCGGCCTCGCGCAGCCAGCGGGACGACAGGCCGTCGCCCTCCGAGCCGAGGAGCAGGGCCACGCGGGGGCCCATGACCGCCTCGTCGATCGGCGTCGCGGTCTGGTCGGGGGTGAGCGCCAGCGTACGGAACCCCAGCTCGCGCAGTTCGTCCAGCCCGGCGTGCCAGTTCGTCATGCGCGCGTACGGGACGGCGAACACCGCGCCCATGGACACCTTCACCGACCTGCGGTACAGCGGGTCGGCGCACCGGGGCGACAGGATCACCGCCTCGACCCCGAGCGCGGCGGCACACCGGAAGATCGCGCCGACGTTGCCGTGATCGACCAGATCCTCCAGCACCAGAACCCGCCGAGGTGTCCCGGCGAAGGCCCCATGGCCCGAACCCTCCGCCACGTCCCGCGCGCCGCCCGCGCGCTCTGCTGTGAGCAGCGCCTTCACCGTGGGAAGCTCGACCCGGCCCATGGACGCGAGGGCGCCGCGGTGAACGGCGAACCCCGCGATGCCCGCCATCACCTCATCGGAGACGAGGTAGACGCGCGCGCCACCGAGAACGTCCGCGAGCCCGGGGAGCCAGCGAGGAGTGGTGAGCACCGACCTGACCGGATACCCGGTGGCGACGGCCCGCCGTATGACCTTCTCCCCCTCGGCGATGAACAGTCCCCGGCCGCCCTCCAGACTCTTCCGCAGCTCGACGTCCCGCAACCGCACATAGTCCCGCAACCGAGGATCCTCAGGGTCCTCCACCTCGATGAGCTCAGGCATGCGACAAGCGTATGACCCACCGGAATCCCGCAAGCCGCGCGCACGGGCCCTGGTCGGGCGGGGCCACACCGAGCCGGTGAGCCGGCTCGGTGCGCCCGATCATCCGCCCCCGTCGGGTTGCGCGAGACCGTCTCAGAGGCCGAGCCGGGGCCAGTCCGCCGTGTCGCGCAGGAGTTGCCGGTCGTGGGTGGCCAGCACGACGGCCGCCCCAGTCGTGGCCAGCGCCTGTGTCAGCTCCTCTACCAGGGTCATCGACAGGTGGTTGGTCGGCTCGTCGAGCAGCATCACCTGTGGCCGGGTGGCCAGCAGCATCGCCAGGTCGAGCCGCCGTTGCTGGCCGACCGACAGCTCGGCCACCGGCTTGTGCGCGGCGCCGGAGGGCAGCAGCCCGAGCTGGGTGAACCCGATGACGGCGTTCTCGTCGAGCTCGCCTGAGCTGACGAGCCGGCTGACGACGGCGTCGTACACCTCGAGGGCCCGCCGTCGCGACGTCACCGGCGACTCCTGCGCGAGCAGGCCGAGCCGCGCGCCGTGCTTGCGCTGGACGCTCCCCCTGTCAGGCGTCAGCGTTCCCGCGAGCACGGACAGCAGGCTCGACTTGCCGGAGCCGTTGGGACCGGTGATCACCAGGCGGTCACCGGCACGCAGGTGCACCGACCGCGGCGTATCGAGCCGGCCGCGTACCGTCACCTCGTCGGCCCGCAGGAGCGTCACCCCCTGGGGCGCCTCCAGGTGCGGGAACCGGAACCGCGCCGGCGGCTCGGGCACGTCGACGACGTGCGCCTCGAGTTCCTCCTGCCGGCGGTGCACCGCACGGACCAGCGACGGTGCCCGGGTGGCGCGCGTGTGCTTGCCGGTGCCCTTCTCCGGGCGCCACCCGCTGGACAGCCGGTTCCGCGCCGCGGACAGGTCCTGCGCGAGCCGCTGCCGTTCGCTCTGCTGGTCTCGGTAGGTGTTCTCCCAGCGTTCCCGTTCGGCGCGTCCGCCTTCCCGGTAGCCGGCGTACCCGCCTCCGTAGACACGGGGACGCCCGTCACTGGTCGGGTCGAGGTCCAGCACCGTGGTGACGACGTCGGCCAGCAACGCGCGGTCGTGGCTGACCAGCACCACTCCGCCGGGATGCGCGCGCAGCTCGGCGGTCAGATGGTCCAGGCCGTCGGCGTCGAGGTGGTTGGTGGGCTCGTCCAGCAGCAGCAGATCGTGCCCGGCGCCGAGCAGGCAGGCCAGCCTGATCCGGTAGCGCTGCCCCACGGACAGATCGCCCAGCGGGCGGCCGCGGTCGTGCACCGCGCCCAGGGCGGCGAGCGACAGGTCGACGCGGCGGTCGGCGTCCCACGCGTCGAGGGAGTCCGCCGCCTCCAGCGCGGTGGTGTAGGCCTGCTCGGCACCGGGACGCTCCTCGACGAGCGCGAGGCTCGCCTGCTCGAAAGCCGCGAGGACGGCGCGTACCTGGACGAGCTCGACGTCGATGAGATCGCCCACCGTACGGTCGAGGGCGATCGGGATCTCCTGGTCGGCCACGCCGATCGAGCCGGTTCGGCGCACCGTGCCCGAGTCGGGTTCGAGGGTTCCGGCGAGCACCTGCAGCAGCGTGGTCTTCCCGCGGCCGTTCTCACCGACCACGCCGAGGCGGTCGCCGGGAGAGACCGTCAGGTCCACGCCGGTCAGGACCGGCCGGCCGCCACGGGCGAGATGGAGATCGGTGGCGTTGAGGTGAGCCCGCGCGCGAGCCGGTAGGGAAAGGGGGCTGGACATGCTTCCTCCGAGAGCAGGCTCCCGCGCGCCTCGGCACGACACGTGGAGACGGGAAACTGAGATGGGCGACGACGATGGCTGCGCTCGGCCGCGCCCAGAGGCCCCGGTCATCAGGGGCGGGACAGGCGGCCGAGATCGTCGTCCTCAGAGGAAGTACAAATGCACGCCGCCACCCTACCCGAGCCCGCCGCCCGTAACGACGGGATATCGGGCGGGTGGGGTCATGGGCGGAGCGCTCGGACCGATCGGGTGAGGTGCCAGAGGAGGGTGTACGTCGTCAGGACGACGCAGAAGCCGACGATCAGGCCGACGCCGGTTCTGGTGACGACGTGTGCCCAGCCGAAGGCCGGATTCGGGGGGTCGACGAGAGGCCAGACGGCGGCCGTGCAGCACGCGCCGGCGGCGGTGCAGGCGAGCACTGCCCGGCGCAGCTTCTCGGGCATCGCGAGGCGCGGCGGGACCGGCGCCGGGATCGTTCCAGGCGAGCGCAGCGCCCGCGTGACCCACCAGGCGACGGCGGCCAGGCCGAGGGCCGAGCAGGCGTACTGCATCAGCCGGTAGCCGGGGACCCAGCCGAACACGGAGGCGCTCATCCAGCTCCACCCCCAGAACTCGGCCCCCCAGTCGTGGGTGAAGGAGTCCCAGAGCACGTGGGTGGCCGCGCCCGCGGCGGCGCCGAGCGCGATCGTGTGGGGGGCGCGCCACGCCGGGCCGGGGAGCGCGGCGACCCGGGCGGCGACGGGGGCGGGGAGCAGCGCGGTGAGCGGGTCGCGGAACACCAGCGCGAAGAGGGCGAGCAGGACGGCCGTCGCGAGCACGTCGTTGGTGACCACGCCGAGCGGCGAGTGCCAGCGGCTGTAGGCGTCGAGGTAGGGCAGGAACATCGGCAGGTCGGGGACCATGGAGCCGATGCCGAGCGCCCACGGGTCCAGCACCTTGCGCACCCGCGCGGTGGAGATGAGAGGGATCACCGCGGCGACGTGGCTCGGGGTGAACGGCACGGGCGACTCTCCTCGCTTGCGGGACCCGCGGCTCGTCCACAGCCTCACGCGGGCGCCGACCGGCACGTTCGGTAGCCGATAGGCTACGGACCGTCGATGCGGCGGCTTCTCAATGATCGGGGGCCATGGTGCCAGATCCGGACCCGGGCACGCGCCTCGCGGCCCCCGCGGCGTCCTGGCTGCGCGACGCGCGCCGGGCGCGCACGCTCGCCGTGGTGACGCTGGCCTGGCTCGGCGCCGAGAGCGCGCTCGGGCTGACGGCGGGCGTCTCGGCGCACTCGGTGGCGCTGATCGGCTGGGCGTGGTCGTCCCTGGCCGAGGCCCTGGCCGGCCTCATCGTCGTCTGGCGCTTCACCGGCGCGCGGTTACACTCCCCCGTCGCCGAGCACCGGGCGCGCAGGGCCGTGGCGGTGAGCTTCTGGATCCTCGCCCCGTACCTGGTCCTGCACGTGTGCCACGACCTGGCGGCGGGTCAGCGCGCCGCGCCGACCGCGCTCGGCATCGTGGTCACGACGATCAGCCTGGTCAGCATGCCGGCGCTCGGGCTCGCCAAGCGGCGGCTCGGCGCCCGGCTGGGCTCGGCGGCGACCGCGGGCGAGGGCACCCAGAACCTACTGTGCGCCGTGGTGGCGGGCGGGGTGTCGGCCGGTCTGGTGGCGACGTCGTTCGGGTAGTGGTGGTTCGACCCGGCGGTGGCGCTGACGCTGGCGGCGGTCGCGGTGCGCGAGGGCGGCAACGCCTGGCGGGGCCGTTCCTGCCCCCACTGAAGGATCACCACGGCCACCGGCAGGCCCTCGGCGCGCAGGGCGGCGGCCACGCGCGGCCCGCTGCCGGGATCGGCCACGGCCCGGCAGACGTGGCCGGACACGACGACCTCGCGGACGAACTCGCAGCCGCGCAGGGCTCTGCGCACCTCGTCGGGGCAGCGGGGGCCGGCCAGGCGCAGGACCAGCAGGTCGGGCCGGCCGTGGGCCGGCACGACGGCGCGCGGCGCCATCTCGCCGGCCGCCCAGGCGACCATGGCGTGATCCGATGTGACCCTGTGGGCTTCGATCGCCGGTGACACGAGCCCTACCCCCCTGCCGGGCCGCCGTCCCCCGGCCGCCGCTCCCGTGATCCACTGGTCACGTTACATCGCGTTCGGGGCAAGTCAAGATGTATCGCCTTATGTCCAGATAGTCGCGGCTTGCCGCTACATACCGTAATCAGGGCAGGATGTGGTTGGTTTTACCCATTTAGTCCTGAACGCTAGGGTTCCGTAAGCATTACACGGGATCTCGCTATATGGTCGCTGCTAGCGCGCCGAAACCGGACGAGATCGAATACCCGAAGAGGACAACGTGGGCGGACGTCACCGCACTGACGACCTTGATGGCGGCTACAACCCTTATCACGAGCCCGCGGGCCGCCGCCGGGCGAGCCGGGGCAAGGTCCTGGTACCGCTCGCGGGCGCCGTCGCGCTCGCGGTGCTGCTCGGCGTCGCCGCGTACGTGATCGTGAGCCGGGACAGGACCTGCGGCCAGGCCGGCGTGGCCAAGGTCGCCCTGAACGTCGTCGCCTCCCCCGACATCGAGCCCGCCATCGCCAAGATCGCCGCGGCGTACAACGGCGCCGCCACGCCGCAGGGAGACGGGTGCGTCACGGTCGCGGTGAAGAGCGGCGACTCCGCGAGCGTCACCAACGCCATCGCGGGCTCCGGCGCGACCAGCGGGAAGTTCGACGCCGACCTGTGGATCCCGGACTCCAGCCTGTGGGTCTCCAAGCTGCGCGCCTCGCACAAGGGCGCGGGCCTGCCGGAGCCGAGCGGCTCGGCCGCACGCTCCCCCGTGGTGCTCGCGGCGCCCAAGAGCGTCGTGGAGAAGCTGCGCGGCGCCTTCGGCGAGCCGAGCTGGAGCGGCCTGATGTCGGCCGCCAACGCCGCCACCCCCGACGGCATCGGCCGCAACATCCGCGTCCTGCCCCTGGACCCGACGGTGAACGCGGCCGGGCTGAGCGCGATCCTCGCGGGCGCGAGCGTGCTGAAGGGCTCGGGGACGGGCGAGGAGCAGCTCGTGGGCGTGCTGCGGCAGCTCTCCGAGAGCGCCGTGAGCACCCCCGCCAACATGTTCGCCACCATGACCAAGCAGTCCTCGCGCGCGCCGATCGGCATCGTCTCCGAGCAGGGCGTGTGGGCGTACAACGACAAGACCAAGCCGGGCACGATCGTGGCGCTCTACCCCGCCGAGGGGACGATCAGCCTGGACTACCCGATCGTCGTCACGGCCAAGGAGCAGGCGGCCCGCGAGGCGGCGAAGAAGTTCGCCACCGCGCTGACCGGCGCGGACGCCGGCAAGACCGTCCGCGACCACGGCTTCCGCACCCCCGACGGCAAGGGCGGGGCCGCGCTCGGCCGCGAGAACGGCCTGGACCCGGCGACCCCGCGCGCCATCAAGATGCCCGATGCGGCCCAGGTGACCCGGCTCTCCCAGGCGTGGTCGCGTCTCAAGCTCGGCGGCCGCCTGCTGGCCCTGCTGGACATCTCGGGCACGATGGCGCTGCCCGCCGTCGGCGCCCCCGGCGACCGCATGCGGCTCATCGCGCAGACCGCGATCGAGGGGCTGAAGCTGTTCCCGGACAAGACCGAGGCCGGCACCTGGATCTTCTCCACCAACCTGAACGGCCAGGGCGTCGACTACCGCGAGACGGTGCCGGTCGGCCCCATCGGCCAGAAACTCAACGGCGTGCCGCGCCGGGAGGTCATCACCCGGTCCC
The DNA here is from genome assembly GCF_014200435.1 of Sphaerisporangium krabiense. Classification (NCBI taxonomy): domain Bacteria; kingdom Bacillati; phylum Actinomycetota; class Actinomycetes; order Streptosporangiales; family Streptosporangiaceae; genus Sphaerisporangium; species Sphaerisporangium krabiense. The sequence continues at coordinate 4,474,840 of NZ_JACHBR010000001.1, read as the reverse complement.
TGTCACGGCTGAGGGCGAAGGCGACCGGCGACACCGGGCTCAACGACACGCTGGCCGCCGCCTACGACAAGATGAAGGCCGAGTACGAGGCCGACAAGATCAACACGATCCTCGTCTTCACCGACGGCGTCGGCAACGACGACCCCGAGGGCGGCATCACCAACAGCGAGATCCTGAAGAAGCTGCGCGACGAGTTCGACCGTACCCAGCCGATCAGCGTGATCATCGTGGCGCTCGGCGCCGACGACGCCGCCGGGCGCCGGCAGATGCGGGCCATCGCCCAGGCGACGCAGGGCCAGGCGTTCTTCCCCCGCAACGCGCTGGAGATCCGCAAGGTCTTCCTCGAAGGCATCTCGCGCCGCCTGTGCGCGCCCAACTGCGGCGGGAGCGGGCAGTAGGGACCCGTCCCTCCTCGGCGCTCCCCATGACGCCCGGTCCCGGTTCCCGCCGGGCCGGGCGTCCTGTCGTGTTCCGGAGACACGGGCGTCACCGGAACCGGCCTTCCGTACGGTCCACAGATCGCTGCGCGTCACCGCCGGGCGGTCCGACGTCACGGTCCGCACTCTCATTGACAAGGCTTTGTCACACGGGTTTCACTGGCCCCAGAAGGCCCTATTTTCCCAGGTCATACCGGCTGATTATTAATCAATCCGGAGTGAACCGCTTGAGGAGAATGGACGTCCTGTACGTGTGGGGACTGGTGCGGGCAGGAGAAATTCTCGTGAGCAAGTGCTTCGAACGACCAGATTCCCGTCCTGCGGGGAGGAACATTCGTGCCCGGATGGCCGAGCGCCGGCCGCGCTGACGACCAGCGTCTGGTGGAGGCCCTGCGCCGCGCGGAAGGTCGCGCGGCGGACGGTCTCTACGACCACTACGCCGACCGACTCAACGACTATGCCTGTTCACTGCTCGACGACCCCGACGCCGCGGCCGACGCCGTGCACGACGCGTTCGTCACCGCCCATGGCCGGGCGGGCGCCCTGCGCGAGCCGGCCCGCCTGCGGGCCTGGCTGTACGCGCTGACGCGCTATCAGTGCCTTTCGCGCCAGGGGCGCACGCCGGTCCACGGCACCGCGCTCCCGGACGAGAACCAGGAGGACCCGGAGCTCGCGGCGATCGTCCGCGAGGCACTGGGCGAGCTCGGGCAGAAGGACCGCGAGGTGCTGCTGCTGGGGGTGCGGCACGGCCTGACCGCCGCGGAGGTGGGCGCCGTCGTCGGGCTGACCTCGCGCCAGACCGGCACGCGGCTCGCCCGGGCCCGCGACCACCTGGAGAACGCCGCCGCCGCGGTGATCCTCGCCAGGACGGGCCGCGCCCACTGCCCGGACCTGTCCGCGCTGCTGGACTCCATCGACGGCCCGCTGCCGCAGCCGCTGCGCCGGCGCCTGGTCCGGCACATCGCGGGCTGCGAGGTGTGCACCGAGGGGCGCCACCGCCGCGTGTCGGCGGAACGCCTGCTCGACACCCTCCCCGTGGGATTCCCGCCGCTGTCGCTGCGCCGCCGGGTCGCCGAGACCTGCGGCAGGTCGGAGCGCGACGCGGCCAAGACCGCGATCATGCCCGCCCCGGGCGTCCTGGACAAGAACGGCTTCCCGCCCGTGGGCCCGGACCGCCGCGCGAAGGGGTCCTCCGCCTCCGGCGACACCCCCAGGCACGGGTTCAAGAGCGAGGACACGCCGGAGCGCGGGCACGCCGTCACCGCGAGGTACCCCGCGGTGGAGGCGACCGGCGGCCGCGGGCGCTCCCGGGCCGTGCGTCGCCGGCCGGGGGGCAGGCCGGGCCGCAAGGCCGCCCCGATCTTCGCCGCGCTGGCCTGCGTACTGCTCACGACCGGCGCGATGATCGTGGTCACCGGCCAGGACTCCGGCCACCGCGACGGGTCCACCACGACCCTGCGCTTCCCGAGCCGTACCCCCGGCGAACTGCAGATCAGCTACGCCCCCGAGCCGGCCGACGCCGTCGCGCCCGAGCCGTCCTCCCCGGCGCCGCGGCCGAGCGCCACGCGGACCCGGGCCCGCGCCGCCGAGGCGCCCGCGGCCTCGACCGCCGCCCCGAAGCCGTCCGCCTCGCGCACGCCCTCCCGGCGCCCGCCCGTCCCTTCCGCCCGGCTTGTCGTGTCCTGTCCGAAAGAGCTCGGGGACGAGGCCGCCGGTGTGATCCTCATCTCAGCGCGCGACGGCGGCCTGTCCTGGCGGGCGTCCGCGGGCAAGGGCCTCACCGTGACGCCGGCGAACGGCGTGCTGGAGTCCGGCGCCAAGGCGCGGCTGTCGGTCGCGGCGGCCGACCCCGCGCAGGCAGGACAGGCGAACGTGGTGCTGAGCTCGGGCGCGGGCGGCGCGTCGTGCGCGGTGTCGTGGGAGGGGCAGGACATGCCTCCCGCCTCCGATCCGCCCCGGGACGACCCCCCGACCTCGGAGCCGTCGGCGACCGACACGCCGTCCGGCGCGCCCACCGGGGGCGCCTCCTGACCCGACCCTGACTGCTCCTTTAGGCTTGACCGACGGTACCTTTGTAAACACCCCCTGTCCCGTGAGCCCCTGAGGCCCCAGCGGGACCCATGGAAGGTGGAGGTGACGTGGTCGATCACACACTGTTCTCGCCGCCGTCGCTGTAAACCGGTGGCCGGGTTCGGGCGTCGGCATTGACTGCCGCGCGGCGCCGTTGGTCCCATGAGAGCAGCGATCAACCACCTCTTCAGTCGGTCTTGACCAGCGGAGCCAGGAGAAATGCGTATCAATAGGGCGGTGCTGTTTTGGGTTCTGGTACTGGCGTGTGCCGCGGGAGCGGTCGTCGCGCTGGCCGACATCCAGACCCCCGCACGCCCGATTCTTACCGCTTTGTTCCTTTTGGTGGTGCCGGGGGCGTCGGTCGTCGGACTGTTGCGTGATCGTGACCCTCTCGCCGCACTAACGGTTGGTGCCGCGGCAAGTCTCGTTATAAACGTTCTCTTAGCCGAAGCCATGCTGCTATTCGACGCATGGTCTCCGCGCGCGGGCGTGGCCACCGTCGCCGTACTCGCCGGGTTCATGTGGGTGCTTCGGTCGCTGTACCGAGGGAACGGCAGCGCGCACGTAGAACAGGGGGCCGGGTCAAGATGAAAGTGACGGTCATCCGGCCCGGGGATCTCGGTCAGGCAGAGGTCGCGCGATGGCGCGAGCTCCAGATCGCCACGCCGTCGCTGGACAACCCCTTCCTGTCCGTGGAGTTCGCGCTGGCCCTCGGCCGGCTGCGTTCCTACGTCCGCGTCGCGGTGATCGAGGACCACGGCAAGGTCGTCGGCTTCCTCCCGTTCGAGCGGCACGCGTTCGGCATCGGCAAGCCCCTCGGCAGCTGGCTCACCACCTGCCACGGCCTCATCGCCCTCCCCGACCTCGACATCCCCGCCCGCCACCTGCTCCGCGCCTGCGGCCTGTCGGTCTTCGCCTTCGACCACATGGTCGCGGGGCAGACCACGTGGGAGCCGCACGAGTCCGCGGTGCGGCCCGTGCCGATGATGGACCTCACCGGCGGCTACGACGCCTACATCGGGCACGTCCGGGCCAGTTCCCCGAAGAACTACAAGACGGTGCGCTACAAGGAGCGCAAGCTCGCCCGCGAGCACGGCGTGGTCCACCTCGACTGGGGCGCCGCCGGCCCGGACGCCATGCGCGTCCTCACCGGCTGGAAGTCCGACCAGTACCGCCGCACCGGGCGGGTCGACCGCTTCGCCCAGCCGTGGATCGTCGAGCTGCTGGAGGAGATGCACGCCAGCGACTCGCCCTCGTTCGCGGGCGTGCTGACGATGCTCTACGCCGGAGACACCCCCGTGGCGGGGCACTTCGGCCTGCGCACCGAGAAGACCCTGGTCGGATGGTTCCCGGCCTACGACCCCGAGTTCGCCCGGTACTCCCCCGGGATCATGCACCACTTGCACATGGCGGAGCAGGCCGCCTCTCACGGCCTGGGCCATGTCGACATGGGCAAGGGGGGCAGGGAGTACAAGGGCTGGTTGAAGAACGGCACCACCCACGTCACCGAGGGCCGGGTCTCCCGGCCGTCGGCGACGGCGGCGGTCCATTGGATGGGCCGGACGCCCGTGAACAAGGCGCGCAACATCGTGGTTGACCGTCCGTCGCTCTACCGGCTGGCAGACCGCCTGCTGAAGGGCTTCGGACGGGTCCGCACATCCCTCCAGCCCGCAACCGTCGAGAAGGAACCCTCGGGGGCGCGCTGAAAGGCGCGTCCCCTCGCACGACACAGCACACCTCAAGTTATGACCGGGACGGAGAATCCCCTCTCCGTCCAGTCGCGCCGGTCCTATTGGCAGTCGCCGCCGATGTCAGACCGCCCGGAAGGACATTCCCTCAAATGAGTCCCGAGATCACCAAGCACAGCGGGAAGCCCCAGATCCACGCGCTGCGGCCATTGCCGGGCGTGGAGCGCTTCACGCCGGTGACCCCGCATCTGGCCATATCCCCGACCGTCAGCGTCGTCATCCCCGCGATGAACGAGGCGGAGAACCTCCCTCACGTCTTCGCCACCCTGCCGCACTGGATCCACGAGATCATTCTGGTGGACGGCAACTCCACCGACGACACCGTGGCGGTCGCCCGCCGCCTGCGCCCGAACCTGCGTGTCGTCCAGCAACGCGGGAAGGGCAAGGGCGACGCCCTTCGCACGGGGTTCGCGGCGTGCACGGGCGACATCATCGTCATGATCGACGCCGACGGCTCCACCGACGGCCGCGAGATCATCTACTTCGTCGGGGCCCTGCTGACCGGGGCGGACTTCGTCAAGGGGTCCCGGTACGCGAGCGGCGGGGGCAGCGACGACCTCACCTTCAGCCGCCGCCTCGGCAACAGCGTCCTGCGCGGCATGGTGAACCGGATCTACGGCACCCGGTACACCGACCTGTGCTACGGCTACAACGCGTTCTGGACGCGTCACCTGGACGTCCTCGACCTCGACTGCGAGGGGTTCGAGGTCGAGACCGTGCTCAACATCCGCGCGGCCAAGGCAGGCCTGCGCGTCCACGAGGTGCCGAGCCACGAGCGGTGCCGCATCCACGGCGAGAGCAACCTGCGCGTCGTCAGGGACGGCTGGCGCGTGCTCAGGACGATCATGCGCGAGTGGCGGCGCCCGCCGGTCGAGGTCGCTCCGGCCCCGTCCTCCGCGCAGCGCGCCGCGGACCAGGGCGCGGCATAGCGGGATGAAGATCTCCGTCGTCATCTGTGTCTACACGGAAGACCGGTGGGACGACATCCAAGCCGCCGTCGGATCGGTGCGCGCCCAGACGTTCCCGCCGCACGAGCTGATCCTCGTCGTCGACCACAACCCCGACCTTCACCTCAGGCTGAAGCGGGAGTACGCCGACGCGATCGTCGTGGAGAACACCCACGAACAAGGGCTTTCCGGCGGCAAGAACACCGGGGTGGCCACCGCCTCCGGCGACGTGGTGGCGTTCCTGGACGACGACGCGGTGGCGGAGGCCGGGTGGCTCGCGGCGTTCGCGCGGGCCATGGCCGCCGACCCCGCCGTCGTCGGGGTCGGCGGGCTGACCCACCCCCTGTGGGCGAACGGCCGCCGGCCGCGGTGGTTCCCCGAGGAGTTCGACTGGACCGTCGGGTGCACCTACCGCGGCCTGCCGGCCGAGCGCAAGGCCATCCGCAACGTGATGGGCGGCAACGCCGCCTTCCGCGGCCACGTCGTGGGCGAGGTCGGCGGGTTCCACTCCGGCATCGGGCGCAGCGTGCAGGGACGCAAGAGCAGGCCGCTCGGCTGCGAGGAGACCGAGTTCTGCATCCGGCTCGCCCAGCGCAGGCCGGGGTCGGTCATCATGTTCGAGCCCGAGGCCGTCATCGGCCACCGCGTCCCCGCCTCCCGGGCCACGTTCCGCTACTTCCGCGCGCGCTGCTACGCCGAGGGGCTGTCCAAGGCCCTGGTCGCGCGCAGCGTAGGCGCGGGCGACGGCCTGTCCAGCGAACGCTCCCACGCCCTGAAGGTGCTCCCGCTCGGAGCGCTGCGCGGCGTGCGGGACGCGCTGCGCGGCGACCCGGCGGGGCTCGCCAGGGCGGGGGCGATCGTCGCCGGCCTGGCCTGGACCTCCTGGGGGTACGCGGTCGGGTCCGCCCGGCTGCGCCTGCGCGGCGACCGAGCCGAGACCAACCGACACGAACGGTGAGTTCATGCGTGTGCCCATCCTGATGTACCACTCGGTCACCGACCGTCCGAACAGCGCCACACGGCCCTTGGCGGTGCGGCCCTCGGTGTTCGAGGCGCAGATGGCCTACCTCAAGGACCGGGGGTTCACGCCGCTCACGCTCGCCGACCTCGTCGCCTCGCTGTACGGCACGGGCGGCGCCCCGGCGCCCGAGCGTCCCGTGGTCGTGACGTTCGACGACGGCTACGCCGACTTCCACGAGAACGCGCTGCCCGTCCTGGACGGCCTCGGCTTCCCCGCGACCGTCTTCCTCACCAGCGGGTGGGTCGAGGACGCCGGGCCCGACGCCGCGGGCCGGCCGCTGGACCGCATGCTGACCTGGAGCCAGGCCCGCGAGGCCGCCTCGTGCGGCATCGAGATCGCCGGGCACAGCCACAGCCACCCCCAGCTCGACCAGTTATCCGACGCCGCGCTGCGCGTGGAGCTGCGCCGCAACAAGGCCCTGCTGGAGGACAAGGTGGGGTGGCCCGTCGCCACGATGGCCTACCCGTACGGCTACTCCAGCGCCCGGGTGCGCAAAGAGGTGCGCAAGGCGGGCTACTGGGCGGCGTGCGCGGTCGCCAACGCGCTCGCGGACGAGTCCGGCGACGTCATGGCGCTCTCCCGGCTCACCGTCGGCCGGTCCACCGGCATGGACCGCTTCCGGCGCGCGGTCGAGGGGCGCGGCGTCCCCATGATCTATCTGAAGGAACACGCCCTGACCAAGGGGTACGCGGTGGTGCGCCGGACGCGGTACGGCCTGCGCCACGTGGTCGGGCGCGTGTGACGCGACCGCGGGCGACGCCAGGCGTCGACGAGGGGGGTGAGACCGCCATGACCACCACCGTGGCAGGCGGACCGAGGGATCGAAAGGAGAACGGACGGGACCGGGGGCTCGCCGGGCTGCGCCGGCGGCTCATGCGCGACCTGCGCAACCCGCTCTTCCTCAACGGGTACGCCCTGATGGCCAACACGGCCGTCACGGCGGTGCTCGGCATGGGCTACTGGCTGCTCGCCGCCCGGCTGTACTCCCCCGAGGACTTCGGGCGCAGCCAGGCGCTGATCAACGCGATGCGGTTGTTCGCGGGGCTCACGGCGCTCGGCCTGACCGGCGCGCTCGCCCGGTTCATCCCGGTGGCTGGCAAGCGCACCGGGGGGCTCATCGGGCGGGGCTACCTCATCGCCACGGTGACGGCGGTGGTCGCGGCCGTGGGGTTCCTGCTCACGCTGCCGTTCTGGGGGGAGAACTACGCCCGGCTGGCCGGGCTGGGGCCGGGGGTGTTCTTCCTCGCCTCGGTGGCGATCTGGTCGGTGTTCACGCTGCAGGACGTGGCGCTCGCCGGGATGCGGCAGGCCGTCTGGGTGCCGGTGAACAGCGTGTGCTTCGGCGTCGTGAAGATGGGGCTGCTCGTGGCCCTGTCGGGCGCGCTGCCCGACGACGGCGTGTTCGTGTCGTGGATCATCCCGACGGCGCTGGCGCTGATCCCGGTGAACCTCTTCATCTTCGGCGTGCTGGTGCCCCGGCACGCCCGCGGCGCGCCCGAGGGGACGCGCCCGCCCGGCCTCCGCGAGATCGGCCGCTTCCTGGCCGGCGACTACCCGGGGGCGTTCTCGGTCCTGGCCATCGTCTACTTCCTGCCGGTGTACGTCGCCTCGCGGGTGAGCGGGGAGCTGTTCGGCTACTTCGCGATGGCGCAGACGCTGGGGGCGATGATCGAGCTGCTGGCCATCAACATGGCCACCTCGCTGACCATCGAGGGGTCGGCGGACGGGTCACGGCTGGCCGCCAACTGCCGGCAGGCGCTGCGCCGGGCGTACCTGATCATCGGACCGGTCGCGGTGGTGACGTTCGTGGCGGCTCCGCTGATCCTTTCGGTGTTCGGGCCGGGGTTCTCCGAGCACGGCACGCCGCTGCTGCGGCTGATGGCCCTCGCGGTGCTGCCGCGCGTGCTCATCGAGATCTACCTGAGCGCGTTGCGAGCCACCAGCCGGGCCCGCATGCTCGCCCTCGTCCAGATCGGGCTGGCGGTGCTCGTGCTGTCCTCGTCGGTCATCCTGCTGCCGGTGACGGGCATCACCTCGGTGGGGTACGGACTGCTGTTCAGCGAGCTGCTGGTGGCCGCTCTGATCTTCGGCGGACTACGTAAAATTCTCAAAACCACAGAAACGCCGCATTCGTCTGGCGCGCGGGACACGCCAGAGGCCGCATCATGGTCAACGTGAGGCAAGGGACGGGTGAAGCGGCGAAGCACGAGACGGCCGAGCGAGCCGAGGACACCGACCACAGGCCACCCCCCACCCCACCCCCCGGCGCTCCACGCCCCGACGAGGGGAACTCCGCCCCGGAGCCGGACTCGGTGAACCAGCGCGATTCCGGCCCGGACGAGGACGCCCCGCGCCCGGACCCGAACTCCCCGCCACCGGACCAGGACTCCCCCGAGGACTCCCCCCGTACGGACCAGGCCACGACGGACGCGACCCCGGACGACTCGCCTGCGGAGAACGACACCACCGGCACGGGTCAGGACTCCTCGCCCACGAACGACGACACCACGGGCGCGCACCAGGAGCCCTCGCCCCCGGAGGACGACACCACGGGCGCGCACCAGGACTCCTCGCCCACAGAGCATGACGACACCGGCGCGGACCAAGGCTCCTCGCGAGGCGGTGGGAAGAACCCGGCGGGCGGGCGGAAGGCGGCGCCGGTCGTCCCTGATGCCGAGGACACCCAGGTGATCCCCGTGTCGCCGGGGGACGACCTCGTCCAGGCGCTGACCTCGTCCTCGGGACCGGACACGGCGGAGGTCGCCCCCGCCGTGCAGCCTCCCGCCGCGCCGGACGTCCCCGTCCGCCGGCACCGACCGTCCAAGCCCTCCCCTGCCACACCGCCGGCCCGGCCTGACCAGGACTCACCTGGGGACGACCCCGATCCGGAGGAGCCCGGCCCGGAGAACGCCGCGGCCGAGCGATCCGGCCCGGAGGAGTACACGGCCGACGAGACGGCGGACTTCCGTAGCCCGGCGTCCCCCCGCGTCGCGGAAACCCCGGGCCCGGTCGTGATGCCCCTGTACGTGGACCCGGCGAACACGCCGCCCCGCAGGTACGTCCGGGAGATGCTCGCCACCCGCGAGCCGGTCGAACCCCCCTCGGCGACCACGGACCAGGCGAGCGCCGCCCAGAGGTCCGCGCAGGCCCCCGCGGAGGCCGCCGGCCCCGCCACGGGCAAGCGCGAGAGCCCGGCGCGGACGTGGACGGAGAAGGCGGCGCGAAAGCGCAGGGAGAGAGAGGCGCGGGCGAGGAAGGCGGCCCGCGAGGCGGCCCTGGCGGCGGAGCCGGCGCGGACCGGCGAGACCTCTCGCACGCACGATACGACGCGCGCGGACCGGCCGGCTGAGACGAACAAGGCGGCCGGGACCGCTCGGGCGGACAAGACGGCCCAGACAGACAGGACGTCTCAGGCGGACGAGACATTCGGGGCCGACGGGACGGCGCACGCGGACGGGACGGCTCGCGCCCGGCGATCCGCTCGGACGGAGAAAGCGGCGCGGCGGGACCAGGCCGCGCAGCCGGACCAGGCCGCGCGGGGCGATCAGGCCGCGCGGCGCAACCAGGCGGTGCGGCGGGACCAGGCGGCTCGGGTGCGGGCGGGCGGGGTGCTCGCGGGGCGGGTGGCGGGGAGGGCGGCGTTCTGGCTGCCGCCGCTGCTCACCATCGAGGGCCTGGTCATGTACGTGCTGGCCATGCGGGTGCCGCACGGCCCCATGCGCGGGGTCGACCTGGACAAGATCGACGGTCTGGGCCTGATCTCGGTGCTCCCCGTGACGGCCTTCGCCGCGATCGCGCTGCTCATCGTGTCGTTCTTCGTGACCCTGACGCAGAACACCGACCGCAAGGGCCTGCTGCTGTCCCAGCTCGGCGCGATCACCTTCGCCCTGCACGGCGCGGCGGCGCTGATCGAGCCGGAACCCCGCTTCCACACCGCCTGGGTCCACGCGGGCTTCGCCGAGTACATCGGCCGCGCGGGCGAGGCCCTGCCCGGCCTGGACGCCCGGTTCGCCTGGCCGGGCTTCTTCGCGCTGTTCGGATTCGTGCTGCGCGCCGCGGGCATCGACGATCCTTCGATGGTGCTGCAGTGGACGCCGTTCCTGTCCAACGTGCTGTACCTGCTGCCGTTCGTGCTGATCCTGCGCCAGATCGTCGCCACCACCCGGGCGCGCTGGTTCGCCGCGCTGCTGTTCGTCCTCGTCCAATGGATCGGCCAGGACTACTTCTCGCCGCAGGGCTTCACCTTCGCGCTGTACCTGGTGTTCGTGGCGATCCTGATGCGCTGGTTCGGCCGCGCCGAGCCGCGGACCGCGCCGCTGCCCGCCAAGGGACCCCTGCGCCGGCTGCTCGCCCGGCTGGACCGGCTGGCGCCCGGCGAGCTGCCGGCGCGGCCGACGACGGTGACCGACCGGGTGGTGCTGCTGACGCTGCTGGTCGGCCTGTTCGTGGCGACGACGGCGACCCACCAGATCACGCCCTTCATGATGCTGGGCGCGCTGACGGGGCTGATCCTGCTACGGCGCAGCACGCTGTCGCTGGCGCTGCCGGTGTTCCTCGGCCTGATCGTGATCGCGTGGATCAACTACCAGGCGACGCCGTTCTGGAGCGGCCGGATCAACGAGCTGTTCGGCGGCATCGGCAAGATCTTCGCCAACCTGCAGGAGAACACCGGCGACCGCCTGGAGGGCACCGACCCGCAGCACGCCATCGTGCTGCAGGTGCGCCTGGCCATCTGCGGCGTGATCCTGATGTTCGCCGGGGTGGGCCTGCTGCGGCGCCTGCGGCGGGGCGTCGCCGACCGCAGCGCGCTGGTGCTGCTGTGCGTGCCCGTGCTGGCGCTCGGCCTGCAGAGTTACGGCGGCGAGATCGGCCTGCGCGTCTACATGTTCGCGCTGCCCGCGGCGTGCATCCTCGGCGCGTACGCGTTCTTCCCGAACCTGCCGGCGAACACGGCCGACGCGCGGGAGGGCGAGACGGTCCCCACGCGGCGCCGCAGGTTCCGCCCGTCCCCCGGCACGACGCGGAAGATCTCGGCGGTGCTGGCGGCGGGGACGGCGCTGGCGTTGTCGGTGGCGTTCCTGGTGGCGCGCTACGGCAACGAGAAGTTCGAGCGGGTCACGACGGGCGAGGCCGCGGCGATGCACTACGTCTACGCCCACGACCGGCCGAGCGCGCGGCTGCTGTACCTGGTGCCGGTGCTCGGCGAGGAGGTCACGCCGACGATCCCGTGGCGCGAGCGGGACATCGACCTGGTGGAGTACGACCAGGCGCTGGTCACCAAGGACCCGAAGGACCTGTCCGGCGTGCTGACGGCGCTGCGCGGCAAGGCGGCCAACACGTTCCTGATCATCAGTCGCGGACAGGCGGCGTACCTGGAGCTGAACCACGGCTTCCCCGCGGACTGGGGCAAGCGGTTCCGCGCCACGCTGGACTCCTCCACGAGCCTGAAGCGGGTGTTCGCCAACGCGGACGCGGCGATCTACACGCTGCGCTCGTACCCGCGGGGTTCGGAGATCCCGCCGCCGACGGCGATGACGCTGGTCGGCGACCGGTCCACGCCGTGGACGCCGCTGGGGCTGGCGGCGCTGGCGCTGGCGGTGGCGACGTTGTTCGCGGCCGAGCTGGCGCGGCTTCGCGGCGCGGAGCGGGCGCCACGGGGCCGCCGCAAGCTGATGATCGTCGGCCTGCTCATGACGGCGGCGGCGCTGGCCGTGATCGTGGAGCGCTTCCTGACGCTGACCTCGCCCTGACCGGACGAGGAGTCCTGGCGCCGGGCCGCCCTTTCGGCGGGCGGGGCCTCCTGTCGAAGGAGTCCTGCCCGCCCGGCGGCCGGCCGGTCACTGTCCCCGGTCGCTCCACTGGACCGCGTACGGCTGGAGCTCGAAGGGGCGGCCGTCGACCTGGACCTTCAGGGCCGCGCCGGCCGTGTTCACCATGATCATCTGCTTGTCCACCGCGAGCACCTGGACGCGCGGGTCGGAGACCTGGACGTCCACGAGCTCGGCGCCCGCGGGGAACCAGCGCGTGAACCCGCTGATCAGGCCCGCCATCGGCATCTCGTCCCCGCGCGCGGGCGACCAGAGGCAGCCGGGGCAGTCGTCCCCCTGGCGGCGCTGCGGGTTCCAGTAGAGGGCGGTGGCCGCGCCGCTCCTGGCGAACTCCATCATGGCCGCGGCCTGCACGGCCGTGCGGTGCTGCTCGTCCCAGTCGATGTTGTCGGGTGAGATGTACCACTCGGCCCACCAGACGGGCAGGTCGCCGCTCTTCTCCCTCAGCCACGCGGTCACGGCGGAGAACTTCTTGAGCGCGGTGAACTCGTCAGGGACCAGGCCGCGGTCGTTGGTGGCGGAGGAGGCGTCGACGACGATGAAGTCGGCGCCCTTCTTGTTCTCCAGCCAGTACTGGACGGCTTCCAGCGGCCTGCTGTCGATGGAGCCCCACGGCCCCTTGACCGTGGAGGAGTTGGCGCTGGAGACGTGGCTGTCCACCGGGATGTACGGCCCGCCCACCTGGATCTTCGGGTTCACGGCCTTGAGCGCGTCGTAGACGCGGTTGTACAGGTCGGTGTACGCCTCGACGTCCCAGTTGTTGTGCGCCTCGTCCCAGAAGCCTTTGAACTCGTTCCAGACCATGTAATGGGTGACGGTGGGGTAGCGCTTGGCGACGGTGGCGGCCAGCGCGGCGAAGTCGTCGAAGTGCTCCCGCCGGGGTGCCACCTCGATCTTGCCCCAGTTCGTGCGGCCCTCCGCGCCGCCCTTCATCCAGTCGGGCGCGCAGCACAGGGTGAGGACCGGCTGGGCCTTGGTGGCGGCCATCAGCTTGACGCGGCGGTCCAGGTCGCGGAAGTCGTACTTTCCCGGCGAGGGCTCGGGGTTGCCCGCGCCCCAGCCCATGATGTGCTGGTTCTGCAGGGTGGGCACCCGGCTGAACAGGTCGCCGACCCTGTTCCTGACCTCGGGGGTCTCGTTGTCGGCGCTGTACTGGGTGTGCGTGACGCCCCAGCGCGGCCAGCTTTCCACCACGGGCGGGGGTTCGAGCGTGGGCGGCGGCTGCGGGGTGGCGACGATGGTGGCCGCCACGCCCTCGGATCGCTCGGGCCCGCGCCGGGCGGCGACCGCCAGGAGCCCCGCCACCAGGGCGAGCGCGATCAGGCCTGCCCCGATGGCCGCGGGCCCGCGGGGGATGTAGCGACGCCGAGCATGCCGGCCACTGTTCTCCAACACTTCGTCACCGTATCCGCTCACGCTTGCAAGACCCTTGAAATGCTCCCACTACGGGCGGTGACCCCGGCGCCGTCCCCCTGATGTCCCCCTGATGTCCCGCGCCCGGCCCGCCGCCGCCGCGCGGGCGTCGTGCCGGTGTCGTGCCGCCGTCATGGCGCGACCGTCCCCCTGGCGGCATGCGCGCGGCACGCCGTCGCGCCGGGGGTCGTGGTCCGTCACTGGACCATCCGATAATCGCTTTAACCACTCAAGTCTGCCGATGAAGCGCCGAACTAATAATCAAGCATCTTAAGGTGTGGACCTTGCATGAAAGCGGTATGAATCCGGCGACCGAGGATTTGAGGGGGCACAGTGGCCCGAGCATGGCTGCCCGTCGCCAGTCGAATTCCCGCTCCATCGGACGCCGGCCCCATGGCCGGAGGCGCGCCCCGCGTGGTCTGGTTCATATGGCCGACCGATCCCCAGCGGGTCTCCGCCAAATCCATCGCCCAGCGGCTCGTGCAGATCAAACAGCCCGCCCATCTCGTCTGGAACCCCGTCTCGGGGCAGATCGTCCAGTCTCTGCCCCCCACACGCGCGGCAAACGGCCTGCCCGGAGATCTCAACAGGCAGGGCAGGGTGTGCGTGCAGATCCGCGTGCTGGGCTCGGTGGAGGAGCCGTTCACCGAGAGCAAGCTCGACGGGCTGGACGACATCCTGGCCTGGCTGGATTCCTGGGAGGTGCCGCGGCACTGGCCCGCCGGGCCCCCGCTGCCCTATCCGCACTCGCTGGCCGCGCAGCGCAGCCGGCGGCTGTGGGCGAGGGGCGGCCACTTCGGCAACTCTCAGGTGCCCGGCACCTCGGAAGGAGACCCCGGCCCCATCGACGTCCACCGCATCGTCGGCGGACCCGCGCCGAACCTCGACGTGCCGCGCCCGCGCGGCGACCGTGCGGACCATGCGGACCGTGCGGACAGGGAAGCCCGCGATATGCCCGAGGGATGCGCGGCGGAGAAATCGATCAACGGCCCCACGGGCGTCGTGATCTGATCTTTATCCTACTATTACATCCTAGGCGTCAAGCTGGGTAAAGGCGCGAGCCTGGCCCGCGTCGCTAGGTACCCCAGTAGGAGCTCATGCGCATCTCCGTCGTACATCCCCGCGAGCTCGGGCCTTCCGAGACGGCACGGTGGCGTGCTCTCCAGAGCGCCGACCCGTCATTGGACAGCCCGTTCCTGTCGCCGGAGTTCACGATGGAGACGGGCCGGGTACGCGAGCAGGCCCGCGTGGCCGTGCTGACCGACGGCGCCGACATCGTGGGCTTCTTCCCGTTCGAGCGTCACCCGCTCGGCATCGGCAGGCCGGTCGCGGCGGGGCTCACCGACGCGCAGGGCATGGTGCACGCCAAGGACATCGAGTTCTCCGTGCCCGAGCTGATGAAGGCGTGCGGGCTCGGGGTCTTCGAGTTCGACCACCTGCTGGCCGGGCAGCCGCTGGTCCCTGAACGGCACTCGCGCCACCCGTCCCCCGTGATCGACCTGTCCGACGGCTACGAGGCGTACGTCGAGACGCTGAAGAAGGTCTCGGGCAAGACCTACAAGAGCACCGCGTACAAGAGCCGCAAGCTCGGGCGCGACTTCGGCGAGCTGCGCCACGACTTCGCGATCGGCGACCACGCCGTGCTGCGCACGCTCACCGACTGGAAGACCGACCAGTACCGCAGGACCGGCCGCGCCGACCGGTTCTCGCGGCCGTGGATCACGCGCCTGGTCGAGAACCTGCTGGACGTCGACACCGAGCACTTCGCCGGCGCGCTCGACATGATCTACGTCGACGGCCGGCCGGTCGCGGGCCACTTCGGGCTGCGCACCAAGACCACGCTCGCCGGGTGGTTCCCCGCCTACGATCCGGCGTTCGCCAAGTACTCCCCCGGCCTGATCCACCACCTGGCGATGGCCGAGCGCGCCGCCGAGGCCGGCATCCGCCTGATCGACATGGGGCGGGGGGAGAAGGAGTACAAGGAGAAGCTGAAGACCGGCGAGCTGTGGGTGACCGAGGGCAGGATCGCCCGGCCGACGCCGGCCGCGGGGGTCCACTGGCTCGTGCGCGTCCCCATGCGCAAGGCACGTGGAACGGTCCTCGCCAACTCGGTGCTGCGCGACACCGCCGATCTGGCGCTCAAGACCTACGGGCGCATCCGCACCTCCCTGGCGTCCTGACACGCGCCCGCCGGGCGAGGTGACCGGCGGCGGACGGCTTCACGCCGACGCGCGTCCCCCGGCCATCGCATGCGCTACCTTTCTGCTCTGACCGTCGGGGCGGTGGCGGACCGCGGCGGTGCGACGGAAGAGGGAGCGGTGAGCCCCGAGAAGATCCTCACGGCGCGCACGGGCCGTGAAAGCGTGTACCTCCCCTCCAACCGGCTCGGGTTGTACCTCGCCCTGCGCCACTGGTGCACCCCGGGGCAGCGCCTGCTCATGTCGCCCATCTCGGCCGACGAGATCCTTTTCCTCGTGCTCGCCGCCGGGCTGATCCCGGTGATCGCCCCGATCTCCGTCCTGGACGGCAACATCGACGCCGTCCGCGCGCTGCTCGGCACGGTGGACGCGGTGCTCACCACGAACCTGTACGGCCTGCCGGACGATCTGCGCGCCATGGCGGGCATGGTGGTGATCGAGGACGTCGCGCACGCGGCCGAGACCTCCGTCGACGGCCGCCCGCTCGGCACGTTCGGCGTGGCCGGGGTGTTCAGCCTGTCCAAGCACGCCGGGGCCGGATCGGGGGGCGTGCTGGTGGTGGACGGCGCCGCCGACCGCCGCGTGCTGGAGCGCGGGCGCGACCTGCTGCTGCAGCCGGGCGCCCTGCGCAAGGACTTACTCTCCGTCGCCACCTCGGCGGCCCGCCACCTCGCCCTGAGGATGGACATGGCACGGCCGGCGATGCGGGCCGCCCGCGTGTTAGGGCTGGACGAGCCGCGCGAGGGGTACCGCATCGCCCTGCGGCCGGGCGCGCTGCGCGAGGCCCTCGCCCGCAGCCGGGACGACGGCCTGCCCCCGCTGGACCCGTGGGTGCGCGCCGACCTGCACGACTACCGCCGCGCCCGGGGCGGCCTCGCCCGCTGGTACCAGGGCCGCCGCCTCGCCCGCCTGCCCCGCGAGCGCGAGCGCAGGCTGGCCGGGGTCGCGCGGCTGGCCGAGCTGCCCACCGTGGCGGGAGGCGTGCGGGCGCACGCCGACCAGCCGCTGTTCCGGGTGCCGCTGCTGGTGGCGGACCGCGACCTGGCGATCGCCGCGCTGGCGCGGCGCGGCGTCCCCACCGGCTACCTGTACGACCCGCCGTACGACATCTACGCCGAGGCGTTCGTCGAGCCGTCGCCCGAACCGGAGGTCGCGCTGTGGTGGGCGCGGCACGTCCTGCCCGTGGACCCGCTGTACGCGGCGCGGGCGCTGCCCGTCGTGGAGTCGCTGCGCCCGGCCCCGCCTCCGCCGGGCGACCACCTCCTGACCCGGGCGGCCTGAGCCGGGGTCAGCCGGAGGTCTCGCCGAGCAGGTCGCGGATGATCTCGCACGCCTTCCTGACGTCGGCGAGGGACGCCGAGCCGTAGCCGATCACCAGGCCGTGGGCGGCCACCGGGCCGTGGTGGTGGCGTTCGGTCGTGTCGAGGAGCACGCCGCGCGCGGCGGCCTCGGCGACCAGCGGGCCCACCGTCTCCGCGGGCAGGCCGAGGAAGACGTGCAGGCCGGCCGAGTCGCCCCGCGCGCGGGAGCCGAGGGAGTCGACGATGGCGGCGCGGCGGCGCGCGTACTCCAGCCGCATGCGCCGCAGGTGCCGGTCCAGGTCGCCGCGCTCCAGCAGGATGGAGACCGCCTCCTGCACCGGGCCCGGGGTGCGGTCGCCGAGCACGCGCCGGATGGCGGCGATCTTCCGCAGCAGCGCGGGCGCGGCGACGAGCCAGCCGATGCCGACGTCCGGCGCCAACGACTTCGACAGCGTGCCGAGCAGGACGACCCGCTCGGGGTCGAGCCCGTACAGCGCGGGGAGCGGCGCCACGTCGTAGCGGAACTCGCCGTCGTAGTCGTCCTCCAGCACGGTGGCGCCGGTGCGCCGGGCCCAGGCGAGCAGCCGTTCCCTGCGGGCGATCGGCAGCCTGCCGCCGAGGGGGTACTGGTGGGCGGGGGTGGTGTAGAGGACGCACAGGTCCTCGGGGAGCCCGTCCACGACGACGCCCTGCTCGTCCACCGGGCACGGCGTGACCCGTCCGCCGCGCGCGGCCAGCACGTGGCGGGCGGTGCGGTAGCCCGGCTCCTCCACGCCCGCGCCGTCGCCCGGCCGCAGCAGGGCGGCGGCCACCAGGTCGAGGCCGTTGCCGGTGCCGCGGGTGACCATCACGTTCTCGGGCCCGACGGGGATGGCCCTGGCCCTGCGCAGGTGCCCGGCCAGCAGCGCGCGCAGGCGGGGATGACCGTAAGGGTCGACGTACGCGGCGGGCGCGCGCAGCCCGGCCAGGCGCCAGGCACGCCGCCAGGCGCCCTCGTCGTACCCGAGCACCCACGGCCGTCCGGGCCGCAGGTCGATCACCCCGGCGGGCGGCCGCTCGGCGTCGCCCCACGGGTCGAGCTCCGCCGGCGGTTCCCGGCGGGCGGCGGGCGCCCCGTCCCGGTCCGCGGAGCCGGACAGGTGCGCGACATAGGTACCCGAGCCGTGGTGGCCCTCCAGCCACCCCTCGGCGTAGAGCTGCTGGAACGCCTCGGTCACGACCGTGCGGCTGACGCCGAGCAGCCGCGCCAGGGCCCGGCTGGAGGGCAGGCGCTCGCCGGAGCGGAGCATGCCGGTGCGCACGCCTTCGCGGAGCTGTCCGGTGAGCTGCACGGCGAGCGGGACCGGGGCCGCGCGGTCCAGGGCGAGGGGGAGGTCGACGGACCCGCGCACGGTGGTCTCCGGGAGGCTCGGGGGCGGACTCGGGGAAAGTGGTCTCTCAGAAGTGGTCGTCAGTGGACGTCCACAACCATCCACTTCCGTCCTACGGTAGCGGCATGCTCTCGACGACCACTCGCACGACGCTCACCAGGGCCAAGGACCGGGGCCGCACCGACCGCGCCGAGCTGTACGCCGTCCTCGACGCCGGGCTGATCTGCCACCTCGGGGTCGTGGTGGACGGCTCGCCCCGCGTGATCCCGACCGGGTACGGCAGGATCGGCGACACCCTCTACGTGCACGGGTCCACCGGCGCCGCCTCGCTGCGCGCGGCCGCCGGGCCGGGGGACGTCTGCGTCACGGTGACGCTCGTGGACGGCCTCGTGCTGGCCCGCTCGGTCTTCCACCACTCGATGAACTACCGTTCCGCGATGATCTTCGGCGCCGCGCGCGTGGTCGAGGACGACGACGAGCGGCTGGCGTCGCTGCGGGCGATCACCGAGCAGCTCGCGCCCGGCCAGTGGGACGCGGTGCGCGGGCCGTCGCGCAAGGACCTCGCCGCCACGACGGTGCTCGCCGTGCCGCTCGACGAGGCGTCGGTGAAGATGCGCCAGGGGCCGCCGGGCGACGAGGAGGAGGACTACGCGCTGCCGGTGTGGGCGGGCGTGCTGCCGCTGCGGACGACCTGGGGCGAGCCCGTGCCGGATCCGGCGCTGCGAGAGGGGATTCCGGTACCCCCGCACATCTCCGGCCGCCCCGATCCCGGCGGCGCCGGGTGACGGCCGTCGTGTCCTCGCAATCACCGCCGGTCACCAGCAATCTCGCGCAATAACTGACAATCGCATCGACAACATGCCAAATATCGACTTAGGCACCTCAAGCCGCCAGGTCGTCGTTAAGCTTCGTTCTCGCGTCAAGGGTGGGGGCCCGGCCACATAAGGAGATCGAATTGGACGGCCACATGGGGGCCTGGCAAGTCCCCGGATACACCGAGATCCGAGATCTCGGCTCGGGGGGCTCTGGACGTGTCGTGATGGCACGCCACGAGGCCGACGGAACGACGGTCGCGATCAAATACCTGTCCGGCGACCTCATCTCCGACCCCGGTTTCCTCATCAGGTTCCGGCACGAGGCGCGGCTGCTGGAGCTGCTGGACAGCCCGCACGCCGCGAGGTTCTACGAGTACGTCGAGAGCGACGGCGGCGCGGCCATCGTCATGGAGCTCGTCAACGGCGTCTCCCTGCGCGCGATGCTGCGCTCGGAGGGGCCGACGGGCGCCGAGGCGGCGCTCGTCCTGCTCAAGGGGTCGCTGCTCGGCCTCGGCGCCGCGCACGCCAATGGGCTGGTCCACCGCGACTTCAAGCCCGAGAACGTCGTCATCGACGGCGCGGGGCACAGCAAGCTGGTCGACTTCGGCATCGCGGTGCGCGTCGGCGACGGCGTGAGCGGCGCGGGCACCCCGCCGTACATGGCGCCCGAGCAGTGGGCCGGGGCCCCGGCGGGGCCGAGCACGGACGTCTACGCGGCGACCGTCGTCTTCTTCGAGTGCCTCACCGGCACCCGGCCGTTCCAGTCGCAGAACGCGCTGGTGCTGGCGCGTCAGCACCAGACGATGCCGCCGCCGACCGAGCAGGTTCCCGCGCCGCTGCGCGGGCTGGTGGAGCGGGGCATGGCCAAGCACCCCGCCGACCGGCCCGCCTCCGCCGCCGAGTTCCTCGCCGAGCTGGAGGCCGTGGCCGTCGAGGCGTACGGCCAGGACTGGGAGGAGCGCGGGCGCCGCCGCCTCGCCGCGCTCGCCGGCCTGCTCGTTCTGCTGTTCCCGCTCGGCGAGGCGGCGCCGCAGGGCGGGGCCGCGCTGGCCGAGTCCGACCTCGGCGCCCGGCGCGGTCTGAAGAAGCTCAGCGTCAAGATCGCGGTCGGCGCGCTCGGGCTGGCGGTCGTGTCCGCCGTCACCGCGGTGCTGGTCGGTTCGCTCGGCGACACCTCGCTGCAGGCGCAGACCTCCGTGCTCACTCCGACGCCCGCGCCCGCCGAGACCGTCACCTCCGACGGCAGCCCCGAGCCCGCCATCGACGACTCCCCCACCGAGGTCCCCTCCGAGGAGCCCACGCAGGAGCCGTCCGAGGAGGCCTCTCCGCAGCCGACCACGCCGCGGCAGACGGCCGCCGCCCCCACCGGGGCTCCGTCTCCCACCGCGAAGGCCCCCTCGCCGAGCAAGAAGCCGGACAAGCCGGGGGCGCCCGCCTCGCCGACCGGCAAGCCCAAGCCGAAGCCGTCGGCGACCGAGGACGAGCCGCAGGACCCCAAGGTGAGCACCAAGCCCACCCCGAGGCCCAAGCCGACCCCGACGCCGACCCCCACCTCCGCTCCCCCGTCGCCGGAGCCGACCCGCACCCGCCCCACTCCCACACCGACCCCCACGCCCACCCCCACCAGGTCGGGCGGCGACGGCGAGGGGACGGGCGAGACCCCGAGCGACGGCGGCGAGACGCCACGGGGCGAGTCCGGCGAGGGCACCGGCCCCACGGACCCGCCGCCCGGCCGCGGTGACGACGTGCCGGCCGGTCTTCTCGCCGTCGGCCTGGTGACGACGGGCGCCGTTCCCGCCACACTGTTCGTGAGGAAGCGGATGGCGGGACGGCACCGGAGGCGGCGGTAGATGCCAGAGGGCGGCAACATCGCGGGTTATCGGCTCGCCGACCGTTCGCGCGCCTCCGATGTGGGCGTCTGGGTGGACGCCGTGGCCCCCGACGGCGCCCGCAGCGGCGCGCTGCGGCTCGATCCGCGCGCGCTGTCGGGGCCGGGGGCCCGGGACCGGGTGGTGGCGGCGGTCGTCGCCGACCGCCACCTCACCCAGAACGGCGTCACCGGCCTGCTGCCGGTCTCCGACCTGGTGGCCGCGGGCGGCGAGGTGTGGGTGCTGACCGCGCGCCCGGCCATCCCGTCGCTGGACGACCTCGCGCGGGGACGCCCGCCCGGGGACGCGCCCGACGCGGGCAGCGCGGCCACCGTCCTGGTCGAGACCGCGCAGACGCTGCTCGCCGTGCACGCGGCGGGCCTCGCGCACGGCGCCCTGCACGCCGGCACGGTGGTGGTCGGCGAGGACGGCACGGCCCTGCTGGCCGAGCGCGGCCTCGCCACGGCCCTGTACGGCGGCGACGCCTCGCCGGAGCGGGACGTCGCGGCGTGGGCGGCCCTGGCCAGGGGCCTCGCGTCCGGCTGGGCCGCGGGTTCCGCCGACGCGGTCCGCCTGCTGGAGCACGCGGCGGCCACGGCGGAGTCGCGCGGGCTGAGCGCCGCGCGCGACGCCCTGCTGAGCGGCCGCGAGCTGCTGCCCGCCGGGTTCACGACCCGGGAGCGGCTGGTGCGGACGCTCCAGTGGTGGTCGGCGTCGGACGTCCCGACCGGCAGGCCCGCGCCGCCGGTCGCCACCGGCCCGCAGGCCGACGAGGGCGAGATCGTGACCCTGCTCTACCGGGACACCGGGTCGGGCCAGGCTCCGCCTCCGGGTCTGCCGGGTCACGCGGCCGCGATCGGCGCGGCGGCGGCGGCCTCCGGGATTCCCGACACCACGCCCGCCGGGGCCGCGGGCACGACCGGCGGCGAGATGCGCTTCGGCCCTGGCGTGCCCTCGGACACGACGGCCGCGCAGATCTGGCGGGCCGGGCAGCAGCAGCTCACCGTCGCGGCCAAGGACCGGCTGGGCGCCAAGCCGCCCAAGCGGCGGCGGCGCGGCGGCCTGCTCGGCACGGGCGTGCTGTTCCTCGCCATCCTGGCCTTGGCCCTGTACCTGTGGTCGCAGCGCGCCGCGCCGCTGTCGGTGGAGGCGGTGGAGGTCACCGCGCCGAAGCCGAAGGGCTGCGACGTCACGGTGAACATCGTGGGCAAGGTCACCACCAACGGCGGGGCCGGGCAGATCAAGTACCAGTGGTGGCGCAGCGACAGGAAGGCTCCCATCGAGCAGACCGACACGGTCCCCTCGGGCGCCACGACCTACGAGCTGAACTTCCCCTGGCGGGTCAAGGGCGAGGGCACCCAGAAGTACACGGCGCGGCTGGTCGTCCTGTCGCCGACGGGGTCGGGCACCCCGCTGCGCGACCAGGCGTCCTTCACCTACAAGTGCTGAAGCGGGTGGTCCTGCCGGGCGACCGGGGGGACCACCTTGCGCAGGCAAATGCGCGATAACTCCGTTTGTCACTATTCTGGCGGGCATGACGCAGACCCCCGCCGGCTGGTACCCCGACCCGTACGGAACCCCCCAACTGCGTTGGTGGGATGGCACGCAGTGGACCGATGCCACCCACCCGCTGGAGAGTTCCCCGGGGCAGAGCGGGCCGGTGTCCACCGGCCAGTGGGCGCAGCCGGGCCAGGCGGCACAGTCGGGACCCGGCGCGTCACCCCAGCCAGGTCCCGGCACGGGACCGCAGGGCTCGCCCGGCACGGGGCCGCACGGACAGCCCGGACAATCCGGCACGGGGCCGCAGGGGCAACCCGGCACAGGGCCGCAGACCCCGCCCGGAGGCCCGCAGCCCCAGACGGGGCCGCACCAGGCGCCTCCACCGCCGCCGCCGGGCGGCCAGGGACCGCAGGGCGCGGGGCCCCAGGGCGGGACGGGGCCGCAGTTCCTGCCGCAGGGGTCGCCGTACGGGGGGCAGCAGGGACCGGGGGACGGCCAGGGCCCGCAGGGCACCGCTCAGTACGCCCCTCCCGGGGCAGGAACAGGGCAGTTCCCCCCTCCCGGGACCGGCCAGTACGGACAACCCGGACAGCCGGGCCAGCCGGGTCCGTACGCGCAGCCTGACCAGTTCGCCCGGCCGGGAGCGCCGTACGGCGGGCCGGGGCAGCAGCAGTGGGGCGGGCAGGCCCCGGGCGCGACCGCGCAGTTCTCCGCGCCGGAGTTCGGCGGCCCGCCGCCTCCCGCGAAGAAGAACACGCTGCCGTGGGTGCTCGGCGGCGGCGCGCTGGTGATCCTCCTGGTGGTGGCCCTGGTGATCGGCGTCACCCTCGTCCGGCGGGGCGACGAGACCCCGGTGGCCGTGAACACCCCTGCCCCGAGCGAGACGATCGAGCCCTCGGACCCGCAGATCACGCCTCCGCTGGAGACGACGCCCACGCCTGAGCCGAGTCCCAGCACCACCGACTTCCCCACCGTCCTGCCCACGCCCAAGGACGGCGTGATCTCCGACCCGCGCACCGGGCTGTCGTACACCTACCCGGGTGACGACTGGCGGGTGCCGAGCTGGCAGGAATGGAACGGCAGCGGGCCGGCCGACAAACGGTTCCCGCAGTGGACCAGCGGCTATGAGATCACCTCCCAGAAGAACTACGACGGCGAGGACCACGACTGGGTGGGCCAGGTGTCGACCGCGCCGCTCCCGGAGATCTTCGAGTACACGGGCCCGGACGACCTGCGCAACACGGTCGGCCAGGTCATGATCACATATGACCGGGTCTTCTACGCGCCGCCGCACAAGCGCAAGGTCGTCAAGGAGACGGCCATGGAGGTGAGCGGCAAGAAGGCGTGGCTGATCCGGCTGGAGATGGACTTCACGGAAGCGGCCAAGAAGAGCGGCTGGAAGTTCCGCAAGGAGCAGGCGTTCTACCTGCTGGTCGACCAGGGGCAGGGGCGGCGACCTACGCTGATGTACGCCTCGATTCCGGACAATTTGGACACCGCGGTGATAGATCGCGTACTGGACTCTCTCAAAGCCTCCTGACCGGGCACTACGCTGAGCATTATGAGTGACCTGCTGGTCTGGATCGACTGCGAGATGACCGGGCTCGACCTCGGCCGTGACGCGCTCGTCGAGGTCGCGTGCGTCGTGACCGACGGCGAGTTGAATCAGCTCGACGAGGGTGTGGACGTCATCATCAAGCCCCCGCGGGAGGCTCTGGAGCAGATGTCGGAGGTCGTGCGCCAGATGCACACCTCCTCGGGCCTGCTCTCCGCCCTCGGCGAGGGCGTCACCCTCGCCGAGGCCGAGTCGACGATCCTGGAGTACATCCGGCGGCACGTCTCCGAGCCCAAGAAGGCGCCGCTCTGCGGCAACTCCATCTCCACCGACCGCTCCTTCATCGCGCGCGACATGCCCGCGGTCGACGCCTACCTGCACTACCGCATGGTGGACGTCTCCTCGGTCAAGGAGCTGGTCCGCCGCTGGTACCCGCGGGTCTACTTCGCCTCCCCGGCCAAGCAGGGGGGGCACCGCGCGCTGGCCGACATCACCGAGAGCGTGCAGGAGATGCGGTACTACCGCGCCGCCGTTTTCGTCCCCCAGCCCGGCCCCGATTCCGCGACCGCGCGCGAGGTCGCGGAGGCGATCACCGGATCTTGACCGTGCCGGGGCGCGAGAACCCCCGGAAGCCCGCTACACTTTTCCTGTGCCGCGACGCGATCGCGGTCATGGTGGGTGTAGCTCAGTTGGCAGAGCGCCAGGTTGTGGTCCTGGATGTCGTGGGTTCAAGTCCCATCACTCACCCGCGGAAGATGGCCGGTCCAAACGGACCGGCCATCACGCTTTTACTGGACAACCCCACCCTCTCCCGGCAAAAGTAGTCTTTCTCCCGCCGCAGGGGCCCAAAGAATGGGACGGCGGGCTATGCTCGCACAGAACCGCTACACCGCCAGCGCGGGGGGCTCGGCGATCTGACAATGTTCGCGCCACCGGAGGCCGGATGAGTGTCGATGACGCCACGTACAACGAGCACGCGCACACAGGGTTGAGCAAACGCGAGGCCGAGGTGATGGAGCTGATCGCGACCGGACATTCGAACGGGGAGATCGCACAGCGGCTCTTCCTCAGCGAGAAGACCGTGAAGAACCACGTCAATCGCATCTACTCGAAGCTCGGCGCCGATTCCCGGGTGACGGCCATCGGCCTGTGGCGGAGCCTGACCCCGGGACAGTCCCGCACCTGACGCCCCGCACGTCGTGACGACGCGAGGGGCGCCGGACGGATGCCAGGCGGGCCGGGGCGGGCTGCCTCAGGCCGGCACCGCCATGGCGTCCCGGGCCGCCGTCAGCGCGCGCCCGAACGCCGCGAGGCCCAGGTCGATCTCCTCCTCGCGCACCGACAGCGCCGGGCGGAGCCGCACCGAGCGCTCGCCGCACGGCAGGACGAGCACCCCTTGGTCCTCGCGCAGCGCGGCCACCAGGCGGTCCCTGCCGGTGGAGACGTCGAACGCGCACATGAGACCCCTGCCCCTGGCGTTGCTCACCAGCTCGGGGAACTCCTTCTCCAGGTCGCGCAGGCCGGCCAGCAGGCGCTGACCGAGCTCCCCGGCGCGCGGGATGAGCCCGTCCCGCTCGACGATCTCCAGCATGCGCCGGGAGCGCACCATGTCGACGAGGCCGCCTCCCCAGGTGGAGTTGATGCGGCCGCTCGTCAGGAAGACGTTGCCGGGCACCTCGTCCACCCTGCGGCCCGCCATGATCCCGCCGACCTGCACCTTCTTGGCGAAGGCCACGACGTCGGGCGCGAGGCCGAGCTGCTGGTAGGCCCACGGCGTGCCGGTGAGCCCCGCGCCGGTCTGCACCTCGTCCAGGACGAACAGGGCGTCGTGCTCGTGGCAGAGGCGCTGCATGGCCTGGAGGAACTCCGGGCGCATGTGGTTGTCGCCGCCCTCGCCCTGGATCGGCTCGGCGATGAAGCAGGCGATGTCGTGCGGGTGCGCCTCGAAGGCGGCCCCGGCCTGGTCCAGCGCCCTGCGCTCGGCCGCCTCGACGTCCCCGAAGTGGACGGCGGGCACGTCGATCCGCGGCCAATCGAAGAGGGGGAAGCGGTCGGTCTTGACCGGTTCGGTGTTGGTGAGGGAGAGGGTGTAGCCGCTGCGGCCGTGGAAGGCCCGGGTGAGGTGCAGCACCTTGCCGCCGAGCTCGCGGGGACGGCCGAGGGACTCGTTCCTGCGGCTCTTCCAGTCGAAGGCGCACTTGAGCGCGTTCTCGACGGCCAGCGCGCCGCCCTCGACGAAGAACAGGTGGGGGAGGTCGGGATCGCCGAGCACGCGGGCGAAGGTCTCGGCGAAGTCGGCGAGGTGGACGCTGTAGAGGTCGGAGTTGGCCGGTTTGTTGGAGGCGATCCTGCCGAGCAGGGCCAGGAACGCGGGGTCGTCGTCGAACGGGTTCACGCCGAGCGGGGCCGAGGCGAAGAAGGTGTAGAAGTCGAGGTACCGGCGGCCGGTGCCGCCGTCCACGATCCAGGACCCGCCGCTGCGCTCCAGATCCAGCTCCAGCCGATAGCCGTCGATGAGCAGGTGCCGCGAGAGACGTTCGAGGACGCTCATGTGCTCTCCTGGGTCGAAGGTGGCTGTGATTCCACTATTCCCGCAGGAGTTCATGAATATGTGAATAGTTTCCGGCGTAATCGATGAATTCAGAAAGATTTTCGGCGTGAGCTACATCGCGTGAGCGGCCGTGCTGCCCTCGGCCCCGCGGGGGCCGACGTCCCTGATCCGGTAGGCGAGCACCAGCAGCGCGACGCCGTACACGATCGCGAACAGGCCGATCAGCCAGGTCACCGCCAGCGCGCCCGTGGCGGGCCAGATGAAGAGCAGGATTCCGAAGATCACCGCCAGCACGCCGCTCGCCAGGTACGACCACTCGGCGTCGCCCGCCCTGCGGCGCCGGACCGCGGCGACGATCTCGGCCACGCCGATGACGACCGCGTAGACGGCGATCAGCAGGAGCAGCGCCAGCGCCGTGATGGCGGGCCAGAACCAGGCGATGAGGCCCGCGAGGATGCTGAGCACGCCGGAGACGACCATCCACGTCCGCGACTCGCGGGGATGGTCGCCGCGGAAGGCGTGACCGAGGGTGAGGGCGCCGCTGATGACCGCGAAGGCGCCGAAGAGCACCACCAGCGTCAGCAGCGTGATCAACGGCCAGATGATGGCCAGGACGCCGAACACCACCGCGCAGATCCCGCGCACGACGAGCATCCACCAGGCGAGGCGGCCCCTCGTCCCCACGACCGTGTGGTCGCCGATGTCACGCATCTCGTCCTCCTCGAACCACAGTCACAGCGCCCGCAGGCTTGGGCCATGGTGAGAAGGACGCGCATCGTTCGATATCGCTAATCCGGAGATGTTCCCCTCCATCACCACGTTTCCGTACTATCCGGAAAGGTGGCGAAACCAGCCCAAGGGATGGTCAAAAGCACCTCGGCGCGCGTCAAGTAACGGCATATCGTTTGAGGATCGTTTACCCGCGGGGGCGATGCGGGGACATGTCTGGCACAAGACCCGAGGAGGAGACGCGTTGTCACTTCGCGAAGCCGCCCACGACATCGGCGACGAGCTGGTCCGCCTGCGCCACGCGCTGCACCGCGAGCCGGAGCTCGGGCTGAACCTGCCGAGGACGCAGGAGAAGGTGCTCGCCGCGCTCGCGGGTCTTCCCCTCACCGTCTCCACGGGCAAGGGCCTCAGCTCGGTCACGGCCGTGCTGCGCGGCGCGCGACCGGGTCCGGCGGTCCTGCTGCGCGGGGACATGGACGCCCTGCCGGTGACCGAGCGCGGCGGCTCCCCCGTGGTCTCCGAGGTCCACGGGCGCATGCACGCCTGCGGCCACGACCTGCACACCACGATGCTCGCCGGCGCGGCCCACCTGCTCGCCGCCCGGCGCGACCGCCTCGCCGGAGACGTGGTGTTCATGTTCCAGCCGGGCGAGGAGGGCGCGGGCGGCGCCAAGATCATGATCGACGAGGGCGTGCTGGACGCCGCCGGGCGCCGTCCCGTCGCCGCCTACGCGCTGCACGTCATCAGCTCGGTGATCCCGCAGGGCACGTTCGTCAGCCGCGCCGGCCCCATCATGGCCGCGGCCGACCGTCTCCTCGTCACCGTGCGCGGCGCGGGCGGGCACGGCTCCACGCCGCACCGCGCGAGCGACCCCATCCCGGCCGCGTGCGAGATGGTCACCGCGCTGCAGACGATGGTGACCCGCGGCTTCGACGTCTTCGACCCCGTGGTCGTCACGGTGGGCAGCTTCCACGCCGGGACGGCCGACAACATCATCCCCGAGGAGGCCAGGTTCGAGGCGACGGTGCGCTCGTTCTCCGCCGAGGCGCACACCCGCGTCCAGGAGCGCATCCTGACGCTGCTGCACGGCATCGGCGCCGCGCACGGCCTCACCGTGGACGCCCACTACGACGTCAGCTACCCGGTGACCGTCAACGACCGGGGCGAGGCGGCCTTCGTCGGCGACACCGTGCGCGAGGTCTTCGACGAGCACCGCTACGTCACGGCCCCGCAGCCCTTCACCGGCGCGGAGGACTTCTCGTTCGTCTGCGACCAGGTGCCGTCGGCGTTCGTCGCCCTCGGCGCCTGCCCCACCGGGATCGACCCGGCACGCGCCGCCTACAACCACGCCCCCGAGGCGGCGTTCGACGACGCCGTGCTCGCCGACGGCGCGGCCCTGTACGCCGAGCTGGCCGAGCGCCGCCTCTCGCGGGAGGCCGAGACCGGCTGAGCCCTCAGAGGGCGTCCAGGAAGCGTACGGCGGCGGGGACGGCGCTCGCCGCGCCCGTGCCGCCGTTCTCGACGAACACCGCGAACGCCAGATCGCCCCGGTAGCCCACGCACCAGGCGTGGCCGGCGCCCGACTCGGCCGGAGCCGTGCCCGCGGCGCCCGCCACGCCCGGGGGCAGGCCGGCCGCGGTCCCGGCCGCCGCCATCATCCGCCGCAGCCACGCCGCCGGCTTGGCGGGCAGCCGCCGCGGCGCGGGACGGCGCGCCGTCTCCAGCCGCCCGACCGCGCGCTCGGACATCAGCCGCGGCGGGCGCCAGGCGCCGTTCCGCACGGCCGCCGCCATCAGCGCCATGCAGACGGGGGTGGCGGTCACCGCGTCGCGGCCGGCGGCGTCCACGGCCGGCGCGCCGGCGGTCCCGGCCGCGCGCACGGTGCCGCAGACCCCGCCGAAGCCGGACGTCAGGGCGCCGCCGAACCCGAGGCCCGCCGCCGCGCGCCGCAGCCCGCCGTCCTTGAGCCGCTCGACCACCAGACGGGCGAACGTCGCGGGGTAGGCCGTGTAGAAGGCGCCGAGGCCCGGCAGGCGGTCGGCCACGGCCAGCACCTCGCCCGTGGACGGGCGCACCGCGACGATCGCGGCCGGGGTGGCGAGGCCGTCCAGGGCGCGGGCCGCCGCGGCCTGCGTCCACCAGTCCACGGTCGTGCGCAGGGTGCGGTCCATGGGCGGGCGGAACACCACCAGGCTGCGGGACGTCCCGGTCCGCGTGGAGACCGCCTCGACGGCCCAGCCCGACGCCGGGTCCTCCTCGGCCAGGTCCACCCGGTGCGCCAGGCCGTCGAAGTACGCCTTGGCGCCGCTGTCGTGCGGCAGCGGCCTGCCCTGCCGGGTCAGCAGCTCGGTGCCCGGCAGGGAGATCCTCGCCAGGCGCAGGCGCTCGTCGGCGGCGACGCCGGGCAGGAGCGTCGCGGGCGTCCAGAGGACCTTCCAGGCGCCGTTCCTGACCGCCAGGTGCAGCACCGAGGAGAACCTCCACTCGCCGAGCTCCCCGATCTGCCGCACCCCCGTGAAGGGCAGGTCGGCGGCCTGCGCGCCGCGGGCCACGACGGCCCCGGGCGTCAGCTTGACCGACAGGACCTGGAGGTCGGTGCTGAACCGCCGGTGCGCCTCCAGGAAGTCCGCGGGCGGGGAGGCGACGAGCTCGCGCATCGCGACCGGGTTCCCGGTGGTCCAGGCGTCGAGGTAGGCCCTGCCGGTCGCCTCGGGGCTCCCGGTGACGCGGCGGGCGTCGGCGATGACGGCGGTGACCCCGGCGACCAGGAGCACCGCGCAGAGCGCGACGAGAGCGAGCAGTCCTCGGCGGCGCATACGGTTCTCCCATGGGTGCCGGGCATGGCACATCCGGATATACCAGAACCCGTGGGAGACCGTGTGGGCAAGCGCAAGTCCGAGCCGAGCCCCGTCTCCGGCCGCCATGCGGTGGACTCCGGCGAGGTCGAGCTGCTGCGCGACCTCGACCGGCCGAGCGGGTGGCTGCTGAGCATGGGCGGCGTGCCGCAGTCGTACGTGGACCTGGACGACCCGACGTACCTGGAGTTCGAGTACGTCCGGCTGATGGCCGACGTCATCGACGTGATCGAGGAGGGGCCGCTCGACGTCGTCCACGTGGGCGCGGGCGCCTGCACGCTGCCCCGGTACGTGGCCGCGACCCGGCCGGGCTCCCGGCACATCGTGATCGAGCCGGACGCCGCGCTGGTGCGGCTGGTCCGGGACCACCTGCGGCTGAGGTCGGTGCCGTCGCTGAAGGTGCGCGTCGCCGACGGCCGCTCCGGCGCCGCGGGGCTGCGGGACGCCTCGGCGGACCTGTTCGTGCTGGACGCCTTCACCGGGGCGACCATGCCGCTGGACCTGGCGACGGCCGAGTACATGGGCGACGTCGCGCGCGTGCTGAAGGACTCGGGCGTCCTGCTGGTGAACCTCGCCGACGGCAAGGGGCTGGCGTTCGCGCGCCGCGTCGTCGCGACCGTCCGGGGCACGTTCCGCCACGTCGCGCTGCTCGCCGAGCCCGGCGTCCTGCGGGGGCGCAGGTTCGGCAACCTGATCGTCGCCGCCTCCCCCGCTCCCCTGCCCCTCGCCTCGCTGACGCGGCGCGCCGCGGGAGGGCTCACCCAGGCCCGGTGCGTCGCCGAGGACGACCTGGTGAAGTTCGTCGCCGGCGCCCCGCCCATCAAGGACGGCGACGCCGTTCTCGCCCCCGTCCCCCCGCCCGACCTCTTCACCTGACCCCGGCCGGCCCACCCGCGTGTCCCTGACGCCGTGGGCGCGGGCCGTCACGCCGTGTGGACGCGAGTGGCACAGAGTATCCGTGAACTTTTTTCGTCAGCGGCAATCACAACCCCCTCTCCGGACGAATAAGACACGTGCGTCCAGGGGCGAATCCCGT
The DNA here is from genome assembly GCF_014200435.1 of Sphaerisporangium krabiense. Taxonomy (NCBI): domain Bacteria; kingdom Bacillati; phylum Actinomycetota; class Actinomycetes; order Streptosporangiales; family Streptosporangiaceae; genus Sphaerisporangium; species Sphaerisporangium krabiense. The sequence continues at coordinate 4,443,598 of NZ_JACHBR010000001.1, read as the reverse complement.
CAGGGACCTCCTTCCGCCGGGCGCTCGTGTCCAGCACGTCCACATGACCGGGCCCGACGCCCAGGTCACGAGCGGAACGAGAGAGGTCATGACGACTCCCGACATGGAAACCCGCGTGCGCAGACAGGACGCGCGCACGCGCCAGGAGAGAGCCCACCGGATCTTGGACACCGCCGGTGAGCTGCTCCTGCGCTGGGGTTACGACAAGACCACGATCGACGACGTGGCACGCTCGGCGGGCGTGGCCAAGGGGACGATCTATCTGCACTGGAAGTCGCGCGAGGAGCTGTTCACCGCGCTCCTGCGCCGGGACCGGGTCCGGCTGCTGGAGCAGGTCCGCGACGGGCTCGCCCGGCGGCCCGGGGGCGTGAGCGTCCGTGAGCTCTTCCACCACCTGGCGCTCGGCCTGGCCCGGCGGCCTCTCGTGAAGGCGGTGCTGCTCGGTGACGTGAACGTCCTCGGCAAGCTGATCCACCAGAGGCCCGAGACGCGGGTCGCCGAGGGCATGCGCGCGCTGGCCGAGGCGTACCTGCGCATGCTGCGCGGGCAGCAGGCGGTCCGCACGGACCTGTCCCTGGCCGAGCAGGCCAACGTCATCGGCGCCACGCTGTACGGGTTCTTCCTCGCTCCGCCGCACATGCCCGCCGACCACCGCCTGCCGGAGGAGAGGACGGCCCAGCTCCTGGCCGACACCCTGCACCGCGCGCTGGCCCCCGGCCGCCAGCTCTCCCCCCATGAGCGGGCCACGGTCGCCCAGGCGACGCTCTCGTACCTGGAGGCGGCCGTGAACGTGGCCAAGGAGCAGCTCGAACTGTCGCTCACGCCGCCCGGGTCCGACGGGCGCGCGCGGACCTAGGCTCCGGCCCGCCCTACCCCGCTGGCCGCGTCCGGGCCCGTTCCCCAGCCGATGCCCGGCCCACCCCTCACGCGGCCGGCACATCCCCCTCCACCCGGCCGGTGGCGAATAACCTGCACGGTGTGGAAGAAGTCATTACTTATCTGGAAATGACCAGCCTGGATGACCTGCGCCCCTCGCCTCCCGTGGCAGGGCTGCGGCTCGAACGCGTGGCGGCCGACTCGCCCCTGATCCCCGACGTGCTGGCGCGCATCGGCGCCCCCCACGGCTGGCGCAGCGCGTCCAGGACCCCGCCGGAATGGGCGGAGTGGCTGTCGCACCCCTGGCGGCAGTACTGGCTGATCATGGAAGGCGCGCGGGTCGCCGGCATCACGGACATCGAGCCGCACCCCGGGGGCGACGTGGAGATCACGACGTTCGGCCTGCTGCCCGAGTTCGTGGGCAAGGGCCTCGGCGGGTACGCCCTGACGCTGGCCATCGCCCAGGCGTGGCGGACGGAGCCGCTGGAGGCCGGCGCGGTGCGGCGGGTCTGGCTGCACACCTCCACCAAGGACCACCCGAACGCGCTGCCCAACTACACCCGTCGCGGCCTTCGCCCGTATCGCACCGAGACCGTGTCCCCTGACGGCTCCCCCGGCGTATCCCCCGGCGGCCCCGCCTGAGTCCCTGACGGCGCGCCCGGCCGCCGTGACCCCTCGCGGGTCAGGCGCCGTGGTCGGCGGCGATGGCGTCGATGCGCGCGGCGAGCTTGAAGTCCGTCTCGGTCAGGCCCCCGGCGTCATGGGTGGTGAGCACGAGATGCAGCCGCCGCCAGCGGATGTCGATGTCGGGGTGGTGGTTCAGGTGCTCCGCCTGCTCGGCCACGTCGTTGACGATGGCGATGGCGGTGCGGAAGTCGGGCGCCGTGATCGTGCGCCGGATCTCGTCGCCCTCGCGCCGCCAGTCGGGCGTCTCGGCCAGCCGGGTGATGATCGCCGCGTCGTCCAGCCTGTCCATGCGGCCAGTCTCGCACGGGCCGGTGACATTTTCGTCCACCCCGCCGTCCGGCGGAGTTCGACGGGGTGGGATGCCTCCGGCCGGAGACCTCCGGCCGGAGGCGGGGCCCGGAGGTCAGGCGCCGGCGGTCTCGGCGTAGCGGCTCATGTAGCCCTCGGCGACGATCCGCTGGGCGGCCTGCTCGTACCCGGCGGGGTCGTCGGGGGCCCAGGTGCCGAGGCCGTCCACGTAGCGGTTGTACATGCAGAACGCGGCGGCGATGAGGACGGTGTCGTGGATCTCCAGGTCGGTGGCGCCGGTCGCGCGGGCGGCGGCGACGTCCTCCGCGGTCACGGCCTTGCCGCCCTGCTGGACGGCTCCGGCGATGCGCAGCAGGGCCTTGAGCTTGTCCGACACCGGGGCGCTGCCGAGGTCGCCGCAGGTGTCGGCGACCGTCTGCGCGCCCCCGGGGAGCTGGGCGGCGGCGAAGGCGGCGTGCGAGGTGGAACAGAACTTGCAGGCGTTCAGCGAGGACACGTAGGTGGCGATGAGCTCGCGCTCGCCGCGGGTGAGGGTGTTGTCCGGATGGGAGATCGTCTCCTCGTCCCTGAGCAGTGTCTCGGCCAGCCGGCTCAGCGTCCTGCCGGTCTCGGGCCGGTACTCCATGAGCCCGCCGACGCCCGGGGACTCGTTACCCAACTCGATGTACGCCACGTCGGCCTCCTGAACGCGCGCCCGCGCCCGCCGGGGCCGGCGGGCGCGGTCTGTGAGCGAAAGATCCAGAACGGTCCCATCATCACCTCGGAGTGGCGGACGGGAAAGGCTCGCCGCTCGTGTTCAGGGGTCGGGCAAGGGGGGGTGCGGCCCCCTTGCCCGGCCACGTGTGCGTCAGAGGCTCACCAGCCGGCACGAGGCGGTGGAGGTCTTGGACGGGTCACTCTCCGAGGTGGCGGTGAGGTTCACCTTGGCGAGGTGGTTGCCGCCCGGCGTCCGCTGCGCGTAGACCACCACGGAGGCGGTCCCGCCGAAGTCGACGGCGGTCAGCTTGTTGGGCAGCCAGGCCGTCCAGCCCTTGCCGTCCACGGTCGCCGACAGCCGGTAGACGTCGGACTTCAGGTAGGCGGAGACGTCCTCGGGGTGCTGCCCGCGTGGCGCCGCGGCCTTGCCCGTGTTGGTGAGCGGCAGCTCGCAGGCCACCCACTCCGTGCCCTTGGTGACCGCGGCGCTCGGCAGCACGCGCACGCCGCGCTTCTGCGGCCCCGCGCCGTCCAGGGAGCGGACCGCCACGGTGTAGGACAGCAGGCCCTGCCGGTCGCGGTGCTTGTCGATGACGTAGAACCGCAGGCGGTTGCCCTCGTCGGTGTACTCGTACTCGCTGCCGGAGTCGGCGCCCGCGTGGAACAGCGCGTCGGACAGCTGGCGGTAGTCGCCGATCGTGATGGGCACCTTGGTCCCGTCGGGCAGCACGTAGTCGGTCATGCCGATGTGCTGGGGGTTGGCGTCCACGACCCATTCGAACGGCGCGTCGTCCTCGTTCTTGGTCTTGGCCAGCAGCACGCCGGAGTCGGGCGTGAAGGAGTCGGCGCCGATCCGGTCCACGACCTCGACCGTGTAGTTGTCGTAGCCGCCGCCGTCGCAGTACGGGTCGGTGGCGGCGTCGCACGCCGGGGCGCGGTCCTTGTCGAGGGTGATGTTCACGCCGGACAGGCCGGTGTCGCCCGGTCGCGCCTCGCGGGCCGTCACCCGCGCGACGACCAGGCCCGACTGGGCGAGCGCCTCGCGCGACAGGCGCAGGACGTTCCGCTCGTCCACCATCTCCAGCTTGAGCTTGTTGCGGAGCATGTGCTGGGCGCCCATGGCCGAGCCGCCGGTGGGCGGGATCACCCAGCGGCTGTGCGGACCGCCGGGGCCGTTGAAGGTGCCGCGGCTGAGCATCTCCCAGGGGCCGGAGTAGTCACGGCGCGGCGGCACGCCGAACGGGTTGTTGTAGTTGTCGCCGATGCCGAGGATGTGGCTGAACTCGTGGGCGTACACGCTCATGCCGGAGCTCTCGGCCTGGGTGGAGGAGCCGCCGCCGGCGTTGGGCCAGATGGTGGAGCCCGAGGCCCAGGAGGTCCACTCGACGTACCGGGTCCTGGCCCAGTTGGGCAGGCTCGGGTCCGGCGGGCCGAACTCGTCGGTGACGTCCTCCTTGGTGGGGAACTTCATCGACCCGAACTCCTGCCAGGTGGAGGACTCGTCCTGGCCCGCGCTCAGGAAGAAGACGAAGTCGAACCCGGCGGCCGTGTCCGCGCCGACGTCGGCGACCCACGCGGCGCGGCCGTCGGTGCGGATGTTGCGGTTGCAGGTGTCCCCGGCCGGGCACCCGGTGCCCGCCTGGAACTCCATCGCGTACTCGTGCGACTTGCCGGGCATCCGGTACGGGCCGAACGCGGTGAGGTCGACGCCGTACCGGCCACCCGAGTCCTCCATCCAGTACTCGTGGATGGTGTGCCCGCGGTTCAGGGTGTTCGGGGTGTTGAGGAAGTCCTTGTAGAACTCGGCCACCTGCTCGCGGGGGACGTCGTGCGCCTCCACGCTGGGGTTGCCGAAGACCGTCGAGCGCGCCGGCCGGGTGACGACGAAGGACTGGTTCGGGTAGTCCAGAAGGACGAGCGCGCCCTTGAACGTCCGCTTGGAGCCCTTGGCGGCGGGGTTCGCCCACTTCGTTCCTGGGACCGGCTTGTAGTCGGCCCACGTCATGTGGTCGGGGTTCTTCCAGTTCTGCGGGTCGATCGCGGCGGGCCCGCCCGGCTTGCCCTTGAACAGCGCCGACGGCTCCTGTTCCTGCCAGGGCTGGCGCTGCGGCCAGTTGTCGGCCTGCCAGGGGTTCGGGGGCGCGGGCGGCGGCGCGGCCGAGGCCGGGGCCTGGGCGGTCACGAGCCCCGCGGGCCCGAGCACGATCGCGGCGAAGAGGAGCGCGAGCCGTCTCTTTACGGAGATCTTCCGGCGGCTCTTGGCATGATGGACCGACGACGTCACGGCATAACCCTCCGTCTGGGGGCCGGGGTTCAGCGGAGGACGCTACAGACGCCGTTGACGGAGATCTTCCACCATCTGTAGGAAAAATCAGAGTGAAATGTCCTACAGATGGTGAAACGGGCCGCTCAGAACCCTCGGACCGGAAGGGTCACTTGACCGCGCCGGCCGTGAGGCCCGACTGGATCTGCCGCTGGAAGATGATGTACACGATCATCATCGGCAGGATCGCCATGGTGAGCGCGGCGAACAGACCGGGCCAGTCCGCCTCGTAGCCGGCGTTGGTGTTGATGTTCGCGATGCCCTGGGTGATCAGCCACTTGTCCTCGACGCTGCCCGAGAGCAGCACGATGGGCAGGAGGTACTGGTTCCACTGGCCGAGGATGTTGAAGATCGTGATGCTGATCAGGCCCGGCTTGGCCATCGGCACCATGATCTGGAAGAACGTCCGGGTGTGCGAGGAACCGTCCATCATCGCGGCCTCGGCCACCGAGTTCGGCAGCGTCTTGAAGAACGCGGTCAGGAAGAACACCGTGAACGGCAGCGAGTAGGCGATGTAGACCAGGATCACGCCGAGGTGGGTGTCGATCAGGCCGAGGTTGCGGACCACGAAGAACAGCGGGACCAGCGCCAGGAAGACAGGGAACGCCAGGCCGGAGACGAACAGGTAGTAGACGATCCGGTTGCCGGGGAACCGGAAGCGGGCGATCACGTACGCGGCCATCGAGCCGAACAGCATCGTGAAGAACGTGCTGACGCCGACCACCAGGACCGTGTTCAGCATGTACCGCCCGATGTGCGCCTTCTCCCAGGCACGTCCCCATGAGGCCCAGCTGAAGTCCTGGGGCATGGCGAGCGGCGCGTCGCCCATGATCTCGGGGTTGGTCTTGAAGGAGGCCAGGAAGGTCCACAGGATCGGGCCGATGACCAGGATGGCCCACACGATCAGGGCTATGTGGGAGAGTGCGCCGAAGGCGCCGAGCTGGTTCTTCTTCTGCCTGCGCCGGGAGGTGGCGCGCGCGGGCGCCGCCCGGTACGCGTCGGTCTGGGTCGCCATTCTCAGACCTCGATCCTTTCACGACGCGTCACGCGCAGGCTCAGCGCCGCGAACGTGATGGTCAGGAAGAACAGGGCCACACCCATCGCCGAGGCGTAGCCGAACTTGGAGAAGGTGAACGCCGTGCGCCAGATCTCCAGAGGGAGGACCGTGGTGGCGTTGTCGGGGCCGCCGCGGTCCACGGAGAGCACCTGCACGAGGGCGAAGGCGTCGAACGCCGCGATGCCCAGGTACACCCAGCCGACCTGGATGGTGTCCCAGATCAGCGGGAGCGTGATGCTGAAGAACAGCCGGAAGCGCCCGGCGCCGTCCAGGGCCGCCGCCTCGAAGACCTCGCTCGGGATGGCCGCCATGCCGGCGGAGAACAGCACCACGTAGAAGCCGACGCCCTGCCAGATGATCACACCCATGATCGACCACAGGGCAAGGTTCGTGTCGATGAGCCAGCCCACGGGGCCGAGGCCGACCAGGTCCAGCAGGCCGTTCAGCACACCGGTGTTGTCGGGGCGGTAGATGGCCTGGAACAGGACGCCGACCACCGCCACCGCCAGGACCTGCGGGAAGAAGTAGACCACCCGGTAGAACTTCGACCCGCGGACCCCGGCCATCTTCCCGCTCTTGCTACCCCCTCCGACGTTGAGCAGGAACGAGAAGAACAACGCGATCGCGATCGTGATCAGCGGCATGGCGACCAGCAAGACGGCGTGGTGCCGCACCGCGGCCCAGAAGACGTCGTCGCCCAGCAGGCGTGTGAAGTTCTCGAACCCGATGAACTGGGGATTCGCCGAGATGCCCCGCCAGTTGGTCAGCGAGATGTAGAACGCCTGCAAGTACGGGCTGATCACGAAGATCGCATAAAGGATCACCGGGATCACGAGGAACGAGAAGATGAACCCGTACTTCCTCATCCTGTTCGAGGCCACCCTTCCGGCGCCCCCGACGTCGCCATGCCGCATGATCGACTACACCGTCCGGTTCTGCTTGGTGATCGAGGAGTCGGCCTTGACGGAGTCCGCCTTCTTCTGCATGTTGGCGCAGAACTCGTCGGCGGAGATACGGCCGAACATCAGGGAGTTGGTCTGCTTGCGCAGCTCGGTCTCCAGCTCCTTGTACCAGTTCTCGAACTGGCTGTAGGTGACGATGTTGTCACCCGCCGCGCCGATCGCGTCGTTGAGGCTCTTGATGCCCGGGGACAGCGACAGGCCCTCGGCCGCGCCCTTGACGACGGTGAGGCTGCCGGACTTCTCGGTGAAGCCCTTCGCGCCCTCCTTGGAGAGCATGATGCGGGCGTACTCCAGCGCGCCGGCGGTGTTCTTCGCCTTGGCCGGGATGATGTACGGCTCGCCCGAGGCGACGCGGATGGCCTCGTAGGGCATCTTGTCGGACGGCGTGAGGCTCGGGGTCGGCGCCACGGCGTACTCGAAGGTCTTCGGGGTGTTGGACTTCTGCTCGTTCTCCAGCCAGGAGCCCGACGGGTAGAACGCGACCTTGTCCTGGTTCTGCCGGGTCTGGACCTCGGTGTGGATCAGACCCTCGTAGCTCTTGTCGATGTACTTGCCGATCTCGGCCCAGGCCGCGGCGGACTGCTTGACCGAGTCCTTCAGCCAGGCGCCGTCGACCAGGTTGTCGATGTCCAGCAGGACCTGGTTGCCCTCGACCTTGGCGGCGGTGATGAGGATCATCCAGTACTGGTAGTACGAGGCGTTCTTGCCGGCGTAGGCGTACGGCGTGAGACCGGCGGCCTTGATCTTCTCGCAGACCGCCTTGAACTCGGTGAAGTCCTTCGGCGGCGCCCAGCCCTTCTCCTGGAAGAGCTTGGTGTTGTACCAGAGGCCGTAGCCGCTGGACACGTAGTTCAGGATGAACGGCTTGCCCGCGATCAGGCCCGACTCGACCGTCCCGGCGAGGATCGTGTCCTTGATCTTCTTGCTCGGGTCGTCGATGGACGGGGCCTCGAACAGCGGGGTCAGGTCGAGGAGCTGGCCCTCGCTCTGCAGGGCGCCGTTGTCCATGAGGTCGGTGCCGGAGTTGGCGATGAAGTCCGGCACGTCGCCGCTGGCGAAGCGGGGCTGCAGCGTCTGGGCGATCTGCTGGGTCGCGACGTGCTTGATCGTCGCGTTGGGGTACGTCTTCTTGTACATCGGCTCATGGACGTCCTTGGCGTAGCTGTCGCCGAGTCCGCCCTTGAAGATCACCACTTCGAGGGGCGCGTCCGCCTTGACTCCGAAAGGATTCTGCGCGGAGGTCGCGGCGGCGCTCGGCGCGGCGCTCGGAGAGGCCTCGGAGCTGCTGCCGCCCGTCGCGCAGGCGGCCAGCATGCTGCCGGCCGGTCCCGCGACGAGGGCGGTCAGGCCGATACGGCGGAGCATCTGCCGCCGGGTGATGTCTTTGGGGGAGCCTGCGGAGTTGGTCATCAACCCTCCAGGAATGGGGCCAATCAATTAGGAAAGTTTCCTAAACGTTTGAGGAACGTACGTCCATCCCTGGCCGGGGTCAAGTGGTATGGGCCAACCCGTGATCGAGCTGTAGCCGACCAGCACTCGCCCCGCGACCAACGGCCGTGTCCGACCCCTGCCGCGGCTACCGTGAAACCTAGCATCGGCACAGGTCACCGGCCGAAAAAGTCACAAATTGAGGCCAAATCGACACCCTCTTGACCCGGTCTAGACCAGCACAGCGAAGATCGGCTGTCAGGGCCGCCACCGGTCTGCCTCCGGAGCTCGCGGCGATCTTGGACGGCTCCGCGGGTCCGCGCGGCGGCCGCCCTGTCGCAGAGGGAAATGTACGCCTGATGTCCGACCTGTGAACCGGCTCGCCGTCCCGCGCCGGGAACGGTTACCGTCGAATCCGACAACCCCGACATGGAGGAGCACATTGCCGCTCCAGATGACCGGCGCCCCCAGCGATCCCGATCTCATCCGCCTGCCCTGGGACGTCCCCCTCGAAGAGTGGCCCGAGCACCACCTGGTCACACTCCCCCGGGGCATCTCCCGGCACATCGTGCGGTTCGCCAGGCTGTCCGGACGGGTGTACGCGATCAAGGAGATCAGCGAGCGGTACGCCAAGCGGGAGTACCAGCTCCTCTGGGACCTGAACCGGCTGGACGCGCCGGCCGTCGAGCCCGTGGCGGTGGTGACGGGCAGGCGCGAGGCGGGCGGCGAGCCGCTGAACTCCGCACTGATCACCCGCCACCTGCAGTTCTCGCTCCCCTACCGGGCCATGCTGTCGGGCACCCTGCGCCCGGACACGCTGATCCGCCTGCTCGACGCGCTGGCCGTCCTGCTGGTCCGGCTGCACCTGGCCGGGTTCTACTGGGGCGACTGCTCGCTGAGCAACACCCTGTTCCGGCGGGACGCGGGGGCGTTCGCGGCGTACCTGGTGGACGCCGAGACCGGGGAACTGCATCCCGTGCTCAGCGAAGGGCAGCGCAATTACGACATCGAAGTCGCTCATATCAATATTTACGGGGAAATGCTGGACCTGCAGGCGGGCGGTTTCCTGCACTCCTCGATAGACCCTCTCGCGTTCGCCGAGCAATTGTGCCGCCGTTATCACCGGCTGTGGGACGAGCTCACCCAGGAGGAGATCGTCGAGGACGTCGAATGGCACCTCATCGACCAGCGCATCCGCCGGCTCAACTCCCTGGGCTTCGACGTCGCCGAGATGATGGTCAGGCGCAAGGCCGGCACCGCCCGGCTGATCGTGCGGCCCAAGGTCGTGGACTCCGGCCACCACCAGCGCCGCCTGCTGCGCCTCACCGGGCTCGACGTCGAGGAGAACCAGGCCAGGCGACTGCTCAACGACCTCGACTCCTTCCGCGTGGCCAAGGGGCTGCGCCACGAGGACGAGGCGATCGTGGCGCACCGCTGGCTCGCCGAGATCTTCCAGCCCACCGTGACGGCGATCCCGCCCGACCTGCGCGGCAAGCTGGAGCCCGCGCAACTCTTCCACGAGGTGCTCGACCACCGCTGGTACATGTCCGAGACCGCGGGCCGCGACGTCGGCCTGGAGGCCGCCCTGGCCTCCTACATCGACACCGTGCTGATCTTCAAGCCGGACGAGAAGGCGATCATCGGCGGCCCGGAACCCGACCCCACCGGTCTCTAGACCGGGGTGGCGCTCAAACCGTGCCCGCCGCCTCCTCCAGCCCGGCGACGTGGGCGGCGGCCTCCGCCAGGCGGTCCTCGCCGAAGACGCGCACCCCGCCGGCCTCCAGCAGCGCGGCCGTCACGCCGGCCCCGGGAGCGACCCGGCCCCGGAAGGTGCCGTCGTGGACGCGCAGGCTCCCGCAGGACGGGCTGCCCTCCTTCAGCAGGGCGACCCGGACGCCCATCGACCGCGCCACGGCCAGCGCGGCGTGCGCGCCCGCCAGGAAGTTCGCCGTGACGTCGGCGCCCGCCGGCGTGAGGACGCGGGCCTGGCCCGCCAGCACCGCGGCCCCGCCCGCGCCGCCCTCGATCTCGGCGGGCGGCCTCGGAACGGGCAGCCCGCCCTCCATCTCGGGGCAGAACGGCACGAGGCGGCCCTCGTCGCGCCAGCGGGCGAGCAGCGCGTCGTCCAGCCTCTTGGCGCGGCCGTCGAAGCGCACGGCACGCCCCATCAGGCAGGCGCTGACGAGGATCCTCTCCATGCCTCCACGGTACGGGCCCTAGACGGCCTCGGCGCGCCCGGTGAGCTCGGAGACCGCGGACACGATGTCGGGCCAGAGGGGCTCGGGCAGATCGTGCCCCATGCCGGGGAAGGTCAGCAGCTTGGCCTCCGGGATCGCGTCGGCCGTCGCCACGCCGCCCGCCGGCTGGATGAGCTGGTCGCGCTCCCCGTGGATCACCAGGGCGGGCACCGACAGCCCGCGCAGGGCGGGGGTCCGGTCGCCCGAGGCGAGGATCGCCGCGAACTGGCGGGCGAACCCGGCCGGGTCGTAGGAGCGGTCGAAGGCCCGCGCGGCGAGCGCGGCCACCCGTTCCTCGTCCATCGGGTACCCGGGCGAGCCGAGCACCCGGGCCGACTCCACCGCCCGGCGCACGACGGCGTCGCGCTCGGGCAGCGAGGGGGACAGCAGCGCGGCCAGCGCCCGCTCGGTCGGCGCGCCGACGTACGGCGACGGCGTGGACATGACCGAGGTGAGGCTGCGCGTCCTCGCCGGGTGCCGTGCGGCGAAGGACTGCGCGATCATGCCGCCCATCGAGACGCCGAGCAGGTGGGCGCCCTCCCAGCCCAGGGCGTCCAGCAGCCCCGCGGCGTCGTCGGCCATGTCCTCCACCAGGTACGGCGCCGCCACGGGCCCGCCGCCGAGCGCCTGGCCGAGGTCGGGGACGCCCGCGGCGTGCAGGTGCGTGGACAGCCCCGCGTCCCGGTTGTCGAAGCGGACGACGTGGTGCCCGTGCTCGGCGAACATCGCGCAGAGCCGTTCGTCCCACTGGATCATCTGCGCGCCGAGGCCCATGATCAGCAACAGCGGGCGCCCGCCGGGGGAGCCGAAGCTGTCGTAGGCCAGGTCGACGCCGTTGACCGTCACACGGTTCATGCGACCAGAGTGACATTCGGTTTCCCGTGCCGACAAGGCCGCCCCGGCGTGTCCGGCGCCCCCTGGTGAGGGACCCGGGGCGGCGCGGGCGTCCCAGGGGTCAGCGGGCGTACCTGGCCACGGCCTCCTCGACCGGGACGCCGCCCTGGACCAGCTCCAGCGTGCGGCCGGCGGCGCCGGGCGTGTCCAGCAGCGCGACGATCACCGCGGCGACGTCGTCCCTGGTGACCGTGCCGCGCGGCACGCGCTCGTCCAGGAGCACCCTGCCCGTGCCCGGCGCGTCGGTGAGCCCGCCCGGACGCAGGATGGTCCAGTCCAGGTCGCGCGCCCGCAGATCGTCCTCGGCGTCGCCCTTGGCCCGGACGTAGGCGGCCCAGACCTCGTCGGAGCCCGCGCGGGGCGGCGCGTCCGCGCCGATCGCGGAGATCTGCACGAACCGCGCCACGCCCGCCCGCTCGGCCGCGTCCGCGAGCAGCACCGAGGCCGCGCGGTCCACGGTGTCCTTGCGCGCCGCCCCACTGCCCGGCCCGGCGCCGGCCGCGAACACCACCGCGCCCGCGCCCCGCAGGTGGGAGGCGACCTCCTCGACCCCGGCGCCCTCCAGGTCGCAGAGCACCGGCCGGGCCCCGGCCGCCTCCAGGTCGGCCACGTGCGCGGCGTTCCTGATCAGCCCCACCGGCTCGTCGCCGCGCCCGGCGAGCAGGCGCTCCAGACGCAGCGCGATCTTGCCATGTCCCCCCGCGATGACCACACGCATACGAGCCGCCCTTCGATCGCCTGAGCCGGTCATCCCCTGCCGTGTGTCCCGGCACTCAAATCATGCGGCACCCGGGCCCGCGGCGGGCGCGGTGCGGTGAAGCTCCTGGAAAACCGTGATCCGGCGGACGACCAGGACCGCCAGCACGGCCGCGGTGAGCCCGGCCGCGGTCGCGACCACCTCGACGACGGCGGCGCCGCGCAGGTCGCCGAGGTCCTCCCCGCGGAAGAAGACACGCTGGACGGTCCACGCGACGAAGGTCGAGCACAGCCACGACGTCCACCACAGCCGCACCAGGCCGGGACGGCGCCCGCGCACGGTGACCGGCCCCCGCTGTGAGGCCAGCCAGATGTCGTCGACGACCCCCTTGGGCACGAAGAGGCTCACCACCGGCAGGATCCATCCGAAGACCAGCCACAACGTGGCGTAGCGGTGCCGCAGCGGGCTCATGGCCTCGGCGTTGGCGCGGGCGCGGAACAGCCACACCACGAAGACCACCCCGGCCGCCGCCTGCGTGAGGACCTTGGCGAACCAGCTCAGAGCCCACAGGTCGTCGCCGGCGTCGAGCGCGCCCAGGACCACGTCCTCCCCGTCGAGCACGGAGCCGATCACGATCACGCGGGACACGGCGACCACCCCGCCGAACAGCGCCGTCAGGCACCAGAGGCCGAGCGTCGCCGTCACCGCCACCGTCAGCCCGTGGATGGGGCGCACCGCGCGCGCGGGCACGGCCGGGCCGTACAACGCCTCCCACGGGGAAGGGCCCGGCGGAGGAACCGGAACACCCTGGACGGGCGGCGCCACGGAGGCCGTGCCGCCGGTGGCACGGGCATCCGCGGGGACGCCCGCGTGCGCGTCGGAGGGGCGGTGACAGGTGGGGCAGAAGGCGGCGTCGGAGGGTAACGCGTATCCGCATTGCGGGCAGGCCATCGGCTCTCCAAATCGGCATATACCACGGGAAAGGAGGCCAATGGTAGGGTGCACCCCCCTTACCCGTCATCCCACTTTTTGTGAAATATCGTTTTATCGGCTGATTTACGGAGAATGTCGAAATGCGGCCCGTACGGCGGGAAGCACCTCCGCGCCCAGCCGCGCCACGTTCGCCCGGGTGAGCTCCGGGTCGCCCGCCCCCTCCACCAGAAGGATCAGGTGCCGCACGCCGGTGCGCCGGATCGTGGCGATCATGGTGTCCGCGCAGTGGGCGGGCGAGCCGACCGGGTGCAGGCGGCACAGCAGGTCGGCGTACTCGTGGGCGTCGCGCGGACGGTACGGCCGGTCGTCGACGGGACGGTACCCGGCCAGGCCGGGCGCGAGCCACCGCGGCAGCGACCTCCGCATCGCCGCCACCGCCTCGGCGGTCGAGTCGGCCACGTAGGCGACGCCGGCCGCGACATGCCCCGCGCGCCCGGGCGCCCCACCGGCGGCCTCCGCGGCCTCGGCGTGCTCGCGGACCATGGCGGCCTTCTCGGCGTCGCCGACGTGCATGCCGAGCAGCAGGGGGAGCCCCCGGGACGCGGCCAGGCGCGCGGTGTGCGCCGAGGTGGCCGCCACGACGGGCAGGAGCGTGCCGCCGGGCCGAGGCACGATCTCGACCTCGCGGAACCGGAAGGCCGGGCCGTCCGACGACACGCGGGGGCGGTGCAACGCGGCCAGCAGCAGGTCGAGGCTCTCGGCGAAACCGTTCTCGAAGCGGTCCAGACCGCTGCCGAACACCTCCAGGTCCACCCACGGGCCGCCGCGCCCCACGCCGAGCCGGAACCGGCCGCCCGACACCCGGTCCAGCAGGGCGGCCTCCTCGGCCAGCGCCACCGGATGCCGGGTGGACAGCACGCTCACCGCCGTGCCGACGCCGACGCGCTCGGTCCTGCCGAGGACGTACCCGGCCAGGGTGACGGCCGAGGGACACACGCCGTAGGACATGAAGTGATGCTCGGCGATCCACACGTCGTCGAACCCGGCCCGCTCGGCGGCCACGGCGGTGTCCACCGCGGCCGCGAGCACCTCCCCGTGGTCCCGCCCGGGGAAACCCGCCGCCAGGAGGAAGACCCCGATGCGCACGTCGTCCGCCACGGCTCAACTGTGCCACCGGCACGGCCGTAGATCACCCCCCGTCGGGGGACACCTCGAACCGAGCCGGGCCGCGCGCGGCGCGGACGGGGCCGGTCAGCCTCCCTGGTCGCCCGCGACCATGGTCGGGCTGTCCTCGTGGACGGTGTCCTGGACCCCGACGCCCGTGTGCCGCTCGGGCCCGGACGTGCCGTGCGGCCGCCGCGCGGGTCCCTCGACGCCCTGCTTCTTCAGTCCCGGCTCCTTCTCGCGCTGGGCGATCTTCTCGGCCCTGCCGGTCATGCTCGGGCCGACGCCCAGGGGCGCGGTGGCCTCGGTGTCGGTCGAGGGCACCCCCTCGCGCTCGACCTCGGTCACGACGCGCGGCGGACGGCTGTCGCCGAGCGGCGGGCTCGCGAACGCGCGATCCCCCGCCATGGCGACCTGCGCGCGCACTTTCCCGCGAAGTTCGTCCAGGTCGACCCTGTGGCCGGCGCTCTCCGTCCCGAGTGGCGTGGTCATGACGTCGTCACCCCCGTTGCGCACGTCATCCATCGCGGATTCCTCGCATATGTGGACCTACCCAGGCCCGCGCCCGTGGATGCGCGACGGCGGGCCGCGGCGCGCGGCGGGCCTCTCCGGCGGGGGCCGGCGAAGAACTTCTTGCCAGACCCGCGTCGCGGGCGCATCATGTGTCCAGAACCCCCGCTACGCAAGGTAGTCGCTCGATCACATTCCCGACATGGCGCGCGGAGGGCGGACGTGACCACAGGAACGCCGGGCCGGTGACGGCCGCGGCCGAGCCGGAGGGCACGGTGACCGCGATCGACGGCACGTCGGATAGCACACCCCGGTCGGGGCTAAGGTTCGCCCATGGTTACCGACACGAACACCGTACGACAGGCCGTCATCCTGGCCGGTGGCCAGGCGACCCGGCTGCGGCCCTACACCGACGACCGCCCGAAGGCGATGATCCCCGTCGCCGAGCGGACGATCTTGGACTGGCAGCTGGACTGGCTCGCCGCGCAAGGCATCGAGCATGTGGTGGTGTCGTGCGGCTACCGGGCCGACGTCCTCCAGGACCACCTCGGCGGCCACTCCTACCCGATGAAGATCGAGGTGGCCGCCGAGTCGGAACCCCTCGGCCGGGGCGGGGCGCTGCGGTTTGCCGCGGACCACCTGCCGAGCCGCGGCCACCGGTGGCTGGCCCTCAACGGCGACGTGCTCACCCGTTTCCCGCTGGAGGAGATGGTGGAACGGCACGTCACCGCCGCGGCGATGGCCACCATCGCCCTCGCCCAGTACCGGACCACGTGGGGCATCGCGACCCTGGACGACCATGACCGCATCGTCGGGTTCGTCCAGTCGCCGCGCCTGCCGTACTGGATCAACGGCGGCATCTACGTCTTCGAACCGGACGTGATCCCGCTGCTGCCGGAGAAGGGCGACCACGAGGACACCACGTTCCCGCAGCTCGCGGTCGACAAGCGGCTCGCCGCCTACAAGATCAACGGCTACTGGCGGGGCGTGGACACGATCAAGGACGTCAACGAGGCAACCGAGGAGGTCAGCCGGCTGGGCTGGTGACCTCCCGAAGGGAGAGTCCGCCATGGCGGAAGTCATGCTCGCCGACTCCAAGCTCGCCCGATTCGTCGCGATGCTCGCGCGTGCCGCCGAGACGCGACCCGACACCACTCCCACCCTCCCGCCCGTCAAGGTCTCCGAGCCGGCCACCGACCTGAACGGATGACCTGAGCGACGTCCGGGGGCGGCCGCGCTCCGCCGCCCCCGGAGGTCCACGAGCGGGAGGGCCTCATGGAGATACGCTGGCGCGACCTGGTGATCTGCGACTACGAGATCGACCTGATGGAGGGCGCCGCCGGCCGCGGCGCGCTCGTCGAGTACGACCTGTACGGCAGGGGGTTGCGCGTCGCGCCCCGCGTGCTGCTGGACGACCCCGTGCCGCTCGGCCGCGTCCGCCGCCCCGGCGTGGTCGACGTCCCCGCGGCACGCTACGACCCCTTCTGCGCCGCGGTGCGCGACCGGCTGCTGACCCTGGACGGCGCCCTCGCCGCGCGGGCCGCGTTCGACGACGCGCGGCGCGTGCTCACCGCCGGGCTCGCCCTCCTGGAGGAGCACCTCGCGGGCGCCGCCCCGCCTCCCCCGCTGCGGGACCTCGCGGCGGCGACGGACGCCGTGATGGCGTTCCACACCCTCAACTGGCTGCTCCCCCGCGAGCGCGCGGAGGACCACCTGAGCGCGGTGCTCGGCGACAGGACGGCGGCCCGCGCCTGCCTGCTCGCCCAGATGGTCCCGGCCGAGCCCGCCCACCTGCTGGACGTGCACGCCTGGCTGCTGGAGTGCGCCGCGGACGCGGACGCGGAGACCTTCGCCAGGCGCGGCGGCTTCCTGCAGCGCCAAGGGCTCGCGGCGACCCCATGGGAGGACCCGCGCCACGCCTCGGCCCTGCTGGAGCGCCTGGCCCGCGACGGGGAGGACCATCTGACGGCGCAGGTGTCCGCGCTGCGCGAGAGCCACCGCCGCGCGTCCGCCCGGCGCGACGACCTGTACGCGGCGGCGCTGCTGGCCTGCGCGGGCGACCGCGCCGCCCACGAGACCACCCAGGCGATCGGCGTGGTGTGCGAGCTGGCCGCCGACGAGGAGGAGTTCCGCAAGGTCGCCCAGCAGCGCCTGCTGCGGGCGCTCCGCCTGCTCGCCGAGACCCACCGCTGGGACGCGTTCACGCTCACGCTGGACGGGTTCGCCGCCGCGTTCGAGGAGGTCGCGTGCGCGCGTTGATCGAGGCCGGCGACCCGTCGCGCCACGGGGGCAAGGCCGTCGCGCTCGCCGTCCTGGCCCGGGCCGGGCTGCCGGTGCCGCCGGGGATCGTCCTGGACGTCGAGGAGGTCACCGCCGTCGCCGAGGGCCGGGCGGCCGCCCTGGTCGGGGAGATCGCGGCGTGGGCGCGGGCGCGGGCGCCGCACGGCGTGGTGGTGCGTTCCTCGGCGCCGGCCGAGGACGGCGAGCACGCGAGCTTCGCCGGGCTGTTCGCCTCGCGCTTCGCCGCGCCGGCCGTGGCGGCGCTCGGGCGCGCCGTCGCGGAGGTGCGCGCCTCGGCCTCCGGGCCCGCCGTGACCGCGTACGCCGCCGCGCGCGGCCTGCCGCCGCCCACGGGGACGGCCGTCCTCGTGCAGCCGGCGATCCGGCCGTGGAGCGCGGGGGTGCTGTTCACCCGCTGGGGCGAGGACTGGCGGATCGAGGCCACGCTCGGGCTGGCCGTCCTGCTGGTGAACGGAGAGGTCCGGCCGGACGTCCACACCGGACGGGGCGAGCGGATCGCGGAGAAGTACGTCGTCGCGCTGCCCGCCGCGCCCGAGGAGGCCGGTCTGCCGCCCGGCGAGTGGATCTCCTGGCCCGCCGGCGGCCGGTCCAAGCTCGTGTTCAGCGATGACCACCTGGTGTACGCGCGCCCGTCCACGGCGACCGGCCGCGCTCCGGCCCTCGACCCGCCCGGCGTGACCGCGGTGCGCGAACTCGGGCGCGAGGCCGCCCACGTCCTCCGGCATGACGCCCTGGACGTGGAATGGGCCCGCGACCACCACGGCCGCCTCTGGCTCCTCCAAGCCCGCCCGGCCACCGCTCCGTCCGCTCCCACCCCCGAATCGCCCCCAGGCAGCCCACCGCTCCCTCACGACCCACCGCCCTCCGGCGATCCGGCGCTTGCCGGAGAGCCCTCCTCCCGTGGCCGGGTGCTGGCCGGGGAGGCGGCCTCGCCGGGGGCCGCGTCGGGGGCGGCGGCGGTGATCCTGGACGCGGGCGACGCGGGGCGCATGCCGGACGGCGGGGTCCTGGTCTGCGGTCCCGCGCGTCCCGAGCTCGTGCCCGCGCTGGTGAAGGCCGCCGCGATCGCGTGCGCCGACTCCGGCCTGCTGTGCCACACCGCGATCGTGGCCCGCGAACTCGGCAAGCCCTGCGTGACCGGCCTGCTCACGGCGCCCGAGGTCGTCAGGGACGGCGACCTCGTCACCGTGGACGGCGACCGCGGCCTGCTCCTCCTCGACCCCGGCGGGCTCCCGCCCGAGGCCCCCGCGCACCGGCCGCCTCCCACATCGCGGGGACCGCGGGTCGTCTCCAGGCCGCCCGCCGTCCCTGAGCCGTGCGTCCTGGCCGTCGACCACCGCACACGCCCCCTCCTGGCCGACCCCGGCGCGCTCACCCGGCAGGGCGTGCTGGGGGTCCTGCTCCCGCACGGCGAACCCACGGAAGAGACGGCCCAGGTGAGCCCCCTTGCCGGCGGCGGACTCGTGCGATGGCTCTCCGCCCCCCGCCCCCTCCCTCACGAACTCTGGGCGGGCGACCCCACGACCCACGTGACCCGGCAACGGCTGATCCTCTCGCCATCGTCCACGCCGCCCCCCGGACCGCCCTCGCCACCCGGCTCGACCGGGGAGGGCCGGTGAGCGTGGTGTCCGCGCCCGTGGTGGTGCATGCCGACGCGTATCTCACCGGGCGGTTCGACGCCTCGCCGCTGCGGCGGGTGATCGACCGGGTGGCCGGTCTGCCCACGGTCACCGCGGTGGACGTGTGGGCGGACGTCGCGCCCAAGACGCTCGGCGTCCCGACCGGGGTCGCGGTGACCACGTCCGCCGACGACCCCATGGTCTACCCGACCGCCGTCACCGACATCGCCTGCGGCTTCGCCGTGATCGCCACCGGCGTGGACCCGGCGGGCTGGAGCCGGGAGCGCGCCAGGCACGTGTTCGCCGACGTCAGAGCGGCCATCGGCGTCACCTCTCCCGGCAGGATCGCGCCGGACGTCGACGTCGACGCGGTCCTCGACGGCGGCCTGACCGCGCTGCCGGACCCCACCGGATACGACCCCGGCCCCGGGGCGGAGCAGCCGCCGGGGCTGCGCGGAGACGCGGGCCTGTTCGACGCGGGCCTGCGCCGGCTCCTGGCCGACCACGCGGGGTCGGTCTCCGGTCATTTCGTGGCCTTCTACACCGCCCAGCCCCTCGACATGCCCGACATGAGCGGTGTGGTGGACGGGGAGTTGGTGGTCGTCGTGCACACCGGGGCGCCGGCGATCCGGGCCTGGGCCTACGAGAACCTGTTCGGGCGCATGGCCGGGCGCTGCCTCGACCTGCGCCTGGTCGAGCCGGGCCTGGTGGGAGAGCACCAGCTGTTCGGCCTGCCGGCGAGCGACCCGCTGTCCCAGACGTTCCTGCGGTTCGCCGACACCGCCGTCCTGTACGGCTACGCGACCCGGCACCTGTGCGCCGAGGAGATCCTGGCGGCCCTGGAGCGCCACCGCCCGCGCCGCGTCGCCGCGCCACGGCTGCTCCGCCACACCGGCCACGGCTGGTACGAGCACCGGCCGGGAAGGCTGCGCTCCGGGCGGGGCATCCAGCCCCTGACCGGGCCGGACGGCGAGGCGCGCCCGACGCTCGTGGTGGGGGCCGACCGCACGCACTCCTACCTCGTCGTGCCCGGCCCGCACGGCGACCTGACGGGGAACCTCGTCGGGCACGGCATCCCCATGTGGGCGCATGACCGCCCGGTGGCGGCCCCGCCCGGCCTGCCCGACCCGTCCTGGCTGCCCGCCAACACCCCGCTGGACGCCCGGCTGTGGCGGGACGGCGTCGCGAACCTGGAGCTGACCGTGGCCTCGCTGGCCTCGACCGGCGTGGCACGCCCCGTCGTCCGTCTGCTGCCCTGGGCGAACTACAAGGAGACCTGCGTCGATGCCGTCACCCGCCCCCGAGCCTGAGCTGTCGGTCGTCATCCCCGTGCGCGGCGGCCACACCGGCATGACCGCGACCCTGGACGTCGTCAGGGCCGCCTGGCCGGATTCGGAGATCCTCGTCGTCACCGACCCGGCGACGCCCGGCCCCGCCGCCGCCGCGACACGCTCCTACGCGCTGACCGTGGACGCCCGCGTGCGGCTGCTCGAAGCGCCGGGGGCCAAGGCCGCCGCCGTCCGGCACGGCCTCGCCGAGGCGCGGGGCCGGGTCGTCTGCTACCTCGACGCCGACCACGGGTGGGAGGCGGGGCCGGACGACATGCGCGCGATGGTCGCCCGGGTGCGGGACGGCGAGGCCGACTGCCTGGTGGCGCAGCGCGACCAGCACGACTGGAGCGCGACGCGGCGGGCGAAGACCAACGGGTTCATCCGCCTGACGCGCCTGCTGTTCCCGCGCATGCCCGTGCGCGACACCCAGACGCCGCTGAAGGTCATGACCCGCGCCGCCGCGCGGGCCGGGCTGGCCAGGTCGTCGTGGCGGTCATGGGCGTTCGACGTCGAGCTCCTGCACACCCTGGCCGCGCGGGGGTACCGGGTCGCCGGGCACCCGGTGCGGTGGAAGGGCGGCGGCGGCGAGCTGCCGTGGGCGTCGGCCGTGCTCATCGCCCTCATGGCCCCCGGCATGGCCGGCGGGCTGCTGGCCGCGCGGGTGCGCACCCTGCTGCGCCCGGCCCGCCGCGACCGGGTGTTCAGCAGATGCGGGGCAGAGGATCGCCCACGAGCACGTCGACGATCCGCGTCCCTCCGAAGGAGGTCCTGAGCAGCACCAGGCCGGGCGGGTCCTGCGCGATCCGCCCGATCACGGCCGCGCCCGCGCCGAGCGGGTGCGCGCGCAGCGCGTCCAGCGCGGCGGGCGCGGCGCCCGGGTCCACGACGGCGATCATGCGTCCCTCGCAGGCCACGTACAGCGGGTCGATGCCGAGCAGCTCGCAGGCGCCGCGCACCGCCGGACGCACCGGGACGGCGTCCTCGTCGAGCACGACCGCGGCCTCGGACGCCCCGGCGATCTCGTTGAGCACCGTCGCCACGCCGCCCCGCGTGGGGTCGCGCAGGCAGCGCACCTCTCCCTGGCGGCAGGCGTCCAGCAGGCAGGCGACCAGGCCCGCCAGCGGGGCGGTGTCGGAGGCGAGGTCGGCCTCGATGTCCAGCTCGCCCCGGGCGAGCATGACCGTGACGCCGTGCTCGCCGATCGGCCCCGACACGATGACCGCGTCCCCGGGCCGCGCGGCGGAGGCGCGCAGCCGGACCGCCGGGTCCACGGTGCCGACCCCGGCCGTGGTGATGTAGCAGCCGTCCGCCTTGCCGCGCTGCACGACCTTGGTGTCGCCGGTGACGATCGGCACGCCGGCGTCCCGGGCGGCCCGCGCCATCGAGGCGGTGACGCGGCGCAGGTCCTCGACGGGGAAGCCCTCCTCCAGGACGAACGCCGCCGACAGGTACGACGGGCGGGCCCCGCACATGGCGAGGTCGTTGACGGTCCCGTTGACCGCGAGGTCCCCGATGTCGCCGCCGGGGAAGAACAGCGGGGTCACCACGTAGGAGTCGGTGGTGAACGCCAGCCCGTCGGCGACCGCGCCGTCGGCGAGCGGGGCCAGCAGCGGGTTGGAGAACGCCTCCAGGAAGACGGCCTCGATGAGCGTGCGGGTGGCCTTGCCCCCGGCGCCGTGCGCGAGCGTGACCAGTTCCTCGCGCACGCGGGGCTTGCGGCGGCGTACCCGCTCGATCCGCTCCAGCACCTGCTCCTCGCCGCTCACGGCCGCTCCCCGTCCCCCGCCGTCCCGGTCGGCGCCGTCCCGGTCAGCGTCGCCTCGCGCACCCGGTCGCGCGAGAACCGGCCGAAGTTGTAGTAGGCCGCGCAGGCCCCCTCCGACGACACCATGCACGTGCCGATGGGCGTCTCGGGTGTGCAGGCCGTGCCGAATACCTTGCACTCCCAGGGTTTGAGCACGCCCTTCAGGACCTCGCCGCACTGGCACGCCTGCGGGTCGGCCACCCGCACGCCGGGGACGCCGAACACCCGCTCGGCGTCGAACTCGGCGTACCCGTCGCGCATCCGCAGCGCCGACTCCGAGATGAAGCCGAGGCCGCGCCACTCGAAGGTGGGGCGCACCTCCATCACCTCGTCGATCACGGCCAGCGCCTTGAGGTTGCCCTCCCACGGCACGACCCTGGCGTACTGGTTCTCGACCTCCGCGCGCCCCTCGGCGAGCTGGACGAGGTTCTGGTACACCGCCTGCAGCACGTCCAAGGGCTCGAAGCCCGCGACGACCAGCGGCTTGCCGTGGTCGCGCGCGATGAAGCGGTACGGCAGGCAGCCGATCACCGCCGAGACGTGGCCGGGGCCGATGAACCCGTCCAACCGCAGGTCGGGCGAGTCCAGGATGGCGTTGATGGCCGGGATGATCATCACGTGGTTGCAGAAGACCGAGAAGTTCGTGACACCCTCGGCCCGCGCGCGCAGCACCGTCATGGCCGTGGACGGGGCCGTGGTCTCGAAGCCGATCGCGAGGAACACCACCCGCCGGTCCGGGTTCTCGCGGGCGATCTTCAGCGCGTCCAGCGGCGAGTACACCATGCGGATGTCCGCGCCGCGGGCGGTGGCCTCCAGGAAGGTGCCGCGCCCGCCGGGGACGCGCATCATGTCGCCGAAGGTGGTCATGATCACGCCGGGCTGCTCGGCGATGTGGACGGCGTCGTCCACCCGGCCCATCGGGATCACGCACACCGGGCACCCCGGCCCGTGGACGAGCGTGACCGCGGGGGGCAGGTGGTCCTCCAGGCCGTGCTTGTAGATGGTGTGGGTGTGGCCGCCGCAGACCTCCATGAACTTGTACGGGCGGCCGGGCTCGCACAGCGCCGCGATCCTCGCGGCCAGGGCCCTGGCCTTGGCCGCGTCGCGGTACTCGTCGACGAAGCGCACCGCGCCTCACCCCTCTTCGATCATGGAGTCGCGCAGCGCCGCGATCTCGTCCTCGTAGGCCTGGCCGATGCCGGTGAGGAAGTCCAGCGCCGACTTGGCCTCCGCCTCGTCGATCTTCGACAGCGCGAAGCCGACGTGGATGAGGATCCAGTCGCCCGGCGCGAGCGGCTCCCCCTCCAGCAGGCCGATGTTGATGGCGCGCCGCACCCCGCTCACGTCGACCGTCGCCAGGTCAGGACGATCCTTGAGGATCTCCACGATCTCCCCGGGAATTCCCAGGCACATGCGCCGCCTCCGCGAGCTGGATGGATTCGAGGACGAGGTCGTCGCCCCCTTCGACGTCGACGTCGGTGTCCCCGCAGTGGGGGCACACCGCGTACGGGTCCACCGACGTGGCGGTCCCGGCGCAGGCACGGCAGGTGAGCCGCACCGGGACCGTCACCAGGTCGAGCCGCGCGCCCTCGGCGACCGTCCCCTCGGCGACCAGTGAGAACGCGTCGTTGAGCGAGGGCTCGGCGACGCGCAGCAGCGCGCCCACCTGGACGCGCGCCCGGCGTATGCGCCGGCCGTCCGCGCGGCCCTCGACCGCGGCGAGGATCGACTCGGCGATCCCGAACTCGTGCACGATCAGTTCACCCCCGTTTCCTGGGACATGCCCGCGCCGGTCACATGCTCCGGATCTTCATGTACCGCTTGATGTCCGGAATCGACTGGTAGACCATGACGCCGGCCGCGACCAGCGCCGAGATCATCACGAGACGCTTCAGCATGGTGGTCCTCCCTCCGCGCGGCGCCGGACGGCGCCGCGGCTCTCCGTTCCGCGATCTTTTCCGCGACCTTCTCCGTGGCCGGTTCCTCGGCCAGGTCCGCGACCAGTTCGAGCACCAGGTCCGCGGCGGGGCCAACCGCCTCGGACACCGGGGGGCTCAGGTCCATGCCGGGCGAGAGGTCGCGCGGCTCGCAGCCGACGACCAGCACCCGCCCGGGCGCGCCGCCGAGGGCGGACGACAGCGCCAGCACGGCGTCGGGGGTCATGTCGTGGGCGTCGGCGAACACCGGCGGGGCCTCGGCCGGCTCGGGCCGCAGCACGTACAGCGTGCCCGGACGCCCGCCGCGCGCGACCGCGTCGACGATGACCGCGCCGTCGTAGGCGCCGCCGGTCAGCTCGTAGGCCAGGTGGACGCCGCGGATGCCGAAGTCGCGCACCACGGCCCCGGCGGGCAGGTCCGCGCCGGCCAGCCGCCGCGCCACCGCGACGCCGAAGCCGTCGTCGCCCAGGAAGACGTTGCCCACCCCGGCCACCAGGACGTTCACGCGCTCCCCTTCCCCGAAGGCTCCGCGAGCGGCTCGACCTCGTCCGGCGCGAAGTACAGGTAGCGGCCGTGCGAGCGGTGCAGGTCGGCCCCGGGGTCCTCCTCCAGCGTCACGGCCAGGTGGGGCGCGCCGTCCACGTCGGACAGGACGGCCTCCACGCGCGCGGTCCTGCCCGCGAGGAACATGTCGTGGGCGTCGGCGCGCCGCCGGCCCGGCGTCAGCCGCACCCGGCTGCCCTTGGCGACCTCGACGCCGGCGACGGTCACGGTGTCGGTGTCCGGCGACACCGCGGCGTCGGCGGCCGGGTCCCACCACGGTGTCGCGGGCTCGTGGCGCATCACGCCGTGCAGGCGTTCCATCATCTCCGGCGGCAGTTCGCCGGCCAGGCGGACGATCTCGGCGGCGCGCGGGTCGGTGGCCGCCGCCTCCCGCTTCTCCTCCTCGGTGAGCGTCCGGGTGCGCAGGTGGAGCAGTTCGTCGATCTCGGTGGCGTCGCACAGGTCGCCGGGACTCTCGGGGGCGACGCGCGGGTGGTCGTACAGGATGATCGGCGAGGACAGCACGGCGTCGCGCCCGCCGGGCCCGGCCACCAGCACCGGCCAGGTGTTCTCGTTGACGCAGCCCCGCGCGGCCGGGCGCGCCCACTCCGGCGGGTCCGACAGCGACAGGAACCGGCCCGCGGTGACGCCGATGAGCAGGTGCGCGGCGACCAGCGAGCGCCGCAGCGCCTGATCGCGCGTGCCGTCGCCCGTCCAGCCGGTGAGGTTGCGCGTGCGGACGCGCAGCTTCACCAGCCCGTGCGGGCCGGCGCCGGCCTCGGCCGTGACGTCCAGCACGGCGTGCAGCGGCCG
Source organism: Sphaerisporangium krabiense (assembly GCF_014200435.1). Lineage (NCBI taxonomy): Bacteria > Bacillati > Actinomycetota > Actinomycetes > Streptosporangiales > Streptosporangiaceae > Sphaerisporangium > Sphaerisporangium krabiense. The sequence continues at coordinate 4,418,477 of NZ_JACHBR010000001.1, read as the reverse complement.
GTGCTCGCAGACCACCCGGCCGAGCGGCTCCCCCGCGCCGGACAGGACGGCCTCCTCGGACCGGTCCCCCGGCACCCGCACGGTCACCGTGCGCTCCACGCCGAGCAGGGCGGGCATGGCGAGCACGTGCTCCACCTCGCGCTCGGTGGCCTCGTCGAAGGTCAGATGGCTGCGCTCGCCGGTGTCCAGGCGGTCCACGGGCACGAAGCCGCCGCCGTCCGCGCGCTCCACCCGGCGCTCCTTGACGTGCAGGAACCGCAGGCGCAGCCGCACCAGCGCGTTGGCCGCGCCGTCGAGCAGGCATTCGGTCACGCTGGAGGAGGGCTCGGAGGTCGCGGTGTAGGCGGGCGGGACGAGCACCCCGAACTGCCAGCGCACCCGGTTCTTGGCGGCCGAGGCCCGGTACGGGTACAGCAGGTAGCCCTCGTACAGGACGGCGTCGGCGACCTTGCGGGCGTTGTCCATGGCCACGCTCATCGGCGCGCCTCCTTCAGCAGCGCTTCGACCGTCTCGTCCCAGGTGGCGAGGGTGCGGTCGGACTTGAACCGTTGCAGCGCGCGCAGCGTGTCGCGGTGCAGGCGCAGCCAGCCGCTGCCGGGGAAGTAGCGGTCGATCAGCTCCCGCCACACCGCCACGGGCAGCCCTTGCCGCGCCTCGCAGTGCCACGGCACCTGGCGCACGGTGAACCCCTCGCCGGACCTGGCGAACACCGTGCCGCTGAACAACAGCAGCAGGGGCGCCTCCCCGTCGTCGAGCGAGGCGAAGTACTTGCCCGCGGCGACCTCCAGGTCGTAGCTGCACGGGACGGGCAGGTCCACCTCGGTGGAGCCGGTGAACCGCGGCACCATGAGCGAGACGGTGGCGAACTGCAAGGGCCTGAGCGTGTCGCCCCACCGGGAGGGGTGCCCGAAGAGGTCGGCCAGCAGTTCGCTCTCGGCGGGGTCGTGGCGGCGGCGCGCCGGCTCGATCCTGATCTGCACGCGCAGCGCGATCGCGTGCACCGACTCGCCGACGGGCTCGTGGACGCCGAGGCGGAAGCACAGCGTGGGGGACGCCGCGTGCGGGTCGGCGCGCACGCCCAGGCACCGGAACCCGATTTCGGACCCGGCGGGCGTCTCCCGTGTCTCAGGCACGACGGCCCTCCCCGTAGACCCCGGCCTCGGCCTCCGCGCGGGCGCGGATCTCGGCGAAGAAGCCGTCGATGGCCCGCCACGCCTCCGGGCCGCCGTGGAACCCCTTCCAGTGCAGGCGCACGAGCCCGACCAGCTCGTAGCAGGCGTCGATCGGCACCAGGTGGCAGGTGAGGCGCTCGGGGCCCCGGTCGACGAGGTAGGCCTCGACGTCCGGCAGCGGCCGGGGCGCCTCGGGGTTGGCGGCGAGCACGTCGTCCCAGGCGTCCAACGGGAGCAGCGACTCGGCGGCGCCCGCGGGGCTCGGGTAGAAGGCCACGTACCGGCCGAGCACCGAGTGGGGGAAGAAGAACGCGGCGCGTACCGGGATCTGCAGGGCCTCCCAGTCGGCCGCGGTCAGCCGGAACCCCGGAAGGAGCAGGTGGCGCTCGGGCACGCCGCGGTAGCGCGCCCCCGGGCCGCTGCCGGGCATGACCAGCGAGCAGCCCCTGCACGTGCACAGCAGGGCCCTGGTCTGGACGTTCACCACGTGGCCGTGCCGCTCCTCCAGCGGCTCGGCGCACATCTCGCAGCGGGGCGTCTCCGGCGGCGGGGGCTCGCGGAAGCGGCGCAGCCCCGGCGGGCCCGCGGGCCTGGCGGTCACGGCGCGGGCTCCGCGGGCGGCCTGCGCCCGATCTGCAGCAGCGGCCGCGCCTCGGCCGCCTGCTCGACCTCCACGCGCGCCACCTCGGGCGCGGCGGCCAGGACCGCGCGCTCGGCGGCCCCGGCGACCGCGGCCCGCGTGGAGGCGCACCCCTGGCCGGCCATCCGCAGCCGTACGACGTCCTGCCCGCCGCCGCGGTCCACGCCGAGCAGTTCGACGCCGTCCCCGACGCGCCCGCGCACGCCGTCCAGCGCCGCGCGGACGCGCTCGTCGGTGCCGAGCGGGTGCAGGTCGTGCAGGACGAGCAGGCCGGAGACGACCTCGTCGGCGGTGAACCTGCGCAGCACCTCGGCCGCGTCGCACTCCACCACGGCGCCGAGCATCCTTTCCAGCCCGGCGCCGTACAGGCCGACGAGCAGGCGCACCAGCTCCTCGGCCTTGTCCCTGGCACCCGGGTCGGCGAGCGCGGCCAGCTCGTCGATCAGCGCCTCGGCGCGCTCGCCCGCCCGCCGCACGTCGAGCGCGGGCCCGTCCTCACGGCGCGCGGCGCCGCGCGGCTCAGCTCGCACCGAACGCATGGGGACTGTGAATCTTGCGCAGTTCCTTGCCGCCGCCGAGGTACATGTGCACCCCGCAGGGCAGGCAGGGATCGAAGCTGCGGACCGTGCGCATGATGTCGATCCCCTTGAAGTCGCCCGGCGGGTTCTCCTCGAAGATCGGCGTGTTCTGCACGGCGTCCTCGTACGGGCCGGGGACGCCGTTGCTGTCGCGGACGCTGGCGTTCCACGGCGTCGGCGGATACGGGTGGTAGTTGGCGATCCTGCCGTTCCTGATCACCATGTGGTGGGACAGCACGCCGCGCACGGCCTCGGTGAACCCGCAGGAGATGGCCTCGTCCGGCACCTCGAACGGCTCCCACGTCTGACTGTGGCCCCGCCTGACCTCGTCGAGGGCCTGCTCGGTGAAGTACACCGCGCACGCGGCGACGTACGCCTGGAAGTAGGACCTGGCCCGGTTGCGCTCCAGCGTGTTGGACAGCGGCTCGCCGTTCCACTGCGGGATCGACCACTCCAGGGTCTTCTCCGGCAGCGTGGCCGTCTTCGGCAGCGTGATCCGCACGCTGTGGCCGGTGGCCTTCACGACGCCGATGTCCACCTTGCCGTTCAGCGCCGTCGACCACAGCCGGGCGATCGGGCCGCCCCCGGTGTCCAGCGGGAGCATGTTCTCGCCGTCGAACCAGCGCGGCGACATCACCCAGCTGTACTTGTCCTTGAAGTCGCGCTTCTGCGGGCGCGGGATCGTGTGCTGGTTCCACGGGTGCCGCATGTCGACCGGGTTGCCGAGCGGGTCGTGGGTGACGAACGGCTCCTGGTCCTGCCAGTCCTCGTAGTAGGAGCTGCCGAGCAGGATGCGCATGCCGAGGTTGATGTCGACCAGGTCGTTGGTGACGAGCCTGCCGTCGACGATGACGCCCGGGGTGATGAACATCTTGTGGCCCCAGGCGTTCATGTTCTCGTAGGTGAAGTCGCAGTACGCGGGGTCGTTGAGCGCGCCCCAGCAGCCGAGCAGCACGCGGCGCCGTCCGACCTGCTCGTAGCCGGGCAGCGCGTCGTAGAAGAAGTCGAACAGGTCGTCGTGCATCGGCACGACCTTCTTCATGAACTCGACGTAGCGCATGAGCCGGGTCAGGTAGTCGGTGAAGAGCTGCACGGTCGCGACCGTGCCGACGCCGCCGGGGTACAGCGTCGAGGGGTGGACGTGCCGTCCCTCCATCAGGCAGAACATCTCGCGGGACAGGCGGCTCATCACCAGCGCCTCGCGGTAGAACTCGCCCTCCATCGGGTTGAGCGAGCGCATGATGTCGGCGATCGTGCGGTAGCCGTGCTCGGCGGCGTGCGGCGACTCGGTGCGCTCGGCGAGCTCCATGACGCCGGGGTTGGTCTCGCGGACCATCTTCTCGCAGTAGTCGACCCCTACCAGGTTCTCCTGGTAGATGTTGTGGTCGAACATGTACTCGGCGCACTCGCCGAGGTTGATGATCCACTCGGCGAGCGCGGGCGGGCGCACGCCGTAGGCCATGTTCTGCGTATAGACCGAGCACGTCGCGTGGTTGTCGCCGCAGATGCCGCAGATGCGGCTGGTGATGAAGTGGGCGTCGCGGGGGTCCTTGCCCTTCATGAAGATGCTGTAGCCGCGGAAGATCGACGACGTGCTGTGACACTCCGCGACCTTCTTCTGCGCGAAGTCGATCTTGGCGTAGATGCCCAGGCTGCCGACGATGCGCGTGATCGGGTCCCAGGCCATCTCGACCAGGTCGCTCTTCCGCTCCTTCGAGGTGGTCATCTCAGCTCCACGGGGCCTTGTATCCGGTGAGCAGCGCGCGGCCCTTGGCCCGCCACTTCGGCTCCTTGTCGACGGTCTTGAGCGTGATGTCGCGCAGCCTGCGGATGACGCCGCCGTACATGGTGCTGACCGTCGAGGACACGCGGGCGCCCGGCGGCTCGTCCATGAACGGCATGAACTTGTCCGGGAAGCCGGGCATCGTGCAGGCGATGCAGATGCCGCCGACGTTCGGGCAGCCGCCGATCCCGTTCATCCACCCGCGCTTGGGGACGTTGCACTTGACGACGGGCCCCCAGCACCCGATCTTGACCAGGCACAGCGGCGAGCCGTACTCGACGGCGAACTGCCCCTGCTCGTAGTACCCGGCCCGGTCGCAGCCCTCGTGGACGGTCTTGCCGAACAGCCACGTCGGGCGCAGCGCCTCGTCCAGCGGGATCATCGGCGCCTGCCCGTTGAGCTGGTAGAGCAGGTACAGCAGGGTCTCGGACATGTTGTCCGGCTGGATCGGGCAGCCCGGCACGTTGACGATGGGGATGCCCGCCTTGGACCGCCACTCCCAGCCGAGGTAGTCGGCCAGGCCCATCGAGCCGGTCGGGTTGCCCGCCATGGCGTGGATGCCGCCGTACGTCGCGCAGGTGCCCGCCGCGATCACCGCCGTGGCCTCCGGCGCGAGCCGGTCCAGCCACTCGGGCAGGGTGATCGGCTGTCCGGTCTCGGGGTTGTTGCCGAACCCGGACCAGTAGCCCTCCTGCTTGATCGACTCGTTCGGGATGGACCCCTCGACGACCAGCACGAACGGCTCCAGGCCGCCCTCGGCCGCCAGGAAGTACCACTCGATCATGGCGTCGGCGCCCTGCATGGGCCCGCTGCAGTAGTCGATCAGCGGCCAGTGGACCTCCACCTTGGGCAGCCCGGGCAGGGCGCCGAGGACGATGTCCTCGATGGGCGGCTGGAGCGCCGCGGTGAGCGCGACCGAGTCGCCGTCGCAGCTCATCCCGGCGTTGATCCAGAGGATGTGGACGACGGGTTCGTCCCGCTCCCGCGTCGCGTTCCCCGTCTGCTTCGCCGTCGTCGCCATACCGCCTCCCCCTTCTCCCCGTTCTCCCGGCCCTTCGGCCGGCCTCGATCGCCTGCGGTCACCGGAGCCGCGCGGCTCCGCTCATCGCAGGGCGGCCCCCGGCGGCCGCGCCGCGGCCGCGGAGCCGAGGACCTGCTGGGTGATCTCCCAGAGGACGTGGTAGACGGTCGTCTGCGCCTCCTGGATGCGGTGCACCGACGAGGAGGGGACGACGAACAGGTGGTCGAGCACGTCGAGCTCGGCCAGCTCGGCCAGCCGTCCGCCCTGGTAGCCGGCCAGGCCCACGGTCAGCATGTCCCGGCGGCCGGCCTCCTGGAACGCGTGCACGAGGTTGAGCGAGCCGCCGCTCGTCGACAGACCGACGGCCATGTCGCCGGGCCGCGCGAGGGCCGCGATCTGGCGCGCGAAGACGATGTCGAAGCCGACGTCGTTGGACAGGGCGGTCACCACGGCGACGTCCGTGGTGAGCGAGAGCGCGGGCAGCGGCCGGCCGTGGGGCGGGTTCAGGTAGCAGGTGGCCATGTCCTGGGCGTCGGTGCTGCTGCCGCCGTTGCCGAAGGTGAACAGCCTGCCGCCCGCGGCGAACCGCTCGGCCATCTGCTCGGCGCACGCGGCGAGCCGGTCGGCGTACATGTCTCCGACCTGGCGGCGCAGGCGCACGATCTCGTCGGCCTTCACCTCGGTGGACCAGACCGCGTGCCCGTCCGCGCGGCGCGCCTGGTCGCCGTCCCCGGGCGGTTCGTCCCCGCGCGCGGCCGGGCCGCCGTACAGGAACGGGTACAGCCGGCGCACCACCTGCGGGCGCGTCTCCTCAGCCATGTCCGCCCTGCCCGCCCTGCCCGCCATGCCCGTGCCCGCGTGCGCCGCCTCTGGTGATGACGGCGATGGCCTCCTTGGCGTGCACGAGGACGGTGTCGCCGGGCCCGGCGTCGACCAGCGCGACGCTGACCTCCTCCTCGGCGCCCTCGATCTCCACCACGGCGAGGCCCGGCCCCGACGGCCGGACCACCCGGGCGGGCAGCGCCTCGTCCGAGCAGGTCAGGCAGGCGTCCGCGAGGCGGTTCACGCGCTCGTTCATCTCACCGCCTCCACATCGCGGTCACCATCGCCCTCGGACGCGCGCCCGGCGCGTCCCGCCGTGCGCGCGGAGGTCTCGGGTTCACCGGTCTCGGACCCGGCGGACCCGGGCGGGACGGTCTGGGCGAAGAAGACATGGACCAGCTCCCACAGCACGTGGTAGGTCGTGACGTGGATTTCCTTCACCACCGCCGGGTCGCAGGACCTGGCGATGAGCGCCTGGTCGACGGCGGGGCTCCGCGCCACCGCGCCGCCGTCGCCGCCGAGCAGCGCCATCGTGTACAGGCCGAGCTCGCGGGCCGTCTCCAGCCCGCGCAGGACATTGGCGCACGCGCCGTCGGGCGAGATCCCGAGCGCGATGTCCGCCGGGTCGGCCCAGTGGCGTATCTGGTGGGCGAACACCTCGGCGAACCCCTCGCGGGCGGTCACGCCGGTGACCGTGGCGGCGTCGTTGCCGAGGGCCATGGCCGGAAGCGCGCGCTTGCCCACGATCACCGGGTGCATGAACTCCACCGCGACGTGCGAGGCGTCCGTGCCCGCGCCCCCGTTGCCGAAGACGATCAGCTTTCCGCCCCGGTGGAACCGCGCCGCCATGTCACGGCACGCTCGCGCGATGCGCTCGGCGTCCTCCGCCAACCGGCGTCCCGCGGCGTCCCGCCGGGCGAAGGCCTCGCCGACGGCCAGGCGCGTGCTCGATGTCACAGGCATGTGTACGCTCCGTTATGTACCGTAGTCGTCAGGCTACGGTGCGTACGCAGCGGACCGACACCCTAAGCGGGACAACATGGAGTAAAGGGTTGATCGCCACACCTAGGCGGTCTCACCCCGGTACGCCCAGGGTGTCCGATCAACGATCTTCCGGTGGTCACTCCCAGGGGTGCGGCTGGGGACGCGGCACGCTCCGCAGATGCCGGACGAACCAGTCGCGGGCCAGGCGTGCCACCTGTTCCAGGGCCCCGGGCTCCTCGAACAGGTGCGTGGCGCCCGCCACGACGGCGAAGGAGGTCTCCCCGGGGATCAGCTCACGCGCCTCGCGGTTCAGCTCGATCACCACCGGGTCCAGCTCGCCGACGATCAGCAGGGTCGGCTGGGTCACCCCGCGCAGGTGGTCGCCCGCGAGGTCCGGGCGCCCGCCGCGCGACACCACGGCCTGCACCGTGGCGGGCCGCTCCGCCGCCGCCACCAGCGCCGCCGCCGCGCCGGTGCTGGCGCCGAAGAGGCCGGCGCCGAGCGTGGCGGTCGGCCCGTGCCCGCGCACCCAGTCCGTCACGGCGATCACCCGCTCCGCGAGCAGCCCGATGTCGAACCGCAGCCCCGCCGTGACCGCGTCGACCCGCTCCTCCTCGAGGGTCAGCAGGTCCACCAGGACGGTCGCCAGGTTGGCGACCTGGAGGTCGGCGGCCACGCGGCGGTTGCGGGGGCTGTGCCGGCCGCTGCCGCTGCCGTGCGCGAACACCACGACCCCGTGGGCGAAGGCCGGCACGACGACGTCCGCCCCGAGGGCGACCCCGGCGGCGGGGATCTGGATGCTTTCGGTGACGGCCATCGGGTCCTCCTCGTCCCGGGCGCGGCCCGGTCAGGCCCGCGCCGGATAGGTCTCGGGAAGCTCGCCCTCGCTCCAGTGCGCCCTGCCGTCCAGGGGCTCCACGGCCCGGGTCTCGTCCATGTGGATGACGGCGTCGAACTGGTCGCGCAGGCGGGCGCGGAAGTAGTGGCTGCGCCGTTCCGAGCGCGGGCGGTAGACCGCGCCGACCATGCGCTCCAGGCGCGCCGAGCCCAGCACGTCCCCGGTGCGCGGCGCGACGCGGAACGCGGTGAGGAACTCCTTCTCCCCCGCCTCGTGGAAGAGCTCCTCGACGCTGTCGGGCAGGGCGGGCCGCAGCCACCTGCGCTCGGCGGGGCCCTCCCAGCGTCCGGTCGCGGTGACCGTCCCCGTGTAGGTGGTGAGGCCGATCAGGCGGCAGTCCTCGCCGTGCCGCTCACGCACCAGGCCGCCGACGTTGATCTCGCCGCGGCAGGCCGCCTCGGTGGCGCGCGCGTCGCCGACGTGCGCGTTGTGCATCCACACGACGATCTTCGCCGGGCTGCCCCTGCGCCGGGACAGGTTCTCCAGGATCGCGTCCAGGGTGTCGGCCATGTGACGGTCGCGCAGGTTCCACGCCGCGATGCGGCCCGAGAACATCGAGCGGTAGTACTCCCGCGCCGACTCCAGCGCGCGCCTGCTCAGGTCGGGGTAGAACAGCTCGTCCTCGGCGAGCAGCCCCTGCCGCCGCTCGGACTCCGGCACCCGCCTGCGCAGGTCCACCAGGTGGCCGATCACCTCGCTCTCGCAGGCGTCCCCGGCCCCGCAGGCCGCCGTGAACCCGTACGCCTGGGCCTCGCCGCTGCCCAGGTGGTCGAAGCAGCCGTAGCGCTCCCGCGCGCGGGCCGCCGCCGACGGGTCGATCCGGTCCAGGTGGGCGACCACCTCGCGCATCGCCTTGTGGATGCCGTACAGGTCCAGCCCGTAGAACCTGGCCTTGTCCCCGCGCTCCTCGGCCTCCCTGTCGTTGTGGTCGCGCAGCCACTGGACGAAGTCGTGCACCACCACGTTGCGCCACATCCAGACCGGGAAGCGCTGGAAGCCGCGCAGCGCCTCCTCGGCGGTGGCGTCGTTGCCGTGCCCCTGGACGTACCGGTTGACCCGGTAGGCGTCCGGCCAGTCCGCCTGGATCGCGATGGCGCAGAAGCCCTTGTCCTCGATGAGCCTGCGGGTCATGGCCGCGCGGGCCGCGTAGAACTCGTGGGTGCCGTGGGAGGCGCCCCCGATGAGCACCAGGCGGGCGTCCCCCACCAGGTCGGCGAGCGCGTCCGCGTGCGGGACCCCGTCCTGGGTCGGGAGCGCCTCCGCGCGGACCGCCGTGATCTCCCCCGGCAGCGGCGTCGAGGCCCTGGCGGGCAGCGACTCGGCGGCGGCGCGCAGCAGGTCGCGCACGTCCTCCACGGTGACCTCGGCGAAGTCCCAGTAGGACTGGTCGACGGCGAAGAACGGCGAGGGGGTGGTGGCGTAGACGACCTCGTCCGCCTCGGCGGCCAGTTCCTCGCAGGTGGCCTCCGCGACGGCGGGGACGGCGACCACGACGCGCACGGGACGCCGCCGGCGCAGCGCCTTGATGGCGGCGCGCAGGCCGGCCCCGGTGGTCGTCCCGTCGTCGACGAGGATCACCACCCGGCCCTCGATCGCCGGGGCCGGGCGGTCCTGCCGGAAGTGCCGCTCCCACCGGGGGATCTCGCGGCCCTCCCAGTCGGCGACGTGCTCGACCACCTCGGCGGGGATGGCCAGGCCCCGGATGACGTCGTCGTTGAGCGCGAGCACGCCGTCGCCCGCGACCGCGCCCATCGCCAGGTCCTCCTGGCCGGGCACGCCGAGCTTGCGCGCGAGGAAGACGTCGAGCGGGGCCCCGAGGGTTCTGGCCACCTCGTAGGCGATGGGGACGCCCCCGCGCGGCAGGGCGAGGACGAGGAGCGCCGGCTCGCCCCGGTAGCGGTCGAGCAGTCCCGCCAGCGCGCGGCCCGCGTCCCTGCGGTCGCGGAACAGGTGGTCGGACATGGGTGGCCCCCAACGTGCTCTGATGCGGGCCGCCCTGCGCACCTGCGCCGCGGATGTGTGCACCGCCGGCGCCTCCCGGGCGGACCTGGGCCGTCCTTCCCGAGCCTACGCTTCCCGGGCGGCGGGCGCCTCTTCGCCGTGCCCCGGGGCCGTCACGGGCGTTCCCCGACAGCGGGAGAAGCGGCATTTGACCATACAACAGTGAAATGCAGGGGAGTGTTCAGAAATAACTGACTCACCCGGCTTTACCGGGCAATCCGAATATCGGGGGCCGCAGCCCGGCGGGCGGCGGACACGGAATTGACACGCGAAAGATCGGCACCGCATAATTACAGCGGTCCGGCGCCATACGCAGCATCGAAAGACCGCCCGTCACCCCCCTCTCGATAAAGTCACTCCCCCGAGCACGACGAACAGCCGGAAGTATCGTCCGGCAATTGGCGTACGTCTTTCTCGATCGACCTCTGTAAGGCGGCGACCGGCGACACGGAATCGCACCCGTCCGTCGTCCGGCCACCGGGGCGTCCGCCGGTCACACGCCGGCGGAAATCGGCGATATGGCGCCGACGGCATCAACTCACTGCGCACGGCCTTCGCGGCCGAGTAAATCCGATGGATCCCTTGTCCCCCGTTCATTGCTTCAGGGATTGGTGGTGTGGGTTGTGACCGAGACAACCGATATGACGCCGGGCGAGAACCAGGCCCAGCAGGCACTGGCCACCGCGGCCGCCCGCAACCTGGCCACGACGACCAAATCGCAGCCCCAGATGCAGAACATCTCCTCGCGCTGGCTGCTGCGCATGCTCCCCTGGATCCACACCAGCGGCGGCACCTACCGCGTCAACCGCCGCCTGTCCTACGCCCTGGGCGACGGCCGCCTCAGCTTCACCAGCCAAGGCACCGACATCCACGTCATCCCCCAAGAACTCCGCGAACTCCCCCTCCTCCGCCACTTCGACGACGACGACACCCTCCACGCCCTCGCCCAACGCTTCACCCAAAACCACCACCAAACCGGCGAAGCCATCACCCAAACCGGCCAACCCGCCGACCGCCTCATCCTCATCGCCCACGGCAAAGTCAACAAGATCGGCACCGGCCCCTACGGCGACAACACCATCCTGGCCACCCTCGCCGACGGCGACCACTACGGCGACCACACCCTCACCACCACCGGCGACGCCACCTGGGAACACACCATCCAAGCCGTCACCCCCACCACCACCCTCACCCTCACCCGCCAAGACTTCCAACAACTCCTCGCCATCAACCCCACCCTCGCCACCCACCTCCAAAACCACCAGAACACCCCCCGCCACCCCCAGAACAAACACGGCGAAGCCGCCATCACCATCACCTCAGGCCACACCGGAGAACCCCACCTCCCCGGCACCTTCGTCGACTACGAAACCACCCCCCGCGAATACGAACTCTCCGTCGCCCAAACCATCCTGCGCATCCACACCCGCATCGCCGACCTCTACAACCACCCCATGAACCAAACCCACCAACAACTCCGCCTCACCATCGAAGCCCTCCGCGAACGCCAAGAACACGAACTCATCAACAACACCGACTTCGGCCTCCTCCACAACGCCGACCTCAAACAACGCATCCACACCCGCACCGGCCCCCCAACCCCCGACGACCTCGACGACCTGCTGGCGACCGTGTGGAAGGAGCCGGCGTTCTTCCTGGCGCACCCGCTCACCATCGCCGCGTTCGGCCGCGAGGCCAGCCGCCGCGGCGTCTACCCGCAGAGCACCGACCTGCACGGCCACGCCATCCCCTCCTGGCGCGGCGTCCCGCTGCTCCCCTGCAACAAGATCCCCGTCACCGACAGCCGCACCAGCAGCATCCTGCTGATGCGCACCGGCGAGCAGGACCAGGGCGTCATCGGCCTGTGGCAGACCGGCATCCCCGACGAGTACGAGCCCGGCCTGTCGGTCCGCTTCATGAACGTCAACGACCAGGCCATCATCAGCTACCTGGTCTCCACCTACTACTCGGCCGCCGTCCTGGTCCCCGACGCCCTCGGCATCCTGGAGAACGTCGAGATCGGCCACTGAGCCACGACCGCCGACGCCGCCCGCGGGCCCGCACCGGGCCCGCGCCACGGCGTCCTTCCCTTGTCCTTTCCACGGATTGGTGGTGTGGGTTGTGACCGAGACAACCGATATGACGCCGGGCGAGAACCAGGCCCAGCAGGCACTGGCCACCGCGGCCGCCCGCAACCTGGCCACGACGACCAAATCGCAGCCCCAGATGCAGAACATCTCCTCGCGCTGGCTGCTGCGCATGCTCCCCTGGATCCACACCAGCGGCGGCACCTACCGCGTCAACCGCCGCCTGTCCTACGCCCTGGGCGACGGCCGCCTCAGCTTCACCAGCCAAGGCACCGACATCCACGTCATCCCCCAAGAACTCCGCGAACTCCCCCTCCTCCGCCACTTCGACGACGACGACACCCTCCACGCCCTCGCCCAACGCTTCACCCAAAACCACCACCAAACCGGCGAAGCCATCACCCAAACCGGCCAACCCGCCGACCGCCTCATCCTCATCGCCCACGGCAAAGTCAACAAGATCGGCACCGGCCCCTACGGCGACAACACCATCCTGGCCACCCTCGCCGACGGCGACCACTACGGCGACCACACCCTCACCACCACCGGCGACGCCACCTGGGAACACACCATCCAAGCCGTCACCCCCACCACCACCCTCACCCTCACCCGCCAAGACTTCCAACAACTCCTCGCCATCAACCTCACCCTCGCCACCCACCTCCAAAACCACCAGAACACCCCCCGCCACCCCCAGAACAAACACGGCGAAGCCGCCATCACCATCACCTCAGGCCACACCGGAGAACCCCACCTCCCCGGCACCTTCGTCGACTACGAAACCACCCCCCGCGAATACGAACTCTCCGTCGCCCAAACCATCCTGCGCATCCACACCCGCATCGCCGACCTCTACAACCACCCCATGAACCAAACCCACCAACAACTCCGCCTCACCATCGAAGCCCTCCGCGAACGCCAAGAACACGAACTCATCAACAACACCGACTTCGGCCTCCTCCAAAACGCCGACCTCAAACAACGCATCCACACCCGCACCGGCCCCCCAACCCCCGACGACCTCGACGAGCTCCTCTGCCGGCGCAGGCGGTCGCACCTGTTCCTGGCCCATCCGCTGACGATCGCCGCGTTCGGGCGCGAGTGCAGCCGCCGCGGCGTCTACCCCCAGACCACCGAGGTCGACGGCCGGACGGTGGCGTCCTGGCGCGGCGTCCCGCTGCTGCCCTGCGACAAGATCCCGATCAGCGAGAGCCGCACGTCGTCGATCCTGGTCATGCGCACGGGGCAGGAGGACGAGGGCGTGATCGGCCTGTGGTACACGGGCCTGCCGGAGGAGTACGAGCCCGGGCTGTCGGTCCGGTTCATGGGCGTCAACGAGCAGGCGGTCGTCTCCTACCTGGTCTCCACGTACTACTCCGCGGCGGTCCTGGTCCCCGACGCCCTCGGCATCCTGGAGAACGTCGAGATCGGCCACTGACCGGCCCGGCCGTCAGGAGAACGGGACGCGCCCGGCCACTTCAGCCGCTCAGTGAGGGCACCAGGTTCGCGATGACATGGCAGCGATCGGCCCGGGCGCGTGTGATGAAGTCCACGACAAGCTTTCCCGGCGTACCCGGCCTCCCGGGCGTGCCGGGCGGGAAGGGGCGCGCATGGTCGAAGTGACCACCACGGGGCGTCAGGCACACGAAGTGCTGGCCTGGAGCCGCGACCAGGCCGGTCCGGCGCTGCGGGGCGCCGTCGAGTCGTTGCCCCCGTCGATGCGGAGCGTCGCGGGCTACCACTTCGGCTGGCTGGACCGGCACGGCGCCGCCGCCGTGGGCGGCGGGGGCAAGGCCGTCCGCCCGGCGCTGGCCCTGCTGTCCGCCGAGGCCGTCGGCGCGGACGCCGGCACGGCCGTGCCCGCCGCGGTCGCCGTCGAGCTGGTGCACAACTTCTCGCTCCTGCACGACGACGTGATGGACGGCGACCTGACCCGGCGGCACCGGGCGACGGCGTGGAGCCTGTTCGGGGTCAGCCCGGCGATCCTGGCCGGTGACGCCCTGCTCGCGCTCGCCTTCGACGTGCTCGCCGCCAGCGGCCATCCCGCCGCCCCCGAAGGGGGCCGCCTGCTCGGCGCGACCGTCCTCGACCTGATCGACGGGCAGGGCGCCGACACCTCCTTCGAGACGCGCGGCGACGTCAGCCTCCAGGAGTGCCTGAGCATGGCCGAGTCCAAGACCGGCGCGCTCCTCGGGGCCTCCTGCGCGCTCGGCGCGCTGTTCGGCGGGGCCGCGCCCGAGCGGGTGGAGCGCCTGCGGGCGTTCGGCGACCGCCTCGGCCTGGCGTTCCAGTTCGTGGACGATCTGCTCGGCATCTGGGGCGACCCCGCCGTCACCGGCAAGCCCATCCATTCCGATCTGCGCAACCGCAAGAAGTCGCTGCCCGTGGTCGCCGCGCTGTCCTCCGGGTCCCCGGCAGGGGACGAGCTGGCCGCCCTGTACGGCAGGGAGGAGCCGCCCGCCGGGCCGGACCTGGTGCGCGCCGCCGAGCTGATCGAGCTGGCGGGCGGGCGCGCCTGGAGCACGCAGCAGGCCGGCGAGCTGCTGCGCGAGGCCCTGGGCCACCTCGCGGCGGCCTCACCCACGCCCGGGGCCGCCACCGAACTGCGCGCGCTGGCCCACCTGATCACCCACCGCGACCACTGAGCGGGGTCGGCGGACCATCCGAATCACGGGGAACGTCCGCGCCGTCCCGGTCGTCCGAGCCGTCCGGGCCGGCCACACCGCCTGGGCCGTGCGGGCCGGTGAGGGTGCGCAGGACGCGGTGCAGGGTCGCGAGGTCGGCGGGGTCGAGGGCGCGCAGCGGTGCGGGCGGCTCGCTCAGGATCGCGTCCGCGAGCGCCGCGGCCCGCGCGCCCGCCTCGGTGATCGTGACGATCCTCTGGCGGCGGTCGCCCGGGTCCACCTCGCGCACGACCAGCCCGCGCCGCACCAGATCCTCCACGATCACGGTGGTGTACGGCGCGTCGGTGGCCAGGTCGGCGGCCAGCCGCCGCAGCGTCGCCGGCCCGGCGGCCAGGCGGCGCAGGGCCTTGGCCCTGATGAAGCTCATGCCGAGCGCGGCGCAGACCTGTCTGCGGCGGTCGTGCAGGTCCAGCACCATCGCCCGCATCTCGCGCCACACGCGCGCGGCGAGGTCTCCGGCCTCCTCCGGGACGCCGGGCGTGCCCGGGGTGCTGGGATCGGTCATGACACGGCCTGGGGCCGGACGCCGTCCGCGATCAGGCAGGAGGCGGTGCGCTCCGCGGTGGCCTTCGCCCACCTGCCCGTGGTGAACAGGCCGAGGACGAGCACCATGGCGCCGTACCCCGCGACCATCCACCACCCGGCCCGGCTGGCGTGCGCGAACCCGGCGTGCGACGATCCGGCCAGGCCGGAGGCCAGCACCGATCCGGCGATCGCCACGCCGAAGGACTGCCCGACCTGGCGGCCGGTGGAGGCGATGGCCGCCGCCACCCCGGCCTGTGCGCGCGGCATGCCGGAGACCGCGGTGTTGGTGATGGGCGCGTTGGCCATGGCGAACCCGAGGCCGAACACGGCGTAGGCGGCGAGCAGCCACGGCAGCGGGGTGTGCGCGGTGAGCGGCGTGAGCATGAGCCCGCCGGCGCAGATGGCGACCCCCGCGATGACCAGAGGCGCCCGCGGGCCCCTGTCGCCGACCAGCTTCCCCGACAGGGGGGCGAAGACCACGGCCATCGCGGCGATCGGCAGCGTGCAGAGGCCGGCGGACAGCGGGGAGAGGCCGCGCACGTCCTGAAGGTAGAGCGTGTTGAGGAACAGGAAGCCGCCGAACCCGGCGAACACGCACAGCGCGATGGCCGAGGCGCCGGAGAAGGGGGCGCTGCGGAAGAAGCGCAGGTCGATGAGAGGTTCGCGCCGCCGGGGCTCGTAGGCGAGGAAGGCGGCGAACGAGACCGCGGCCACGGTGAACGACGCGATGATCGGCGGGGATCCGAGGCCGAGGCCGGGCGCCTCGATGATGCCGTACGTCAGCGAGCCGAGCGCCAGGATGACCAGGATCTGCCCGACCGGGTCGATGCGGCGGGGGTGCGGCGCACGGGATTCGGGGACGAACAGGGCGGCGAGCACGATCGCGGCGATCGCGACGGGCACGTTGATCCAGAAGATCGCGCGCCAGTTGGAGGTGTCCACCAGGGCGCCGCCGACGACGGGACCGAGCGCCATGCTGACGCCGACCACACCGCCCCACAGGCCGATGGCGCGGGCCCGCTCGCGGGGGTCGGTGAAGGTGTTCGTGATGATCGACATGGCGACCGGGTTGAGCATGGAGCCGCCGATCGCCTGGAGGACCCGGAAGGCGATCAGCCAGCCGAGGCTGGGGGCGAGCCCGCACAGCAGCGAACCCACCGCGAAGATCACCAGGCCGAGCTGGAAGGTGCGGCGCCGTCCGATGCGGTCGGCCGTGGAGCCGGACAGCAGCAGGAGGCAGGCGAGCACGAGGATGTAGGCGTCGACCGTCCACTGCATGCCGGAGACGGGGGCGTGCAGGTCGCGCTCGATGGCGGGCAGGGCGACGTTCACGATCGTGTTGTCCAGCCCGACGATCAGCAGGCTCATGCAGCAGATCAACAGGATCAGCGTCCGCCTGCGGCGGCTGGGTGCGGTCACGGCCCTCCACGATCGTTGTAGGAGTACAACGATTTCCACAGTACAACTCATGCCGTCAATAGGCTGATTTATGCGTATGACCTGGTGCTATGCACACCCGCGCACGGGGAGGACGGTGATCGGGGGGGCGTGCGACGGCCGGTCACCCGCGGCGGGCTCCGTCATGGAACGCCGGCCGGGTGCCGCGCAGCGCGTTCGGGCCGGGCTCAGCCGTCGCCGCGCTCAGGGGGACAGCGGCCGGCCGCGGGCTCGTGGCTGTCCCCCGTCCCGCCACGGAACCGCCCCGCACCGGGCGCGGCCCCGGCCGCACGGGCGGGGCACCGCCGCGGAGGTCAGGTCGCCGGGGAGGTCAGGCGGGCGGCCTTGTCGCGGATGGCGGTGATCCCGCTGGGCGCCATCTCCGCGGACCGGCTGAGGAAGTCCAGGATCACGGCGAGCTGCTCGTCGGTGTAGGTGCGCAGGAACTCCTCCAGGCGGCGGCCGATGTCCCGCAGGCAGGCGTCGATGGGCAGCTCCTCCTCGGGGACCGGCACGATGATCACGCGGCGCCGGTCCTCCTCGTCCCTGACCCTGCGGACGTAGCCGGGTTTCTCCAGGCGGTCCACGACCCCGGTGATCGCGCCGGTGGTCAGCCCGGTCAGTTCGGCGACCTGGCCGGCCGTGATGGGGCCGGTGCGGCGCAGGATGTCCAGGCAGCGGGAGTCGGTGGCGTTCAACCCGAGCCGGTCGGCCACGGCCTGGCTGTGCAGCACGGCGCCGGCCGTGTAGGCACGTATCGCCTCGTGGACCAGGGCGAGCAGCTGCGAACGGGACTTCTCCGCCATTGGTATCCCATCCCATTTCCCTTGGCTAGCTGAAACGCTTTCCTTAGTGAGGTTAATTACCCTGCACCCAAGAGAATACTTCCGCCGCGATCTCCGAACGGCTACCCCACTCCCCCGGGTCCCCTCGCCGACAGGTCGCACCAGCCGCCGGCGAGCGGCCTCAGGGCGGGGTGTGATGGTCGAGGACGCGGCCGAGCAGGTCCGCGAGCCGGCCGCGCTCGGCCTCTGACAGGGGGGCGAGCAGCCGGTCCTGGGCCTCCGCGAGGGCCGCGTCGAGTTCGGCGAGGCGCCGCCGGCCCGCCGGCGTGATGGTGATGACGTTGCGCCGCCGGTCCTCCGGGTCGGGGGACCGCACCGCCAGGCCCTGCTCGGCCAGCTCGTTGACCATGGCCACCATGTCGCTGCGGTCGATCGCGCAGCGGTGACCGAGGGCGGCCTGGCTCGCGGGCCCGTACTCCTCCAGCGCGGCCAGCAACGCGAAGTGGTAGGCGCGCGCGTCGAGAGGGGCCACGGCCTCGGCGATCAGCCGCTGGGCGTGCAGCGAGATCTTGTTGATCAGCCAGGTCGGCTTGCCTCGCAGGCGGGTGGGCGCTCTCCGCATGCCGGAAGTCTAGCCAAACTCGTTGGCGCGGCCCACGGATGTTGTTATCGTTGGCCGGACCAACGTTGGACGAACCAATGGTTTCCTGTGACGTCCCCTGTGAGGTTTCGATGACCACATCCGTCGGCTCGTCCCGGCGCCCCTCGGACACCGCCGTCCCCGCCCCGCGGCGCTGGTGGGCGCTCGCCGCGGTCGCGGTCGCCCAGCTCATGATCGGCCTGGACCTGACCGTCATGAACATCGCGCTGCCGTCCGTGCAGAGATCGCTCGAACTGTCCGACCCCGCCCGCCAATGGGTGGTCACGATCTTCGCGCTCGGGTACGGCGGCCCGCTGCTGCTGGGCGGCAGGCTCTCCGACCTGCTCGGCCGCAGGCGCGCCCTGCTGTTCGGGCTGACCGGCTTCGCCCTCGCCTCCGCCCTCGGCGGCGCGGCCACCGGTCCGGCGATGCTGCTGACCTCGCGCGCGCTCCAGGGCGTTTTCGGCGCGCTGCTGACGCCGTCCGTGCTGGCCACGCTCGCCGCGTCCTTCCCCGTGTCCGGCTCAGGCGAGGGCTCGGCCGAGCGCGGCCGGGCGTTCGGGATCTACGGCACGGTCATGGGCAGCTCGTCCGGTCTCGGCGTCGTGCTGGGCGGCCTGCTCACCGACCACCTGGACTGGCGCTGGTGCATGTACGTGAACCTGCCCATCGCCGGGCTCGCCGCCGCCGGAGTGCTCTACGCGGTCCGCCCCGCCCCGCGGGCGGGGGGCGTGCGCCTCGACGTGACAGGGGCGCTGCTCGCCACCACCGGCCTGATGGCCCTGGTGTTCGGCTTCGCCCGGGCCGAGACCGACGGCTGGGGCGCGGCGGTGACGCTCGGCGCGCTGGCCTTGGGCCTGCTCACGCTGGCCGCGTTCGTTCTGGCGCAGGCGCGGGCCGCGCGGCCGCTGCTGCCGCTCCGGGTGGTGCTCGACCGGCGCCGCGGCGGGTCCTACCTCGCGGTGTTCGGCGTGGCCTCGGGCATCTTCGCCGCACTGTTCTTCCTCACCTTCTACCTGCAGAACGTGCTCGGCTATCCGCCGGTGCGGGCGGGCCTCGCCTACCTCCCGCTCACCGCCGGGCTCATGGCGGGCGGGCGGCTGGTGAGCCCCCTCATGGCGCGGGTGCCGGTGCGGCTGCTGCTCTGCCCCGGTCTGCTGACGGTCGCCGCGGGACTCGCGCTGCTCGGCGCGCTGCGCACCGACAGCGGCTACCGGCCGGGCGTGCTGCTGGTGTTCCTCCTGGTCGGACTCGGCAGCGGCTGGCTGCTCGTCACCGCCAACAGCACCGCGACGCTCGGCGCGGGCGCCGACACGGCCGTGGCCGGAGCCATGGTCATGACCTCGCAGCAGATCGGCGCCTCGCTCGGCACCGCCCTGCTCAGCACGGTCGCCGCGACCGCCGCGGCCGGCCACCTGCGGGCCCGTCCGGGCGAACCCGCCGAGGCGGCCGTCCACGGGTTCGGCGTGGCGGGCCTCTCCGCGTCCGCGTTCCTGTGCCTGGCGGCCGTCGTCGTCTTCCTCGTCATAGGAGGCGGCGCCCGGCGGGGGCCGGAGCGACCCGACGGCGCTCAGGCGGGGTAGGCGCGGCCGAGCGCGCTCGCGACGCCCTTGCACAAGGCGACGGCGTCGTTGGCGCCCACGCCCGTGCCCCAGGAGAGGGTGCCGTCGAGCTCGCACTCGACGTACACCGTGTGCACCGCGGGCTCGCCGTCGCCGGGGTGCCGGGCGCGGTCGAGCACCCGGACCTTGATCCCCTTCTCGCCCAGCGCGCCGATCAGCGCCGCCAGTGTCCCGTCGTCCGCGCACGATCCGCGCACGTCGTGACCGGCCGGCGCGGCCGGGGAAGCCACGTCCAGGTCGCCCATCCGAACCGCCCCTCGCCAGGTGGGCACCGCTATATGGTTATTTTCCACGAAATATACGGACTCAAATAGCCCTGAGGTGAAGTCCGGGCGAATATCGGCCGTGCTCCGTTCGACACGGACGCGGGCGGGCCGCCACCGGCCCCGGGCGGCCGGTCAGAGGCGTCCCGCCGCCAGGTCCATCAGGCGGGACAGCACCCGGTCGCCGGAGGCCCGCACGCCGTCGTGCTCCCACTCGTTGGTGACCCAGTGCCGCAGGTTGCCCACCGACCTGGCGGTGCGCAACGACAGCTCGGCGTCGACGTACATGTCGTCGTGGTACACGATCGCGGCCACCGGCACCGTGTTGGCCGCCAGCCGCCCGGGGTCGTACAGCGGCGGCCAGTCCCGCGCCTCGGCCAGCGCGCGGGCGGCCCCGGCGAAGGGGCGCAGCCCGCTGAACTCCTCGAACATGAACGGGTAGAACATCTCGCCGGTGAACAGCAGCGGCTCGGCCCCGGGCGCGAACTCCGGGCGCGAGGCGAGCGCCCGCTCGGCCGCCCAGGCGGTCGGCGTGCCGCCCTGGGCGTAGATGACCTCCTGGAGCACTCCGTACAGCGGCTGGTCCGCGAACGCGGTCAGCGCCATGACCTGGCGCAGGAAGGTGTCCGACGGCGCCGCGCCGTCCCACGCCTCGTCGAACAGCCAGTGCAGCCGCTCCGCGCCGTCGCTCATGCCGAGCGCCATGCCGAGCGTCTGGAGGCGGCGCACGGTGAGCCGGTCGCCGTCGGGCAGCCGCACGTCGTGCTCGGCGAGGTGGGCGGCCATGGCCGCGACCGTGGCCACGTCGCCGGGGTAGCGCGCGTAGTAGCGCTCGACCTTGTCCCTGACGCGGGGGTAGGTGCGCGCGTAGACCTCGTCCGCCGTCGCGGCGAGGCCGGGCAGGCCGCCGGTCACGTAGCAGGCGCGCAGCCCCTCGGGGGCCTTCGACAGGTAGGTCAGCGTGATGAACCCGCCGTAGCTCTGGCCGAGCGTCTCCCACGGACGGTCGCCGCACAGGGCGCGGCGGATGTGCTCGGCGTCGGCGACGATCGCGTCCGCGCGGAAGTGGCGCAGGTAGGCGGCCAGGTCGTCGCCGAGGCGGGCGGCGGTCGCGGCGGTGACCGGCGTGCTGCGGCCGGTGCCGCGCTGGTCGAGCAGCAGGACGCGGTGCGTGCGCAGCGCGTGGGTCATCCAGCCGTCGGGGCGCGGCGGGCGGGGCGACTTGCCGCCGGGGCCGCCCTGGAGGTACAGCAGGAAGGGCAGGTCCTGCCCGACGTGCGCCGGGTCGGCGATCTCGCGGGCGAAGACGGTGATGCCGGGCCCGCCCGGGTCGGCGTGGTCGAGCGGGACGCTGAAGTGGTGGTCGGTGACCGCCATCCCCGGCATGTGAATCATGTGGTGGATTCCTTCCGTCGGACGGCCCGCCACCCTGTCCGCACGCCGTCCACGCGCCCGACCGTACGCTCCGTGCCCCGCGAAGCGCCATTGAATAACGTGCGCGCCGAAAGGTCCAGCGTGCCGCTGGCAGGAAGCGGTTCTTCGCGGACAACTTCCTGAACGTCGTCCATCTGGAACAGGGACCGTGCCGGGGCGCACAGTTGACTCAACGCAAGGAAGTCGAACGGGAAACAGAAGGGAAAGGGATCGCGAAATGACTGTGTCCGTCATCTCCACGGGCGTCGCCCTCGGCCGCGACCCAACGGTCTGGGACCGGCAGGAGGTCTGGGACCACCTGAAGGTCTGGGACCACTACGAGACCTGGGACGCCTTCGACGTCTGGGACGCGCTGGAGGTCTGGGACGCCTACCGGGTCTGGGACTCCGCGGAGGAGCCCCTCGAGGTCTGGGACGGCCTGAGGGTCTGGGACGCCCACGACGTGTGGGACGGCCTCACGGTGTGGGACGCGTTCACGCCCGGACGCCTCCCCGAGGTCTGGGACGAGTCCCGGGTCTTCGACCGCGTGCCCGTCTGGGACGTGTCCGAGGTCTGGGACCTGCCCAAGGTGTGGGACAAGCGGCAGCTCAACTGACGACGCCACGACGCCGGCCGGCGACGTGACCTCCCACGATCCGGCCGCCCGCGGCCCGGGCGCGCGGCGGGGGCGGCGTCCCCCCAACCGTCCCCCCGGCCGTCGCAGCCCCTCTCCCGACGGCCCACCGGCCTCGCGTGAGCGTCCTCCCCCGCCCCGCGCGCCACCAGCCGCCGGCCGCCTTCCCCGGCCCCGCGCTGACATCCGCGACCGCGAACCCCGCGAGACAAGGAGCGACGGAGACCATGCCGGCCGTGCGGGCACGGAGGCGGGAATCCCCCCACCCGCCTCCGTGCCCGCACCGACGTGCTCGGGGCCTGTTCAGATCCCGATGACCTCGAAGGCGATGCAGGCAACCCCGTCGAATCTCTCGCCGAACCTGCGGGTCTTGGCCTCCAGGAACCCGCGCGCGTCGGACATCGGATGCTCCGGGCCGAGCGCGGGGAGGTAGGAGCGGTGGGCCTCCAGCGCGGCGACGCCCTTGTCCAGGCTGCCCGAGACGTCGACCGCGTGGCGCGCGTGCGGCGAGCCGCCCATGGCCGCGAAGCGCACGCCCGGCCACGGCGCGAGGCCCTGGTCCGCCAGTTCGGGGAATATCCAGCGATTCCCCGCGTCGCCGGCGGCGTCGAGCAGGGCGACGCCGACGTTGCGGTGGTCGGGGGAGTTCCAGTCGCCGCTGCGCCACCGCTCGTGGTGGTTGAGCCCGATCAGGACCTCCGGCCGGAACCGGCGGATCGCCGCGGCGATGTCCCGCCGCAGCGGCAGCCCGTACTCGACGACGCCGTCCCGGTGGCCGAGGAACTCCACCCGCTCCACGCCGACGATCGCGGCGGCCTCGATCTGCTCGCGCTCGCGCACCCGCCCGGCCTGCTCGGGGGGCAGCGAGTCGATGCCCGCCTCCCCCCGGGTCACGATGAGGTAGGCGACGTCCTTGCCCGCCGCGGTCCAGGCCGCGACCGCGCACGCCGGGCCGTACTCCAGGTCGTCCGGGTGCGCGACGACCGCGAGCGCGCGCCCCCAGTCGTCGGGCATGGGGGCGTACGGCTCCGGCATGATCCACCAACCTTCCCGCGTGAGCTGAGCAGGGTCCTATGCGGTGACGAACCGCGGCCGGGTGCGCTCGGCCCAGCGGATCACCGGGCCGCTCGCGGCGAGCCCGACGAGGAAGATCACCGCCAGCGCGATCCACCCGCCGAGGCCGAAGCGTTCGGGCAGGACGGTGACCAGCGTGGGCCCGGCGATGGCGGCCAGCGCGTCGCCGGTCGAGAACATGCCGCCGTACTGGCCCTGCGCGTGGTCGGGGGCCAGCTCGTACCGCAGGCCCCAGCGGGCGCCCTCGCCCCAGATCTCGCCCAGCGTGAAGACGACCATGCCGAACACCATGATCGTGGTGGCGAGGAGGGGCGGCGCCCCGGAGGCGAGGCCGGTGACGACGCACGCGCCCGCGAGCCCGAGGAACGTCCACCGTTGCAGGCGCGCGGCCCCGGGCACCGTGTCGGCGCCGCGGGCGGCGCGGACCTGGAGCAGCACGACCATCAGCGTGTTGATCGCGTACAGCCAGGCGGCCAGCGCGCGGGGCGCGTCGGTCCGGGTGACCAGCCACACGGGCAGGCCGACGGCGGCCAGCGTGGGGCCGAGGCGGGCGATGCCGGCGACCTGGGCGACCGCGAGGTAGGGCCAGTCGCGCAGCGCGAGCCAGCCGCCGCCCTCGCGCTTCTTCTCGCCGCGCGTGCCGGGCACCCGGGGCAGCCGCAGGTAGAGGATCGCGGCCAGCACCATCGCGGCGGCGTTGCCGAGCATGAGCGACAGGTACGCGGGCCGGGTGTCGAAGGCGATGACGATGCCCGCGCCGAGCACGCCCAGCGTGAAGCCCGCGTTGAACACCGAGCGCAGGTACGCCGACAGCGCGACCCTGCCCTCCCTGCCCATGAGGCCGGAGATCAGCGCGCCCCTGGCGACCTGGCCGCCGCTGTCGGCGACGCCGAGCACGCCGACCACCAGCAGGTACATCGGGAAGTTCGCGACGAACATCGCGGCGATGAGCGCCACGACCTTGGTGAGCGTGGTCAGGATCGTGACCTCGCGCGGGCCGAACCGGTCGGCGAGGTAGCCGAGCGGCACGTTGATCGGCAGGCTGATCAGCCCGACCAGCGACAGGCCGAGCCCGACCTGCCCGGACGACAGGCCGACCTCGCGGATGAAGTAGATGGCCGACCCCGACAGGTAGAGGCCGTTGCCGACGCTCGCCACCGCCGAGCAGACGACGAGCATCCGGCCGGGCCCGGGCGGCGGCAGCAGCCGGGCGAACCTGCCCGGGGCGGGCGGGGTGGGGGTTTCCGGGGGCGCGGTGGCGGTCACGTCGTCACTCCCATCGGGTCGATCGCCCGGACGGCGGCCTGGAGCGTGCTGGTCCGGCATCCACGGGAACGCTTGGCGTCGATCGTGCCGATGCCGTACCCGATGGTGCGCACGCCGGCCGCCGGGGCGAGCTGGGCGGGGCGGTAGAACATCGTGGTGAAGTAGGTGAACGAGGCGTCGGGGTCGTCGTAGTCGGTGCCGTTCATGAGCACCGACCAGCTCGCCCCGTCCCGGATGAACAGGCTGAAGGCCAGTAGGTCCCCGTCCCTGCGTGCCTCGATGAGCAGCAGGTCGCCGGCGCCGAAGTGGTCGCGCAGGTAGCGCAGCGAGAACGCCTCGCGCTCGGGGTCGGGCGTGCCGCCGTACTTGGCGATCAGGTTG
Source organism: Sphaerisporangium krabiense (assembly GCF_014200435.1). Taxonomy (NCBI): domain Bacteria; kingdom Bacillati; phylum Actinomycetota; class Actinomycetes; order Streptosporangiales; family Streptosporangiaceae; genus Sphaerisporangium; species Sphaerisporangium krabiense. Next base: position 4,393,767 of record NZ_JACHBR010000001.1, on the reverse strand, counting down.
CAGCGCAGCCGCACCAGCTCGGGCTCCTCGTCGGTGACGCGGCGCTCGGCGACGACGATGCCGCGCTCGCGGGTCTCGCGCAGCTCGCGGCGCGCGGCCGTGCGCCGGTTGCGGCTGAGCGTCGCGAGGTAGCCGTCGAAATCGGTCCAGGTGACGCGCATGTCGCAGCGCTCGACCATGGGGATCGTCGTGTACCCGGCCTCGCGCAGCGCGCCGGCGAACTCGGGGTAGTCGGGCCGCAGGTACAGGTAGGCGACGCTGCGGGCGCCGTTGTCCCTGGCCCAGGCGTCCAGGCCGGCGACGAACCGGCCCGCGAGGGCGTGGTCGCGGGCGCCGTGCCCGGCGGGGGCGGTCTCGTAGTTGGGGAACATGACCAGGCAGCAGGGGAACACCTCGGCCGGGTCCGCGCCCTTCCACGGATGCGGGCCCCGCGCGGCGAGCGCCACGTCGTCGGTCGCCGACGCGCCGCTGAGCACCGCGTACGGGTCGAACCTCGGGTGGCCGGTGGGGGCGTCCTGGACGCCGCCGCAGAACGCGACGGCGATCCGGTCGTCCTCGTAGAGGCCGAAGGTGCGCAGGCCGCCGGGGATCCTCGCCTGGGCCAGGCCGATCCAGCGGGCGCTCAGGCTCGCCGGGGCGTCCCCCATGTGGGCGTCCCAGCCGGCGGGCAGCCCCTCGCGGACCTCGAACCGCGTGGCGGTCCGCGCGACGGGGCCGGGTGTCGTCGTGGTCACCGTGCCTCCCTTGACCGCGGAGGACTGTCGGGGTGGCGTCCGCCCATTCCCCTCACTCTTCCGGCCCGCTTCGCACGGCGGCATCTTCCAGAATGCGCGATCCGTCCCCGGAATCCGCGCCGCGGGAGAGGTCGCGCGCGTCCACGCACGCGACCATGTCCACGCGCCCGGCCAGCAGCAACGTGTTGATCTCGTCGCGGGACAGCCGCTGCGCCGACAGCAGCAGCACGGGCAGGTCGCTCTCGTGGCGGACGCGGTCGGCGAGCCCGGTCCTGGCGATCCGCCCCGCGCCCGTCTCGGCGGGGACGGCGACGAAGTCGAACCCGCGCGCCGGCGTGTCCGCCACGGGCTCGTCCCCGGACACCAGCAGCCCGACGGCCGACGCCCCCGCGGCGCGCAGCTCCCGCGGGTCGGCGGTGCCGTCCGGGGTCACCAGCACGCAGGGCGGAGCGGGCGGAGCGGGCGCGTCGCGGGTCACCACGCACGGGCGGTCGCCGGTCGCCGTGGGGAAGAGCAGCACGGGCGCGTCCCGCTCCAGGCCCGCGGCGACCATCCGGGTGCGCAGCCTGAGGTCCCCCACGGTGAGCGGCACGTCCACCGGCTCGGCCCGGGTGGGACGGCCCGCGTACGTCTCCATGGCCCGCGCCACGAACTCCGGGTCGCGGGCGCCGAGCCGCGCGAAGGTGTTGGCGTCCCTGCGGCTGCGCAGCGCGAAGACCGTCTGGGCGCCGCGCAGCCGGTCGCGGCGGCTCAGCGTCTCGAACCAGCGCTGGCTGTCCCCGGCCTCGGCCTGCGCCTCCGCCGCCACGGGCGCCCGGGTCCGCGCGTACTCGGCGAGGGCGTCGTCGGTGGAGTCGCAGGCGGCGAGCGATCTGGCCAGGCAGAACGCGTCGTCGATGGCCAGGGCGGTGCCCGAGCCGACGGAGAAGTGGACGGTGTGCGCGGCGTCGCCGACCAGGACGGCGCGGCCGTGGTGCCAGCGTTCGTTGACGACCGTCGGGAAGGGCCGCCACCCCGCGGTCCGCGCGGTGAGCGGCGCGCCGTCCAGTTCGTCGCGGAAGACGCCGGCGAGGATCGTCTCGACCTCGTGCAGCGGCCGGTCGAGCAGGCCGCGCGAGCGCAGCGTGTCCGGGTCGGCCTCGACGATGAAGGTGCTCTCGGCGGCGCCGTGCGGGTAGGCGTGCACGATCAGCACGCCGGCGCCGACGCACTTGAGGACGAACGTGGGCTCCAGCACCGCGGGCGTGCTCATCCACAGGAACACCGTGCGGCCGTGCGTGGTGACGGTGCCGTGGTCGCGGGCCGCGCGCAGGCGGCTGTTCGCGCCGTCCGCGACGACCAGCAGGTCATGGCCGCCCGGGTCGGCGGTCACGTCCCGGGCGTGGAAGGTCACGGTGGGCGGCTCGCACGCCAGCGCCCGCACGTGCTCGTGGAAGACCCGGCGGGTCAGGCCGAACATGCCGTACGCGCCCGACCAGACGCGGTCCTCGCCGGCCAGGGTGAGCGTGCGGTCCCAGGTGGCCATCGCCTCCGGGGGAAGGGCGAACGCGCGCGGGTGCACGGCGCGCACCCGCTCGGCGAACTCCCACGACATCACGATGCCCGCGCCCGCCGACCTCTCGTCCCTGTCGTACAGGTCGATGGCGATGCCGGGGCGCAGCCGTGACAGTTCGAGGGCGAAGAACGCGCCCGCGGCGCCCGCGCCGACGACGGCGACGCGGTTCGGTGTCCGCGGCGTCATCGCGGCGTGCCGTCCCAGTGGAACCGGACGCCCCGCGCGATGGCGGCGCCCCGGGACACGGCCATCATCTCGCCGCTGGCGATCTTCATGATGGTGAGGAACTCGGTGAAGTGCGGCTCGGGCGCGCCCAGCGAGGCGCCGGCCTCCTTCATCAGCGCGAGCCAGCGCAGGCGCTGCTCCCGGGTGATGAGCATGTGGCTGTGCGCCTGGTGCAGGCGCGGGTCCCACGCGGCCGTGAGGTCGTTGTTCCCGTAGATCTGGACGTAGTGGGCGGTCAGGCGCTCGGCGTGCCTGGCCCAGTCGTGCACGGGGAACAGCGGGACCAGCACCTCGTCCCGTGACACCAGCTCATAGAACCGCGTGGCCAGCGCCCGGAAGAAGGGTTCGCCGCCGATGCCGGCGTAGAAGTCGCCGACCTTCTTGTCCACCTCGGCCGGCGTCATGTGCTCGGCCGGTCTCACTCCCTCGTCCGCGACGATGAGCACCTTTCCGTCGTGCTCGGGGACGGCTTTGGATGGCATGTCGTACTCCCGTCGGCCGCTGCCGGTCGTGGCCGTGCGCCACGGGGACGGCACGGCCACGGGGTTGGTCGGGATGCGCGGTCCCGCCGCCGGGTCTCGCCCGCGGGGCGCGCGGGGGCCGGGGGGACGGGACGCGCGTGGCGCCGCGTCAGACGACGGGGGTGTAGTCCTTGTGGTCGATCGCGCGCGCCCAGACGGCCTCGAAGGCGTCGACGCAGTTCTTCACGAGCGCCGGGTCGTCGCTCAGCTCGTGCGGGCCGTAGGACCCGTCGCCGGCGAAATGGGTGAACCTGACCAGGCGGTTGTCGAACACCCAGAAGTCGTTGCCGGGCAGCATCAGGTCGGAGGCGAGGCGGCGCGGCAGCCACCGGACGTTCTCCCCGGCGGGGACGTTCACGATGGTCGCGGTCTCGTACTCGTACTCGATGAAGTCGGTGACCGGCTCGGAGACGACGCGGGCGCGCCGCCAGTCCACTCCCCTGGCCACGGCCGCGCCGACCAGCTCGACCCAGCCGCCGTGCCGGTCGTACTCGATGGGGATTCCGGCCTTCCAGTCCACGTACACCGCGCCCTTGGGGGTGTACATGTCACGCATTTCCAGGTGGATCGCCGAGAACTCGGTGCCGGCGATGAGCTCCTCGAACTTCGGGACGGTCGTCGTCGTCATGTGACCTCCGTAACGAGCCCCGTCATCCGAACCGGATCACGCGCTCGGTGTTCGGATAGAAGGCGAATGTTGGACCGGACAGCCCGCTCGCCTGGACACAAATCGTGACAGTGCCCCAGAATTTTTGTCTTCTCGCAGGTTGCTCTCCTTGCCCCCGCCGGACCCCCACGCGGGGCGTTCCGTCAACCGGCGCCGTTGCCCTCTTCGCCCTTCAGCGCCCGCCGCGCGGCCCGGTGGTGGCTCGCGGCCTGCCCGGGCTCGCCCCGCCTGCTGAGCACGTCGCCGAGCTTGTTGTGGGAGATGCTCAGGTCGCGCTGCGCCTGGACGTTGCCCGGGTCCCTGGCCGCGAGCCGCTCGGCGATCACCAGGCCGTCGCGGAAGTGCCGTTCGGCCGCGTCGTAGGCCCCGCGTGTGGCGTACACGTCCCCGACCTTGTTGTGGTAGACGCTGAGGTCCCTCTGGAGCTGGGGGTTGCCCGGGTCGTCCGCGGCCAGCCGCTCGGTGATGGCCAGGCTCGTGCCGAAGTGCCGCGCGGCGTCCTCGGCCGAGCCCTGCGCCAGCGCCACGTCCCCCAGCTTGTTGTGGTAGATGCCGAGGTCGCGGTGGTTGCCCGGACGGGAGGGATCCTGGGCGACCAGCCGCTCCGCGATCCGCAGCGCCTGGCGGAAGTGGGTCTCGGCCCGGGTCAGGTCACCCTGCCGGGTGTAGAGGTCGCCCAGGCTGTTGTGCGAGATGCTCAGGTCGCGCTGGGCCTCGGACCTGGCGGGATCGAGGTCGGCGAGCGCCTCGGCGAGGGCCAGGCCGGCGTGGTAGTGGGACTCGGCCCCCTCGAAGTCGCCGCGGGCGCTCAGCGTGTCGCCGACCTTGTTGTGCGAGATGGTGAGGTCGCGCCGTGCCACGGCGCCGCCGGGGTCCCGGGACAGGAGGGTCACGGCGATGGCCAGGCCGGCGCGGTAGTGGTCCTCGGCGCCGGTGACATCGCCCCGGGCCATGAGCATGTCGCCGACCCGGTTGTGGGAGATGCTCAGGTCGCGCTGCGCCTCGCCGCCGTCCGGATCCTGGGACGCCAGGCGCTCGGCGATGACGAGGCCGTTACGGTAGTGGCTCTCCGCCCCCGTGAGGTCGCCCCGCGCGGCGAGCACGTCCCCCACCTTGTTGAAGTACACGCTGAGGTCGCGCTGCACCTGCGCGTCGGCGGGGTGGGCGTCGGCCAGGACCCCGGCGATGGCCAGGCTCCTGCCGTAGTGGCGCTCGGCCCCCTTGAGGTCGCCGGAGGCGGTGAGCAGGTCGCCGAGGTTGCTGTGGTAGACGCCGAGGTCGCGCTGCACCTGCGTGTCGGCGGGGTCGTCGGTGACGAGCCGCTGGGCGATGGTGATGCTGCTGCGGTAGTGCGGCTCCGCCCCGGCGAGGTCGCCCTTGGCGTTGGACAGGTTCGCCAGGTTGTTGTGCGAGATGCTGAGGTCCCGCCGGAACTGGGTGTTGGCGGGATGCGTGGTGGCGAGGTGCTCGGCGATGGCGAGGCTGTCACGGTAGTGCGGCTCGGCCCCGTCGAGGTCCCCGCGGGCGCTGAGCAGGTTGCCCAGGTTGATGTGGGCGATGCTCAGGTCCCGCTGCGCCTCGACGTTGGCGGGATCGGAGGCCACCAGCCGCTCGGCGATGGCGAGGCTGGTGCGGTAGTGGCGTTCGGCCTGGGTCAGCGGCGGCTGGTCGCCGTCCTCCTCCGGAGTGCGAACGGCTCCCGAGGCGTCCTCGGGCCCCGGCGTCCGCGCGACCTCCTCGGGTACCGGGACCTCCGGCTCCCGCGTCACCTCGTCGGGTTCGATCAACTCGGCGGCCTCCGGGAACTTGCCTGCCTCCGGGAACTCGGCTGCCTCCGGGAACTCGCCTGCCTCCGGGAACTCGTCGAGCTCCGGTGGCGGCGGGACGGCCACCCAGATGATCTCGGCGACGCCCATGACGGTGCTCAGCACCCTGGAGAACCGGGGGGCGTCCCGGCCGGCGATGCGGTCGCCCTCGGCGCCCTCGTACAGCTCGTCGGTGACGATCACCACGACATCGCGGCCGGGCGCGCGGTCCAGGGCCCTTTCGCCCTGTAAGGACCCGGCCATCTGGAGCGCGCGCAGGACCGTCGTACCGCTGATCCCGACGGGCTCGTCGGAGACGGGTCCGGCGGCCAGCGCCACCCGCAGGCGGAGGCGCTCGTCCGCGACGGCCGTCCGGTTCTCCTGTCGCAGCGCCACCCGCAGTCCGTAGAGGAACCGCGGCACGACCCGCACGATGTCGATCTCTTCGGGAAGGACGACCACCACACCGTCGCCCTGCGCCGCGATGGTGGACTCGCCCATGTCCTGGCCGGCCGCGCGCAGCGCCGCGGTCGCCACCGCCGACGTGCGGCGGTGCCGGTCGGCCTGGTCCTCGTCGGAGAGGGCGCTCAGGCTCGCGATGTCCACGGCGACGCATACGCGGCGCGGGCCGTCGGCGTCGCCGGAGACGCCGGCGTCTTCCGCGGGTGCCGGTTCGGCCGGCCGGGACCGTCCGGGGAACCCGTCGTCGTAGTAGAGGCCGCTTCCCTCCGCCTCGGCGACCGCGAGGCCGGTCATGACCGGGAAGGTCGGGACGGGGATGCCCGCGGGCGGCTCGGCGTGGACGCGGACGGGGAGTTCGGTGGTGCGGATCATCACGCCGCGCGGGGTGACGATGGTGAGGAGCAGCGCGCGGTCGCGCGGCCCCGCCTCCGGGGTGACCAGGAACTCGGCGGGGCCGTAGGAGCCGCCGAAGCGGTGGACGATGACCGCGGCGTCCCGCAGCGCGGCCACGGAGAACGCCTGCGAGCCGTCCAGCAGGCAGGTGAAGGCGAACTCCTCCTCGTCGTACGGCCACTCCTCCGGCGGCCCCGCGAGGCGAAGGTCCACGGCGACCAGGTGCGGCCGTCCCGCGGCCATGTCGCGCGGCCAGCTCACCACGGGCTCCAGGCGCAGCCGGGCACCGGAGGTGGCGGCGGCCCCACCGGGCACGGCACCGTTCATGACGCCCCCAAGGCCGCGTCCGGGGTCACCAGCGTGCGCGGGCTCCCGTAATAGACGTACATGAACCTATACAAAAGCGGAATAAGCTCCTCATCGGCCGCCCTCCCCGACACGCCGGCCAGGTCGGCGGGGGACAGCGTCGCGGCGCGGGCCCGCAGCTCGCGCAGCGCCTCCGCCACCGGGCGGCCCGGGTGCTCGCGCATGTACCGGAACAGCTCACGCGCCATCTTCCACGCCTCGCGGTCGCCGACGTTCCCGCTGGTGGCGAGCACGCCCGCCGCGCCCGAGCGCAGGAACACCTCCGCGAACCCGCGCAGCACCCGGTCGTTGAACCGGTCGGTGTCGTACCCGAGCGCGCCCGACTGGCAGGCGTTCAGGAACACCAGCGTCGCCGCCGACCGCAGCCGCAGGAACTTCATCGTGTCGGCGTGCTTCAGCGGCAGACCGCCGAGGGCGGACTCGGTCACCTGGTCGCCGAACCGGCCGTGACAGGCCACGTAGATCAAGGCGAGCGCGGTCCCGTGCGCGCGCAACGCCTTGGCCAGGGCGGGCATGTCGGCGCTCCGCTCCACGTGGTAGGAGGTGAGCAGGGCGTGGTCCTGGGGCATCCGGGGCTCGACGTACGCGGCCACCGGGCCGGTGCAGGTGTGCGCGGAGCGGTAGTCGCGGACCGTCTCCGGCCAGGGGGTGCGGATGGACAGCCACCGGGTCAGCGTGACGACGCCGCCGAGCCACCCCTCCGACCTGCCGCCGTCGTAGTCGAGCCAGAACAGCTCCCACGGGATGCGGTAGCCGGTGTCGTCCCAGATCACGAGCTGGAGCCGCTCGCCGTGCGCGCAGATGCGGCGGTCCAGCCAGCGGGTCAGCTCGGCCTTCGGCCGCGACCAGATCTGCATGAAGCTCAGCACGTCGGCGGGCAGCTCGCCCCCCTCGGAGGCCAGCTCGCCGAGGTCCAGCCGCGGGCGCCCGTAGACCTCGGCGAACTCGGCGGCCTCGCCGCAGCAGCAGACGCCGCGCAGCCGGAAGCCGGGCGCGCCGCCCTCCTGGGGGACCGGGACGACCGTGAGCAGGGCCATGCCCTCCGGCAGCCCCGCGCCGAGGTCGGCCTCGATGACGTCGAACACCATCGGGTCCCCCGCGTCCGCGACCACCCGCGCCCGCGCCTCCCCCGCGTCCCCGGCCTCCGCGCCCCGGGTCCGCGGGAGCGTCCCGGCGGTCTCCGGTCCGGAGCCCGCCGGGGGGACGGGATGGGGGGCGGGCGACGGCGCCGGCGGGCCGGGAGGAGGGGTCGGCGCGGCGGGCGCGGGGGCCGCCGGGCCGGCGCTCGTGCGTCGTGACGAGCCGAAGACGGCCCCGAAGAACCTGCGGCGTCCCTCGGCCGTCATCCGTCCTCCCCCCGGACCGCCGATCGCGGATCACCGTCCGCGGCGGCCGATCCCGGCCCGCCGCCGGAGGCCGTCCCGGGCGGGTCGGCGGGGACGCCGGGGATCAGCGTGCCGCCGAGAGCGGCGGCGAGGGCCGCGGTGAGGTGGGCCCCGGGGCGGGGGCCGGGGTCGATCACGACGCTGCGCACCCGGCGCAGGGCGCTGATGCGGCGCGCCGCCTCGACGGCGTCCTGCACGCCTTCCGCCGCCACCCGCTCGGGCATGCGCCCGGCCAGGCCCGCGGCGAGGGGCACGTTGGCGCGCCCGTCGGTGACGACGACCAGCAGCGCGTCCACGATCGCCGCGTCGCCCTGCCGGGTGCCGTGCCGCAGGGCGCGCCCGGCCAGCGTCAGGCCGTGCGCGAGCGGCGTGGCGCGCCCGGGCGGGCGTTCCATGGCCGTGGCCACCCGGGGGTCGAGCACGCCGCGCGCGGCGAACATCTCGGCGCGCAGCTCGTCGGGCGCGTCCGCCGCGCCCACCTCGACCACGGCGACCGGCGCGCGGGCCGCGTACGCCCAGCGCAGATACGGCGCGAGCGGCTCGTACCAGTCCCAGCCCCGGTGGCAGGTGTGGTCGAGCAGCAGCAGGAGCAGGCTTCCCGGGCGCGGAGCCCTGCGGTGGCCGCGCAGGTCCACGGGCTCGACGAGCAGCCGGTCGCCGTCCCGGCACGGCCCGTCGCGCTCCTCGCGGCGGACGGCCTGGAACTTCGCGGCCTCCAGCAGCGTCGCCGCGACCGCGATGTCCCTGAGGTCGCGCGCGGGCCGGGTGCCGATGGGGTGGCCGCGCGCCGGGCCGCCGCCGGCGCGGCGGTAGGGGGGCAGCCGCAAAGGGTAGGCGTCGTGGTCGGGGTCGGCGTGGTCCTCGGGGTACGGCTCGCGCGGCGTCTCGACAGCGGGCAGCGGCCCGGACGGCAGCGGCGTGGCCTCGCCCGCGGGCACCTCGACCGGGCGCGGGCCCTGCTCCTGCCCGCCGTCGGGCTGCGCACCCGCCGCCGGGGACGGGGAGGGCTGCGCGGGGTCGCGCGGGCCGTCCTGCCGCGCCGCCGCGAAGACGCCGGTCAGGCGCGCGGCCTGCTCGACGTGCTCGCGCTCGACGACGGAGTCGTCCCGCAGCGCGGCCAGCGCCCGCGCGACGCGCCCGAGCGCGAGGTCCCGGCGCGGCCCGGCCGGCGACAGCGCCGCCACGACGGCCTCGACGGCGTCCCGCGAGGTGCCGGGCACCCGCCCCGCGCGCACGGCCCGCCGCCATCGGGGGTCGGGCTCGTCCAGCACGTCCCGCCCGGCCGTCCGCTTCAGCCCGGCGGCGTCGAGGCGCAGCGCGAAGCGGTCCAGCAGGTGGGGGGAGACCCGGCCGACCTCGTCGCGGCGGCAGCAGGCGATCCAGTGGTCCCGGGGGCGCCACCGGGCCTGGACGCCGGTGTGCTCCAGGTGCGTCACGTCCGCGCCGATGGAGGCGAGCGCCGCGCGGGCCCCGGCGGCGCCCAGGCGCGCGAGGTCGGGCACCACCACCACGCGCGGAGCGCGCCCCTCCCCCACCAGCGGTCCGCGTTCCAGGCGGAACCCGCCCGCCTCGCCGGGGTACGGGCGGACGCGCACCCACAGGTCGTCGTCGGTGGCCGTCGCGCCCAGCATGACCGGCGCCGGCGAGACCTCGGCGAGGCCGGCGAACCAGCGCACGACGGGAAGGATCACGTCGGCGTCGAGGTCGAACAGCAGGATCCCGGCCAGGCTCGGCTCGACCGCGGCGCAGGCCAGGCCCGTCGCGACCCGCTCCCGTACGCCCGGGGGCGGGGAGCCGGGGAGCGGGTCGGTGCCGTGGTCGGGCATCACGCCTCGTCGATGACCTTGTCCAGGCGGTCCTGGTCCTTGTCGGTCCAGTCCAGGCCGTCGCCGTAGGCGGCCTCGCGACGGCGGTGGATGAGGGCCTGCGGGGCCACGGCGCGGACGTCGCCGGGAACGAGGGTGGTGCGGCCCTGCAGCGCGGCGACGGCGCGGGCCGCGTGGGCCATGACGATCTCGCCCCGGTGGCCGGCGACGTGGAACTCGGCGGCGACGTGGGCGCACAGCGACACGGTGTCGTCGTCGAGCCGGATGTCGTGGACGGCCTCGCGCGCGGCGGCGATCGTCGCACGGCGCTCGCGGTCCAGCGCGGCGCCCTGGTCGAGCCAGTCGGAGGACGGCCGGGCGCGCTCCTCGTCGAAGCGCAGCACGGTGCGCAGGATCTCGCGCCGCACGATCGGGTCGGGCTCCGCGGCCACCGGCACCAGCAGGCCGAAGCGGTCGAGGAGCTGGGGCCGCAGCGTGCCCTCCTCGGGGTTCATGGTGCCGACGAGCGTGAACGACAGCGGGATCTCGGGGCGGTCCAGGCCCTCGCGCTGGACGACGAGCAGGCCGGTGGACACGACGTCGAGGATGAGGTTGACGATGTGGTCGTCCAGGAGGTTGACCTCGTCGATGTAGAGCATGCCCTGACGGCCGGCGTGTTCGAGCAGGCCGGGCTGCGGCTCGGTCCTGCCCGCCATCAGCGCGTCGATGCGCCAGCCGCCGATGACGCGGTCGTCGGTGACGTTCATCGGGAGCGTGACCGGCAGCTCGCCGTACATCATGCGGGCGAAGGCGCGCACGGTGGTGGACTTGGCGGTGCCGCGTTCGCCGCTGACCAGGACGCCGCCCACGGCGGGCACGACGTAGGCGATCTCCAGGGCCCGGCACAGCGCGTCCTGCCCGACGACGTAGCTGTAGGGGAGGATGGGGAACGCCTCGGCCGCGCCCTCCTCCCGTCCCGGATCCGATCCGCCGGCCGTGGCCGGCTCCCCGGCCGATGCCGCCCCTTCGCCCAAGACCCCTCCTTCACCGTGACCGGTCGTCCCCCGAGGGACGTTCCGGGGGTGGGCCGGGCGGCCGTCCCCTCGGTCCCCGCGAGGGCCCGACACGCAAAGTGTGCACGGGATCGCGCGGGATCGTCCCTGACCTAGCGTAGACAGCCGGATACCCGCCCGCGCGGGGAAAGGCTCAGCGCGGGGACTCGGCTCAGGGATTCGGCTCGGGGCTCAGCGCAGGGCGTCCGAGACGCGGCGCAGGTCGGACACCAGGCCCGCGTACATCGCCTCGCGGTCGTCGGCGCGCAGCACCGCCGAGGGGTGGATGGTCGCGACCAGGCAGGCGCGGCCCTCCCCCATGACCTGCCGCCACAGTTCCGGCTTCTCGCCGGGGAAGGGCTCCGGCACGCCGCGCCGGTCGCTGACCCGGAAGGCGGGGCCGAGCAGCGTCTTCCCCGCGGTGGCGCCGAGCGCGACGACCACCTCGGGCCGGACGAGGCGCATCTCGGCGGCCAGCCACGGCCGGCAGGCCGCCATCTCGCGCAGGCTCGGCGGCTTGTGGATGCGCTTCTTGCCGCCGCCGCGAAAGTCGAACTTGAAGTGCTTGACGGCGTTGGTGACGTAGGTGTCGCCGGGGTCGACGCCGGCCTCGCCGAGCGCGCGTTCCAGCACCCGCCCGGCCGGTCCGACGAACGGGTGGCCCTGCCGGTCCTCCTGGTCGCCCGGCTGCTCGCCGACGAGCAGCACGCGGGCCGAGGGGTCGCCCTCGCCGAAGACGGTCTGGGTGGCGTCGCGGTAGAGCGGGCAGCCGTGGCAGTCCGCGGCGGCGGCGCGCAGTTCGTCCAGGTCGGCGCCCTGCGGCACGTACGGCGAGGCGTCGTAGCCCTCTCCGTCGGCGGTGGTCACGGCGTCGTCCTCCCCTCCGGCGCCCGCGTGCCGGGCCCCGGCGGGCGGGTACCCGCGAACGACCGGCGCATCCCTAGGGGCGCGCCCGCCGCAGCGCCCGGCGTGCCCGCGGCCCGAGGAACGCGACGAGCACCGCCAGGACCGCGCCGAGCGCCCACCAGAGCCCCGCTCCCACGGAGGCGCGCTCGGACGGCGGGGCCGCGGAGGGGAGGCGGTCGAGGTCGGTGGCGCAGACGATCGGGCGTTTCTCGTGCTTCACCGAGGCGCAGACGACGGCCGCCAGCCGCCGGAGCTGGGCGGGGAAGCTTCCGACCTCGACGGCGACGCTGAGCCGGTCGGTCCTGCCCGCGGGCACGGCGCGCCGCCAGGCGATCACGTCCCGGGAGATCTTGCCCTCGGGCGTGGAGGAGAGCACCTTCAGCCCCGGAGGCACCACCTGCTTCAGCACGAGGTCGGGCGAGTCCTTGGCGCCGGTGTTGCTGACCTGGATCGTGTAGGTGAGGCGGTCGCCCGGCCGGACGCTCGTCTGGCCGTTGTCGATGCCGATGCGCAGCGCGTAGGCGGGCTCGGCCGGGTGCGGCACGGAGGCGTGCGCGGGGACCACGGCCGCCGCGACGGGCACGGCGGCGAGGGCGGCGGCGAGCGGGCTCAGCACGACGGCGCGGAGCGGGCGGGCGGCGCGGGCACCGCGCGCGGCGGCCGGGCGCACCGGTGTGACGTGAAAAAACATGAATAATACCTTTTACGGTGATGGATTTCTGCCACGCGGGCCGCGTGCGGACGGATTCCCCTTTTCGAGAATGGTAGATGCCGACAGAGCCTTTCTCCGCAGGCATCACCGTCGACGCGCCGCGCGTCTTCACGGGAGCGCGCCGCCCCGGCCGGCGTTACAGGGTGTCGGCCACGTAGTCGATGATCGGCGAGCGTGAACGACGGCGTGACCCCGATCAGGGTGATCAAGGCCGTGACGACGACGTTCGCCACCGTGGACTCGGTATCGCCCTCGGCCATGGCCAGGCCCACGAGCACGGCATGGGACTTTCAAAATTGGACATATGGCCCCACAGAATCGCGTTATATTGGCGGTGATCACCGCTTCTCCGCCGCCGCAAACGCACTCGCCCGGCTTATGCCTGGTAAATTCACGGTTCCGGTCGACCGGCACTGCGCGACGGAGGTCATGCCGGCGGGGACCAGCAGGCGGGTCGGGCTCACCCGCGGCGAGAAGTCGGGAACCGGCCGTGACGCCGCCAGGACGGGCGGACACTGCGCACTGGCCACGGACAGGGCTCCGAGCAGGACGCCCATGCGCCTGGCGAGCGGCGGCGCATCGTTGGAATGACACGTCAAATTCCGCTGTAACGGCTTCCATTTGTTCTCATCGCGTAGATCTCGTCTGCCGCTTGCGCGGGAGAATCCACCCGGAGAATAGGAGCGGAGATGGCGGGAGATAGGCCGTCATGACGGTGAGAGCGCCCACGAAAGGGGGTAAAACCTGAAAGAGCAAAGATATTCGGTCAATGGCAAATTACCCGGTCGCCGGTGCCATTTGGGGGAATGATGGGTAGACGCTTCACGCCGGTCCTACTGGGCATCGAGACCGCGATCGCGCTGACCTTCTTCGCGACGATGACCGCCTCGGCCACCACCGGCACCGGCGCCTTCTGGCACCGCCTGCCGTCCACGTCCCCACCCACCGCGTCCTCCCTCGGCGCCCGCCACCCCACGGCACCACAACCGGCCCCCGCCCCACGACGCACCGACCCCGGCTCCGTGGGAGTGACCGTCCGCGTCCTGCCCCCCGGAGACCCCCCTGAGGATCCGGGCAGCACTTCTGAGAAGCCGGGCGGCACTCCCGAGAAACCAGGCGGCACCTCCGAGAAGGCGAGCGCCCCGGGAACGCCCGGCCGGCCCGGCGGACGCGACGACGGCGTCACCGTCATCACCGGGAACGAGGTCACCGAGCTCACCGAAGGCGGCACCACCTCCCACGACACCGGCACCACCGGCGGCACCACCGGCAGAACGGGCCCCGGTCCCTTCGGCGACACCACGGGCAAGCCCGGCCCCGGCTCCCCCGACGCAGACCCGCCCACCGGCCCCGCCCCCGCACGGCCCGGCGACCTCCCCTTCACCGGCACCGACCTCGCCCTCACCCTGACCGCAGCCGGCGCCTGCCTGCTCCTCGGCGCCCTCCTCATCCGCCTGACGACCCGCCGCGGGAGAAAGAGCCTTACGAAACGGTAGGGATCGGGCCGCCACCCGCGGAGGGGCGGCCCGATCGTTTCAAAAGCGGGCCGTCACCATGGGAGCGGGCCGGACTCGCCGAAGCAGCCGCCGGTGGGGCCGTCGGCGGGGAGGGTGGCCAGGCGGACGGCGATGGCGGCGCCGTCCGCGGCGGTGCGGGTGACTCCGGGGACGCCGCGGGTGAAGGCGGTCGCGCACAGGCCCGGGTCGGCCGCGTTGACCAGGATGCCGTGCGGGCGCAGTTCCCTGGCGTACTGGACGGTCAGCGAGTTGAGCGCGGTCTTGGACGGCACGTAGGCCACCGAGGCCGGGCGCCCGCCGAACAGGCCCTCGGGTTCGCTCATCAGCGTCAGCGACCCGAGGCCACTCGTGACGTTGACGACGCGTCCCGCGGGCGAGCGCAGCAGGTACGGGATCATCGCGGTGGTCACGCCGATCACGCCGAAGACGTTGGTCTCGAAGACCTGCCTGACGACGTCCAGCTCGGCCGTGCCGGGCGCCTGCCCGGCGGGGTCGCCGAGGATGCCGGCGTTGTTGACCAGCACGTCCAGCACGCCGAACCGTTCGCCGACGTGCTGGGCCGCGCCCTTGATCGACACGGCGTCGGTGACGTCGAGGAGGACCGCTCGCACGTCGCCGCCGGCCGCGCGCAGGGCCCGCGCCGCCTCCTCGCCCCTGCGCGGGTCGCGGGCGCCGAGCAGGACGGTCATGCCGAGCCCGGCGAGCCGGGCGGCGATCTCGCGGCCGATCCCCTGGTTCGCGCCCGTGACCAGCGCCGTCACCGGGCGGTCCCGGGCATCGCCGGTCACGCCGGTCTCACGGAGGCCGCCCCGGCCGTGATCGCGAAGGCCGTCCGGCGTGGGCCGGTCACCCATGAGCCGCGGTCACCGGTCGGGGGCCGCGTTCGGCGCGGACCAGTTCCACGACGGCGGCGATGTCGGCCTCGGCCGAGGTGTGGCGGGCCGCCTCCTCGAAACGCTTCTCGACGAGCCGCGCGATGGGCAGGGGCAGCCCGTTGGACTCCGCCACCTCGGCGACGAGCCGCACGTCCTTGGCGCCGAGCCGCGTGCTGAACCAGCCGTGGTGGTCGCCGCCGACCGTGTCGTCGATGCGGTTGAGGAGCGCGGGCGGGACGGTGGGCCACTGGTGGAGCTCGCCGCGCAGCAGCTCGGTGTCGAGCCCGGCGGCCTCGGCGGCGGCGACCACCTCCGCGACGACGGCCATGGCCGAGATGAGCAGGTAGTTGTTGAGCAGCTTGAAGGTGGTGGCGGCGCCGGGGTCCTCGCCGCAGTAGGTGTGGGCGTGGAAGATCTGGGACAGCACCGGCTCCAGCCGGTCGACGAGGCGCCGTTCGCCCGCGACGAGGGCCGTCGCCCGGCCGTGCGCGATGGTCTGGGGGGCTCCGATGATCGGGGCGGCCACGAACCCGCGGCCGGGCTCCGCGTCCCGCAGCAGGCGGGAGGTCTGCGGGGAGACGGTGCTCATGTCGACGAGGACGGGGGCCCCGTCGCCCGTCTGCGTGGCGTCGGCGAGCCGTCCCGCCACATCGAGGACGGCGCGGTCGTCGGCGAGGGACATCAGCACCGCGTCGGCGCCCTTGGCGGCATCCGCCGGCGTGGCGGCCTCGGTCGCGCCCGCCTGCACCAGCTCGGCCGCCCTGCCCGGTGTCCGGTTCCAGATGGTGATCTCGGTTCCGTGCTCGATGAGCCGCCGGGCCACCGCCCGGCCCATGTTCCCCATTCCCAGGACTGCTATCTGCATATGTCACTCCCCCTCGCCGCCGTTCCTCCCCCATGCACAAGACGGACACACCGGACGAAGGACGAAAATGGTACAGAATCCAAAAATCCCCACTTAGGTGCCGAAAGCGGCGCTTCCGGGAATACCTCATGAAGTCACGCAAGACAGGCTGCGACCGGCGCACCTGTACGCACAGGTTGCCGAATCATCAGAAGGCGCATGATCCCGTCAAGCCATCAATGAGAGGAAGCGCTTATACGTTTGCTCCAGCGCACGTTGAACGGGGGCACGCATGGACATTCGTCGACACACCACGAGAACGGTCCGTCTGGCGCTCATCGGCGGCCTCGGGGCCACACTCGTCACCTCCACGCCACCGACGGCCGCCGTGACACCGGACGCGACGGGTCCCGCCGCCTCCCGCCCGACGACCGCCGTCCCGCAGGACCCCGACCAGCTCGCGCTGCGGCGCGTCTGGGAACGCCAGGCCGAGGCCTGGGCACGGGGCGACGGCGCCGCCTACGCCAGGGTCTACACCCCGGACGCCGACCTGGTGAACATCAAGGGCGAACACCTGCACGACCGCCGCGTCATCGCCGCGCGGCTCCAGCACTACTTCGACCACGACCTCAAGAACACCCGCATCCTGCGGCTGGACGAACGGGTGCGCAGGCTCTCCCCCACCACGGCGCTCATCGTGCGCAGGGACTGCGTCCTGTACGGCGGCGAGACGGCCTGCCGCCCGGGCCGCCTCTCGATCAACACCAGCGTCGTCGTCAAGCAGGCGGGCCAGTGGCTGGTCACGTCCTTCCACAACACGCTCGTCCAGGACCACGGCGCCGCGGCCACGCCGCTGAGCGCCGGCGGCCACTTCGGCGCCGCCTTCGACACCACGGAATGACCGGGGGACACGAATGGACACCCATCACCGAACGAGGCGATCCGCCCGCGCCGTCTGCGCGGCCGCCCTGGGGCTCGGCGCCGCGCTCATGCCCGGCTCCGCCGCCGTCGCGGACCCCGTGCCCGCCGCGGGCCCGAGCGACGCCGACCGCGTCGCGCTGGCCCAGCTCTGGGAACGCCAGGCCGGGGCCTGGGCGCGCGGGGACGGGCACGCGTACGGCGCGACGTACACCGCGGACGCCGACTTCGTCAACGTCACCGGCGAGCACATCCACACCGGCCGCGAGATCGGGACCCGTTTCCAGCGCTACCTCGGCGCCCAGCTGAAGAACAGCCGGATCATCACGCTGGAAGAGAAGATCCAGATGCTGTCCCCCACGCTGGCCTACATCATCAGGAAGGGTTGCGTCTTCTTCGCCAAGGAGACGAGCTGCCACCCCAACACGCTGTCGTGGAACACGAGCCTGGTCGTGAAGGACTCCGGCCGGTGGCTGGTGCGGTCCTTCCACAACACGCTGGTCAATCCGCCGAGGTGACGGCCCTCAGCCGAGCTTGTCCCTGAGCTTGGCGAGCCCCAGGCGGATCCGCGTCTTCACCGTGCCCAGGGGCACGCCGTCCCACTCGGCTATCTCCTTGGCGGTGAGGCCGTAGACCGCCGACAGGACGATGGGACGGCTCTGCTCCGGCGGCAGTGCCCGCAGGGCCGCGGCGAGGCCGTCCCCCGCGCCGTCGTCGAAGAGGGGGGACGCGGGCGGCGCGAGCGGCCAGGGCAGGAGGTCCGGCTCGGTCCGCCGCCGGCGGCGGGCGGCGTCCACGGCGAGGTTGCGCGTGATCGTGAGGAGCCAGGCCGCGACCGGGCCCCGGCCGGGGTCGTAGCCGGCCGCGCGCAGCCACACGCGCACGAACGCCTCCTGCGCGATCTCCTCGGCCAGGTCCGGGTCGCCGACCACGCTCCTCGCCATGCCGAGGACCCGCGCCTGGAACCGCCGGACGAACGCCGTGGCGGCGTGCGCGTCCCCTGAGGCCATGCCCGCGACGAGAGCCTCATCCGAGAGCGCCACGTTTACTTGACGGATCAAGGATCAGGCCGGTTCAACCCCTATGAATCCCGCCATACCCCTGATTTCGTATTACCGCTGTGAAGTCTGTCAGAGGGCCTGTCAACGTCCGGGAGTTCGAGCACGCCGCGCGCGACGCGCTCGACCCCGTCTTCTACGACTACTTCGCCTCCGGGGCGCAGGACGAGGTCACGACGGCCGCGAACGAGGCCGCCTTCCGCCGCCTGTGCCTGGTGCCGCGCGTGCTGCGCGGCCTCGGCCCGCCGGGCCTGGAGACGACCGTGCTCGGCCACCGGACGTCCATGCCCCTGCTGATGGCGCCGACCGCCTTCCACCGGCTCGCGCACCCCGGCGCCGAGCTGGCCACCGCGCGCGCCGCCGCCGGGGCCGGCGTCGTCATGATCGCCGCGATGCTGGCCACGACGGCGATCGAGGAGGTCGCCGGCGAGGCGCGCAAGGTGGACGAGAACGCCGCGCTGTGGTTCCAGCTCTACGTGCAGCCCGACCTCGGCTTCACCGAGGCCGTCGTGCGGCGGGCCGAGGCGGCCGGGTGCACGGCGCTCGTCGTCACCGTCGACTCCCCCGCGCTCGGGCGCAACGAGCGCGGCGACCGCAACGGCTTCCACGACCTGCCGCCCGGCATGCGCTGCGAGAACCTGCGCGAGATCGGCGGCGACGTGCGCGGCGTCGTGCTCTCCCCGGAGATCTCCTGGCGGCACCTGGACTGGCTGCGCGGGATCACCGGCCTGCCCATCGTGCTGAAGGGCGTGCTGCACCCCGAGGACGCCCGGCTCGCCGTGCGGCGCGGGGTGGACGGGCTGATCGTCTCCAACCACGGCGGGCGGCAGCTCGACACCACGCCCGCCTCGATCGACCGGCTGCCGGTCATCGCCGACGCGGTGGGCGGGGAGATCCCGCTCGTGCTGGACGGCGGGGTCCGGCGCGGCACCGACGTCGTCAAGGCGCTGGCCCTCGGCGCGAGCGCCGCGGCCGTCGGCCGTCCCGTCCTGTGGGGCCTCGCCGTGGACGGCGAGGACGGCGTGGCCCGCGTGCTGTCCCTGCTGCGCGCCGAGCTGGTCAACGCGCTCACCCTGTGCGGGTGCGACTCTCCCCTGTCGGTTCCCCGTGATCTCGTCGTGGAAGGTGGTGGCCGATGAAGGTCATCGGCGTGGGTGTCGGACGCACCGGCACCCTGTCCCTGAAGGCGGCCCTGGAGACCCTGGGCCTCGGGCCGTGCTTCCACGGACGGCACGTCCTTGACCACCCCGACCGGCTCGCCCTGTGGGAGGCCGCGGCCCGGGGCGACGCCGTCGACTGGTCCGCCGTCTTCGCGGGCTACGAGTCCAGCGTGGACTGGCCGGGCGCGGCGTTCTGGCGCGAGCTGACCGCCGCCTTCCCGGCCGCGAAGATCATTCTGACCGTGCGTGAGCCGGACGGGTGGTACGACAGCGTCGCGCGCACGATCTACCCGATGTTCGGCACCTCCTCCGACCCCCGGGCGCGCGAGGCGCTGCGCGTCGTCCCCGGCATGGAGGTGTTCACGCGGTTCCACCGGCGCATGATCTGGGACGGCTTCTTCGGCGGCGGCTTCGCCGACCGCGAGCGCGCCATCGCCGTCTACGAGGAGCACAACGCCGCCGTCCGCGCCGAGGTGCCCGCCGAACGGCTGCTCGTCTGCGAGCCCGGCTCGGGATGGGCTCCGCTGTGCGCGTTCCTCGGTGTGCCGGTGCCGGACCAGGAGTACCCGCACCTGAACGACCCCGGCAGGTTCTGGGGGCGGGTCGAGGCGAGGATGGCCGAGTCCAGGCGGCGGTCATGATCGCGCCGGCCGCCGCCGCCCTGGTGCTCAGCCTGCCGTACTGGCTGCCGCGCGTCGTCGTCCGCCTGCGCATGTGGCTCTTCACGAGGATCAACGGCGACGAGGGCGTCCCCGTGCCCGGCGACCTCGTCCCGGTCGAGCAGTTCCGCCGGGTGTACGCCGACCCGGCCGCCGACGGGCGCAGCAGGGGCGCCGCGCTGTCGGACCTGTTCTGGTACTGGCTGTCCCCCGGCGCGGACGTCCACCAGGAGCACCTGGAGCCCGGCGAGCGCTACGAGCGGGTCGCGCGGGCCACCCGCGCGTTCCTCGGCCTGCCGTCCGCGCGGGTGACGGCGATGGCCACGCGGGCCGCCGGGCGGCTGCGCCCGTCCGGGTTCGTGCGGCTGCGCGACCTGCTGATGCCGATGTGGGCGGAGTTCTTCTACGAGCTGGTCTTCGGCGAGGAGTGCCCGGCCGAGGCGCGCGCCCTCATCGTGGCCAACGCCGACGACGTGGTCACCGCGCTCAAGGGCTGCGGCCTGCGCCACATGGAGCGCAGGGACCGTCTCACCCGCTACCTGCTGACCCGCCTCGACGACGCGTGCCACCCGCCGCCCGGCGGCCTCACCCGCGTCGAGCAGGCGCTGTACCTGCAGGGGACGTTCTTCAACACGGCCGTCGTGCAGCAGTCCGAGGCCACCGCCCACGTGCTGATGACCCTCGCCCGGCACCGGGAGACGCAGGACGCGCTGGCCCGCGACCCCGCGCCGCTCGGCAACGTGATCGAGGAGACGCTGCGGCTGTACCCGCTGTTCGGGATCGCGCACCGCGTCACCTCGGCCGACATCGCGCTGGACGGCGGCACCACGCTGCCCGCCGGGACGGTGCTGTGCTTCAACTACCCCGAGTTCCACCGGACCGGGTTCCCGGACCCCGACCGGTTCGACCCGGCGCGGTGGGAGACGCTGTCCGTGCGCGAGGCCAACCACATCCCGTTCGGCGTGGCGGCCAACCGGCCCTGCCCGGCGTGGCGGCTCGCGCCGCTGGCCATGCGCGCCGTCGTCGCCGCGCTGCTGCCCCGCCTGGACTTCCACACCTCGGCCGCGCACACCCGCTCGCTGCCCAACCGGGGCCCGTGCCTGGTGCTGCCGCGCGGCGCCCGGCCGTGGTGGCGCGGCGCGGCGCTGGCGTTCATGCGCGTGCGCGACCGGTGGGAGGACGTGGGACGCGCGCTGACGCAGCTCGTGCTCGGCACCTACATGGTGTGGGACGCGCGCAGGCGACAGCTGTGCCGGCGCCACTTCGCCGCCGCCTCGCAGGAGTCGGCGTGCCCGAGCCAGGAGCGGACGGCGTGAGCGAGGAGGGCGAGGAGGTCTTCCCCGGGCCGGTGCTCGGCGCGCTGCGCGCGTCGCCGGGGCGGGTCGCGTTCCTGCAGGGCGGGCGTGCGGTGACGTGCGGCGAGGTGCTGGACCTCGCCGCACGGCTGGCCGCCGGGATGCGGGACGCCGGGCTCGGCCCCGGGCGCGGGGTCGCGATGGCGACCGGCCTCACGCCCGAGGCGTACGCGGCGCACCTGGCGGCGCACGCGCTCGGCTGCCGCGTGGCGGCGCTGCGTCCCGGCTGGAGCCCGCGCCAGACGGAGTACGCGCTCGGCCTCGGTTTCGACGCCGTGGTGACCTCCCCCGGCGGGCCTCCGGCGCCCGGTCTCCAGGCCCTGTCCCCCGGGCCGAGCCCGCACGCGCCCGGTCCCCGGGCCCTCTTCCCCGGGCCGAGCCCGCACGCATCGGGTCCCCGGGAACTGTCCCTCGGGCCGAGCCCGCACGCCACCGACCTGCTCGCCGTCCGGCAGGCGGCGGACCTCACGCCGCGGGGACGCTCCGGCGACATCGCGCGGCTGACGTTCACCAGCGGCAGCACCGGCCGTCCGAAGGCGTGCGCGCAGACCTACCACGCGTTCACCCTGGCCTATCGCCGCGAGCGGTGGCCGGCCCCGCTCGCGGAGCTCATGACCGGGTTCGGGCGCTGCCTCATCTCCGAGAGCCTCGCCGGGCCCGTCATGATGACCTACCTCGGCCGCTGCCTCATCGCGGGCGGCGCCGCCGTCCTGCCGTCCGGCGACGACCCCGAACCTCTGCTGCCCGGCGCGATCGAGCGCCACCGCCTCACCGCGATCCTCGTGCCGCCGCCGCGCCTGCGGCTCATGCTCGCCGCGCTGGACGAGCGGCCCGTTGACGTGGGCAGCCTGCGCGCCGTGGTCCTCGGCGGCTCCCCCGCGGGGCCCGGCCTGCTCACCGAGGCGGTGCGGCGGCTCGGCCCCATCGTGTGGCAGGGGTACGGCCAGGGCGAGGCCGGGGTGATCTCGATGCTGACGCCGGACGACCTCGCCCGCGAGCCCGCGGCGCGCGAGTCGGTGGGACGGCCGCTGCCCGCCGTCGAGGTCGGCCTGCGCCGGGACGGCTCCGCGCCGGTGGCCCCGGGCGAGGTCGGCGAGATCTGGGTGCGCAGCCCGCACATGATGAGCGGCTACTGGAACGCGCCCGAGGAGACCGCCGAGGTGCTGCGGGACGGCTGGCTGCACACCCGCGACCTCGGATATCTCGGCCCGACCGGGTTGCTCCACCTGAGCGGGCGCAGCCGCGACGTCATCATGGTGAACGCCGAGGTCTGCCACGGAGGCGCGGTCGAGCGCGTGCTCGCGGGCCACCCGGCGGTGGCAGAGGCGTGCGTGCTCGGGGCCGGGGACGCCGAGACGGGTGAGGCGTTCCACGCCTTCGTCGTGCCCGCGGCGCCGGTCGGCCGCGAGGACCTGCTCGCGCTGGTGCGCGGCTCGCTCAGCGCCGGCCATGTGCCGCGGACGATCACGGTGGTGGGCGCGATCCCGCTGACCCCGGCGGGCAAGCCCGACAAGGAGGCGCTCGCCGCGCTCGTTCCCGCGCCGGGCCCGCCCACGGGTCCGGTCACGCGCGCGGTCCCGCCGCCTGTTCCACCGGCCGGTTCGCCGGCGGACCCTCCTGCGGATTCACCGACGGAGAACTCACCATTCTGACCATCCGCCCTTCACGGCGTCCGGAGTTATTGTCAGGTCAGGGCCTAGTGGGCGCAGCCGATATGCGCGTACCCGAGGAACCGATGAGTTCACACGACGACCAGGACAGGGCCTGGTTCCACAGTCAGTTCATATCTCTGTCGACCAGGAAGACCGGCTTCGAATGGCAGGCGTTCGTCAATGACCTCATGCACGCGGTTCATCCTGGCGACTTCGTGGCGGTCGACCCCTCCGGGCGCGGGGACAAAGGATGTGACGGATGGGTCGGCGGTCTCATGCTGGCCTGCTACGGGGCGGGGAATCCGAATCAGCGTTACGTGACGAGGAAGATCGAGACTGATTTCACCACGGCGTTGAAATACTGGGGTGACAGCATGGACAGGTGGGCGTTCGTACACAACAACGCGAATGGACTGCCCGAAATGGCGGCCCGCGCCGTCATCGAACTACGCCGCCAGCATCGCGGGTCCGTGCGCATCGAGGTGTGGCCGCCCCAGGTCCTGTGGAACCACTGCGCCTTCCTGCCGCGCGAGCGGCTCGCGACGATCACCGGCTCGCCGCCGTCGGACCATCCCGCGGGCATGAGCTACATCGCGCGGTGCGTAGAGTCGCTGGCCAGGACCCGTCTGGTCCCGGGGCTCGACCCGGTGGGCGAGGTCGCGCACGGGAAGATCGAGCACAACGGCTTCGGCCCCGAGGTCGCCGATCTCATCAAGCGTTTCCAGGTGCACACCGGCCACGTCCGCTATTACTTCACCTTCGCCTCTCCCGGGGAACAGGCCCAGGTCTCGGAGAACCTGCGGGCGCGTTTCGCCGGGCACCGCGCGCTCCTCGAATCGCCGGACGCCGTGTTCCACGCGTTGTGCGACGACCTGGTCGTCGAGGCGTTCCGCGGCGGCGGGTACGCCGACAAGGCGCAGCAGCGCAGCGCGGCCCTCATGGTGGTCACCCATTTCTTCGAGAAATGTGAGATATTCGAGGCGCCGGGGGAGCAAAGCCGTGCTGCTTCCTTCTAAGGCCATACCAACCGACCAGGCACTGCTCGCCGTCGGTGCGCAGATATTGATCCAGCTCGAACGTCCCGGCACCGTGAGCGTGGTGTGGGATCGGGTGCTGGAGTGGCGGTCGGCCCGCGGAATGCGATCCGCACTGCCGTTCTGGTGGTTCTCGCTGGCCCTGGACGTCCTTTACGCGCTCGGGGCCGTCGAGCAGCGTAATGGAGAGCTGATGAGGAAGAGCCGTGCTGCATGAGCTCAAGAGCGACCTCCCCGAGTTCAAGGAGGCGGACTTCCGAGACGGCCTGAACATCGCCGTCGCCCGCAGGAGCAGGACGGCCGGCAGGGAGGACAGGAACCCGGTCGGCAAGACCAGCTTCGTCCGCGTCCTGGACTTCCTGCTCGGCGCCGACGTCCGCCCGGGGCATCCGCTGCGCCGCGCCGAGCTGGCGCACGCGGAGTTCGGCCTCACCCTGGACCTGTTCGGCCAGCCGAGGACGATCACCCGCAGCGCGGGCAACCTGGCGTCGGCGCAGGTCAACGAGGTGGCGATGCGGCTGCAGAAGTTCCGCGGCTACCTCGGCAAGGGCCTGTTCGGGCTGACGGGCGGGGGCGGCGAGCCGTCCTTCCGCTCCCTGGTGGCCTACTACCTGCGCGACGTCACCGCCGGAGGGTTCTCCTCGCCGACCGAGACGCACCGCAAGCAGCGCGTCATCGACACCCAGCCCATGCTGGCCCATCTGTTCGCCCTGGACGTCGGCCTGGTGACGAAGGTGCGCGAGGTGAGCGAGACCGGCCGCGACCTGCGCGAGCTGCGGAAGATCGCCAAAGAGTCCGTCATGGGCATGGCCCTCGGCCGGGGCAACGACCTGGACGCCCAGATCCGCGCGCTGCAGAACCGGCGCGAGGCCCTGGCCGGCGAGATGGTGGACTTCCGCGTCGCCGGCCGTTACGCCTGGCACCGGGAGCGCGCCGACGAGCTGAGCCGCAGGATCCGCGAGATCAACGACCACCTGGTGGTCACCGAGCGCGGCGTCAAGGACGTCGAGGCCGCCATCTCCGAGGACGGGGACGTCCTGCCCGACCGCGGCTACCTGCGCCAGGTCTTCGACGAGCTGGCCATCGCGCTCCCCGGCCAGGTCGTCCGGCGGTTCGAGGAGGTCGAGGCGTTCCACAGGTCCGTCGTCGCCAACCGGCGCGGGTACCTGGAGGCCGAGCGCGTCCGGCTGCTCGGCGAGATCTCCCGCGAACGTGCCGAACTCGCCGACCTGGACCGGGAGCGGGCCGAGCTGATGCGCCTGCTGACGGCGGACGGCGCGTTCGAGACCTACGCCGAGCTGCAGCGGCAGCTCGCCGTCCTGGACGGCCGGTTGAGCGAGCTGGTCGAGCGCCGGTCCATCGTCGAGCGCTGGGGCAACAGCAGCAGGCACCTGCAGATGCGGTCGGCCGAGCTGGAACTGCAGATCAACGCCGACCTCCACGACCGGCGCGACCACGTCAGGGAGGTCTCGCGGATGTTCGCCGCGTTCGCGCGCCGCCTGTACGGCGAGGCGCGCCCGGCGGCGCTGACCATCGAGGCGGGGCGCTCCGGCTACAAGTTCGCGCCCGCCATCGGCGGGAACGCGACGTCCGGCGTCCGCTGCATGGCGCTGTTCTGCTTCGACCTGTGCATGGCGGTGACGGCCAAGCGCGCCGGGCACGGCCCGGACTTCCTGGTCCACGACAGCCACGTCTTCGAGCACGTCGACACCGGCCAGGTCGCCGCGGCGCTGGCGCTCGCCGCGGAGGTCTGCGCCGCGGAGCGGCTGCAGTACGTCACGGCGCTCAACTCCGACCGGTTGGAGGACGCGCTGCGGACCCGTCCCGGCCTGGACCACCACGTGTGCGCGGAGATGACCGAGGCGCGCGACGACGGCGGCCTGTTCGGCGTGCGCTACTGACCCGGGCGAGCGCTACCGGCCGGTCATGCGCAGGAACGCCTCGGTGGTGACGATCGGCACGCCATAGACGCGGGCGGCGCGGGCCTTGCGCGACAGCGTGTCGGGGTCGGCGGCCACCAGCAGCCGCACCTGCCGGGTCACCCGCGGGTGCGGGACGTACCCGGCGGCGCGGGCGCGCTCCTCCCACACCGCCCGCTGCTCCTCGGTCTCGCCGGTGAACGCCACCATGTCGCCCCGCTCCAGCCGGAACGGCACGCCCGGCCGTGGCCGTCCCTCCTCCGCCGCGACCCGCGCGGCCGCGTCGCCCGGCAGGCCGAGGAGGCGCGTGACGTGGGCGAACTCCTCGCGGTGCGCGCCGGTCACCTCGCCCTCCGCCCTGGCCGCCCGGACCAGCGCGGCCAGGTAGTCCAGGTGCAGGCGGCCGAGGTCGGCGCGGCCGAGCCCCATCAGGGCGGCGAAGTCCACCAGGGCGTCGGCCTCGGTCGGGGAGATGTGGTGGTCCAGGAGCGCCTGGTCGAGCAGGGCCAGGTAGGTGTCGGCCACGGCGGGCTCGGGGACGCGCGGCATCCTGTCCAGGACGCGCTCCAGGAAAGGGGTGTCGCGGTCGGCGGACACGCCGCGCCGCACCGGGACCGCCGCCGAACCGGGCAGGCCGGGCCAGCGCGCCGCCGCCGAGGCCGCGAAGAGGTCGTGCCACGGCACCCGCTCCCCCGCGCGCGCGATGTAGTGGCCGAGCAGCCCGGCGGCGGCGCGGGCGTCCACGACGGCGTCGTGGTGGCCGCTCAGGTCGACCTCCGCGAGCGCGCAGCACCCGGCGAGGTTGCGCGGCGCCCCGGGCATGAAGTGCGGCGCCCACCGCATCGTGCACACGCCCTCCTCCGGGCGCAGCGGCGCCTCCACCCCGAGGCGGGCGAACTCGCTCGACAGGAACAGCAGGTCGAAGGGCAGGTTGTGCGCGCACACGACCCGCCCGCGCAGCAGGTCCGCGACCGTGCCGGCGACGTCGGCGAAGGACGGGGCGTGGCGGACGTCGGCGGCGGAGATGCGGTGGATGCGCTGCGGGCCGAGGTCGCGCCCGGGGTTGACCAGCGTGCCCCACTCGCCGGTGACCCGCCCGGAGCCGTCCACCTGAACGACGCCCACTTCCACGATTCGGTCATGCCACCCCGGCCGTAACCCGGTCGTCTCCACATCGACCACGGCGTACCCGTGCTCGCGCATCGGCAGGCCCCTCTCGGTGAACCAATCCCTGGGATTCCCCCCGATCGCGCACCTTATCGGGGAGATTCCGCTTGAAAATCGGGGCCCGAAGTTAATTGTTGAGTTTCTTTACAGTAAGGGTTACGTTCAGGGCACTTACCGTGACCGGACCCCGGACGGCGCCGAGCCGGCAGGTGCTCCGGTGTGGAGAACAAGGGAGTGCCAGGCATGAAAGCACGACTTGTCACACTGGCCGCCGCGGCGGCACTGGCGATCACGAGCCTGCTCGCCGGACCCGCCACACCCGCTCTCGCGGGCCCGCCCGGATTCTTCTCCCTCGGCTTGTATCCGACCCTGGACGCCTGCCATCAGGCCGGGAAGGAGAAGGCGGTCATCTTCGGCCCCGTCTACATCTGCGAGGCCCACCAGATCCCGGGATACGGCACCTGGTACGAGCTCTGGATGCACTAGACGCACCACCCGCGCAGGGACCGGCCGCGCGCGGCCGGTCCCTGCGCGGGAAGGACCTTTCCGGAACGGCCAGGGCCGTGACCCTCCCGGCAGGATCACGCCTTCTCGGTGACCGAACGCTCGACGGTCGTCATCGCCTCGGGGATGGCCTCGACGTTCTGGCCGCCGCCCTGGGCGACGTCCGGCCTGCCGCCACCGCCGCCGCCCAGCGTCGCGGCCGCGGCGCGGACCAGCTCGCCGGCGGCCAGGCCGCGTTCCCGGGCGGCCTCGTTGGTGGCGACGACCGTCAGCGGGCGGCCGTTCGCCGCGGCGAACAGGGCGACCACGGCCGGCCCGCCGCCCAGGCGGTCGCGCACGTCGAAGACCAGCGTGCGCAGGTCGTCGGCGTCCGTGCCGTCCGGGGCCCGCCCGACGACGAGCGCGACGCCCTTGACGTCCTTGGCCCCCTGCGCGAGGCCCGCGCCCGCCCGCAGCACCTTCTCGGCGCGGAACTTCTCGATCTCCTTCTCCGCGTCCCTGAGCCGGCCGAGCATCGCCGCGACGCGCTCGGGCAGTTCCTCGGCGCGGCCCTTGACCAGGTCCTGGAGCCGGGCGACGACCGTGTGCTCGCGGGCCAGGAAGCCGTAGGCGTCCAGGCCCACCAGCGCCTCGACGCGGCGCACGCCCGAGCCGATCGACGACTCGCCGAGCAGCTTCACGAGGCCGAGCTGGGCGGTGTTGCGCACGTGCGTGCCGCCGCACAGCTCCTTGGAGAAGTCGCCGATCGTGACGACGCGCACCCGCTCGCCGTACTTCTCGCCGAACTCGGCGATGGCGCCCTGCCACCTGGCCTCCTCCAGGCTCATGGCCTCGGCCTCGACGTCCAGCTCGCGGGACAGCACCTCGTTGATCTTCTGCTCGACGTCGGCCAGCACCGACCCGGGCACCGCCGAGGGCGACCCGAAGTCGAAGCGGAAGCGGCCGGGCGCGTTCTCCGAGCCCGCCTGGGACGCGGCCGGGCCGAGGGCGTCGCGCAGCGCCTGGTGGGTGAGGTGGGTGGCGGTGTGCGCGCGGGCGATGGCGCGGCGGCGCGCGACGTCGATCGCGGCGTAGGCGGACGCGCCGACCGCCACCTCGCCGACCTGGACGACCCCCTTGTGGACGATCACGCCGGGGACCGGCCGCTGGACGTCGTGGACCTCGATCACCGCGCCGGAGCCGAGCCGGATCCTGCCCTGGTCGGCGAGCTGGCCCCCGCCCTCGGCGTAGAAGGGCGTGCGGTCCAGGACGACCTCGACCGTGTCGCCCTCGACCGCGGCCGGCGAGGGGACGCCGTCCACGAGCAGGCCGACGACCGTCGCCTCGCCCTCGGTCGCGGCGTACCCGGTGAAGTCGGTGCGCCCGGCGACCTCGCGGTAGGCCGACAGGTCGGCGTGGCCGGTCTTCTTCGCCCTGGCGTCGGCCTTGGCGCGCTCGCGCTGCTCCCTCATCAGGCGGCGGAAGCCGTCCTCGTCCACCGACAGGCCCTGCTCGGCCGCCATCTCCAGCGTGAGGTCGATCGGGAAGCCCCAGGTGTCGTGAAGCTGGAACGCCTCGTCCCCGGACAGGACGGCGCCGCCCCGGGCCCTGGTCTCGGCGACCGAGGAGTCCAGGATGGCCGTGCCGGCCTTCAGCGTCCTGAGGAACGCCGCCTCCTCGGCGAGCGCGACCGTCTCGACGCGCTCGCGGTCGGCGACGAGCTCGGGGTACTGCGCGCCCATCGACCCGATGACCGTGTCCACCAGGTCGCGTACGACCGGGCCCGTGGCGCCGAGCAGGCGGGCGGTGCGGATCGCGCGGCGCATGACGCGGCGCAGGACGTAGCCGCGGCCCTCGTTGCCGGGGACGACGCCGTCGCCGATCAGCATCACCGACGTGCGCATATGGTCGGACACCACGCGCAGCGCGATGTCGGAGGACTCGTCGGCGCCGTAGCGGACGCCGGTCAGCTCGGTGGCCCTGTCGATCACGACGCGCGAGGTGTCGATCTCGAACATGTTGGGCACGCCCTGCAGGACCATGGCGAGGCGTTCCAGCCCGAGGCCGGTGTCGATGTTCTTCGACGGCAGCTCGCCGAGGATCGGGAAGTCCTCCTTGCCCTGGCCCGGGCCGCGCTCGTACTGCATGAAGACGAGGTTCCACAGCTCCATGTACCGCTCGTCGTTGACGGCGGGGCCGCCCTCCGGCCCGAACTCGGGGCCGCGGTCGTAGGAGATCTCCGAGCAGGGGCCGCACGGCCCGGGGACGCCCATGGACCAGAAGTTCGGGCCCATGCCGAGACGCTGGACGCGCTCGGCGGGCACGCCGATCTTCTCGCGCCAGATGCGCTCGGCCTCGTCGTCGTCCAGGTACACGGTGACCCAGAGCCGTTCCGGGTCGAGCCCGTAGCCGCCGTCCGCCACGGACGTCGTGAGCAGCTCCCAGGCGTAGGTGATGGCGCCTTCCTTGAAGTAGTCGCCGAAGGCGAAGTTCCCGCACATCTGGAAGAAGGTGCCGTGCCGGGTGGTCCTGCCGACCTCCTCGATGTCGGGCGTGCGCACGCACTTCTGCACGCTGACCAGGCGCGGGCCCGGCGGCCTCGCCTCGCCGAGGAAGTACGGCTTGAAGGGGACCATGCCGGCCGGGACCAGAAGGAGGGTGGGGTCGTCGGCGATCAGCGACGCCGACGGCACGATGGCGTGCGCGCGCTCCGAGAAGAAGCGCAGATAACGGCGGCGGATCTCGGCCGACTCCATGAGGGGGGTCCTTTCTGACCTCGGGTGGTCCCTGACTGCCACGGGATGTCTCATGGTGGCCCGCGCCCGAACGCGCTGTCCAAACGATTTACGGCCGCGTCCGGAACGCGCCGCGCCGCAGGGGATCGCTCCCCCGCGGCGCGGACGCGGGACCGGCGGGTGGCCGCTAGGAGGTCACCACCTTGGGGAAGGCGACGGGGCCGCGCCGGCCGTCGCGGTCCCGGGCGCGGAGGCCGAACTGGACGTCGTCCTTGGGGATGTCGATCGTCGCCCTGGTCACGTCGCCGACGTCGATGGCGTGCGTCCAGTCGGGGGCCGTGGTCTCCCGCCACACCACCTCGTACCCGGCCAGGCCGGCGTCGGTGCCGCGGTCCCACACGAGGGTGGTGTCGTTGCCGAGGTCCGCCGCGAGGATCCGGACGTTCTTCGGCGTGCCCGGCCCCTGCGCCAGCGAGTAGAGCGTCGCCGCGTTCACCTTGGCCACGCGGGCGATGTACCCGAAGTCCAGGAACTCCACCAGGTCGCCGTACTGCACCCCGTCCACGACGCGGACGTCCTGGTGCTCGTGGTCGTAGTTCTCCCTCGGCTCGGTGAACCGCGCCGCCGGGTAGCCCTCGCGCAGGAACGAGATGTGGTCGCTGCCGCGCAGGAACCGGTCGCGCCGCCAGATCACCCGCACGTCCATGCCGGTCGCGTCGTTCTGCGCGACGTTCTGGACGAAACGGCCGAGCTGGCGCGAGGGGCCGTCGTTCTCGCCGCCGGTCGACTGCCGGATCGACGTCTCCGCCGGCGTCTCGGTGGTGGGGACGCCCTCGACGAACAGCCGCACGGTGCGCGGGTCGGGACGGGTGCCGTCCCAGCCCGAACTGGCGCCCACGATGTCGTTGCTGAACATGGCCTGCACGTCCGCGCCCGCCGCCTTCAGCCGCGCGGCCATGTGCGCCGAGCCGTACAAACCCTGTTCCTCCGCCGCGACCGCGGCGAACACCAGCGTGCCGCGGGTGCGGCGGGTGGCGAAGACGCGGGCCAGCTCCAGCACCACCGCGACCCCGGAGGCGTCGTCGTCGGCGCCGGGGGCGTCGTCGGTGGCGTTCATGACGTCGGTGACCCGCGAGTCCAGGTGGCCGGTCACCACGTACACCCGCTCGGGGGAGGCGTCGCCGCGCAGCGTGGCGACCACGTTGGTGATCGTGGTGGGCGCGGGGACGCGCGGGGAGACCGGCTGGACGAACGACTGCCGTTCCACGGTCATGCGGCCGTCCGACGCGGCGGCGGCCGCCTGCAACCGCGCGTACACCCAGGCCGTGGCCGCGCCGATGCCGCGCGCCGGGTCGTCCTGGCTCGACAGCGTGTGCCGGGTGCCGAACCCGACGAGCCGCCGCACCGTGGCCTCGATCCGGCCGGGGTCGATCTCTGCCAGCAGTTCGCGCAGCTCCTTGCCGGGCCGCTGCCGTGTGACGGGACGCCCCGGCCCCGGAACACGACCGTCACCCGCCGCTGCCGGCCCCGCCATCAACGGCACGGCAGCGGCCGAAACAGCGGAAGCGGAAAGAAACGCGCGCCGACTCGCCGCGGCCCGCGACTTCGAGGGGTTCTCCATCTCTCAAATCAATCTTCAATATGACACCAAGTCCACCCACCAGTCCGCGATCCCTGTCAACCTGTCCCCCCGGCCGACCAACGCGTCCCGGCCCCGCTCGCTCGCCAACACCGGCCCGCGCGAGCGGCCGTGCCGGGCACAGCGTCCGCTCGCCGCCGATCGCCCCTCGCGAACACCGGCCCGCGCGGGCGGCCTTCGCGGGCAGAGTGGGGGCATGCGCCTGGCCGTCCTGTCCGACATCCACGGAGTGCTCCCCGCCCTGGAGGCCGTGCTCGCCGAGCCCGAGGTCGCCTCCGCCGACCTGATCGTGCTCACCGGCGACATGGCCGCGGGCCCCCAGCCGGTGGAGACGCTCGACCTGCTGGTCTCGCTGGGCCCGCGGGCGCTGTGGGTGAACGGCAACGCCGACCGCGAGCTGGTGGAGGCGCGCCAGGGCCGCCCCTCGCCGTACCCCATCAGCCAGTGGGCGGCCGAGCGGCTCCGCGACGACCAGATCGCCCTGCTCGCCGCCCTCCCCGACCGTCAGGTGCTGGACCTGGACCGGCTCGGCGCCACGCTGTTCGTCCACGCCACCCCGCGCCGTGACGACGAGATGATCCTGGTCGACAGCACGCTCGCCCGCTGGACGGAGGTCCTGGCCGGCGTCACGGCCGACACCGTGGTCCTGGGCAACACCCACATGCCCTTCGTCCGCCTCGTCGACCGCAAGCTCGTGGTCAACCCCGGCTCGGTCGGCATGCCCTACGGCACGACGGGCGCCCACTGGGCCCTGCTGGACGGCGCCACCGGCGCGGTGACCCTACGACGCACCCCCTTGGACCCCGCCGCCACCGCCACCCGCCTGCTCACCGAAAGCACCTTCCCCGGCATCGGCGACTGGACCGCCGAGTACGTCACCACCACCTACTCCGACACCGAAGCCCTCACCGAGTTCGCCAGAGCCGAGCGACGCTGACCCGTCCCTGATCGGCCCGCCTTCCCGCCAAGGCGGCGTGATCGGTCTACACGACGGCTCCCGTGCCCTCGCGGCGGCGGGTGCGCGGCGCGGGTCGCTGGGGTGGAGGGCGCTTGCTGGTGCGTTCGAGTTCGATCGCCAGGGGGCCGGCCACGAAGGAGGACGACGCGGTGCCGGCCACGATGCCGACGATCAGGGCGATGGCGAAGTCGCGCAGGGTGTCGCCGCCGAAGACGGCCAGCGCGCCGAGGATGAACAGGGCGCCGAGGCCGGTGTTCACGGTGCGCGGGACGGTCTGCAGGATCGCGGCGTTGACGATGGCGGGGAAGCGCGCCCGTCTGTCCGCCTGCCACAGTTCCCGTACGCGGTCGAAGACCACCACCTTGTCGTTGATCGAGTAGCCGACGATGGTCAGCATGGCCGCCAGGAAGACCCCGTCGATCGGCTTGCCCAGCCAGGCGAACAGGCCGGCGACCGCGGCCACGTCCACGACCAGGGCCAGGACCGCGGCGGCGCCGAACGTCCAGCGGAACCTGAAGGCCAGGTAGACGAGCTGGGCCCCCAGCGCCACGGCGAGCGCGACGAGCGCGTTGCGGCGCAGTTCCTCGCCCAGGCTCGGGCCGATGAGCTCGTCGCGCTGCTTGGTCACCTCGCCGAGCCGGGCGTCGAGGGCCTGCTCGATGCGCGCCACGTCGTCGGCGCTGATCTGCCCGGCCCGTACGGAGACGGTGGTCCCGGAGGTCTGGACGTTCGCCGTGGCGTGCCCGGCCTCGGTCACGGCCTGCCGCGCCGCCTCCGGGCCGATCGGCCGGGTGGCGGTGTACTCGATCATCCGGCCGCCGGTGAACTCGATGCCGAAGTTCAGGCCGTGGGCGACCAGCCCGCAGACCGCCACGGCGACCAGGGCGGCGGCCAGGGCGAGCCAGCGCCTGCCCGGGGTCATCAGGTCGGGGGCGCGCCGGGTGATCCAGGTCCTGACCCGGCCCTGCGTCGCCAGCCCGGACAGGCGGGGGCCGGTCCTGCCGATCACCAGGTGGGTCAGGACGCGGGTGATGAGCATGGCCGAGACGAGGGAGGCGACCACGCCGATGGCCAGCGTCACGCCGAAGCCGCGGACCGGCCCGGAGGCCAGCCAGAACAGCAGCCCGGCCGCCAGGAGCGTGGTGATGTTGGAGTCGGCGATGGCGCTCCAGGCGCCCGCGAACCCGCGGGCGAGGGCGGCGCGCAACCCTCGGCGCGGCGCGCGGGCGTACTCTTCGCGGGCCCGCTCGAACACCAGCACGTTGGCGTCGACCGCCATGCCGATGGCCAGCACGAACCCGGCCAGGCCCGGCAGGGTGAGCGTCGCGCCGAGGGCGAGGAGCGCGGCGTAGGAGATGAGCCCGTACGCGGCGAGCGCGACGGTGGCCAGCAGCCCGACCAGCCGGTAGGTGACGGCGATGAACAGCGCGGTGAGCAGGACGCCCGCGACGCCCGCCTTGGCGCTGGCCTCGATGGCCTGCGCGCCGAGGGTCGGGCCGACGGTGCGCTGCTCGATCAGGTCGAGCGGGACGGGCAGCGCGCCGCCCTTGATCAGCACGGCGAGGTCCTCTGCCTCCTGGTAGGTGAACGACCCGCTGATCTGGGTGGATCCGCCGGGGATGCCGGTGCGGCAGGGCACGCTCGGGTCGACCTGCGGCGAGGAGATGATCTTGTTGTCCAGGACGATCGCGACGCGGCGCCGGGGGTCGCCGGGATCGTGGCAGGCGGCCGCGCCGGTCAGGTCCCGCCACGCGGCGGCGTTCCTGAAGTCGACGGTGACCGACCAGCCCAGTCCGAGCTGCGGGTCGTTCCTGGCGGCGGCGTCGCCCACCCCGTCCCCGGTGATCGCGGCGGGGCCGACCCGCAGGGACCGCCCGGACTCGTCCGCCAGCACCTGCCCCGCTCCTCCGGAGCCGTCCGCCTGCCCCAGCACCGGGTGGAAGGTGAGCTGCGCGGTCTTGCCGATGACCTCGGCGGCCTGGCGGGGGTCGAGCACGCCGGGCAGCTCGACGATGATGCGCCGCTCCCCGGAGCGGACCAGCGTCGGGTCCACCACGCCGAGCGCGTCGGCGCGGCGGCGCAGCACGTCCAGGGCGCGGTCGGTGGCCTCGCCGTCGGCCTTGGCCGTGGGAGAGTCGCGGGTCTCGAAGACGAGTTGCGTGCCGCCGCGCAGATCCAGACCCAGGCGTGGCGACATGCTGACGGTGAGGAGCAATGCGGTGGCGACGACGACGAACGCCGCCACCGCGCGCCACAAAGGCGCACGTGACATGGAAGCCTCCACGGGCTGTCGAAGAAAGGGGACGTCAGCGCGTCGTGGAGGGCGGAGCTCGTGCCGGGGCGCGGCGCGCGACCGACTCCGGCGCCACGGCGTGCGGCGCCGGAGCGGCCGTGACGGGCCGCGTGCCCGCGCCCGGCTCCTCGGGGGAGGCCGGGGCGACCGGCCACAGCGGCACGGCGGGCGCGCCGCCGCCGGAGGCGTGGAAGGGCGGGGGGACGGCGTGCAGGCGAGGCGCGACGGCGTCCGGACTGTCGTGCGCGACGGGCGCGCTCCACAAGGTCACCGAGGCCGTGGTGGCGGCCGGGTGCGCCCCGTTGGGCGCCGGACTCAGCAGGAAGACCGACAGGACCAGGAGCAGAACGGCGGGCAGTCTCCTGCGCACATCCCCTCCTGATCAGCGAGCGAGCTCAACGACCACCATCCGCCGTTTCGCCGGCGGGTGGTGGTGGTTGTCGGTCGTGAGCGATCCGACGGTTGCTTGGGCGGTCCGATGGCCGCGATGTGGCCGCGCGCGCCCGTGGGGCCGGCGGCGGGGCGGCGTCCGAGGGCCGCGCTGTGGCCCGTAGGTGCCGTTGGGCGCCACCGTACCTTGCCGTGGGGGTTCCCGCACCCATGAGCGGGCCACCTCAGCCGCGGGACACGGAGCCGCCAGGGCCCGTCGCGGGCCTTTGGGCGGCGGAACCGGGTGGGCATGCCTTTTGTCGTTGTCTGGGCTATGGTCGGGCTTATGACAGGGCCATGGAGAACATCCAGAGGGTCCATCGCGCTGGTCGGCGTGATGGGCCTGGTCCTGCTGTCCTTGCTGCTGGCCGGCTTCTCGCGGCAGTGGAGCGGCGCGGGGACGGAGCTTCGCGGGCTGTCCTCCAGCACGTCATGGAATCAGGACGCCTGGGACACGGAGCTGCCGAGCCTCCCGCCACAGGCCGCCAACACGCGTGAACACCATGTGCTGTCGCTGTGGCCGCCGCTGCGCGGCGAGCGCGACGGCCAGGCCGCCCATCCGTCGCCGCAGGCGTCGCCGCGTTCCGGCACGGACGCCGTCCGTGATCCGCAGCAGTTCGCGCACCGCACCGCGGGGTCGCGCAGCCCGCCGCTGACCTAGCCGACGCCTTCCCATCCCTTCCGGTGTCTCCGGCCGTCCGCGTGCCGTGGGGCCTGGCCGCGTTCGCGCGCCTCGTGCCCCCGCCCCGCGACCGGAGACGTCGCCGCGGCCACTCCCGCATGCCGGAACGGTCCCGCATGCCGGACGAGGCCGGGCCCTGTCACGGGCGCACGCTAGGAGCCGATCCTGTCATGGCCAACGTCACATCTGTCCACGTCCACCTGCGCAACTACGAGCGGCATCTGGCGCGGCTGGAGGAACTGCGCGGACTGCTGCACGACCAGCTCGCCACCGCCGTCGCGGAGTCGCGCCCGGTGGCCGACCCCGCCCACCGGGCCGCGGCGCGCGGCCGCGTCGCCGCGATCGAGGCCGCGCTGGAGCGCATGAACCGCGGCCGCTACGGCACCTGCGGGCGCTGCGGCGCGTTGATCCCGTTCGAGCAGCTGCGGCGGTGGCCCGAACGGTCCGCCTGCGAGGGCTGCGCCGGCGCCCGTCACCGCAAGGCGCCGGCGTGACCGCCCCGCGGCGGGACTTCGTGGCGCTGGATCTGGGGACGGCGCGTACCCGGTCGTTGTGGTCGGGTGGGTTCGCCATCGCCGACCGGTCGTCGGTCGTCCGGCGGGCCGGCATCGGGGTGGAGGGCCAGGTGCGGCCCGTCCGGCACGGCATGGTCACCGACCCGGAAGCCTGCCTGCGCCTGCTGCGCCTGGTGATGCAGGACGCCATGGTGCCGGGCGACCGGCCGGTGGAGCGGGTGCTGGCCGGGGTGCCGGTGGCCGCGTCGCCGAACGATCGCCGGACGCTGCACGCCGTGGTGGCTCAGGCGGCGGGCTGCGCGGTGACCCTGGTGGACGAGCCGCTGGCCGCGGCCGTCGGCGCCGGCCTCGACGTGGCAGGTTCCCGGCCGTCGCTGCTGCTGGACGTGGGGGCGGGGATCGTGGAGGCCGTCGCCATCCGCGACAGTGTGATCGTCGACGCCGCCGCGCTCCAGCTCAGCGCCACGACCAGCGCCGGGCTGCCCGCCTACGCGCTGGACGGCGTCGTCACCATGACCACGGGCCTGCTGCGCGGGTTACCCGATCGTCTACGGCAGGCCGTCCGCACCGGCGGCCTGGTGGTCACCGGGGGCGGCGCCCAGCAGGCCGAACTGCTGCACCGCCTGCGGACGGCACTCCGCATGCCGGTCAGCGCCGTGCCCGATCCCCAGCACGCGACCATCCGCGGCCTCACCCGCCTGTGCCTGCAACCGGCCCTCGCGGCCCGCCTCACCGGCCACGGCACACTCACCCGCCACGCTCACTGACCCGGCACGACCACCGATCTCGGACGAACACCAACTCGGGACGACCGCCGTCCCTGGGTGACCGCTGCCCTCGAGCGGTCCGGGCCCGGGGCGACGCCCGCCCGGGCGGCTCTGTGTGCCATCCGACGTCAGACCTTGAGAGAGGAACCTTCGCCATGACCGACACCCGCAGGCCCTCGTCACACCTGAGCAGCGTGCAGTTGCAGGCGCTGCGTCAGGATCTGCAGGAGCAATTGGAGCGGCGCAGCCGTCACCTGCTCGGCCTGCGGGCCGAGGCGCAGACCGGCAGCGGGGCCGACGACACCTGGCGGGAGCTGCTCGTCTCCCTCACCGCGGCCGACCGGGCCATCGCCGAGCTCACCCAGGCCCTGGACCGGATCACCGCGGGCACGTACGGCCGCTGCACCCACTGCGAGACCGTCATCCCGTTCGACCGCCTCAAGATCCGCCCTCTGGCCCGCTGCTGCATCGACTGCCAGCGCCGCTACGAAGCCGCCTGATCTCGCTTCGTCCACGCGACCGGACACGTCCGCGCAGCGGGGCGACGGCCGGGGCCTGCGACCACGTGGCCCCGGCCCGCGACCGGGGAGGCGACGGCGCGAACGGCGCGGCGAGGTGCCGGGGACCTCAGCGTGTGGGGTGGTGGTACGTGCTGAGCTGGGATCTTTCGCCGGTGATGGGGTCGATGGCCTCCGCCCGGACGCCGGAGGGGCCGAAGGAGAGGAGCAGGAGCAGGACGCGTTCCTTCAGAGGTCTTCCGGTGGAGCCGTTGACGTCGACGGTCAGCTCGCCGATCTGCTCGCAGCCCTCCTCGTCGGCGTAGCGGGGGGCTGGGTCGCGGGTGCGCATCATCCGGACCCGGACCGACGTCTGCTCCACCTGGGTCGGCGAGACGGTGTACGGGAACGGCGCGCCGGCCGTGACGTCGTCGCCGCGCCGGATCGCGATCTCGAACCGCCCCGCGCACAGCGCCTCCCCCTCGCCGCTGCGGATCCTCCGCGCCGGCGGGTCCCGGTGCTCCTCCCACGGCAGGGCGATCTCGAAGCCGTAGGTGTAGCGGGACCTGCGCGCGATGACGATCTCGGGCCGGGCGGCGAGGTGGACGGCGCCCTCGACCACGGCGCGCGAAGGGTCCGGGGGCACGAGGATCCGGTGGTCCGCGCCGAACTCGCGCCGGAGGCGGGCCCGGAGGTGGGGCGAGGCGGCGAAGCCGCCGACGAGCAGCAGGGTCTCGGGGAGCGGAGCCCCGTCCTCCCGGCCGAGCTCGGCGAGATATGTCCGGATCTGTACGACGATGCCGTCGAGGGCCCGGTCGAGGAGCTCCTCCCCCTCGCGCGGCCGTACGAGGATCCCGTGCCCGCCGGCGGGCTCGCCGATCTCGCGCAGCGCGATCCTCCCCGAGCCGTCGCCGGAGGTCTCGTACGCGGCGAGGCCGACGGTGCCGCCGCCGCAGTGGACCACCACGAACCGTGACCCGTTCGCACCGGGGCCCAGCGGTTCGCGGGCGGGTCCCCCGGTCATCCATAGATGGCAGTACAGCGCGGCGGCCTCCGGCTCGGGGCACAGCAGCAGCCGCTCCTGGCCTGCGGGCAGCCCGGCGTCCCCGGCGGCCCGCCGCAGGGCGCGCTCGCCGTCCTCGTGCCAGGCGGCGGGGACGGTGAGGCACCAGCGGATGTCGCGTTCGCGGTATCCGGCGGCGCTGATCGCCTTGACGGCCGCGGCGCGCGCCTCGCTGAGGAGGGCCGTGGCATGCCGGAGCATCTCGTCGCGTGCGCCGAGGCCGGGCTTGCGGGAGATATGCTGATATCCAGGAGGGTATGCGGAGAAAGTGCGGTTTATCGGCTCCATGTCATGATTTATCGCTGATACGGCGGACCAGGCGAATCGCGTACCGTCTGCATGGAATTCAACTGCGGCGACGACTTTATGGCTTCTTGTCGCCATTTGCCGCCCCCCTATCCCGCCGTCGCCCGGCACAGCGCGTAGGGACAGGATCGTGACGCGACCGGCCTGCCACCAGGAGAGAGTCCCTGCGCAAGCCCAGCCCGTGTTGCGCAAACCCGAGACGACCGCACAAAAGGGGTAAATACGGCGGTTATCCTGGATTTCCCCAAGGGCAGCCACGCCGGTATATGAGCGTTTATGTTGAGAGTGACCGCACGATCGACGCGGCCGGCTGGTACGGGGCCCAGCCCGACGGCGTCGCTACCGTCAGGACTCCCATGAGCATTTTCCCCAGATTCGGCGCCGCCCTCCGGAACCTGAGAGAAGAGCGCGGGCTGACCCTGCAGGCAGTCGCGGAACTCGTGCATACCTCCCCAAGCCACCTGAGCCGCATCGAACGCGGCGAGCGTACGGTCCAGCCGGACTTCGCGCGGCTCTGCGACGCCAGGCTCGACGCGAACGGCACGCTGGCGTCACTCGTCCCGGACACCCCCGGCAAGCGGGACGTCCCACCATCCGTCCCCCCGGAGCCGCCCGTCCCCGTGGAGTACGGCGACGCGCTGGCGCTGCGTCCGGTCGAGGACCTCCTGGCGATCCTGGAACAGCGGTTCACGCAGGTCCACCGGGACGGAGCCGGCGGGTTCGGGCTGCCGGCGTCGCGGGACGCCGTCACGATCATGCGGGTGGCCGCCCACTACGCCGACTGGCCCGGCGGCGAGCTGCTGCTGCCGCTGGCGGCGCGCGCCGCCGAGCTCGCCGGCTGGCTCGCGCAGGACTCCGCCGACGCGCACGCGGCCGTCCGGCTGACCGACGAGGCCGCCCGGCTGGGCGAACGCGCCGGTGAGCGTGACGCGGTCGCGTACGCCATGGTGCGGCACGCCGAGATGAAGATGTACGCCGGCAACGCGATGGAGGCCCTCGGGTATGCCGAGCGCGCGCTCGGGCACGACGGCGCGGCGCCGCGCACCCGTGGGCTGGCGCACCACCGGGCCGCCCAGGCGTACGCCATGATCGGGGAGCGCGCGGCGTGCCGGGCGCACCTGGACGCCTCGGGCGAGGCGCTGCGCGCCGGCGGGCTCCACGCCGGCGCCTACGGGCCCTCCACCGTCCTCGACCCGACCGCCCTGGTGAACGGGTGGTGCCTCTACCGCTTCGGCGAGTTCCGCGAGGCGGCCGAGGTGCTGGAGAAGGCGGTGGCGGAGCTGCCCGAGTACGGCGCGCGCCTGCGCGGCCTCTTCGGGGCGCGGCTGGCCCGGGCGCACGCGGAGGCCGGGCAGGTGGAACGTGCCATCGAGACGGGCGCGACCGCCCTCGCCTGCGCGCGCCAGACCAGGTCCGCCACCGCGGCCGGCCAGCTCCAGAGGCTGTCCTCGCTGCTCAGTCGCTATCCGGCCCACCCCGCGGCCGAGACGCTCCGCGCGGCGATCGTGGCGGAGCTGCGCCGCCGTGACGAGGCGGCGTGACCGTCCCGATCAGAGCGGCGACGTCCTCGGCGGCGTCGGGGTGGTCGCCGAGCACGGTCACCCCGTCCGGCGTGAAGTCCTCCGACAGCAGCGGCGCCGCCCCGTCGGGCAGAACCCACACGACACGAGCCTCCCCCACCAGGCCGGTGTACTCCCCCACGGTGACCGCGTCGGCCAGGGGGACGTACGCGGCGAACACCACGACGACCGGCGTGCCGGGGCCATCGGTGTCCTTCGCTCGCCGGGGTTCACCGGGTCCGTCCGATCGGTCCGGGTCCACGGCGGCCAGGTCGCGGCGCATGAGGACGCGCAACCGGGCGAGCGCCGGTCCGAAGTCGAACCACGGCGATCGCCTGATCATGCGTGCGGCCACCGCGTGCGCGGGCGTCAACTCGCCCGCGGGTCCGTCCCCGGGGCCCGGCAGGAGGCGGACCAGGTACGCGGCCTCCCGGCGCCCGGCCAGCCGCCCGGCGA
Organism: Sphaerisporangium krabiense; assembly: GCF_014200435.1. NCBI lineage: Bacteria > Bacillati > Actinomycetota > Actinomycetes > Streptosporangiales > Streptosporangiaceae > Sphaerisporangium > Sphaerisporangium krabiense. The sequence goes on along the minus strand of NZ_JACHBR010000001.1, from coordinate 4,352,639 downwards.
CGTCCAGCACCAGGTCCCGCCCGCGCCGCCACACCCGGGTGTCCACGGCGTTCGGGCCGTCCAGGAGGACCAGGTAGGCCAGCCGCTCGGCGCCGGGTCCCGGCGGACCGGCCTGCGCGCGGGCCGGTCCCTCACCGGCATCGGCCCCGCCGCGCCGGAACCGCCCGGCCAGACGCCGCAACGCCCCCATCCGCCCCGCCTCGGGCTCTACCGCAGGACGCGGCACGGCCTCGTCCCACCTGACGACCTCGCCGCCCTGTCCCCCGGCGTCGTGCCGAACGGCCGCACCGTCCGGAGCCGCGTCCGTTCCGGCGGGCGTCTCGCCCCCGTCCGGTCCGTACGGCTCGGCGGATACGACCTCCCCTCCGTTCGCCTCGGCGGGCGCGACGGGTGGGAACCACGGCGCCTCGTCCAGGCGTGGACGCAGGTCGAGCACCCGGTCCAGCTCATCGCGGGCCGCCTCCGCCGGGCCGCGCACGGTCCCGAAGGCCGCGGTGGGCTCGCGGGCGCTTCGCAGGACCGCCAGGTCGGCGGGGCTCAGGCCGGCGACCTGTCCGCCGGCGAAGTGGTGCAGCAGGTCGTCGGCGAAGCGCCGCAGCTCGTCCGCCAGCGTGCCGTGGGTCCAGGCGCCCGCGGACGGCAGCACCACGCCGTCCACGCGTCCCACGCTCGCGATGCCGCGGGACCGGTACGGGAGCGCGCCGATGGTCGGGTCGGCCCGGCAGCCCTCCAGCAGCCGTGACACGTCCTCGGCCGACCAGTCGATCACCACGAACCCGAAGTAGTTCACGCCCGCGCCACTGGCCGGCCGCGTGAGCTCCTCCACGACCCTCGCCACCACCGAAGGCAGGCCCCCGCGAGGGTCCCCGCGCACCGCCGGGTCGCCGGGGTCCTCCCGAGGGCGGGGGCCGAGGTCGAGCGGGCGGAACTCCACGAAGTCGCCGAGCATGGGAGACAGCAGGAGCCGGGTCTCGACCTCCCGCATCACCGGGGCGAGCACGGCGGCGATGTCGCCGTGGCAGGCGACGACCAGCAGGCAGCCCGTGGAATGCAGTGCGCCCGGCATCCCCGTCCTCACAGATCGTCGTCGTCGGGCAGGCCGGTCACGTTCGTGGTCTGCGTGCCGGCCACCTTGGCCCCGTTCAGCCCAGAAGGCGGGGACTGCGGACCGGCCCCGGCGCCGGGAACGGCCTCGGCCAGCCTGGCCTTGACCTGATCGCTCCACTCCCGCAGGGCGACGTCGAGGATCTTGCCCATCTCGGCGGCGACGTGCTCGTTGGCCTGCCTGCCGAGCGCCTCCTCGCGGGTGCGCATGTCCTCTTCGAGGGCGAGCATGACGCGCGCCCTGCCTTCCTCCACGGTGACCTCGTCGCGCGAGGCCTTCTCCGCGCGGCGCCGGTCGTTGCTCCTGCGCAGCCGCTCCGCGTCGACCTGCTCGTCCGCCCGGGACTTGGCGACCAGGTCGTACGGCGACTCGCCCCCGAGCTTGAGCAGGACCTTCACCGTGACGGGCAGCATCTCCACCATGAAGAACAGCGCGAACACCGCCAGGTGCGCGTAGCCGAGCGCGTCGTCCCGCGAGCCGAGGTCGAACAGCGCCTTGATCTGGGCGGGCAGCTTGTCGTCGGCGAGGTTCGCGGACGTGGAGTCCTCGGACTGCTCCCGCAGCACGGCGGACAGCCGCCCGTACTCGGCCTGCTGCGCGGTGAGGTCCCGGCGGGCGTCGTCCTGGGCCTTCTTCAGCGCCGCCGACCGCTCGCCGACGAGGGCGTCCTCCGCCTTCTTCGCCTCGTTCCGCGCCGTGCTCAGCCGCCTCTGCACGGAACCGACCTCGGCCGCGGCGTCCGTGGCGGCCTTCTGCTTCTCCCGCCACAGCGGCCCCCGCCCCTTACGGCTGGAGGCGCCCTTGCAGCGCGGCCCCTCGCCGTAGAGCTCGCACTGCATCTCCTCGTACTTCTCCTGATGCTTGCGCTGGGCCGTCTCCAGGTTCGCCTCCAGGGTGGTCACGTCCTGACGGGCCGCCTGCAGGCGCGGGCTCGTGAAGTCCTGCGGCAGCGCGCCCGCGAGGACGGCCTGGTCGGCGGCGATCTTCTTGCTCACCTGGTCGAGCCGGATCTTCTCGGCGCTCTTGTCCTGGAGCGAGCCGAGCTGCGCCGAGGACTCCAACTGGTTCCTGGCGATCTGCACCTCGATGCTGCCGGCGAAGACGCGCAGGACCAGGGGCGTGGAGATGACGACGCCGAGCACGGCGGCCATGAGCAGCCGGGGCACGGCCATCAGGAAGAGCCGTCCCTTGCCCTGGACGTCGGCCATGCTGAGGACGAGCAGCCGGTCCAGGTTCAGCACCACGGCGCCCCAGAGCAGGCCGAAGACCACCGACCAGCCCCAGTCCACCTTGAGGCCGTCGTGCAGCGCGAAGGCCATGGAGACGACGGCGAGCCCCGCCGTGGTCAGCAGGACGATCGCCATCTGGACGAACTTGGGCCGTTCCGAGGGCGCCTTCTCGAGGATCTCCGGGTCCGCGCCGCCGAGACGGGCGAGGAGGCCGCCGACCGTCATGATCCACCTCCCGTCCCTGTTCCCTGCCCGGTTCCCGTGCCGCCCGCCGACCGCCGGGCGACGCCGGCGGCGACCGTCCCGTGCAGCCGGGTGACGGCCTCCTGCAACGCCGACGCCCGGTCCCGTCCCACGGCGGCGATCAGGCCGCGCAGCGGGTGCGGCGGCATCGGGACCGGATCGACGGGCCGCAGGCCCTCGACGAACCGGAAGACGCCGAGGGACGGCATCGTGACGACCTCGGAGCCCACCGTGATCCGCGGACGCCCGCGAAGGGCCGCCGCCGCGACGGGCGGACGGAACGGTTCGAGCCGCGGCGCCGGGACGCGGGGCAGTCTCGCCATGCTCGCGTCGAACGGCGGCAGCTCGTACAGTTCGAGGTCGCCGAGGTCCACGGTGACCTCGGCGTACCGGTTACGGGCCACGACGACGAGCCGCCCGGACTCGGCGGGCCGGAAGACGTACCCGCCGGGATGCGCGGCCGGGTCGAGCGTGACGGGCGCGGCCTGCCCCACCCTCACCTCCAGCTCGTCGGCGTCCTCGACCTCCCACTCGACGCGCACGTCCTGCCCGCGCACCCGGTACGGGGTGAGCAGCTCCATGCGGACGACCCGGGGCGGCGCCGTCCTGCGCGTCACCGTGCGCTTGAGGTAGGCGTACAGCTCCCTGGCCGCGGGGCGGACGGCGCGGTCGCGGGAGAGGGCGCGCGCCAGCAGGCCGGCGCCCTCGTCGTCGAGTTCCCCTGCGAGACGTTCCACCGAGGTGGTCGTGGCCGCCCCCTTGCCCGGGGTCAGGCAGCGCAGGATCGCCAGCCCGAGCTTGTAGACGTCGGAGACGTCGTCCTGCCGGTCGCCGGCGTGGGGGCACTCCGGCGGCTGCCAGAACGGGGTGGAGGCCTGGCTGCGCCGGTCGTCGGTGAGCGACGCCGCGCCGTCGCAGTCCAGCAGCATGAGCCGGGGCGGGTTCACGCCGAACGCGACGTTGCGGAAGCTGAGGTCGCCGAAGACCCAGCCGTGCCTGTGCAGGCGCGCGATGACGTAGACGAGCTGGGCGAGCAGGATGAGGCGCTCGGTCAGCGGCACGTCGTCCAGGTCCACCTGGGCCAGCGCGCGCTGCTCGGCGGTCGAGATGAGGTACTCCATGAGCAGCGGCCGGGAGCCGAGGGCGCCGTTCTCGTCCAGGTAGCGCGAGAACAGCTCCTGCGGGATGAGCGCCATCAGCAGGCCGCTCACGTTGCCGGGCCTGTCCTCCACCAGGGCCCTCGGCCACGTGCTGAACCGGTCGAGGTCGTCACGCTCCCGGGAGCTCAGCCCGTCGCGGAAGGCGACCGTCGCGGCCGCCGACCTGGCCTGCTGGTCGTACGCCTGGGTGAACCGCTTGTAGGCGAGCGGCGCCCGATCGCCGGGCATGGTGTAGCCCTCGACCTTGTAGACCTTGGCGAACGCGCCTTCCGCGATGTAGGTGAGTGAGCCGAGATCGGCCTCGCGCACGCTCATCCCGCCGTCTCCGGGCCGCCGCCGGCGTGGCCCTCGTCGTCACCCTGGTCATCGTCGTCATCGGGCCAGAGCGCCACGACCGTGCGGTCGTCCACGTGCGTCTTGCGGGCGAAGGCCGCCTGCGCGGCGAAGGTGAAGGGGTCGGGTGGCCGCGCCCACCACTTCGCCAGCGTCTCGCGCACGTCCTCGCACCAGTCCAGCGGGTTGGCGATGCCGTCGGACATGACGAACAGCGCGCCGCCGGAGACCCGGACGGCCCGCGTGGCGCACGAACCGCCGGACGAGGGCATCGGCCGGACCTTCGTCGAGTGGAAAGGACCCTCGTCCTCGTCGCCCTCCTGGCCGGGCTCCCTGGTGTCGGTGAGGTCGGTCCAGCGTCCGGCGGCGTCCAGGTGCCACAGGGAGGAGTCCCCCACCCAGGCGACCTCGCCGGCCCAGCCGGGCCCGTCCCGGTGGACGCTCAGGGCCACGGCCGTGGTCGCCATGCCGTCACGGGAGGCGTCGCCGCCGCCCGCCGCACGGACCTGCTCGGCGTACGCGTGCAGTTCCTCGTTGACGACGGCGAACGCCTCCGGCCACGGCACGCCCGCCGCCCCGAGCTCGGCGAGGCGGCGGCCGGCGAGCGTGGCGGCCTCGTCGGAGCGGCCGAGCGCCCCGACGCCGTCGCAGACCACGGCGACGGCCCACGCGCCGGCGCCGGTCTCGTGCCGGGCGATCGCGAACGCGTCCTGGCGCGGCTCGTCGCCGGCCCGGTGCAGCAGGCCGCGGATCGTGGCCGCGCGGATCAGGACGCCGGGCAGGGTGGCGGCGCTGACCTCGATGTCGGACTGCCCGACGAGGGCGCCGGGCCGTCCGGCCGGCAGCTCCAGCCCGGCGCGGCCCGGGTCGCCGATGGAGAACGGGGAGGCCCCGACGCGCGGATGCGCGGACCGGGTGTCGCTCATGGCGTGGATGGTCCTCCAGGCGGTCAGATGTAGTCCTCGTTGTACTCCGACTCGCCGTGGGCGATCCCGGAGCCGGCGGGCGGCGCCTGGAGCATCATGGTCGGCCGGCCGGTGCCCGCGCTCATGCCCGACGACATGATGCTCTTCATTATGATCTCCAGGATGCCGTTGAGCGCCTGTTCGACGCCGGTGTCGCGCGAGTGGTACCACTTGCCCCGTTGCGGCGGGTACGCGAGCCGCCGCAGGACGTCCTCGGGCGCGTCCCTGAACCCGAACGGCACGAAGATCGGGTGCGCTTTCATGCCGGCGCCGGTCGCCTTGTCGTAGGTGAGGGCGCCGGCGAAGCTCTGCTGCCAGTCCCTGTCCAGGGGTTCGCCGTCGCTCAGGAAGAACGCGCACGGGCGGAAGATGTTGTAGCCCTGCGCCTTGAGGTCCCTGCGGTCCTGCTCGATGGCCCGCGCCAGCTCGCGGAACGCGCCGCCGTAGTTGGTGCCGCCCTCGGGCGACAGCGTGGGCACGGTGGTCTCGCTCATCCGCGCGAGCGGCATGCGCACCTTGGCGCTGTCGGAGAAGGTGATGATCGAGATCTGCGCGACGTCGTCGACGACGGGCTGGGTGATGATGGCCCGCCGCAGCCGCTCCACACCGTCGTTGAGCGCCCGCATGTCCGACGACATGGAATACGACACGTCACAGACCAGGTAGAAGGGCATGACCAGCTGCCCCGGCTCGACCCCACCACGCTCCGCGACCCGCTCGACACTCATCTCGCGCCCTCTCCGCTGCCCCCCGACCCGGACTGGATGCCCGACATTCTCGTTCGACGAGTAGCACAACATGGCGAGTTACGCTCCTTGCGCCCGTGCGCAAATGACGGAGCACACAGAACCAACGCACACAGACCTCGCGGCGATGGAGTCGCTGGGACGTCGCTGTCAACTCGGCAGGCTAGAAGTCGACGCGCCCGATCTCGTCAACGGCGGGGTGAGTGTCTCGGCGACTCCTCGGCGAAACAGGGCGGCAGGGCGTCCGACATCAGGGAGCCGTCGTTCCCCGATAGGTACGACGAAGCCTCTGGTCTTCATGACCTTACGGCGGAAGTTGCTGGGATCGAGGGCGATGCCCCACACCGCCTCGTAGATCTGGCGCAGGTCAGCAATGGTGAAGGGCTCCCTGCAGAAGGCGGTCGCGATTGTGGTGTGCTCCAGCTTGGATCTGGCCCGCTCCAGCCCGTCACGCAGGATCCCCTCATGGTCGAAGGCGAGCGGAACCTGCCCGTCGAGTATGGAGGACACCGGGGTCCAGTGGGCGGCGATCGCATCGGTGCCGGCTTGGGGTATGGGAAGATCGGGGCCGAGTGCGAGGTAGGCGATGGTGATAATGCGACCCCGGGGGTCACGACCGGGATCGCCATAGGCATGCAGTTGCTCCAGGTGTAGGGAGCTGCCGACGACTCCGGTCTCTTCTTGTAGTTCCCGCTGCGCGGCCGTGTCCAGCGCCTCGCCCTCGCGGACGAATCCGCCCGGCAACGCCGCCTCCCCCTGGTAAGGCGTGTTGCCGCGCTCGATCAGCAGAACCTGAAGCTGAGCATCACGCACCGTGAAGATCACCAGATCGACGGCTGCGGTCAGAGAGGCGGGCGGACGGTGCCGGACTGTCGTTTGCATGCCTTCCATTAAAGGTCCGGTTGACTGTAAGTCGCGACCCCACTTATGGTCAGAGTTACCTTAACGACGACCGGAGGGGCTCATGGCCCGATCGCGCACGGTACGTCTCGAGAGCGGCACGGGGGCAGCCGACTCGAAGGCGACGCGGTATCTCTGTGCCGGCGTGTATCTCGATCGCGAGTTTCGTGAGATGGTCATCCGCCGCGTCTACAACGACTCCAAGCACATGGTCGCGCCCTCCTATGGCTTTGACCTGGTGCCGGTCGTCGTGCACGCCTGGCGAGCGTGGCGCTTGGAGACGCTGAAGTGGACGACGATTGTCGCGATCTTCGTTGGAGGTCTTGTATGGGCGACCGCGGTGGCCGCCACAGTAACGGCGTTGTTCGGACTGTGCTGGTCTATTGCCGTTGCGGTCAAAAGCGCACTGATCGCGATACCGCTGAAGGCACAGGAGCGCGCGGACCGCTTCCTGGGACGCGCCCGCTGGCACAGCCAGTCAGAGGACCTGACACAGCGTCTCCGTGCGCTGAAGCTCGCCTGCACCAGTAGCGGTGTTCTGGTCGTCGCCGTTGCCGTCATCGCTGGCGTGACTCACATCCCGCTTCCCCAGTTGCTTCAGCAGGCAGGGCTCATGGGGATGTTGACCGTCCTCGTCGCGTGCGGCTGGGGCGCCGCCCAACGCAGCGCGTTGCACCGAACGGCCAAGAGCCCGCTACCCGCGCCATATAGTCGCCGCTATCGGGCGATCGACGAACAGCAGCACCATCCGTTCGTGATTTACAGCAGGCCTCCCAAAGAGGAGCCGAAACCGGATGACTTCCGTGACATCCTGGCTCTGGACGACTCACGTAAGCCATTCGTCGGAGCGGGACGGCTCATCCACCGCTGGAACCCGCCACTCAACATTCACTTGTTGCAGGCAGGTGAAGGCCGAACAGCGGACCGAGAATTTGATCCTCTCCCCTTCAAGGCGCATGAGCTGATCGCATATTTGAAGAAGGAGATGGAAAAGCTCGACGGGCAGGGCGACGCCACCAGTCTCCCCGACTTCGGAAGAGCAGACCGTATCTATATAGCGGAGGCTGATGTCGACCCCGAGCGCCGCTGGCTGCATGACCAGCCTGATACATGCGAGATTGACGCTATCATCGACCAGCCATTCGACCGATTCCACCACTTCCTGGAGATACGAACATCGCTATTAGGCGAGCCGGTCACAACCGTTTTTCTACGAGTGACGGTCAAGGGCCGGGCACTCAGCCTCGACTTCGCCGCTTGCGCGCTCACGCGCACGCCGGATGAATATCACATCCTTGATGAGTATGGCGAGAAGGGAATTGCCGCCATATTCCGATCTGCGGCTCGATCCCTAACGGAATTCCCCATCGATGTCATGCAGGCATGGCGCCTTATTCACTTACCCACCGTTCTACTGGGAGCCTTCCGAGCACGACGAACGCGTGTTCTATACCCCAAGCGTGGGGTAAAGATAGGAGCGAAACTCAGCGTGCGGGAAGAGAAGCGAATGCCGTGGGAGTCGGCCCAACTCGACCGCACGCTCATCTCAGACCATTTGAAACTCATCGAGGACCGCCTACTCAAGGCGGCTACCGATTTCCTGCGGGAGCACAAGGTCGACATTTCGGAGTTCGAGGAGCGTGCCACCAACATCATCAACACTGGGATCATGAACTTCGGCGAGTCGATGAACGTCAACAACTCCGCCGTCGGAGCCAATGCGATGAGAATAGACTTACCTGAATCCTTCGGTGGCACATCAGGGGGAGGACACACATGACCTGGTCCAAGAATAGCGGAATAATCAATCGGGGCGGCCATATGACTATCAGCGGCGCCGCGATCGGTGATGGCGCGACAGTCTTCCATCAACATCCGTTAGAGGCCACGATCAGCCGACGCGCGGACGTAGGCGTGATAACAATCAAAGGTTCGGAGGCCAAGGCGGTCGTAGACGCTCTCGGACTCAGACATCAATCTCTGAACGGCGTTCCCTTCTGGCATGGAACAACCAACCTACATGGTGTAGTCACCAGAGTGGCGATGATCCGCGCGCTTGGCCAGGGCCAGCGATCAACGATGGCAGCTTTCGAGAATCTCAGAGAGACCTTCCGACCAGCCGTCATCGCACTCGTCGGCATCGGCGGCGGATTCTATCCGGACATCTCAGCGGGCGATGTCGCCATTGGAACACGAGCCGTCTACTACGACCTCCGAAAGGAAACCGCTGGTCAGGTCCAGCGCCGAGGCGAGGACCGTGAGACGCCTGCCATTATAGGAAACGCCGTTAATAGCTTCTTCGTAGAGCATGGCGAACCGGCACGGTTCACATATGAAGATCACGAGTATCGCGTCCTATCTTGCATCATCGGAACCGGCGATGCCGTTATCGCAGACGCCGAGTCCGAGATCAGGAGATATCTCAAACACTACAACGACAATATTTCTGTGGTCGACATGGAAGCCGGCGGCCTGACTCAGGCATTTCACGAGCGCGGCAACTCGTCACAGATTCATGGTTGGGTGGTGATCCGCGGAGTCTCCGACCACTCGGATGAAAACAAGAACGACGCCATACAGAAAACCGCAGCTCAACATGCCGCCGATGTATTGCGCTCTCTAATACCATACCTTCCATGTCACACATGACTCGGAGTTCCGATGGAAGAGTTCGTGATCGGAGTGGTCAGCTCGCTCGTCGCCTCTATGATCGCCATAATGGGCGGTATAGCACTGTCTCCTCGCATGCGCTCCTGGCCGACCCTACTTCTATCCCGGTTCACCGGCCTGGGGATCTGCCGGATATATCAACGACAGCGCGTCGCCACTGAGGATCTCGCTGCTGAGCTCAGCAAGGCCCGCTGGGTACGAGTGCTCACCGGTCGAGGAAATGAACTCACCCGCGGCGGGTTCGCCGCTCTCTGGGAGGACGAAGGACGTCGTCTAGACTTCGTTCAGGTGCTCCTACCAGACACCGAGCATCACCCAGCATCGTGGCTGGAGTGGCGTGAGGATGAGATCCGGCGCATCGACCCGGGTTTCTCCTGCGGAATGCTGGCCGAACAGGTCGAGATCAATGCCAGTTACATCAACCAGGTGGCCGCCGACAGGGGCAACATCGAAATGCGCCGCTACAACCTGCCCAACCTGCACCGAGTGGTGATCACCGATCGCGTCGCCTTTCTGACTCTCTACCGTCGGGCGGCCCACGGTCGTGACTCTCCCTGCATTTTGGCACCCCGCCCCGGCTTGATGTACGACTATGCTCTTAATCTCTTCACCACAGCTTGGAGCCATGTCTGAACTCACCGACCATGGTGAAGAGATCGAAACTTACGGTCTCCAAACTCAGAACCCGACACTGGCCACCATGGCTGCGTTTACGACAACTGACGACAACGTCGAGCGCCAGACGGACACGCCGTCATTGTTGCCGATTAACGACTGTAGGCATCTTCCATAGCGGGGAAAATGCCCAGGGCAATGGTGCGCCGCCAGGGACTCGAACCCCGGACCCGCTGATTAAGAGTCAGCTGCTCTGACCAACTGAGCTAGCGGCGCCAGAAGCAGGACAAGACTAGCGCACCTCGCGAGCCACGCCGTACGACCGCTTACCGGGCGCACGAGAGCACGGCGCCGGGACGGCTTGGCGGTGCCAGCAGAGGTCAGGGCGCCGCCGCCCGCGCCGCCCTGCGTTCGGCGGAGACGAGGAGCAGGGTCGGGACCGTGGCGCCGACGGCGATGCCGAGCACCCACCAGAAGGCGACGCCGAAGGCGCCGGCCTGGCCGGCCGGGGTGGTCGCGGCGTCCAGCCGGGTCTGCAGCACCACGGCGAACAACGCGGTGCTGAGCGAGCCGCCGATCCGCTGGACGACGTTGAGCTGGACCGTGGCGTCCTTGATCGAGGCCGGGGGGACGGCCCGGTAGACCGCGGCGGTGGCCGGGATCGCGATGGCGCCGACGCCGAATCCGCGAACGACCATGGCGGCCCCGAGGTACCAGTAGGACGTGTCAGCCTCGATGAACACGAAGGGGATCGTCGCCACGACGCTGATCAGGCCGCCGATCAGGGCCGTGCGGCCGCTGCCCAGCCTGTCGATCAGTCGCGCGCCGTACCAGAGCGCGACGGCGACGCCGGTGCCCTGCGGGATGAGCAGCAGGCCGGTGGCGACCGCGTCCTCGTGCCGGACGATCTGGAAGTACAACGGCATCAGGATGATCGCGCCGTACACGGCCGCGCCCAGGCACAGGCCGGTGACCGACGCGGCGGCGTACACCCGGTTCTTGAACAGGCGCAGGTCGGCCAGGGGGTTGGCGGCGCGCAGGGCGTAGATGACGAAGAGCGCCACCAGGGCCAGGCCCACCACGGTCCAGATCACCACCGACGAGCCGACCTGTCCCGCGCGGCCGATCTGGGCCAGGCCGTAGGTGACGGCGACGCCGCCCGCGGCGATCACGAGCAGCCCGAGGACATCGAGGCGACCGGCCTCCTCGTGGTCGTCGCGGGGCAGCAGCCGGAAGGACATCCCCACCGTGATCAGGCCGATGGGGATGTTGATCAGGAAGATCCACTGCCATCCGGCGTGCCGCAGGAGCAGGCCGCCGATGGTGGGGCCGATGATCGGGGCCAGGATCGTGGGCACGCCGCTGACGCTCATCACGCGGGCCATCAGCCTGGGCCCGGCCTCACGTACGGTGATCATCTGGGCGACCGGCACGGCGATGCCGGCCGCGGCGCCCTGGACCGCGCGGAAGGCGATGAGCTGGCCGGCCGTGCCGGACAGCGCGCACGCCAGCGAGGAGGCGGTGAAGAGGGTGACGGCCAGAATGTAGATGTTCTTGGCGCCGAACCGGCCGGCGAGCCAGCCCGAGGCGGGCAGGACCGCCGCCAGGGCCAAGAGGTACGCGGTGACCAGCCACTGGATCGTGGCCAGGGGCGCCTGCATACTGATCGACAGGCTTCGCAACGCCACGTTGACGATCGTCGAGTCGAGAAGCGCGAGGAACCCGCCGAGGGTCGTCACCACGATCACTCCGCGCAGGCGGGGTGAGAAGCTCATGCTCTCCGGCGCCGGCGGGGAGGTCTGGTCGGTTTCTGCGGTCATCAGGAGGATCTCTCTCTGTACGGAGAACGCCTTGATATACGGAGCACCGCTCCGGAAATATACAGAGCACCGCTCCGGTTAACAAGGGGGGCAGTGCTCCGGTTCGCTGCGGGGAAGGGAAAGGCACGTGACGGGACAGGAAACGGGAGAGGAGCTGCGGGCCGACGCCCGCCGCAACCGCGAGGCCCTGCTGGCGGTGGCGAGGGCCGCCTTCGCCGAGGAGGGCACCGACGCCTCACTGCGGGAGATCGCCCGCCGGGCCGGCGTCGGCATCGGGACGCTGTACCGGCACTTCCCCACCCGCGAGGCACTGCTGGAGGCCGCGCTCCGCGACGGCCTCGAAAGCCTGCGCGCGGCGGCGGACGACTCGCTCGACGCCGAGTCGCCGATCGAGGCGCTGGCCGCGTGGCTGGAGCGGTTCTCCGCGCGCTCGTCCGCGTGGTGCGGGCTGCCCCGATCGGTGCTGACCGCGCTGCACTCGGAGAAGTCGGAGCTGCACGCCACCTCGGCCGCGATGGTCGACGCCGCCACACGACTGCTCGTCCGGGCCCAGGAGGCCGGCGAGGTGCGCGCCGACGTGGAACCCGAGGACCTGTTCGCGGCCGCCGCCGCGATCGGCTGGGTGGCGGAGAACGCCGACCCCGGGCGGGCCGCCCGCATTCTCACGCTGCTCCGCGACGGGCTGCGCCCGGTGGACGGCTGACCGCGGCCCTCTCCCCCATGATCCGCTCCGCGCGGCCGGCGGCCGGGCGGTCAGACGAGAATCGCACCGCCGGAAGGTTCCGGGCGGTGCGATTCTCGGCGGTGGGCGGCGGCGCCGGGCCGCCGGCTCACTCGTCGCCGAAGCTCTCCAGGTACGCGGCGTACTGGCGCCGTTCCTCCTCGACGAGGCGGTTGTGGTCGACGTAGACGTGCTCGAACATGGCCATCGGGTCGGGGTCGGGCATCTCCAGGCAGCGCTTGCGCACGTGCCTGCCGAGCTCGTCGGCCTCGGCGTCGACCTCGCGGAAGAACTGGTCGTCGGCCAGCCCGCCCGCGGTGATGTGGGCCCGCACGCGCGCGATCGGGTCGCGGGACTTCCAGATCTCCAGCTCCTCGCGCAGGCGGTAGCGCGTCGGGTCGTCGGAGGTGGTGTGCGCGCCCATGCGGTAGGTGTACGCCTCGATCAGCGTGGGACCGGCGCCGGAGCGCGCGTCGGCCAGGGCCTTGCGCGTGACGGCGAGGCAGGCGAACACGTCGTTGCCGTCCACCCGGATCCCGGGGAAGCCGAAGCCGTCCGCGCGGCGGTGCAGGGGGATGCGCGACTGCCGTTCCATCGGCGCCGAGATCGCCCACTGGTTGTTCTGGCAGAAGAACACTACCGGCGCGTTGAACGCGCCCGCCCAGACGAACGCCTCGTTCACGTCGCCCTGGGAGGTGGCGCCGTCGCCGAGGTAGGCGAGGACGGCGGCCTCGGCCTCGTCGCGCTGGACGCCCATGGCGTACCCGACGCCGTGGAGGGTCTGGCTGCCGATGACGATCGTGTAGAGGTGGAAGTTGTGGTCGGCCGGGTCCCAGCCGCCGTGGTTGACGCCGCGGAACATGCCGAGCAGGTCGACCGGGTCCACGCCGCGGCACCAGGCCACGCCGTGCTCACGGTAGGTGGGGAACGCCATGTCGGCGTCGGTCAGGGCGCGCCCCGACCCGATCTGCGCGGCCTCCTGGCCGAGACACGAGGCCCACAGGCCGAGCTCGCCCTGGCGTTGCAGGGCGACGGCCTCCTGGTCGAAGCGGCGGACGAGGACGAGATCGCGGTAGAGGGACGTGATCTCGGCCGGGGTCAGGTCCAACGGGTAGTCCGGATGCTCGCCGAGGGTGCCGTCGGGGGCCAGGAGCTGGACGTAGTCGGAAGTGGCCTGCGTGCCCGGGGTGGTCGACTCCATGTGAGCGTGCCTGCCTTTCACTCATCGGTCCCGGCGTGTGCGTCGCCGCAGGGGGTGACCGAGCGAGGCACGGCGGGGAGAGGAGGGCGGCGACGGTGATCGCCGGGCACAAATATAGCCAGGTCTGGCGGAGTGCCCGGCGTCGACACCCGACTCGTGCTCAGAGCATGCGGCGCAGGATGCGCGCGGCGGTGCGGGCGAGCACCTCGACCTGCTCCTCGGTGAGCTCGGCGTGCGCGTCCCCGACGATCCACTTGGCGGCCTTGCGCGGGCGGAACAGCGTGAGACCTTCGGCGCTGACCACCCCGTTCACCACGCGTCCGCCGTGCACGACGAGCAGCGGCGTGATCTGGATGGGGACGCCGGACTCCTTGGACAGGACCTCGGCCATGGACGCCGCCGCCTCCACCAGGGGCTTGGCCACCGAGCCGCCCGACCTCTCGCCGAAGAACAGCTTGCCTCCGTAGGCGGCGATGTCGGTGTCGGGCGGCCACGCCTCGTTGTCGAGGATCCACACGCCGCCCGGCCCGATGACCAGGTGGTCGATGGACGCCTTGCCCGGCACGGCACGGCCGTCCAGGACGCGGTAGCCGTGCGAGCCGAGCTTGCGGCGCAGGAGCCGCCCGGTGCGGGTGGCGCCGCTGCGCTTGCCGCGCCACACCGCGGTGGCCTCGAACATCCGCCAGGAGACGAAGGCGTCGGCCACCCAGACCGCGCCGCCGCCGAGGAGCCCGATGAGGAACGGCATCGGGAAGGACCGGTAGAACGACAGCGCGGTGATGAGCACGAACCCCGCGCCGGCCATGATGTGACGCCTGCGACGGCGTTCGGACCGGGTCTCGCGCCAGCGGAGTTCGTACATCACCGATGGCGAACCCCACTTGAACTTGTCGTCGGGCGGCACGTAGATGGACCCATTAGGCACCGGAAACCCCCACGATTTCGGGCTCAGACGGATTACGTTTGGTGGATACCCAACCAGGGGCTCCAACCGTCAAAGGTTACGCAAATAACCCACTGACGACACAGCGCGAATGTGCGTGAATCACGCCCTCGGGTGTTATGGGCGGCCCTGTGTCGCGTTTGGCCCGGCCCGTTAACCGACCACTCAGTACGCTGGGGGGACAGGACGTTCAGGGAGGCGTGCGGAATGGCGCGCGAGGGGGGACGGCGGGCCGCCGGCGAGGAGGCGGGCGGCACGACCCGGGGCAGGGCGGGCGGCGACGAGCCCGTGCGCGGCAGGCTGCTCGGCGCGGCGACGCGCCTGTTCGCCGACAGGGGCTTCGAGAGCACCTCGGTGCAGGAGATCGTGGCCGCGGCCGGGGTCACCAAGGGGGCGATGTACCACTACTTCGACTCCAAGGACGACCTGCTGCGCGAGATCTACGCCCGGGTGCTGCGCCTGCAGACCGAGCGGCTCGACCGGTTCGCCGACGCGCCGGGCCCGGTCGCCGGGCGCGTGTACGACGCGGCCGTGGACGTCGTGGCGACCACCGTCGAGAACCTCGACGACTCCAAGATCTTCTTCAGGTCGATGCACCAGCTCGCGCCCGAGACGCGGAAGGCCGTGCGGGCCGAGCGACGCCGCTACCACGAGCGGTTCCGCGACCTGGTGGCCGAGGGCCAGCGGGAGGGGGTCTTCCGCGCCGACGTGCCCGCCGACCTGGTGGTGGACTTCTTCTTCGGCTCCGTGCACCACCTGGGCTCGTGGTACCACGCGGACGGGGCGTTGCCGGGCGTGGCCGTCGGACGCCACTTCGCCGACCTCCTGCTCGCCTCCCTGCGCCCCGTCCCCGAGACCTGACCCGCGACGGCCGGGCCGGGGACCTCACTCGGCGGGCATGTGCTTCTTCAGCTCGCGGTAGGCCAGCGACCGCTTGTGCACCTCGTCCGGCCCGTCGGCCAGCCGCAGCGAACGGGCCGCCGCCCACAGCCCGGCCAGCGGGAAGTCCTGGCTGACGCCACCGGCGCCGTGCACCTGGATGGCCTTGTCGAGGATCCACTCCACCTCGCGCGGGGTGGCGATCTTGATGGCCTGGATCTCGGTGTGCGCGCCGCGGTTGCCGGCCGTGTCCATCAGCCACGCCGTCTTGAGCACCAGCAGGCGCAGCTGCTCGATCCTGACCCGCGCCTCGGCGATCCAGTCCTGGACGACGCCCTGCCGGGCCAGCGGCGTGCCGAACGTCGTGCGCCGCAGGGCACGCGCGCACGTCAGCTCGACCGCGCGCTCGGCCATGCCGATGAGCCGCATGCAGTGGTGGATCCGTCCGGGGCCGAGCCTGGCCTGGGCGATGGCGAAGCCGCCGCCCTCCTCGCCGATCAGGTTCCCCGCCGGGACGCGGACGTCCTCGAACAGCAGCTCGGCGTGCCCGCCGTGGTCGGCGTCGGCGTACCCGAACACGTGCATGCCGCGCCGGACGGTCAGGCCGGGGGTGTCGCGCGGCACCAGCACCATGCTCTGCCGGCGGTGCGGCGGGCCGTCCTGGGCGGTCCTGCCCATGACGATGAAGATCGCGCAGTTCGGGTTCATGGCGCCGGAGGCGAACCACTTGCGGCCGTTGATCACGTACGCGTCGCCGTCACGGACGATGGAGGTGGCGATGTTGGTGGCGTCGGAGGAGGCGACGTCCGGCTCGGTCATCGCGAACGCCGAGCGGATCTCGCCGTTCAGCAGGGGCTCCAGCCATGTCCCGCGCTGCCGCTCCGAGCCGAACATCGCGAGCACTTCCATGTTGCCGGTGTCCGGGGCGGCGCAGTTGGTGGCGGCGGGGGCGACGCGCGGGCTGCGGCCCATGATCTCGGCCAGCGGGGCGTACTGGAGGTTCGTCAGGCCCGCGCCGTGCTCACCGGGCAGGAAGAGGTTCCACAGGCCGCGCCGGCGGGCCTCGTGCTTGAGGTCCTCCAGCAGCGGCGGGGGGCTCCAGCCGCTGCCGGCGGCCTGCCGCTCGAACTCCTCCTCCGCCGGGTACACGCACTCGTCCATGAAGGCGGTCAGCCGCGCGCGCAGCTCCTCGGTGGTGGCGTCGAACCCGAAATCCATCAGCCCTCCTGGGACTCCAGCGCCCGCAGTCCGTGGGACACCAGCGGGGCGACGTGCCCGCCGATGTCGTCGAAGCCGTCCCCGACCGTGAGGCCGCGCGCGTGGCGGACGTGGATGCCCTCGGCGATCACCGCCAGCTTGAAGCAGGCCAGGGCGACGTACCAGCCGAGGCGGGACAGGTCCAGGCCGGTGCCGCGCGCGTACCGGCGGGCCAGCTCGGCGCCGGGCATGTGCTCCCCCGCCCGCGCCCCCTCCCCCATGTCCAGGGCCTCGAACTCGGCGTACAGCAGGAACAGGGCGAGGTCGGTCAGAGGGTCGCCCAGGGTGGACATCTCCCAGTCCAGGACGGCGCGGACCCGGCCGGCGGCGATGATGGTGTTGCCGAGCTTGAAGTCGCCGTGCACGATCGCGTGGCGCTGCGTGACGGGCACCGTGCCGGCCAGCCGGTCGTGCAGGGCGTCCATGCCCGGCAGGTCACGTCCACGGGAGGCGTCGAGCTGGCGCTTCCACCGGCGGACCTGGCGCTCCAGGAAGCCCTCGGGACGGCCGAACCCGTCCAGCCCTACGGCCGCGGGATCCACCTCGTGCAGGCGGGCGAGGACCGCCACCAGCTCCGCGTCGAGCGCGGGCGTGGCCGGGGGACGGTCGCCCTCGACGTACTCCATCACGTAGAAGGGGGCGCCGATGACGTCCGGGTCCTCGCAGAGGTGGTAGGTGCGCGGGACCGGCACGCCGGTGTCGCGCAGCGCCGTCATCACGCGGAACTCGCGGCCCATGTCGTGCGCCGTGGCGAGCACGTGCCCGAGCGGCGGCCTGCGCACGACGTAGCCGCGGTCGCCGTCGCGCACGAGGTAGGTCAGATTCGACTTGCCGCCGTGGATGACCTCCGCCGTGAGCGTCCCCGCGGCCAGTCCATGCGCCGCGAGACGCTCCCGCAGCCGCCCGAGGTCCAGCCCCGGCGGACTCGTCCCGATGTTCGCGGGCATCGCGCTCCCTAACTCATCCGACGCTCGGAGTGTACCGACCAGCCGGTATGGCTGTCAGTACTCACGGCGTCGCGGCGTGAGGGCGCGGGGGCTGGGGCTGTTCTGGCGGGATCTTTCGGGAGTTCAGCATGCCGTGGAGGATTTCGCGCATCGCGGTGCGGAGGTCGTCGAGGTCGGGGGTCACGCCGGCGCCGGCGATCGCGTCGAAGAGGAGGCCCTCGGCGTAGGCGACGAGGCGGTGACCGTGGCGTGCCGGGTCCGGGGAGCCGGCGGCGGCGAGGACGGCGGTGGCCAGGTCGCGGAAGCGGGCGCCCGCCTTGTCGTACACCTCGCGCAGCTCGGGGCGGCGGGTGGCCTCCAGGGCCAGCTCGTAGCGGGCCACGGTGGTGTGGCGGCCCTTGGTGAGCTGGACGTGGAGGATGTGGGCGGCCAGGTCGGCGAGCCGCTCGGGGCCGTCGGGCAGAGGGACGGGCGTCCGGGTCTCCCCGGCCGGGAACAGGGCGAACTGGCGTTCCTCCAGGTCCGTGAGGCGGGCGAGGGTGAGCGCGAGCAGGGCCGCGCGGGTGCGGGCCAGGTTGGAGGTGGACCCGAGGGGCAGCCCGGCCTGCTCGTCCACCGCGCGGTGGGTGAGCCCGCGCATCCCCCTTTCGACCAGCAACGTGATGGCCGCGTCCGCGATGACATCCTCCCTGCGCATGGCACCAGACTACAGGTGTAGTAGCATCACTACATCCGTAGTTACTACAGGTGTAGTCAAGGAGGCGGCGATGTCCCGCGCGGTCGTCATCGGCGGAGGGATCGGCGGCCTGACCGCCGCCGTGGCCCTGTCCCTCAAGGGGTGGGACGTCACAATCTGCGAGCGGGCGGGCTCGCTGGAACCCGTCGGGTCCGGTCTCGCCGTCGCGCCGAACGCCCTCAAGGCGCTGGACACGATCGGCGCGGGCGACAAGGTGCGCGAGCTCGCCGCCATGCAGGGCCAGGCCGGGGTGCGCGCCTCCGACGGCCGATGGCTGCTCCGCACCAGCGCCGAGGCCGTGATGGCCCGCTTCGGCGACCCCACCGTGCTGCTGCTGCGCGCCACGCTCGTGGACCTGCTCGCGCGCAGGCTCCCCGCGGGCGCCCTGCGCCTCGGCACGTCCGTCGAGACCGCCGACCCGGGCACCGGCCGGGTCGTCACCGGACAGGGAGACCTGGACGCCGACCTGATCGTTGCCGCCGACGGCATCAACTCGGCGGTCCGCCGCGCCCTCTTCCCCTCACACCCGGCCCCGGTCCACTCGGGCGTGACGAGCTGGCGCGTCGTCGTGCCGAGCCCGGAACCAGACCTGCGGAGCAGCGAGACGTGGGGACGCGGCCAGGTCTTCGGCGTCATGCCCCTGGCCGACGGCCTGGTGTACTGCTACGCCACGGCCCCGGCGGGCCGGGCGGCCGACGTGCCGGGCGGGAAGCGGCGGCTGACCGCCCTGTTCTCCGGCTGGCACGACCCGATCCCCCGGCTGCTGGCCGCGGCGCGGGAAAACGAGATCCTCGAACACGACATCTTCGCCCTGCCCTCGCCTCCCCCGGCCTTCCACGCGGGCCGGGTGGCGCTGCTCGGCGACGCGGCGCACGCCATGACCCCGAACATGGGCCAGGGCGCCTGCCAGGCGATCGAGGACGCCGTGGTGCTCGCGCACGTCGCCGGCGCCCCGGGCGCGGCGCCCGTGGATCTCGCGCCTTACACCGCGGCCCGGCGGGCCCGCACGGCGGGCGTCATGCGCAGGTCCTGGACGCTCTGCCGTCTCACCCAATGGTCGAACCCGCTCGCCGTCCGCGCCCGTGACACCGTGATGACGCTGGCCGGCCGCCTCGCCGGGGACGTGTCCCTGCGTCAGTTCGACGACGTGTTCACCTGGCGCCCGCCCGCGTCGTGACGGGCACGGGGGCCTCCACGTGACACGCGAGCGTGGAGGGGTCGGGGCTGTAACGCCCGAGCGTGATCGTGCCGCCGATCAGCACCGCGGCGGAGATCAGCGCGGGGATGATGCTCGCCGGGTCGGTCGGCACCGGCTCGCCGAGCAGGATCACGCCCGCCAGCACGGACGTGACCGGGTCGATCACCTGCACGCCCGCGTACGCGACGCTGAAATGGCCGACCGCGTACGACTTCTGCAACAGGATGACGGCGATGACGAGCAGCACCGGGATCACCAGCGTGAACCAGTGGAACAGGCGGGAGAGGTCACCGTCGAGGCCGCCGCCGACGACCCGGACGAACGTGGACACCGCCGCCGTCACGGCCCCGGCGCCGATCGCCGTGACCAGCGCCTTGGCGGTCGTGCCCCGCGCCCGCCGCGCGAACAGCTCGCACAGCGCCACGACGACGCCGATGCAGGCCAGGAACCACAGCGCCCCGCGCGTGGACAGCTCGGGGCGGGTATGGCTCTGCGGGACGAGCAGCATGATGCCGAGGAGCCCCGCGGACACGGCGATCGAGCCGAGGATCTCCGCCCGGTGCGGACGCCTGCCGTGCAGCACCGCGGCGAGCGGGACGGCGAAGACCAGCGTCGTCACGCTGACCGGCTGGACCAGCACCAGCGGGGCGAAGCTCAGGGCCAGCGCGTGCAGGGAGGCGCCGGCGAAGCCGATGGCGCCGCCGATCCACCATCGCGGCCGCCTGACCAGCTTGAAGGTGGCGCCGCCGCGGACCGCCTCGTGCTGCTGAATCGCCGCGCCTCCGGCGTACCCGAGCGCGCCGACCAGCGCGATCGACACGCCCAGCCACATCACGGGCGACCGCCCGCGACGGCTTTCGAACGGCCGGGGTGGGGTGTGTGGGAGGGCATCACAGGGAACACCCCGTCAGCTTAGGGACAAACCGGGTACCACGTTCCCCAATCGCGATGACGGTCATGGAACCTCACCGGTTCGGTGCGGCCGCGGGACCCGGCCTCGGCGGCGGGCTACGACCTTCTCACGATCCCGCCGGCGGCCGGGCCCGCCCGCGCCCCCGCGCCCCGGACGGGCTCGACGCGCGTCCGGCCCCCGGTACGCGGCCGGGCGGAGCCCCGGAGGTCAGGAGCGTTCCGGGCAGACGCAGAACAGGTGTCCTTCGGGGTCGGCGAGGACGACCCAGCCGTCCCCCGGCTGGAACTCCGGCTTGACGGCCCCGAGCTCGACGTACTCGCGCACGGCCTTGTCGACGTCCGGCACCCGGAAGTCCAGGTGGAACTGCTTGGCCGGCCCCGGCCACGAGGCGGGCGCCCGCCCCTCGACCCGCTGGAACCCGATCGCGTGCGTCCCGTCCCCGATGAACGCGTAGTTCTCGTCCGCGTACTGGCTGTCGTATCCGGTGATCTTCGCGTAGAAGTCCGCCAGGCCCTTGGGCTCGGCGCAGTCGAGCGTCACCGCGATGAACTGTGCTTTCGTCGTCATGGCCCCCATCCTGCCCCCCATACCTGTCACCCGCCGTCAGGTATGGGACGGGGTTCCGCCGGCGCGATAACCGATGGCCCGGGGGCGGGCGGGGTGGCTACCCTGACCGCCATGCGTCCGACTCTGATCGTCTCTCCCCCGACCGCCCGCTAGCGGGCGGTCCCTCTCCATGGAGCCGGGCCCTCCGGGGCTCGGTGGGTGGTTGCCGCCCGCTTTCGCGGGACGTTTCCGACCACTTCCTTGGAGAGACCTTCATGACGCATGTCTCCGTATCGCGGGGTCTGCTGTACGTCACCGTCGCCGCCGTCATCTGGGGCACGGGCGGGCCGGCGGCGGCCGTCCTCTATCAGGTCAGCGGCCTCGGGCCGGTCGCGGTGTCGTTCTGGCGGTTCGTGTTCGGGGCCGCGGTGATGTTCGCCGCGGCGCGGGTGGCGCGGGTCGCCGCGGCGCGGCCCCGCTGGACAACGGTGGGGCTCGCCGGGTGCGGGCTGGCCGTCTCGCAGGCCGCCTACTTCGGGGCCGTGGCCGAGATCGGGGTCGCCATGGCCACGGTGATCACGCTCGGCGCGAGCCCGGCGCTCGTGGCGCTCGGGGCACGGCTGTGGCTGGGCGAACGGCCCGGCCGGGGCGCGGCGGGCGGCATGGTCCTCGCGCCGGCGGGGCTGCTGCTGATGGCGGGCGACCTGGCGGCGGTGTCGCCCGCCGGGCTGGCGCTGTCCCTGCTGTCCGCGGTCGCCTACGCCGCCGTCACGCTGCTCCCCCGCGCCGCCCGGGCGGCGGGCGGCGACTCCTGGGGTACGGCGATGTGGGGGTTCGCCGCCGGGGGCCTGCTGCTGGCCCCGATCGCCGCGGCCGAGGGCCTGCTGCCCGGCGGAGGCGAGGTCACGACGCTGGCCCTGCTCGCGTACCTCGGGGTGATGCCGACGGCCGTCGCCTACGGCCTGTTCTTCACCGGCCTGTCGGCCGTCCGGGCGACCACGGCGTCGGTGGTGGCGCTGCTGGAGCCGGCGGCGGCGACGGCGATCGGCGTCCTGCTCCTCGGCGAGCGCCTGACCCCGGCCGCGGCCGCGGGCGCGGCGGTGCTGCTCGGCTCGGTGGCGTTCCTGGCCCTCGGCGAGTCGCGGCGGGCAGGGTGAGTTCTCGCGCGCGGGCACGGTCGCCCCCCCAGGTCACGGGGGAAGCCCGCGCGAGAGGAAAGCGGCGCATGGGGCTCGTCCGTCCAACCGGGGGTGAACCACGCCTGAGGGTCTCTA
Organism: Sphaerisporangium krabiense; assembly: GCF_014200435.1. Lineage (NCBI taxonomy): Bacteria > Bacillati > Actinomycetota > Actinomycetes > Streptosporangiales > Streptosporangiaceae > Sphaerisporangium > Sphaerisporangium krabiense. The sequence goes on along the minus strand of NZ_JACHBR010000001.1, from coordinate 4,330,238 downwards.
AGCTGCATACGCTGGGAAGGCCATCCAGCCTGGATGAAAGGCGGCGTGGATGAACGTCGAAGGATCAGGGCTCAGTCCCAGGCAGGCGAACCTCGTGTTCGTGGGGCTCATGGTCGCCCTGCTGCTCGCGGCCCTGGACCAGACGATCGTCTCGACGGCGCTGCCGACGATCGTGGGCGATCTGAACGGCCTCCAGCACATCGGCTGGATCGTCACGGCGTACATCCTGGCCTCGACCATCGGCCTGCCGATCTACGGCAAGCTCGGCGACCTGTTCGGCAGGAAGATCGTCTTCCAGGCCGCCATCGTGATCTTCCTGGTCGCCTCGGCGCTGTGCGGACTCTCCCAGAACATGCCCGAACTGATCATCTTCCGCGCCCTGCAAGGGCTGGGCGGGGGCGGCCTCATGATCGGCGTCCAGGCGATCGTGGCCGACCTCGTCCCGCCCCGCGACCGCGGCCGGTACATGGGCATCATCGGCGCCGTCTGGGGCCTGTCGTCGGTGATCGGCCCGCTGATCGGCGGCTTCTTCACCGACCACGCGAGCTGGCGCTGGTGCTTCTACGTCAACCTGCCGGTGGGCCTGGTCGCGCTGGCCCTCACCGCGATCGTGCTCAAGCTCCCCAAGCCGCAGGGGCGCCCGAAGCTGGACATCCTCGGGACGGCGCTGCTCGCGGGCACGTCCACCTGCGTCGTCCTCGTGACGAGCTGGGGCGGCACGGAGTACGCCTGGGGCTCGCCCGTGATCATCGGGCTCGCGGCGGGCGCGGTCGCGCTGGGGGCGATGTTCGTGCTGGCCGAGCGGGCGGCCGCGGAGCCGATCATCCCGCTGCGGCTGTTCCGCGAGAACCTGTTCACGCTGCCGGCCGCCGTGTCGGTGTTCGTCGGCATCGGCATGTTCGCCATGATCGCCTACCTGCCGACGTTCCTGCAGATGGTGAACGGCGCGAGCGCCACGCAGTCCGGCCTGCTGATGCTCCCCATGGTGGCCGGGATGACGATCACCTCCATCGGCTCCGGCCGGATCATCTCCGCCACGGGCCGCTACCGCCTGTTCCCCATCCTCGGCCTCGCGCTGCTGGTGGCCGGCCTGGTGCTGCTGTCGCGCATGAAGGCCGACTCCTCGATGGTGCTCAACGGCGTCTACATGTTCGTCGCCGGGTTCGGGCTCGGCATGGTCCTGCAGACGCTCGTGCTGATCGTGCAGAACTCGGTCGCCCACCGCGACGTGGGCGCCGCCACCTCGGCGGTGAACTACTTCCGGCAGACCGGGGCGTCCCTCGGCACCTCGCTGGTGGGCGCGACGTTCATCAACCGCCTGTCGGACGCCATCGCGGCCGGCGGGGCGCGGCTGCCGGTGCGGGACGTCAACGCGATCACGCCCCAGATGGTGCACCAGCTCCCCCCGCCGGTGCGCACGGCGATCGCCCGCGCGTACGCCCAGGCGCTGCCCCCGATCTTCCTGTACGTCGCGCCGATCGTCGCGGTCGGCCTCGTCCTCGCCTTCTTCATCAAGGAGGTCCCGCTCTCCACCCGCCAGGGCCCGGCGCGCCAGGACATCGCCGCGCACAGCACCTGAGTGATCAATGGCGGGAACGCCGCTACAGTGGAAGCCGTTGGAGGGAATGTGGCCTCGATATCGCAGTTGATAAGAAACCTCCTGGATCGTCCCGGGAGCGCGAACATCAGCCCTTTTCAGCGTGTGGCCACCCAGGCCGCCACGCATGAGGACAGACTCCGGGAGGCCGATCAACTTCCCGCGCCACGCATGGACGACCTCGCCGAGTTCTGCGCGATAGCCCGCGAGGCCGCCCGCCGCACGATCGACATGCGCCCGTTCGACGTGCAGCTCGTCGGCGCCCTGGCCCTGCTGCACGGACAGGTGGCCGAGATGGCCACCGGTGAGGGCAAGACCCTCTCCGGCGCGATCGCCGCCGCCGGGTACGCCCTGCGCGGCCGGCGCGTCCACGTCATCTCCGTCAACGACTACCTCGCCCGCCGCGACGCCGAGTGGATGGGACCGCTGTACGAGGCGCTCGGGGTGTCCGCCGGCTGGATCAGCCAGTCCTCCACCCCCGCCGAGCGCCGCGACGCCTACGCCAAGGACGTCGTCTACGCCTCGGTGAGCGAGATCGGCTTCGACGTCCTGCGCGACCGCATCGCCACCTCCCCCGACGACGTCATCGTCCCCGAGCCGCAGGTCGCGCTGATCGACGAGGCAGACTCGGTGCTGGTGGACGAGGCGCGCGTCCCCCTCGTCCTCGCCGGCGCCGCCGACCCGGGCCTCGACGCGCCCGAGGCCGCCGAGCTGGTGCGGCGCCTGTCCCGCGGTTACCACTACGAGGTGGACGACCAGGGGCTCAACGTCTACCTCACCGCCAAGGGCACCGACGCGGTCGAGAAGGCCATGGGCGAGATCAACCTGTACGAGACGCCCGAGGTCCTCACCCAGATCAACCTGGCCCTGCACGCGCACGCCCTGCTCACCCGGGACGTCGACTACCTCGTGCGCGACGGGCGCATCCAGCTCGTCAACCAGTCGCGCGGGCGGGTGGCCACGCTGCAGCGGTGGCCGGACGGCCTGCAGGCGGCCGTCGAGGCCAAGGAGGCGCTCCCGGCGAGCCAGACCGGTGAGGTGCTGGACTCGATCACCATTCAAGGGCTGCTCAGCCGATACCCCGAAATATGCGGCATGACGGGTACGGCGGTCGCGGTGGAGGACCAGCTCCGCGAGTTCTACGACCTCAAGGTCGCGGTCATCCCCCCCAACCGTCCCTGCGTCCGCGTCGACGAGCCCGACCGCGTCTTCGGCCACGTCGTGGACATGCGCATGGCCCTGGTCGAAGAGATCGCCCGCGTCCACGAGGCCGGCCGCCCCATCCTCATCGGCACCCTCGACGTCTCCGAGTCCGAGCGCCTCGCCGCCGACCTCCACCACGAGGGCCTGGAGTGCGTGGTCCTCAACGCCAAGAACGACGCCGAAGAGGCCGCGATCATCTCCTACGCCGGGCAGAAGGGCACGATCACCGTGTCCACCCAGATGGCCGGGCGCGGCACCGACATCAGGCTCGGCGAGGGCGTCGCCGAACTCGGCGGCCTGTACGTCATCGGCGCCGGCCGGCACGCCAGCAGCCGCCTGGACGACCAGCTCCGCGGCCGTGCCGGCCGCCAGGGCGACCCCGGCGGGTCGGTGTTCTACGTGAGCCTCGAAGACGACCTGATCACCCACTACGCGCCGCACGAGTCCCTGCCGTCCGCCGACGACGAGACCGGCGTCGTGCGCAGCAAGCGCGCCGGGTACATCGTCGGCCACGCCCAGCGCGTCGCCGAGGGCTCCCACCTGGAGATCCACCGCAACACCTGGCGCTACACCCGCCTGCTCGAACGGCAGCGCGCCCAGGTCCTGGAGCAGCGCGACAAGGTCCTGCGCGGCGAGGCCGCCGCCGACGCCCTCGCCGCCGCCCGCCCCGAACGCTGGGACGAGCTGCGCGAGCAGGCCGGCGAGCAGGTCCTGCGCGAGGCCGCGCGGCAGATCGTCCTCTACCACCTCGACCGCTGCTGGACCGAGCACCTCGGCTTCATGTCCGACGTGCGCGAGGGCATCCACCTGCGCGGCCTCGGCCACCGCCTGCAACCCCTCGACGAGTTCCACCGCGAGGGCGTCGCCGCCTACCGGCAGTTGCTGGAGGAGGTCGAACGCCGCTCGACCGAAACCTTCGACACCGCCACGATCACCGCCGACGGCCTCGACGCCCTCGACAACGACCTCAAACGCCCCACCGCCACCTGGACCTACCTCGTCCAGGACAACCCCTTCGGCAGCGCCTTCGACCGCGCCCTGAAGAATCTGATGACCCCGAAGTCCAAGCGCCTCCGCTCCCTGGACGACTGATCACGGCCGCGTTCGACATGGAACCGGCCCGCGCCTTCGTGGCTCGTGGCTTCGAAGGCGCGGGCCGGGGCCGTACCTCGACCTGTCGGGTGGTACGGGGGCGGGTGGTGGTGGGTCAGGTGGCGCGGCGGCGGAGGAAGGCCATGACGCCGAAGGCGAGCACGAGGGTCGCGCCGCCGGCGGTCCACGGCAGGAGGGTGGTGTCCGCCTGCGTGGCGCGGCCGTGGGCGCTCACCCCAGGCGTCCGGCCGTGCCCGGCCGCCTGAGGTGAGATGCCGTAGCCGCCCGCGTAGCCGTCCCTGGCGTAGGCGGAGCCGGGGAGCTTGGCCGCGTAGCGCTGCCGGGTCAGCCGCTGGTAGTCGGCCGGCGCGACGCCGGCCGCGCCGATCGACTGGACGGCCTCGGGGTTGAGGGGCATGACCCTGCCGTCACGCAGGGCGTACCAGGCGTTGATCTGAGGTTCGCGGAAGACGACGCCGGCCTGGGCGCCGTACCGCTGCTCGTCGGCGCCGCTCGCGATGTTGCTGACGACCCACGCGCCCGACGGGGCGCGGGTGGTCCAGACGGAGGCCGTCTGGCCGTCGGAGGCGTTGGCCTGGGTGGCGAGGAACGAGAAGCGGGCGATCTGCGGGGAACGGCCGGAGACGAAGTCGGGGTTGAGGTCGTTGACGGCGACCGTGGGGCCGTCGACCTGGGCGGCCATCGGGGCCACCTGGGTCTTGGCCTGCCGGCCCTTGGTGGCGAAGAAGCGCCCGACCGTGTCGCGCGCGCCCGCCGCCGCGGCCTTGGCGGCGGCGACGTCGTCCGGGCTCGGCGCGCCGGGGACGGCGGCCTGGACGGAGGAGCCGGAGACGGGGGCCCCGGCGGATGCGCCGGGATCCGCCATCGCGGCGGCGGGAACGGACAGGAACAGCGCGGTCAGGACCGCTGCCGTGGCGATGAGTTTCATGACGGTGGCCTCCCTCACGCGCCGATGTAGTCGAGTGAGTGCGTCCAGAAGAACGAGCCGTTCGAGACGTAGTAGCTGTAGGTCGTCCAGTTGTAGCGGGTGCTCGACGGCCACGGGTTGGACCAGTAGACCCACGACTGGCTCTTGTCGTAGCCGTAGATGACCTCCATGTGGCCGCCGCCGCTGGTCCACTGGATGCGGGCCATGATCGGGCGCTCGGCGTCGATCTCCCTGACGATCGCCGCGTACGTCAGGTAGCCGGAGACGTAGCTGCCGGGGTTGATGCCGATCTGGCGGAACGCGGTCTGGTCGTTGGCGAGGGTGGCCTGGTTGTTGGGGCAGCTCGTGTTGACGCCGCGGTTGAAGGCCAGGTTGCAGAACTGGTTCTGGCTGTAGTTGTAGCCGTAGTAGGCGGCGACGGAGTTGCCGGTGGCGGCCCAGCACCAGTTCGAATACTCCTGGGCCTGCTCGGTGAAGTTGAGCTTGTACCAGGTGTAGGCGTTGGCGGGGGCGGTGGTCGAGATCCAGGCGGTCGCCGCCAGGGCGAGGGCCACGGCTAGGCGGAACATGAGAGCTCCTCTTGCTGGGGGGATGGTGCATCGGATCCTCGACCTGCGGCGACAGGCCGACAAGCACCGGCAAAGCGCCTAGACGAATCGCTGTGGAAGGGGGTATTCACGACGCTCTCCCCCGGATGCCGAATCTGTGGAAATCTGTGAACATTCACAACGTGGCGGACGAGCTCCAAACCGCGCTTCGCGCCGGACCCTTTCACGCGGCCCTGCGCGCCGCGGTCGAGGCGCGTGGGCTGACCCTGGAACGCCTGCGGCACCGGCTGGCGCAGCGCGGGCTCCAGGTGGCGGTGAGCACCCTCAGCTACTGGCAGCAAGGGCTGCGCCGGCCCGAGCGGCCGGAGTCGCTACGCGCCGTCCTGGCGCTGGAGGAGATCCTGGAGCTGCCGCCCCGCTCGCTGATCCAGCTCCTCGGCCCGCCCAAGCCGCGCGGCCGAGCCCCCGGCGTGGCGTACTCGACGCTGCTGCGGCCCGCGCGGGCGCTGGCGGACATCCTCGACGAGCTCGGCGCCGTCGCCGACGACCGGCGGCTGCACATCCTCGGCATGTACGAGTCGGTGCGCATCGGCCCCGACCGCAGCACGGCCGCCCGGGAGACGCTGCAGGTGGTGCAGGCACACGAGGACGGCGCCGACCGGTACATCATGATCTACCAGGGCGACGCGGGGTGCGACGTCGCGCTCGTGACGATCCGGGCCGTGCAGGACTGCCGGGTGGGACGGATCCGGCGCGACGCGCCGGCCGGGCTGATCGTCGCCGAGCTCCTGTTCGACCGGGTGCTGCGGGTCGGCGACACGCACGTGATGCGCTACGAGATCAGCGACCTGAGCGGCGTCGAGGCGCACGACTACGAACGCGGCTTCCGCCACCCCGCCGGGCAGTACGTGCTCCGGGTGGCCTTCGACCCGGACGAACTCCCGGTACGCATCCACCGCTTCGCCCGCCGCGGCCCCGCCCTCGGCGAACTCGCGGCCACCGAACTCACCCTGAACACCCACCACGCCGTCCACCTGGCCGCTGCGACCCTCCACCCCGGCCTCATCGGCATCCGCTGGTCCTGGCCCTGACCGCGCGCGTCGCCCAGTGTCCGCGTGAAGCAAGAGCCGGCCTTAGAAAGGTCCTCGCCTCCGGCTCGGGCTGTTTTCCCCAGGGGGCTCCCGCCCCTTCGACCCCCAGCGTGCAAGCCGTAGAGGGGCAGCAGAACCTACGTCGGCGAAACGGCAACCGACAGCGGAGCCGAGTGTTTGAGACGACAGGCTTACTGCGGCTTCGCTGTCAAGATGTCCGTGGTCTGGCGCCGGGTCGGCTGGGATGTCGTCCTGGCACCGTATACGGCGAGTGTCCAGAAGCGTTGGCAGGAGCGGGACCAGGCCTCTGCCATTGATCAACGTGCCTTATCCACCGCGGGTGAGGTGACCGCTCTTCAACATGCCCAAGAAGACGCGCCACTCCTTCTCATCGAAGGTCAGGACCGCACCCTTCGACCTCTTGCTGTCGCGAACCACGGCCACCCCCTTCAATTCCGCCGACTCTACGCAAGCGCCGTTGGCGCCGCTCCTGCTGCTCTTGCGCCAGGCGGCGTGGGTCAGGATCCGGAGAACCAGCAGCTAGGAGCGTCCGTCATTGGGGGCGATCGCCTGCCGCTGAGCACCGTCGGCGGTACGCCAAGGACAGGACGACGCACAGATCAGTTGTCAGGGAGATCCTGACGGCCTATCCTGTCAGGGACGCCCTGACAGATGAGGAGTGTTCTGTGACATCCCCTGAAACGCTGGCGGACATCGCCCAGTGTTCCTTCTGCGGTAAGCCGAGCAGCGAAGTCGGCAAGCTCGTGGCCGGCGCCGGTGTGTACATCTGTAACGAGTGCGTGGCTCTCGCCGCGGCGGTCATCGAGAGCACCCCTGAAAAGCCCGCGCGATCGGAAATGCTTGTCTGGGACACGCTGACCGACGAAGAGATGCTGGCGCACATTCCGCGGGTCGCCGCGCACATCGACCAGGCCGAAGCCGACCTGCGCTCCTGGGTGCAGGAACTGCGCCGACGCGGTGTCACCTGGAGTAGGATCGGCGAGTCTCTCGGCATCACCCGCCAGTCCGCATGGGAGCGTTTCTCCGGCGAGGAGTGATACGCCCCCGAGCAACAACCCGCCCGTATTCTCGCGATCTCCCACGCGATTATGCGAGGTGATCCCGCTATGCGTGGCGGGATGGACTATTCGTAACCTCTCAACGAGGCTCCCGCCTTCTTCGACCCCAGTGTGTAGGCCGTGAGGACGCCAGTGACGTCACGCGTGCGGACGGCGACCGCATTCGCTATCCCACCGACGATGTCCGGTAGCCGGTACAGCCTGAAGCCGGTCACATCATCAACGTCCGCGTGTGTGCCTGGCAATGAATTCCGGTCCCATTTCACAGCCCGCGCACTGGGGGTCGAAGGGGGCGGGAGCCCCCTGGGAAAAGCAGCCCGAGCCGGAGGCGAGGACCGTTCATACCGCAGACTCTCTCGGTCCACGTGCGCGACGTCGATTACCACCGAGGTAAGGAAAGAACCGCAGAGTGCGGGCGAGGCGGGTCAAGCGGCCGCGGGTCAGCGTGTCGTGCCGGTCATGGACGTCTCGGTGCCTCTGATCAACGTTTGGAGGCCGTGGGCGAAGGCCTGGTCACCGAGGGGGTTTCCGCCCTGGTGGACGGCCGCCAGCAGGGTGGGCATGGCGGCGGGGTCCGGGAGGCCGGGGGGTGAGGGGGGCTCGGGGTGGGGCCGGTCCTGGGGCTCCGGTTGAGATTGTTCCTGGAGGACGAAGCCGTTGACGTAGTACGTCACGGTCGTGATCGTGCGGAGGGCCACGGCCGGGGTGAAGCCGTGGGACGTCATGGCGGCGAGTTCGGCCTCGAAGAGCTCGACCGTCTCGGGGCTCAGGCGGCGGGCGGTGGCGACGATGCGGGCGCCGTCTCGGTGGGCGAGCAGGGAGGCGCGGTAGGCGGTCGCGCGGCGGCACAGCCAGTCCTGCCAGGTCTCGCCCTCGCGGGGCGGCCCCATGCCGGCGGCCTGGATGATCGCGTCGGCCATCTCGTCGAGCAGTTCCTGCTTGGTGCGGATGTGCCAGTACAGGGCCGGTGACTGGACGCCCAGCTCGGCGGCGAGGCGCCGCACGGTCAGCCCTTCCAGGCCCGTCTCGTCGAGGAGCCGCAGCGCCGTCTCGACCAGGACCCGCCGGGTGAGCCCTGGCCGCTTGTTCCTCATTGTTGACACCTTAGCAGCGCTAAGCCTAATTTAGCGCTGCTAAGGAAGCTTGTCGGCGCGCGTCCAGACGTGCGCACGAACAGGAGGACGCATGTCCGCCACACCTGAGCGGTCCCTGGCGACCGCGGGCGACGGGACCGAGGTCCGCGGCTACGACGAGGGACAGGGTCCCGTCATCGTGATGATCGGACCGGGGCTGGACGACGGACGCCGGACGGCACGGCTCGCCGCGTGCCTCACCCCGCGCTTCCGCGTGATCCGCCTGCACCGCCGCCAGTACCGGAACGACCTCAAGCGCACGAACCCCGCGCCGTGCACCGTCACCGAGGAGGCCGGGGACGTCCTCGCGGTCGTCGCCGCCGTCGGCGGGCCGGTCGTCGTGTACGGGCACTCCTCAGGCGCGGTCGTGGCGCTGGAGGCGCTGGTCGCGTCCCCGTCCTCGTTCACCGGGGCGGTCGCCTTCGAGCCGCCGGCCGTGACCGCCACGCCCCTGAGTGGAGAGAACGGCGAGATCCTCGGGCGGGCGCGGGCCGCCGTCGCCGCGGGCAGGCCGGGCACGGCGATGGCACTCGTCTTCCGCCACACCGTCGGCCTGCCGTCCTGGCAGGCGTGGCCGGCCGCCGCGCTGACGGCGATGATGCCGCGCTACCGCGCCCTGATCTCGTGCCAGCTCGACGACCTGGAGGCGATCGACGCGCTCGGCGTGCGCCTCGACGCCTACGAACGGATCCGCGTCCGCACGGTGCTGCTCGGCGGCGACAGCAGCCCGTCCCACCTCGCCGAACGCCTCGACGCCCTCGCCCGCGTGATCCCGGAGAGCAAGCGGGTCATCATGCGCGGCCACGACCACGGCGCCGACCTGAAGTCCCCGAAGACCGTGGCCCGCGTCATCGAGCACCTCGCCGGCGAACCGTCCCGCGGGACCTGACGGCACCCCGGACGACGGCCTCGCTCGGAGAAGCATCGCGGTCGCGCGCGCCTCCGGCCGGCTCACGCGCCCGTGGCAGCGTCCGGCGCGGGACCGCCCAGGGTCTGGCGGATCACCGTCAGCGCGTCCTCGGCGCTTCGCTGCCCCAGCAGCACGCTGGTGCCCAGCCCGGCCGACATCGCGACCAAGGCGGCGGCCGTGAGGGCGGGGTCGACACCCCGCGGCATGTCTCCCGACTCCTGCGCCAGCCGTACCTGCTCGGCGACGAACCGCTCCATCGCGTCGGGGGCGGCGAGGAAGGGCTGGTGCCTGAGTGCGGCGTCGGTGACCGCGAGCATGGCGTACGAAGTGTAGACGAGGTGGAAGACGCGGCTTTCCTCGTCGGTGGGCAACGCCCGGGTCAGAACGGTCTCGATCACCTGGCGCGGCGCCGGGGCGGCGCCGAGCGCGCCGAGGTCTTCCTTGATCCGCGTCGCCATGCGCTCTGCCAGGTGGCGCAGCGCGAACAGCATCAGCTGTTCCTTGGTCTCGAAGTAGTGCTGCACCAGGTGCAGCGAGACGCCGGCCTCGGCCGCGACCGCCCGCATCGTGGCGGCGTGCAGCCCTTTGGCGCCCGCGACCCGCAGCAGCGCTGCGGCGATCTGGCGGCGCCGGATGTCACGGTCGTCGCTGCGTCCCATGGAGACCTCGCTGTTCGGCATGCCCACTCGATGGTACGAGTGTATATGGTACATATGTATAGGGTACGGCTGTACCAAGTCGGCGAAAGGTGCATACATGAAGGACGGCGGCGCACGCGGACAGATCGGACAGTTCACCAGCCCGGCGGCAAAGCAACGGTTCCTGGAGGCGTACGAGCGGGCCATGGCGCTGTGGCCACGCCCCTATGACCGGTTCGACGTCGAGACCACGTTCGGCACGACCCGCGTGTACCGGTACGGCGCCGCGAAGGCCGAGCCGATCGTCCTGCTGCACGGGCACGGGGCCAACGCCTCCACCTGGTACCCGCAGATCACCGCCCTCGGACGCGAGCACCCGGTCTACGCGATCGACACGATCGACGACCCCGGCGGCAGCGAGCAGCGGGCGCCGGTGACCGGCTCCGCCGACGCCGCCGCCTGGCTCGACCAGGTCCTCGCCGGCCTCGGGCTGCGACAGGTCCACCTGGTCGGGCTCTCCTACGGCGGATGGCTCACCCTCAACCAGGGCATATACGGGCCCGATCGGCTGAGCACGCTCACCCTGCTCGACCCCGGCGGACTGGGGAAGGTGCCGCCGAGGTTCATGCTCACCATGGCGCTGGGCGCCCTGGGCATGGCGGCCCCGCGGCGCTGGCGGCCGGCACTGGCGCGACTGCTGGCCAACCACGCCCTCGTCGAGCGTCCGGAGATCATGAGACCGGTCATGATCGGCGCCCGTGCCTTCCGTCCCAACCGCCGCCCCGCACGCGCCTTCGGCGATGAGGAACTGCGGCGTGTCACCGTGCCGGTGCAGGTGATCCTCGGCGAGCGCAGCACCCTGGTGCGGCCCCGCCACGCCCTGGCCCGCGCCGGCGAGTTCCTGCCCGTCGCCCACGCCGAGATAGTGCCGGGCGCCGGCCACGCCGTACCGCTGGAGCGGCCTGTCCTGGCCAACGCGCGCATCCTCGCCTTCGCCAAGGACCCGGCCGTCTCCGGCGCGGAGGACTGACACCTCGCCGGACGTGTTTCCCCGCACGTGTCGATTCGGGGTTCCCGAACGTATCGGCGGCCACCGTCTGATACCAGCAATGGCGAGAGAATGGGCGGTCGACGCCTCGCCGCGATTCACGGCCGGGACGTGGTTCGCAGCGTCATCTGCCGACAATGGGCGCCTCAGGCCGAATATCGGATATTGACGGTAATTGCCTGGCATTGGGAGGGCCACCCAGGGCGGGGATCGGTTGAGCTGCGAGATCATCGGCATCGTTGCCAATTCCTGGCCTTGGCGATTCCGTCATCTCCGGTGGAGGACGGTCGCATAATGCGACCATCTAAGCAGGTCGAAAGGCCTGTGCCCCGCCTGGCTCACAATCGTGCCGATTTCCGATGTGGGGCCCACGGAGTCGGCGCGGAAAAGGATTCGGAGTTCCGGATGTTCCGAACAGCAATCGTCATCGCGACCGCCCTGATCGGGCTGTCGTTCTCCGCGGCCACCGTGCCGGCCAACGCGGCGCGCCCCGCGCCGGCCGCGCGGCTCACGCTCTCGCAGTCCGTCCCGGCCGCGGCCCAGCAGGCCGTCCCGGCCGCGGCTCGGCAGGCCGCGTGCGCGCCGGGGGGCTGCGGGTCCGTGCAGTGCCCGCCCGGTTATGTCTGCGTGTACTCGCCCAAGCAGTGCTTCACCACGCCGTGCCCTCAGTACGAGTGCGTCCCGGCCAACGGCGGCACTCCCATCCCGCCGACGTATCCGCCGGTCGTCGTCCCCGGGTGGCCGTATCCCACGCCGCAGTACCCGCCTTACTGGTGGTACGGCGGCACCCCACATGTCCACTACCCGCGGCCGGTCCCCCTGCCGACGCCCCTGCCCAGGCCGCATCCGCATCCGCACCACGACAGGCCCATGATGCAGCCGGCGGCCGGCGACGCGCAGCCGCCGGCCCTGGCCCAGCAGGCACAGGCCCCGCAGGCGCCTGGCGGGCCCGGCGGCGCGACCCCGCCCGGCGCGCGGTAGACCCGGCCCAGAGGCCTGCGGCAGCCCGGACATCCGGGAGAGACGCGGACCCGGCCCCTCGATGCCGCGCGACTCGTCCACGAGCGCGACGGGGACCGGGTCCGCCCGCCCACGCCCCCCCCCCCGAACGGTCCGCCCGCTACAGACTCCGGACGTCCGCCCAGCCCCCGCGCCTGTCCTCCGGCTCACCCTCTAGTCGGGGCTATCGAATTTCGATAGGTTTCCATCGTCAATCGATCGAGGGAGAGACGATGGGGAAGCTGACAGTGCTCGCGCTGCGCGCCGTGCTCGTGGCGCTGCTCGCCGGTTCGGTGTTCGTGCAGGCCGTGATGGCGCCGCTGATGGCCGCGGACCTGGAGGGGGCCGACCCCGGCTTCGCGCCGCTGCGCGTCCCGTTCCTGACGATCGCCGTGCTCGGCATGGTCATGGTCGAGGTCGTCCTGGTCTGCGTGTGGCGGCTGGTGGCGATGGTGGCGCGCGGCACGGTGTTCTCCCACGCCGCCTTCCGGTACGTGGACGTCGTGATCGGCGCGGTCGTGGCGGCGGCCCTCCTGATGGCCGCGCTCGCCTTCCTCCTGGCGCCCGGCGATGCCGTCCCCCCTGGCATGATCCTCATGATGGGCGGGGTCATGGTGGCGATCTTCGGGGTCGCCCTCATCGTGCTCGTGCTGCGCATGCTGCTCGCCCAGGCCGTCGCGCGCGACATCGAGGCGACACGGATGCGGGCCGAGCTGGACGAGGTGATCTGATGCCGATCGTCGTCGACATCGACGTGATGCTGGCCAAGCGGAAGATGTCCGTGGGCGAGCTCGCGGACCGCGTCGGGATCACGCCCGCCAACCTGGCGGTGCTGAAGAACGGCCGTGCCAAGGCGGTGCGGTTCACGACGCTGGCCGCGCTGTGCGAGGCGCTGGAGTGCCAGCCGGGCGACCTGCTGCGCTGGGAGAACGGGGACGCCGCCGGCGGATGAGACCCGTCGTCCCGCTCGGGGACGTTGCGGGCGCCAAGAGGGGCTGTGATTGGCTGCTGGTAACAGGAGCGGCCCAGACGGGCACCTCCGCGACCCTTTTCACGGTGACGGTATGGATTCGCAGGACTTTCTCGAAGTCGACCGGCAGCTCTCGGACGAGGAGCGCGCGATCCGCGACGCGGTGCGGGCCTACGCGAGCGCCGAGCTTCTGCCGCACGTCGCCGACTGGTTCGACGCCGGCACCCTCCCCGACCCGCGCGGCCTGGCCAAGGGGTTCGGCAAGCTGGGCGTCTTCGGCATGCACCTGACCGGGTACGGCTGCGCGGGCACGAACGCGGTCAGTTACGGCCTGGCGTGCCGGGAGCTGGAGGCCGTGGACAGCGGGCTGCGCAGCTTCGTGTCCGTGCAGGGGTCGCTGGCGATGACGGCGATCCACAAGTACGGCTCGCCCGGCCAGAAGGACGAGTGGCTGCCGCGCATGGCGTCGGGGGACGTGATCGGCTGCTTCGGCCTCACCGAGCCGGACTCCGGCAGCGACCCGGGCTCGATGCGCACCCGCGCGCGCCGCGACGGCGGCGACTGGGTGCTGGACGGCACGAAGATGTGGATCACCAACGGCTCGGTGGCCGACGTCGCGATCGTCTGGGCGGCGACCGACGAGGGCATCCGCGGCTTCGTGGTGCCCACCTCCGCGCCGGGCTTCACGGCGAACCTCGTGCACAGGAAGCTGTCGCTGCGCGCGTCGATCACCTCCGAACTGGTGCTGGACGGCGTGCGGCTGCCCGGCGACGCGCTGCTGCCGGGCGCGGACGGGCTCAAGGCGCCGCTGTCGTGCCTCTCGGAGGCGCGGTACGGCATCGTGTGGGGGGCCGCGGGGGCGGCGCGGGCGTGCCTGGCCGCCGCGCTCGACTACGCCGTCCACCGGACGCAGTTCGGCCGGCCCATCGCCGGCTTCCAGCTCACGCAGGCCAAGCTCGCCGACATGCTGGTGGACGTCAACCACGCGATGATGACGGCGCTGCGCGTCGGCCGCCTGAAGGACGAGGGCCGGGCCACGCACGCGCACGTCAGCTTCGGCAAGCTCGCCAACGTGCGCGCCGCGCAGCGGGTCGCGGCGACGGCCCGGAGCATCCACGGCGCGAACGGCATCACCCTCGAGTACCCGGTGATGCGGCACATGGTGAACCTGGAGACGGTCGCGACCTACGAGGGCACCGACGAGGTCCACGCCCTCACCCTCGGCCGCACCCTCACCGGCCTGGACGCCTTCCGCTGACCTCCGCCCCTCCGTGCGCGGCGCCCGCCCATCCGCGGGCGCCGTTTCTTTTCCCGCGGCCGTTCCCACCGCGGTCGCGCGGCCCGGACGCACACATAAGGCGCTTCATAAGAACGCACGCGGGCGTGTCATCGAGAAACGGCATCCGGCGCGCACGAAAATCGCCCCCGGAGGAAGACCTCCCAGAAGGGCCGCGGACACCCCGGTCCGCCCACCGGAACTCCGGCTTCCGTCCCGGCCCGCACGGCACCCCGCCTAGTCAACGGAAAGCGACGACGCCGTCACATTGTTTTCCCGCGAACCCGCGCGGCCCCGTCTCAATCCGAACCGTACGTCACCCCTTCTGAACAGCGCGTATACCACGTCACCACGGCGACGAACGGTGCACGTCACGACGGCAGGCCGATTATAAATCACGAGGTCCGCCACAAATCCAGCCCCGCGAGACGGCGAAATTCAAAGAACACGGAGAATGCCGGACCGCTCACGATTTTGATGCTTTACAACATTCCGGACGGGTGTGAAGATCAGCGCGGACCTGACCGCCGATCATGCGAAGGACAGAGTGAACACACTCATTCACGGAGCGCGGAGATTACCCAGCGGCAGACGCCGCGCCTCGCTCACCGCAGTACTGCTCGTCACCTCTCTCATCACCGCGCTTCCCGGGACCGCGTCGGCCGCGCCGCCTCCGGTCCCCACTCCCGCTCCCGGGCCCGTCGACGCCGCCAAGGCCGAGGCCAAGAAGCTGGGCAAGCCGGTCGAGATCCCCAGCCTCAACACCGAGAACATGACGACCGTCGCCAACGCGAACGGCAAGACGGTCGGCACGTACGTCTACCAGACCCCGGTGCGCTTCAAGGACCGCGGCGGGAAGTGGCAGGCGATCGACACCACCCTCGTCCGCGACGGGTCGGCCGTCAGGCCGAAGTCGGTCAAGGACGAGGTGCGCCTGTCGCCCGGCGGCGACACCGCCCTGCTGCGCGTCAGGACCGCCGACGGGTCGGCGCAGGTGGCGTCCGCGGCCAAGCTGCCGGCTCCGGCGCTGTCCGGCGACAGCGCGACCTACGCCGACGCCTACGGTCCCGGGGTCGACCTGGTGGTGCAGGTGGCCGCGACCGGCGTCCGGCAGAAGATCGTCATCAGGCAGCGGCCCGCCAAGCCGGTGACCTTCCGCCTCCCCATCGACCCCGGCGCCGGCCTGAAATATCGCATGAAGTCCGGTCAAGCCGAGGTGCTGGACGAGGGCAAGAAGGTCGCCGACCTCTCCCCTGGCACGATGCTCGACGCCGGCGCCGCGCGATCGCTGGCCTCGGCGAGGGTCAGCGGCGTCCCCGTCACGATCGACGGGACCGACCTCGTGTACAAGCCGGACGCCGCGTTCCTGGCCGACCCGGCGACCACCTATCCGGTCACGCTGCTGGCCAACCCCACCCCGTGGTACGGCGCCGGCTTCCCCTCCGACACGTTCGTCGGCAGCGACCCCCGGTACGCCGTGGGCACCGGCCAGCAGTACATGGACGCGATCGTCGCGGGCCGGAACAACTTCGACGGCGAGAGCTCGTACTACATCTACCGCTCCTACCTGAAGTACAACCTGAGCGGCGCCCCCTGGTACGGCCGGCCGATCCTCAACGCCGACGTGCGTCCCTGGAACTACCTCACCACCCACTGCGGCGGACCCGACGACACGCCGAAGATGGTCGTCAGGCGCGTCACCAGCGACTGGGCGCTGAACTCCTCCAGCTCGGTCAACCTTCGCTGGGACCGGCAGCCGTCCACCACCAACACGGGGCAGGCGATCAAGGGCGGCGGCGTCGGCCGCATCAGGAAGGCCGGCAACAACTACGTCAACTGCAACCAGCCGTCGAAGGAGCTGTACTACTCCATCGAGGGCATCGTGCAGGCATGGGCCAACGGCTCCGCGAACTACGGACTGCAGATCGCCGCCTACGGTGACACCAGCGGCACCTCGAACTACCGCGAGTTCCTGAGCACCGAGTGGGCCGGCGTCGACGGCCGCGGCCCCGTGCTGTTCGTCGAGTACGACGCGCCGGACGAGCCGCTGGCCGTCATCCGCGAGTACCCGGGCGACGAGCCGCTCCCCGCGTCCTCCTACGAGGAGGACAAGCAGTGGGCGGCGAGCAACATGTACGACGGCGACGAGGCGCCCGGCCGTGCCATCACGCCCGAGGAGGCGCAGCAGGACGCGGCGGCGAACGGCAGGTCGGTCGAGGAGCCGCTGCTCGGCGCGTACTATCCGGACGACCTCACCGACGAGGAGGTGGCGGAGGCCGCCAAGGATCCGGAGCCGACGCTCCCGCCGGGCGTTCCCACGCCCACGCCCAACCCTGAGCCGACCCCGGTGCCGCCGACCAGGGTCCTCAACGCGAACCCGTACTTCGAGACCGAGACGGCGCCGTGGACGGCGGCGGAGGGCACGCTCCAGCGCTCGACCGAGAAGGCGCACGAGGCCACGGCGTCGGCCAAGCTCGTGCCCTCGGCCGGCACGGGCACCGTCACCCTCCGCTCCGAGGCGGGGATCCGGGTCGACCCCGGCTACCTGCACGCGGTCGCCGGGGCGTTCTACCCCACGGGCGGGGACACGACGGTCCAGTACGGCGTCGACTTCTTCGACTCCTCGGGGACGCTGATCACCTCCAGCGTGGACTCCTACCCGCTGCCCGCGGACACCTGGAGCCCCGTCGAGCAGGAGTACTCGCTGCCGCCCAACGCCGCCACGGCGCAACTGCGGGTCTCGTACCCGGCCGGCGCGGTCACGCTGTACGCCGACGCGCTCGAACTGCGCGGCCCCGAGCAGGGCACGTCCCACACGGTGACCCTGCCGGTCCAGGACGACGCGTGGATCGACAGCGAGGGGGCGGTGGACGGATCGAGCGACACCGTGTGGGCCGGCGCCTGGGACAACGGCGTCGACACCGTCTACGAGCGCTCGTACCTGAGGTTCGACACGAGCGCCATCGCGGGGAAGACCGTGACCGACGCGCGGCTGGAACTGCGGAACGCCTACTCCTACGGGTGTGGCGGCGCCGGGTCGGGCATCACCGCCCGGCGGGTGACCGGCTCCTGGAGCACCGGCACGCTGAACTGGTCCAACCGGCCCGCCGACACCGGGTCCGGCGAGTCGGTGGCACGCGACCCCGCCCCCTGCGCGAACGGCGAGCCGCCCGCGGACACCACCTGGACGTGGCCGGTGACCGAGATCGCCCAGAACTGGGCGGCGGGCACGGCGAACAACGGCCTGGTGCTGCGCGGCGCCGACGAGTCCGGCACCGCGCCCGTGTACGACCGCGGGTTCCGCGGCTCGCGCTTCACGGACCAGGCGGTACGTCCTCTGCTCACCGTGACCTACCGGGACGGCTCAGGTTCGCCGACCCCGACGCCCACCGGCGGCCCGGACACCACCCCGCCCACCGTGGTCACCACCACGCCCGAGGACGGCGCCGAGGACGTCGGCCAGGACACGCAGGTGACCGTGCGCTTCAGCGAGCCCGTCACCGGCGCCCGGATCACCCTCTACAACCTGTTCGAGGAGACGGACGTCACCGGCGTGACCGCCGCGAGCGGCGACGGCACGCAGGCCACCTTCACCCCCGCCGAGCCGCTCTGGGGCGTCTACGAGGCCCAGGTGGACGGCGCGAAGGACGCCGCCGGCAACGTCGTCAGCCCGTACACGTGGTACTTCCAGACCGCGTTCGGCGCGCGGGCGGCGGCGAAGGACGGCGCCAGGGACGGCGCCACGGTCGACGCGCTGCGCGTCCGGGGCGCCGAGACCGTGAAGGGCAAGCCGGTCTCCCGCACCCTGCGGCCCTTCCTGCTCGCGAACGTGCAGGCAGGACGCGCGGGTGTCGAGGTCGAGCTGGCGCGCGGCGACAAGGTGATCTGGACCACCACCGCCGGGGACCCGCGCAAGGGCCTCACGGCGAGCGTCCAGGTCCCGCCGGGCACGCTCAAGGACGGCTGGACGGTGCGCTGGAGGGCGCGGGCCAAGGACGACGGCGTCACCGGCGCCTGGTCGGCGTGGAAGGAGTTCCGTGTCGAGGCGCCCCCGGCCAGGGCGGCCGTCGCGGCGGGGGCCGACCCGACGCCCGCCGACGTCAAGCGCGTGATCCCGTCGGGCAAGGACGAGGCGAAGGAGGTCAGCTTCAACGAGTGCACGACCGACACCCGGGCCAGGATGCACAACGGCTACATGAAGAACCGCTTCGCGTTCTGCCGCATGCACAGGTGGCGCGCCACCTGGTGGTGGAACGGCAGCAAGGACGGCGAGGCCACCGGGTGGATCCTGATCAGGATCCAGGCCAAGCAGCGCGAGCGCCGGTTCGAGGTGTCCAAGCACATCTGGGTCGACAACACGAGCAGCGCCCCGATCAACTACCCCATCGCGTTCGGCAACACGTTGATCGACCCGCACGACTCCATGAACAACACCGCCTGCCAGACCCTGCCGGGAGGCGGCGGGATGACCGGCTACCGCACCCTCGGCGAGTGGAAGGGCGCGAGCGCCCAGGAATGGCACATCACCGGCCGGTACACCTCCACCCGCATGGACGGGCTCGACAAGCTGGGGTCCTGCACGTACACGCTTCAGATGTCGACCAAATGGCCCGACGGCAGGCACCCCAAGAGCGTCAACAGCCCTGTCTCCGACACGGTGCGCTGCGATTCCGCTGACTACGTGCGGTACAAGAACGCCGAGCCGGGGGGCTGTGTGGTCATGACCCACGTGCCGTCCCTGGTCATGACGCGCGGGGACCAGAACGCGAAGGGAGTCAAGTTCCCCAACATCTACGACCACGTCAAGAGGGCGCTCACCCCCGGCGCGGTCACCTATCCCCTGCCGGGAGGACCGACCTTCCCCACCGTCAAGGGCCCGAAGGACATACCCGGAGGCAGCACGAGCAACGCGCTCACGCGGGTTCCGCACGCGCCGATGAGAGATGCCAACCACGGCTTCACGGAACGGACCTGCGAGATCGAGTTCAAGGGCTGGGACAAGGAGAAGAAGGCGGGGAAGGACTGCGACGAGTTCCCGTTCGCGGCCACCGCCCAGGGTTCCGCGTACGCGAAACCTCCCCACAACTTCTCGATATGGTACGTCCCAAGCCTTGAGAACACTCAGCACGGCCTGGTGCTCAAGTTCTGGTTCAAGAACAACCGGATTCTCACCAGCGACATCTTCTGGGTCGACACCCAGTGACGTGACCCGTTGACCGGGCGCCCCGGCCCCGGGGCGCCCGGTCTCCCCGAAAGACGGAAAAGGGAAGATGGCGGAACTCATCAGGTCGTTCACGGAGCCCGAGAATCTCCGAGAGGTCTACGGCGTCGTGGCGGTGGAGGACGAGGACGGGGAGCTCGGCCTCGCCGATCCCTCGGCCTGGGAGATCGGCCTGCCCGCCGAGGGCGAATGGCTGGACACCGGCCCCAACGGCGTCACCTTGCAGCCTTCCGGCAAAGGCTCCGTCCATGTCCGCTACGAGTCATGGTCGGGGCCGCCGACGGAGGTGTGGTCGGCGGACGCGTGGTCCGGGACGATTCTCATCACCTCGGGGAAGATCAGCGCGCTGAGCGACGTCCAAGGGGATGAGCGACTCCACACGGTCTTCGATCTGGGCGAGCGGGACGCGGTGTGGAACGTGCGCGTGCAGCGCAAGGTCTTCGAGAACGACACGGAGCCGGATTTCCCGCGCCACGCCTACCACGCCGAGTTCTTCCGACTCCAGTTCTGGCCCACCGCTCCCTGACCCCGCACGGCGGCCGCCACGGCCATGCCTGGTGAGGACGTGGGCCGTGGCGGGCGCGAGCCGATCGCGGGGCGGCCCGTGGGTGGGTCAGCCGCTCTTGCGGCGGAAGGAGCGCTTGCCCGCGGCGGGGCCGTGGGCGCCGGCGATCTTGGAGTTGTTCTTGCCGCGGCCGGCGGCGTTGGACTCGGCCTGGCTGCGGCGCTTGCGTTCGAGGGCCTCGCGGAACTTGCGCTTCAACTCGTCGTCGGACGCCTTGGACTCCGACTCGGGCTCCGGTGCGTTGGCGGACATGCGGCACCTCCTGCTCTTGGACGGGCAACCACTGGGCCTCGCACGCACGCGACCGCACGCCCGACGACGGTGGCCCCCGCCCCCGATTCGGTCACGCCGAGATCCGGCGAAGCACCGCGGACATCATCTCACGCGCCATCGTTCGGGTTCATACGTGTGTCGTGACATCGCCGGACTTCATGAGCGCGGGCGCCGCTCAGTCCCACCAGAAGGACCAGGTGTACTTGCCGACGATCTGCTCGGCGTAGTCGACGAGCGTGCCCGCGCCCTGGACGATCGCGTCGGGGCAGAACGCCCAGTGCTCGGCGGCCACCTGCACGGCGTGCGCCGGGGTCTGCGGGGGCGCGGCGACGCTCAGCTCCAGCGTGTTGAACCCCATGCTCACCAGGCGGGCCGCGAAGCGGTCCTCCCAGCTCCGCACGACGGCGGCCAGCGGGACGTTCCACTCGTTGTGGTGCAGGGCCCCCTGCCATCCCATGACGACCAGCGCGTCCGCCCCGCGCTGGACGGCCGCCAGGCCGAGGGGCATGCCCTGCTCGGCGAGCACGGCCGCGTACTGGTCGGCCAGGGTGTCGGGGTCGGTGCGCAGCACGCCGGGGTCGGCCGGGCCCGGGCAGACCGGGCCGAAGGGCTCCAAGGTCTCGATCTGTTCGAGGTGCGCCCGCACGACCCAGTCGTCCCAGACCTCGGCCATGAACGCGCCGACGTTGTAGTTGTCGATCTCCGCGGCGGCGTCCGGGGCGATCTGCCCGACCGACCAGGGCTGCACCGACTCCTCCAGCAGGACGGGCCACAGGCCCGACCTCGGGTGCTCGGCGCGCAACTGTGCCCACAGCGCCCCCGGCGCGGGGTCCTCGCTGAGCCAGAAGGCCGGACGGCGCCGCGCGGGGAAGCGGGCGTAGGTGGGGTCGGGCCAGACCAGCTCTCCGGGAGGCAGCTCCACGGAGAGGGTGCGTCCGCCACCGCCGGCGTCGCCGAACAACGGGCGCACGGCGGCCGGCAGCATGCCGCGTTCACCGTCGTCCATCTCCACCGTTCCGGTACCGACCACACCAAAAGCATTCCGGTCACGCGAGATGGTAGTGCGAGGGGGATCGCTCACACCTTCCGTCGTACCGCACAACCGCCCGTTCTGTCCTGCGCCCCCGGCCATGATCTCTACGGTACGGAGACCGGGACGGATCGGCATCCGTGTCCATCAGCTCAGGCATAGAAGGAATGTCCACATCTGACGTGCGGATCCCGGCGGTTGGAAAGTTGCATAATGCGGTGATATAAGCGTGTTATGGAAATTCCCGGTTCGGCCCGCGACTTCCCCGCCGCCGACGTCACGGCGGCCTTCGAACGGCTGACCCGCTTCCTGGTCCGGCTCGGCGCGCGCGGCGACCTGTCCCTCACCGCGGTCGCCGCCCTCGGCACCCTGGAACGCTCGGGGCCGTGCCGCCTGACCGAGCTGGCCGCCCGCGAGGGCGTCACCCAGCCCGCCATGACCCAGCTCGTGTCCCGCCTGCAGGACAGCGGCCTGGTCGCCCGCGCGGGCGACCCCGAGGACCGGCGGGTCGTCCAGGTCCACATCACCGACGCCGGCCGCGCCGCCCTGGCGGAGCGCCGCGGCACCCGCGCCGGCATGCTCGCCGAGCTGATGGCCCGGCTCGGCGAGGACGACCGCGCCGCCCTGCTCGCGGCCGCCCCCGCCATCGACCGGCTCACGCGGCTCGTCCCCGAGGACCGCTGGACCGTCCGCCGTCCCCTGTGACCCCCGTCCGATCAGCGCGAAAGCCGAGGTACCGATGAGCAGCCACCCTGCCGGCGGCGCGAGCGTGAGCCCCTTCAAGCAGCCCAAGGCCGTCTTCGCCGTCGCCTTCGCCTGCGTGGTCTCGTTCATGGGGATCGGCCTCGTGGACCCGATCCTGCCCGCGATCTCCCACGAGCTGAACGCCACGCCGAGCCAGGTCACGCTGCTCTTCACGAGCTACCTGGTCGTCACCGCGGTGGCCATGCTCATCACCGGCTGGGTGTCCAGCCGGATCGGCGCCAAGCACACGCTGCTGGCGGGCCTCACGCTGATCGTCGTGTTCAGCGCGCTCGCGGGCGCCTCGCCGGGCATCGGGGCGATCGTCGGGTTCCGCGCCGGGTGGGGCGTCGGCAACGCCCTGTTCATCGCCACCTCACTCGCCGTCATCGTCGCCTCGGCCAGCGGCGGGTTCGTGGGCGCGATCATCCTGTACGAGGCGGCGCTGGGGGTCGGCATCGCGGTCGGCCCGCTGCTCGGCGGACTGCTCGGGCACATCAGCTGGCGCGGGCCGTTCTTCGGCGTCGCCGCGCTGATGGCCGTCGCCCTCCTCGCCACCTTCGTCCTCGTCCAGCCCACCCCGCGCCCGCGACGCAAGACCGGGATCATGGAACCGCTGCGCGCGCTGCGGCACCGCGGCCTGCTCACGATGTCGCTCACCGCCCTCTGCTACAACTGGGCGTTCTTCACCGTGCTCGGCTACGCGCCCTTCCCCATGGAGCTGGACGCGATCCAGCTCGGCTTCGTGTTCACCGGCTGGGGCCTGCTGGTCGCGGTCTTCGCGGTGTTCGGGGCGCCGTGGCTGCAGAACCGCTTCGGCATCGCCCGCACCCTGTACGTGAACCTGGCCCTGTTCGCCGTCACGGTGCTGGTCATCGCCATCTGGACGACGCACCCGCCCGTGCTGGTCACCGCCGTCATCGTCGCGGGCGTCTTCATCGGCGTGAACAACACCGTCACCACGCAGGCGGTGATGACGGTCTCGTCGGTCGAGCGCCCGATCGCCTCGGCCGCGTACGGGTTCGTCCGCTTCATCGGCGGCGGGCTCGCGCCGTTCGTGGCGGGCAAGCTCGTCGAGCACACCAACATCCACGTGCCGTTCTACATCGGCGCGGGCACCCTGGTCCTCGGCATCGCCATCCTGGCCACCGCGCACGGCCACCTCCAGCACGCCGAGCGCGTCCAGGCGGCCGGAGTGGACGAGGCGGAGCCCGTGAGCGGAACGGCGGCTGAGCCGCTCACTGGGCCGGTCACTGCGCCGGTCGACGGGCCGGTCGACGGGCCGGTCGACGGGCCGGACGCGACGCCTTCGGGTGCGCCGTCCTCCTACGTCGCGGTGGTCACGCTGGAGGGCAACGGGCACCCCACGCCGCCCCCGGCCGACCCGGGCGCCGGGGCGCCGATCGTGGCCGCCGTGGACGACTCCCCCGCGGCCGAGCGGGTGACCGCCGCCGCGGCCCGGCTCGCCGCGCTGAGCGGGCGCGCCGTCCACGTCCTGCACGCGCGGGAGGGCGTCGTGACCGGCGAGGCCGTGGCGGACGTCGAGAGCGTCGGCGCCGCGCGCGCCACCGTCAGGCGGCACCTGCGGCGGCTCGCCGACCAGGACATCCCCGCGGTCGGGCACGTGCTGCTCACCGCCGCCGGGCACGGGGCGGCGGGACGCATGGTCGCCCAGCACGCCAACCGGCTCGGCGCGCGGCTGATCGTGATCGGCGCGCCGTCCCACGGCGGCGTAGCGGCGCTGATGGACGCCGGCGCGGGACGCGAGCTGGCCCGGCACGCCCATGGCCACCTGCTGATCGTCAACCCGGACCTGGCCCCGCTGGACGCCTCCGGCACCGCCGCGTGACCCACGCGGCCAGGCGGGCCGGCTCAGGCGGTCACATGCGGGCTCGGGTCAGGCTCAGGCGGGCTGGGTCACGCCTTCGTCGCGGTCGGCACCGCTGAGCGTGGCGTCGCGGGTCTCGCGCATGGTCACGTAGACGGTCAGCGACACGGCGGCGCAGCCGGCGACGTACCAATAGAAGCCGGACTCGGCGCCGGCGTTCTTGAACCACAGCGCGACGTACTCGGCCGTGCCGCCGAACACGGCGTTGGCCAGCGCGAACGGCAGGGCGACGCCGAGGGCGCGCACCCGCGTCGGGAACAGCTCGGCCTTCACGCACGCGTTGACGGAGGTGTAGCCGGTGACGATCACCAGCGCCACCAGCGACAGCGCCAGTGCCGCGCCCACGGTCGTGACGCCGCGCAGCGCGGTCAGCAGGGGCACGGTGCCGAGCGTGCCGCCGACGCCGAACATGATCAGCAGAGGCCTGCGCCCGACGCGGTCCGACAGGGCGCCGGCCAGCGGCTGCAGCAGGCAGAAGGCCGACAGGGCGAGGAAGCCGACCAGCGTGGCGTCCGCCTTCGACAGGCCGGCGGTGTTGGACAGGTACTTGGTGAGATAGGTGGTGTAGGTGTAGTACGCGAGCGTGCCGCCCATGGTCAGGGCCATGACCAGCGCCGCCTCGCGTTTGTGCTCCAGCAGCAGCCGGACCGTGCCGCGCCGCTCGTCCGCCGCCTCCTCCTCGTACGCCGCGGTCTCCAGCAGGCCGCGGCGGATGTAGAAGACCACGGCGGCCCCGGCCGCGCCGACCACGAACGGGACGCGCCAGCCCCAGGCGTGCAGGGCCGCGTCGCTCATCGTGCGCTGGAGCAGCATCTGCAGGCCGAGGCCGACGAGCTGGCCGGCGGTCATCGAGACGTACTGGAAGCTGGAGGAGAACCCGCGCCTGCGCGGATGGGACGCCTCGGTGAGGTAGGTGGCGCTCGCGGCGTACTCGCCGCCCACCGACAGCCCCTGCAGCAGCCGCGCCGCGACCAGCACCGCCGCGCCGAAGTAGCCCACCTGGGCGTAGGTCGGCGCGACGGCGATGAGCAGGGCGCTCACCGACATCATCGTGACGGTGAGCGCCAGCGCCGCCTTGCGGCCCTTCCTGTCGGCGTACCGCCCGAGCAGCCAGCCGCCGACCGGCCGCATGAAGAACCCGACCGCGAACACGCCCGCCGCGTTGAGCAGCTGCGCCGTCGCGTTCCCCTTGGGGAAGAACGACGCGGCGAAGTAGGTGGCGAAGCTCGCGTAGGCGAACCAGTCATACCACTCCACCATGTTCCCGATGGATCCCCCGACGATCGCCCTCCACGGCGTGCGGTCCCCGGGCGCATGAGCGGACGCGGCCATCAGCACTCCCCACGCGACGACGATGCCCGGCCCACCTCCTACCCACCTGGCCCGGCGGCGACAGCCCTGGACTCCAGCTTCCTGCCCGCCGCCGCTATCCTGCGGTCCATGCCGATCACCGACGTCGAGGTGGCCCGGGCCGCGGCCGAGGCCGGCGCGGCCGTCGTGCGCGGCATGTTCGGGGAGGCTCTGCCGCGCGTGGAGAAAGGCGACGGCGACTTCGCCACGGCCGCCGACCTGGAGGCGGAGAAGGCGATCCTGGACGTCATCCGCGCCGCGCGTCCCGGCGACGCCGTGATCGGCGAGGAGAGCGGGCGTACCGGGCCTGGGCAGGCTGAGCGGGAGTGGCTGGTCGACCCGTTGTGCGGCACGCTCAACTACGCCGTCCACAACATGCTGGTCGCGGTCAACGTCGCCCTGCGCGTGGGCGAGGACGTCACGGCGGCGGCCTCCGCCGACCCGTTCACCGGTGAGGTGTTCTGGACCGACGGCGCCCACGCCCGCGTCCGCCGGGGCGGGGCGGACACGCCGCTGAGACCCTCGGCCGCGTCCCGGCTGGTCGACGTCAACCTCGACCCGCCCTTCCCGAACGCCCCCGCCTTCCGTCCCACCGCGCTCCTCGCCGACCCGAGGTTCACCGAACGCTTCCGCCCGCGCGTCGTCTCCACCACCCTCGCGGTGGCATGGACCGCCGCCGGCCGCCGAGCCGCCTACGTCACCGACGGCCGCCGGCACGACAGCGTCCACTTCGCCGCCGGCATCGCACTGTGCCGCGCCGCGGGATGCGTCGTCACCGGCATCGACGGCCTGCCCCCGCACACCGGCGCGGGCGGCCTCGTCATCGCCGCCGACGAGACCACCCACACCCTCCTGCTCGACCTCGTCCGCCCGCGGTGATCCCGGCCACGACGGCGACGTACGAGCGGGCTCGGCCCACCTCGGCCGCCGGTCAGAGGAGGCGTCGGATGTCGCCGTAGGCGCGGTAGAAGCCGCCGCGTTCGGAGGAGCGGACCTCCTGGACGACGTAGCGGGCGCCGGCCTCGCGGACGTTCTTGGGGAACTGGACGTTCCACAGGGGCTCGTAGCCGGGGGTGACGACGCGGACGCGCAGGCGGTCGCCGTCGCGGACGCACTCGACCACGACGCCGTCCTCGCCGGTGATCAGCGTGCTCTCGGCGACGCTGTCCAGCACGACCGACGGCTCGACCACGGCCAGGCCCGCCGCCGCCTTGACGTCCACCGGGTCGGGGACGCTGCCCTCCTGGGCGGCCCTGATCGCCTCCTCGCCGGCGTCCACGCAGGCCAGCGTGCCGTTGGTCGTCACGATGTAGAGCCGCTCGTCCAGGTACTGCATGGAGAACGCCGAGCCGCAGCCGGTGTCGAGCTTCCACAGGCGCGCGCCGCCCCGGTCGAAGCAGTAGATCGAGGAGTGGTTGTCGCCGGCGAACACGAAGCGGCCGTCGGGGGCGGCGGCGCAGGAGAACACCGCGCCGTCGCAGTCGTAGACCGCGCCGATGGCGCCGTCGGCCTTGTCGAGCCGGTACACCTGGTTGTGGCTGGTGCCCGCGTAGACGTCGTCGCGCTCCTGCCAGCCGAACAGCACCTGGCCGCGCACCTTGGTGTGCCAGACCGGCGTGCCGTCGGCGGTGTCGTAGCGGGCGACGCCGCGCGAGTGCCCGTGGTAGACGGCGTCGCGGTCGCAGCGGACCATCCACGCGGAGTCGCCGTCGCTCTTCCTCGCCCACTGGAACTCGTCCTCGTGGTCGATCATGGTGATGCGCCCGGCGCGGTCGGAGACGCCGAGCACGCCGTCGTGGATGTCCAGCCAGTAGATGTCCACGTCCTCGGCGATCTCGTACGCCAGGCGCGGCACCTTGCCGCTCAGGTCGTACACGTTGCCGTCGTCGGCGCCCGCGTAGATCCAGAAGTCGTCGGCGACGATGCACTTGACGCCGTCGGGAAGCCGGAAGTGGCCGGTGACGGTGCCGTCGTGGGCCACGGTGTAGACGTCGCCGTTCTGGTTGCCGACCCAGGCGCGCTGGTCGTCCACGAAGATGCCGAACGCGGCGGCGCCGCTGGAGAACCGCCAGAGCACCGGGGCCCTGCGCGCGGAGGGGACGTGCGCGCGCGTGACCGGGCCGCCGGACCCGGAGCCCGCGGAGCCGACGAGCATGGTGCGCCGGGTGACCGTGCGCCGCTGCCGCACGCCGCGCACCGCGGGCGCGTATCCCTTGCGCACCTTCTCGGCGATCTTCTTCTCCGCGGCCGCCTCGGCCTTGCCGGCGCTGGCGAAGCCGGTCACCTTGGTCTGCCCGCGCTCGCCGATCCTGCCGTAGGTGATGGTGACCTCGGTGTCGGCGACCACCACCTCGTAGAACTTGTGCGCGCTCCCGGCGTCCTCGGAGAGCTCCAGATATGTGCTTCGCGGCGGCATCCCGACGTCCCTTCTTGATCGAATGCCCCGGAGCGTACGGGAGTCGTACGACAAATCCCGGCAAGTCCCTGATCTCCGGTCGGCCGTCCGGTCGCCGCCGGAACGCCGCGACGGGGCGGCGCGATCCGAAACCGATGTTTACCTGGGACGATGCGGGCAACGCCCAAAGGAGGGAACACGCCGGCGGCAGGGGGAGGAACGCCATGGCGAACGTGTTCGCAGTCCTGGAACGAGATCACGACATGGTCAAGCGTCTGATGACGGAGCTGGAGTCCGGGCCCCAGATGTCCGGGCGCGGCGGGGACGCCCACATGTCGGCCCGCAAGCAGCAGGTGGACCGGCTCATCACCGAGGAGTCCAAGCACGAGGCCGTCGAGGAGGAGTACTTCTGGCCGGTCGTGCGGGAGCTGGTGCCCGGCGGCGACGCGATGGCCGACCACGCCATCGCCCAGGAGCAGCGCGGCAAGTACGCGCTGGACGAGCTCATCTCCTACGAGCCGGGCGAGCCCCGGTACGAGGACACGCTGATGGGCTTCATCAGCGAGGCGCGCGAGCACATCGCCTACGAGGAGGAGCACGTCTGGCCGGAGCTGCGCCTGGTCATCAGCCCCGAGCGGGCGGACGAGCTCGGGTCGAAGATCGAGCGGGCCAAGAAGATCGCGCCCACCCGCCCGCACCCGCGCACGCCGCCCAGGCCGGGGCTGCTCAAGGCCGCGAGCCCGCTCATGGGCACCGCCGACCGCATCCGCGACCTGGTGACCGGCCGGCACCACTGACCCTCCCGCGCCGGCCGGGAAGGACGCCGGAGGACGGGAAGGCGGTCAGCCGAGGCCGGACAGGAAGCGGGCGGCGATGGGCGCCGCGACCGCCGCGCCGGTGCCCGCGCCCTCCACGATCACCGCGAACGCGAGGTCGCCCTTGTAGCCGATGAACCAGGAGTGCGTCGGCGGCTCCTCGCCGGACCCGTACTCGGCGGTGCCCGTCTTGCCCGCGGTGCCCGGCGGGAACGCGATCGCGCTCGCCGTGCCCTCGCTGACCACGGCGGGCATGAGCTTGCGCAGCGCCGCGGCGACGGCGGGCTCCAGGCGGCGCGGCGGGGCGCCGCCCTCCGGGACCAGGGACTCCGGCACGAGCCGGGGCTCACGCCAGGTGCCCGAGGCGATGGCCGCGGCGACGGTGGCCATGTTGAGCGGGCTGGCCAGCACCCGGCCCTGGCCGATGGCGGCCGAGGCCAGGTCGGTGTCGTCGCGCGGCGCGGGGAACTCCGCGCGCACGGCCGGCACGCCGGGGGTGACCGGCGCCCCGAACCCGAAGCCGCGCGCGACCTCGGCGAGCCGGCCGGCGCCGAGCCGCTCCACGGCGAGGCTGCCGAAGGTCGTGTTGCAGGAGTGGGCGAACGCGTCGCGGAACGACAGCGTGCCGTAGTCGTGGAACTCGGCGTTGTGGAAGGCGAACCCGCCGATCGTCCGCTCGGGCGGGCACGTCACCATGTCGTCGGGGGCCACGCCGTCGGCCACCAGCGCCGAGGCCGTGACGACCTTGAACGTCGAGCCCGGGGGGTACTTGCCGAGCAGCGCGCGGTTGAACCCGCCCGGCTTGTTGACGACGGCCAGCACCTCGCCCGTGGAGGGCCGCAGCGCCACCAGCGAGGCGGGCTTGCCGATCCGTTCGAGCGCCGCCGCCCCCGCCCGGTGGACGCGCAGGTCGACGGTGGTGGTCAGCGGCGAGCCCGGCACGCGCTCGCCGGTCGCGATCGTCTTCACCGGCTTGACGCTCTGGCCGCCGCCCGTGACGATCTCCACGCGGGCGGACGGCCTGCCCTTCAGCCGGGCGCCGTAGCGCTCCTTCAGGGCGTCGACGAGTTGCAGCACCGAGCCGGGCGCGTCCGCGGTGTCGACGCGGGTGCCGTCCGCCGCGCGGACGGGCGCGGACTCGGCGGGAACCTCGGCGACGCGGAAGCGCCTGCCCGGCTTCAGGTCGCGGTGGATCGCCTGCGGGGAGAAGTCCACGCGCCAGGCGCGGTCGCGCTTCACCAGCGTCAGCCTGCCGGTGTAGGAGAAGTCGACGGGGCCGCGCAGGGCGGCGCGGAAGTCGACGGTCGTGGCGTCCTCGCCTTCGCGCGGCGGCGCGGGCGTGAACGCCGCCGAGGTGAGCTTGAGGTCGGCGCGGAAGTCGCGGTACCACCGCTCGAAGTCGCCGGGCGGGTCGGCGGTCAGGGCGCGCATCGCGGCGTAGTCCCCCTTCGCCCAGCCTTCCAGGTACCGCGCGGCCGTCTCCTCGGCCGACCCTTGCGTGCGCAGCGCCCATATGACGCCGCCCGCCACGGCCAGCGGCACCACCGTGGCCACCGCGACCGTGATCACTGCTGTTCGCCTCATCCGATCCCCCGTTCGGTTCAGGAGTGAAGAGGACAGCAGATGGCGCGGGTTCATGTCCAATACTGATATCTCGTCGCGTTTGATACTTGTTTGGATATCCTCGCTGGTGATGGACCTGATCAGGCACCTGCGCCTCTTCGTCGTCGTCGCGGAGGAACTGCACTTCGGCAACGCGGCGGCCCGGCTCGGCATGGCGCAGCCGCCGCTCAGCCAGCGCGTCAAGCGGCTGGAGGAGGAGCTCGGCGTGCGGCTGTTCGACCGGTCGAGCCGCCAGGTCCGCCTGACCGAGGCGGGCAGGCTGCTGCTCGCCGAGGCCCGCGACCTCGTCGCGCGCGCCGACCGCGTCCGCGAGCTGATGGCGCGGGCGGGCGGCGACGGCGCGGCGGGCCTGCGCATCGGGGTGCCGCCCGACCTCGGCGGCGCGGCCGTCGCGGCCCTGCTCGCCGCGCTGCGCGAGGCCGACCCTCCCCTGCGTCCCGCGCTGACGGAGATGTGCACGGCCGACCAGGTGAGGGCGCTGGCCGACGGCGAGCTCGACGGCGGGGTGATCCGCCACCCGGCCGGCGCGGCCGGGCTGACGTACGGGCCCATGCTCGTGCAGCATCCGGGGGTGCTGCTGCCGGCGGACGATCCGCTGGCCGGGTTCTCCTCGGTGCACCTGGCCGACCTCGCCACCCGGCCGCTCGTGCTGCTCCCGCGCGAGAGCGAGCCCGGCCTGCACGAGGAGACGCTGACCGAGTGCCGCCGGCACGGGTACGTCCCCGGCGAGGTGCATCCCGCGGCCCACCCGCAGTTCACGCTGGGCCTGGTGATGTCGGGCACGGCCGTCGCGTTCGGCCCCCGGGTGGAGCAGCCGGGCGTGGTCTGGCGGCCGCTGCTCGGCGACCCGCTGGCCTGGCGGGTGTCGGTGGCCTGGCGCCGGCCGGGCCCGGCGGTGGAGGAGTTCGGCGCGGTGGCCGTGCGGGTGCTGCGGGAGAATGCCGGGATGACCGACGACGGAGCCGCGCGGGCGCGCAGGATCGCCCACCGCCCGGCCTCCGGGCTGCTGGCATGAGGCGGCCCGACCTGGCCGCCGTCTTCCGCGCGGCGGCCGTCACCGGCGTGGTCCACGCGGTCGATCTGGACACCGGCGCGGAGGTCGGCGTCGGCTCGGACGAGCCGGTGGTGCTGTCGTCGGTGTTCAAGCTGCCGCTGCTGGTGGAGTTCTACCGGCAGGCCGAGGCGGGGCTGCTCGATCCGGCGGAGCGGTGCGAGGTCGCGGCCGGCGGCCGTACGGAGGGCCCCACGGGGCTCGCGGCCATGCTGGACGCGGCCACCCTGTCGTTGCGGGACCTGGCGTTCCTGATGATCAGCGTGAGCGACAACGCCGCCGCGGACGTCCTCGCGGCCCGGGTCGGGCTGGACGCGGTCAACGGGATGCTGGCGAAGCTGGGGCTGACGGACACCTGGGTCGAGCACGACTGCCGCGGGCTGCTGGCGGCGCTCGCCGCCGACCTGGGCGAGGCCGCCGAGCCCCTGGACCCCCGGACGCTCGGCCGCCTGCGCGTGCTCGACCCGGCGCGCACCAACCGGAGCACCCCGCGCGAGATGACCCGGCTGCTCCGCATGGTGTGGCGCGACGAGGCCGCCGGGCCGGAGTCGTGCGCCGCGATCCGCCGCCTGCTCAGCCTGCAGGTGTGGCCGCACCGCCTGGCGTCGGGGTTCCCCTACGACGACGTCGTGGTCAGCGGCAAGACCGGGTCGCTGCCGACGATACGCAACGAGGTGGGCGTCGTGGAGTACCCCGACGGCGGGCGGTACGCGGTGGCGGTGTTCACCCGCTCGATCGGCACCGCCCAGCACCAGCCGCGCGCGGACGCGGCGATCGGCACCGTCGCCCGCGCCGCGGTGGACCATCTGCGCGCGCCGTGACGCCGCTCAGCCGTCGAGCGCCTCGGGCGGCCCGCCGAACGCCTCGTTGATCCTGTAGTGGTCGTGGTAGTCGCGCGAGGCCACGATGAGGCCGTCGCGGACGCGCAGCACCTGGACGTTCTTGGACGTCCACGTGCGGCCGGTGGCGAGGATCTCTCCCCGGTGGGTGAACTCGGCGATGACGACCTCGGGGTCGGCGGTCTCGTGCACCACGTGCTCCAGGATCTGGAGCCTCACCTGGCCCACCCGGTCGGCGAGGTGGCGGGTGATCTCCTTCTTGCCCTCGATCCGCGTCGGGGCGGGGATGGCCAGGGGGACCTCGATGACGACGTCCTCGGCGTACAGGTCGGCGAGGCTCTCCCACTCCCCGGCCGAGATGCGCGCGGCATGGCGCTCGAAGACCTCGCGCGGGGTGAGGGCGGGCGTGGGCGGGCCGGATCCGGGCATGACGGAACTCCTCCAAAGATCGGGAATAACCGGAGTGAAAACTCCAGTTCCAGCATGCGGAGAGAGCACTCCGGTTGTCAAGCGCGAAACCGGCCGCCGTCCCCTCGGACGGCGGCCGGCACATGCACGGGAAGGGGAGGTCAGCAGCGGCCGAGCATGCTCGACAGCGCCGACTTCTCCGCGCTGTCGACGGTCAGGCTCCACTCGTACTTCACGTCGATGTACGCCTTGGCGTAGGTGCACCAGAACGAGGTGAGCGGGGGCTTCCAGAGCGCGGGGTCGTCGTCGCCCTTGGCCTGGTTGACGTTGTCGGTCACGGCCCAGAGCTGCGGGTTGCCGAGGTCGTTGGCGAACGCCTGGCGCCGCGAGGTGGTCCAGGCGTGCGCGCCGGAGCGCCACGCCTCGGCCAGCGGCACCATGTGGTCGATGTCCACGTCGGAGGCGGCGGTCCAGGTCGCGCCGTCGTACGGCGAGTACCACTGGCCCGCGGTGGCCGCGCAACCGGAGTTCGTGACGACGCCGCTGCCATCGCGCTTCAGCACGGTCTCGCGGGTGTTGCAGGTGCCCGAGATCGTGATCCAGTGCGGGAACAGGGCGCGGTCGTAGGTGCCGGCGTTGCGCTCGACGTCCACGGTGAGCGCGTTCAGCTCGGCGGTGGCCGTGCTGAGGGAGGGGATGTTCGGCGGGGTGAAGGCGTGGGCGGGGGCGGTCGCCAGGGTGGTGACGGCGAGGGCGAGGGCGAGGGCGGTGGCGAGGAACGGGACTCGTCTCACGAGTCTCTCCTTCTGTCTCCGGGCCCGGCGCGGCGTGCGGCCACGGGTCCACGGGGTTGACGAGACAGAACGGACGATTACACCGCACCGATTGTCGAGAAATATCAGCCTTTGCTGACGGGATTCCTCCGGCTTGGTCAGGAGATGCGCTGGCAATCCGCGCATCGCGCGCCGAGCAGCGGCGACCCCGGGGCGAAGATCCGCCGGGCCGTCACGAGGCCGGGGAACGTCCCGGCGAAATCACGGTGAACCCCCGTCGTTCCAGGCCCGGAGCCCCCCGCGAACGGCCACGGGCGCCCCCCGGAAGAGCCGGACCTCGGAACGCCGAAGGCCCGGCCGGGGTGAACCGGGCCGGGCCTTCGGCGGGGCGGGCGCCCTCGCGGCGCTCAGTCGACGTCGACCCAGTCGAGCGTGCGCTGGACGGCCTTCTTCCAGCCGGCGTAACCCTCCGCGCGCCGCTCCTCCGACCAGGCGGGGAGCCAGCGCCTGTCCTCGTTCCAGTTGCGCTTCAGCTCCTCGGTGGAGGACCAGAAGCCGAGCGCCAGCCCGGCCGCGTACGCCGCGCCGAGGGCCGTGGTCTCGGCGACGACCGGCTTGGACACCGGCACGCCGAGGACGTCCGCCTGGATCTGCATGCACAGGTCGTTCGCCGTGACCCCGCCGTCGACGCGCAGCACGTCCAGGCGCACCCCGGAGTCGCCCGCCATGGCCTCGACGACGTCCCTGCTCTGGTAGCAGATCGCCTCCAGGGTGGCGCGGGCGATGTGCGCGTTGGTGTTGTACCGCGACAGCCCGACGATCGCGCCGCGCGCGTCGGAGCGCCAGTACGGCGCGAACAGGCCCGAGAAGGCCGGCACGAAGTACACGCCCCCGTTGTCGGGGGCCTGGCGCGCCAGCGCCTCGCTCTGCGCCGCGCCGGAGATGATGCCGAGCTGGTCGCGCAGCCACTGCACCGCCGAACCGGTCACGGCGATCGAGCCTTCCAGCGCGTACACGGGCTTGTCGTCGCCGAACTGGTAGCAGACCGTGGTGAGCAGGCCGTGGCGGGAGCGCACCGGTTCGTGGCCGGTGTTGAGCAGCAGGAAGTTGCCGGTGCCGTAGGTGTTCTTGGCCTCGCCGACGCCGAAGCACACCTGGCCGACGGTCGCGGCCTGCTGGTCCCCGAGGTCGCCGGCCAGCGGCACCTCGCCGCGCAGCGGCCCGTCGCCGCGCGTCACCCCGTACAGGTCCGGGTTGGACGACGGGCGGATCTCGGGCAGCATCGCGCGGGGGACGCCGAAGAACGACAGCAGCTCGTCGTCCCAGTCGAGGGTCTCCAGGTCCATCAGCATCGTGCGGCTCGCGTTGGTGGGGTCGGTGACGTGCACGCCGCCCTCGGCGCCGCCGGTGAGGTTCCACAGCAGCCAGGTGTCGGTGGTGCCGAACACCGCGTGCCCGGCCTCGGCGGCGGCCCGCACGCCCTCGACGTTCTCCAGGATCCACTGGATCTTGCCGCCCGAGAAGTACGTCGCGGGGGGAAGGCCCGCCTTGCGGCGGATGACGTCGCCCTTGCCCTCGCGCTCCAGCGCGGCGGCGATGCGGTCGGTGCGGGTGTCCTGCCAGACGATGGCGTTGTGGTACGGGCGGCCGGTCCTGCGGTCCCAGACGATGGTGGTCTCGCGCTGGTTGGTGACGCCGAGCGCGACGAGGTCGGCCGCGGTGAGGTTCGCCGCGCCGAGCGCGGTCTCGATCACCGCGCGGGTGCGCTCCCAGATCTCCACCGGGTTGTGCTCCACCCAGCCCGCCCGCGGGAGGATCTGCTCGTGTTCGAGCTGGTGCCGGGCGACCTCGTTGCCGCCGTGATCGAAGATCATGAATCGGGTGCTGGTCGTGCCCTGGTCGACTGCTCCGACGAAGTCAGCCATGGTCGCCTCCTCAGACGGCTTCGGTGGGGATCCTCCCCGGCTCGGGCTCACCCGGCCGCGGCAGGTGGCGGGCGATGAGCGCCTGGTACAGGCCCGCGCCTGCCACGCCGCCGATCAAGGGCGCCACGATCGGCACCCAGAAGTACAGGCCACCGTACTGATCTCGCCACGCGGTCTCGTACCCCGTGAGCCACGAGGCCAGCCGCGGGCCGAGGTCGCGGGCGGGGTTGATGGCGTACCCGGCGTTGGTGCCCCAGGCCATGCCGATGCCGACGACGACGAGCCCGACGACGAACGGCGCCAGGTTCGCGGCGGGCGCGCCGTTGGCGAGGTCGGTGACGGCGAGGACGAGGAACAGCAGGATCGCCGTGCCGATCACCTGGTCGCGGAAGGCGCCCCACTGGTCCACGGGCAGCGTGCCGTTGCCCGGCAGCGTGGAGAACACCCCCTGGGTCTTGATGGTGAGGCCGGGGTCGGCCGCGGTGAGCACCTCGGCGTAGTTCCAGCGGACGAGCAGCGCCGCCGCGAACGCGCCGAGCAGCTGCGCGGCCGCGTACGGCGGCACCTTGCGCCACGCGAAGCCCTTGAAGACGGCGAGGGCGACCGTGACGGCCGGGTTGAGGTGCGCGCCGCTGATCCGGCCCGCGGTGTAGACGCCGAGCGTGACGCCGAGGCCCCAGGCCCAGGTGATGCTGTCGTGGCCGCCGATCCCGCCCGCGACGACCTGGGCGACGACCGCCGTGCCGAACAGGATGAGGATCAGCGTGCCCGCGAACTCCGCGGCGAACTCGCCGACCAGGGCGGGGGCCTTTCTCGTGCCTTTTGCGCCACTTATCCGGGTTGTCCTGCTTGTACTGCTTGGCATGTCCTGTCTTCCTCTCCGCGCGGGCCACCTGCCGTAAAGGGGGAGCGCTCCCATCGGTGCGGCGGTGGCCTGCGCCGATACCGCGTCCGAGGCGGCGAAAGCCGCGTCCGCGATGGGGTCAAGGATTTTTTGCCGCTAAGTGCGGACATGGTGGAATACGTCCGGCTGCGCTGGGTCGCCAGACCGATCACCCTTCCTGATTATGAGCCGTCTCCCGGAAATTGCCACACCATCCCCGGGAACCGCCCCGCGCCGCGCCGCCGGTCACCGCCCGTCACCACGCCCCCGGGCGTCGCCCCCGCCCCGCGCCGTGCCGTCCTTCCCCCGGATAGCAATGAACCCGTTGTCATTGTTAATAACCCGTTTTAGCGTTTTAGCGACTGATTTCGGGGACCGGAAACGGGAGGCCAGACCCCCATGGCGAAGCCGCTGGGCGTGCAGTTGTCCACAGTGCGAGATCACACGAGACCTGACGAGGTGTCCCCCGCTTCCGGCGTCCCCGGTCGGGGGCGCGCGTGACGGCCGGGCCCGTCGGGGTCGCGGTCATCGGGGCGGGGGCGATCAGCGAGGCGTACCTGCGCAACCTGAGGACCTTTCCCGACGTGCGGGTGCTCGGCGTCGCCGACCTGGACGAGGAGCGCGCCCACGTCAAGGCCCGGATGCACCGCGTGCCCCTGTCCGGGGACGTGGACGCCATCCTCGGCGTGCCGGAGGTCGAGATCGTCGTCAACCTGACGATCCCGGCGGCGCACGCGGCCGTCGCGATGGCGGCCCTGCGCGCCGGCAAGCACGTGTACGGCGAGAAGCCGCTGACGCTCGACCCGGGCGAGGGCGAGAAGCTGCTCGCCGAGGCCGCCACGCGCGGGCTGCGCCTCGGCAACGCGCCGGACACCTTCCTCGGCGCGGGTTTGCAGTCGGCCAGGCGTGCCATCGTGTCCGGCCTGATCGGCACGCCGGTCGCGGCGACCGCCGTGATGCAGAGCCCGGGACCGGAGTCCTGGCACCCGAACCCGGAGTGGCTGTACCAGGGCGGGGCGGGCCCGCTGTACGACATGGGCCCGTATTACCTGACCGCCCTGGTGGCGGCCCTCGGCCCGCTGTCGAAGGTGGCGGCGAGCGCGCGGCAGGCCCGCCCGCACCGGGTGATCGGCTCGGGGCCGCGCGGCGGGACGAGCTTCGCCGTCGAGGTGCCGACGCACGTCATGGCGCTGCTGGACTTCGTCGGCGGCGCGGCCGCGTCGGCGACGTTCAGCTTCGACTCCCCCGCCTACACGGCCTCGGTCGAGATCATCGGCACCGACGGCACGCTGTCGCTGCCCGATCCGAACACCTTCGGCGGGCCGCTGCGCGTCCGCGGCAACCGCGACGGCGGCTGGCGGGAGCTGCCGGTGGAGGGGACGACGGTGGGGCGCGGCATCGGCGTGCTGGACATGGCCCGCGCGCTGCGCGCCGGGGTCCCGCACCGGGCCTCGGGCATCCTCGCGCTGCACGTGCTGGAGACGATGGCCTCGATCATCGGCTCCGCCCGGCACGCCGAGTTCCGGCACCTGCGCACCACCGTGCCGGCGCCGGAGCCGCTGCCCGCGGGCTGGGACCCCCACGAGGCGACGCTCGGCTGAGGCGTCGGGCGGACGGCGCTCCCCGGGCCGCCCGCCCGCCGCGTCACAGCGTCTTGGCGACCGTGAACAGCAGCACCGACTCCTCCAGCGCCTCCACGCGCTGGCGGGCGTCGGGCAGCTCCAGCAGGTCACCGGCCAGGACGTCCCAGGTCGCCCCGGCCGAGGTCACGCGGATCCGCCCCTCCAGGACGTGGAAGGAGCCTTCGCCGGGATTCTCGAAGTCGCTCATCACCGAGCCCTTCAGCAGGGCGATCACCGTCTGGCGCAGCACGCGCTCGTGGCCGCCGACCACGGTCTCGGCCGCGTGCCCGCCGGAGGACTCCGCCGCACGGTCGAGCTGCACACGGCCTAGTGCTACGAGAGAGAACTTCTGCATGGCGTATCCCCTTCGTGATCCCCTGGTCCCCTCGGCCCTGCGCGGCCTGCCGGACTACCCGCGGAGCGGACGCGGCGCGACGCCCCTCGCCGAGATCACTACCCCTGTCACACCGTTTACCCGCGATCACATCGCGGCGAGCGCGACGGCCGGGCCGCGCATCGCCGGCGCCGGCCGATCCCGCCCCGGCACGATGTGACCCTTACTTTCGTCAGAGACGGCCGTGGCCGATCGGCGGAGGATCGGAGCGCCGCCGATTCCTAGGTTCGTCCTTATGAAACGCCACCTCATCGGCCTGGTGGCGGCGACGGGCCTGGCGCTCTTCCCCGCGGTGGCCCCCGCCGCCCACGCCGCGCCGCCCGCCGCCGCACCGGCCCCGGCCGCCATAGACGCCTACCTCGCCAAGGCCATGAAGTCCACCGGCCTCCCCGGAATGTCGGTGGTGGTGACCCGTGACGACACGATCGTGCACGCCGCCGGATACGGGCACGACGCGGAGGGACGGCCGATCACCAAGGACACCCCCATGCAGATCGCCTCACTCAGCAAGTCCTTCACCGCCATGGCGGTCATGACCCTGGTCGACGAGGGCGAGATCAAGCTGGACGAGCCCGTCGCCGCGCGGCTGCCGGAGTTCCGCATGGCCGATCCGCGCGCCGCGAAGATCACGGTGCGCCACCTGCTGAACCAGACCTCCGGCCTGTCCGACACCACCGTCGACATCGGCGCGGCGCAGGCGTCCACCTCGTTCACCGGATACGTGTCCACGCTGAGCACGGGCCGGCTGGCCGCCGACCCCGGCGCGCACTGGGAGTACTGCAACGTCAACTACGACGTGGCCGCCCGGCTGGTCGAGGTCGCCTCGGGCCGCCCCTACGGCGACTACATGAGGCGGCGCGTCTTCGGCCCGCTCGGCATGACCCGCAGCGCCATCGGCCGCCAGGCCGCCGAACCGCCGTCCAAGGGGTTCGTCTCGCTGTACGGCGCGTGGGTGCCGAGGGCCGCGCTGCCCGGCTTCGCCAACGACGGCGGCAGCGGCGGGGTCGTCACCACCGCGGCCGACATGGGCAGGTGGCTGAGCAGCCAGACCGGCCACGGCGTGCCGCTGGTGAAGCCGGAGAGCCTGCGGGCCATGCACGCCCCCTCCGCGGTGCAGGACTACGGCATGGGCTGGGGAGGCGACGTCATCGGCGGCGCCCGGCTGCTCGTACACGCCGGCAACCTGTTCACCTACACCGCCGTGCAGGCGATCGACCCCGACACCGGCTACGGCTTCGCGGTCATGACCAACAGCGCCTCCCTCTACGAGAGCACCTACGACGTGCTGCGCGGCCTGGTCGCGTTGAGCCGGGGCGACACGCCCGAGGTGCCGGGCCGCGACCGGCAGACGATCGAACTGGTCCTCGGCCTGATCACGCTGACGGCGGCGGCCCTCGGCGTGCTGGGCGTGCTGCGCTCGGCCCGCTGGGCGCGCCGCCGGGTGGGGAGCTCCGGCCCACGGGTCGCGATGCGCCTGGTCCCGGCGCTGCTGCCCGCCGCGCTGCTCGCCGGCTACCCCGCGCTCGCATCGGTGCTGATGAACGGCCGGACGGTCACCTGGGAGCAGCTCACCTACTTCCCCGCACCGCTGACGATCACCGTGGCGGCCGCGGCCGTGGCGGGGGTCGCCACCACCGTGGCGCGGCTGGTGAGGATGCGATCGGTAGTGTCGTCCCGGTGAGGAACGGCGCGATTCTGGCGGCGATCGCGGTGCTCGCCCTGGTCAACGGGCTGCACCTCGACGACATCCCGGTCTGGCGGCAGCTGTCGTTCGTGCTGCTGGGCGTGGCCGCCTACCTGCACGGACGCCATCTGGCACTGCGGCGGCGGGACGCGCTCTGGCCGCTCCCCATCGCGCTCGCCGGGATCGTGGCCGCCGTGGCGGACTTCTGGACCGGCGTCGGCGCGCTGATGAGCCTGGGCCTGTTCGTGACGCTCCCGTGGCTGGCCGGCCGCTTCCGGCGGCAGCAGGCCGAACTGGTGGAGGCGGGCCGGGAGCGGGTCACCCGGCTCGAACGGGAGCGGGAGTACGTCGCCGAACACGCCCGGCTCCGCGAACGCGCCCGCATCGCCTCCGACATGCACGACTCGCTGGGCCACGAGCTGGCGCTGATCGCGCTGCGCGCCGGCGCCCTGGAACTGGCCGCCGACATGACCGAGGCGAACCGCGAGGCGGTCGCGCGGTTGCGGGCCGGCGCGGTCACCGCCACCGACCGGCTCCGCCATACCGTCGCGCTGCTGCGCGAGAGCGGCGTTCCAGACGTTCCCGAGCGGGAGTCCCTGCGGGAGCTGGTGGAGCGCGCGCGTGAGGCCGGCCTGTCCGTCGCCTTCCATCTCACCGGCGACCAGGCGCCGCCGCCGCTGGTGGACCGGGCCGCCTACCAGGTGGTGCGGGAGTCGCTGACCAACGCCGCCCGGTACGCGCCCGGCGCCGACGTGCTCGTCCGCGTCGAGCAGGATCCCGGCGCGGTCGCCGTCACCGTGACCGACTCCGCGTCCGCCGCCGCGCCGCCGCCGGCGCCGCCGGGCGAAGGAGGCGGGAGCGGGCTCGCGGGGCTGCGCGAGCGGGTACGGCTGCTCGGCGGCACGTTCGACGCCGGCCCCTCCGAAGGGGGATTCACCGTGGCGGCACGGATTCCGTTCGACCGGGAAGAAGAGGGAACACGCCGATGATCCGGGTGGTGCTGGCCGACGACGAGGCCATGATCCGAGCGGGGGTACGGTCCATCCTGGCCACCGACGCGGAGATCGAGGTGGTCGCCGAGGCCGCCGACGGGCGTGCGGCGGTCGAGCTGGTACGGGCGCACCGGCCGGACATCGCGATGCTCGACATTCGCATGCCCCGCCTGGACGGGCTGGCCGCCGCGGCCGAGCTGCGCGCCGTCATGCCGCACGTCGCGGTCATCATGCTGACCACCTTCGACGAGGACGACTACGTCGCCCGTGCGCTGGAGGTGGGTGCGGCCGGCTTCCTGCTCAAGGCCGCCGACCCCCGCGAACTGCTCATCGGCGTGCGGGCGGTCGCCGACGGGGCGGCCTACCTGTCGCCGAGGATCGCCCACAAGGTCATCACGCGGCTGAGCGGCGACCGGTTCTCCCGGGCGGCGGCGGCGCGCAGGCGGGTGGAGTCGCTGACCGCGCGCGAGCGCGAGGTGCTGGCCCTGGTCGGCCAGGGCATGTCCAACCAGCAGGTCGGCCGGCGGCTGTCCCTGTCGGAGGGCACCGTCAAATCCCATGTCAGCGCCATCCTGCTGCGGCTCGGCATGAGCAACCGGGTCCAGGCCGCCATCACCGCCCACGAGGCCGGCCTGGTGGCGGACGCCCCCGGCTGACCTCCGCTCCGGGAAGGACGCCCGCGATCATGTCGTGGCGAGCGCGACGGTCGGGGACAGCCGGGCCGCGCGCATCGCCGGGTAGATCCCCGCGATCGTGCCGATGGCCAGCGTCGCCAGCAGCGCCCCGCCCGCCGCCCACGCGGGCACGACGGCCGGCCAGTCCTTGACCAGCGCGTACCCGAGCGTGGCCGCGGCGCCGAGCACGGTGCCCACCGCGCCGCCGAGCGCCGACAGCAGCAGCGACTCCGCCAGGAACTGCAGCCGCACCTGCCCCCGGGTCGCGCCGAGCGAGCGGCGCAGGCCGATCTCGCGGCGGCGCTCCAGCACCGAGATCACCATCGTGTTGGCCACGCCCACGCCACCGACCAGCAGCGCCACCGCGCCGAGGCCGAGCAGCAGGTTCGTGAACGCCCCCGCGGCGGCGGCTCGGGCGGCGAGCGCGTCCGAGGGACGGCTGACGTCCACCTCGCCGGGGTTCTCGGGGTTGACCGTGCGCGGCAGCACCTGGCGCACCGCCTCCACCGCCGCGTCGTCCGACCGTTCGTAGATCTTGGTCGGGTGCCCGTCGAAGCCCAGGTAGCGCTCGGCGGCCGGCCACCCCACGAGCGCGGACCGCTCGATCTCGGGGGCCAGCGGCATCGCGTCCAGGATGCCGGCCACGGTGAACCAGCGGTTCCCGATCCACACCCTTGGCCCCACCCGGTGGATGCCGAGCCGGTCGGCGGCGACCGAGCCGAGCACCACGGCGGGCTTGTCGGCGTTGGCCGCGTTGAGCCAGGTACCGTGCCGGACGGCGCCCTCCAGCGTCGTGGCGAGCCCCTCGGTGGCCGCCTGGACGGCGATGCCGCCGGTGACCTCCTTGGGGATGCGGTCGGTCCTGCGGATCGTGGCGTCCGTGCTTCCCGTCGCGGCGGCCGTCGTCACCGGGCCGATCCTGCGGACCATCTCCACCGACTCCTTCGGCAGCTCGGCCTGGTCGCCGAACATGGTCTGGCCGGGCGCCACGGTGAGCAGGTTCGTGCCGAGCCGGTCGAGCTGCCGCAGCAGTTCCTCCCGCGAGGAGGACGAGATGCCGATGACCGCGACCATCGTGGCGATGCCGATCGCGATGCCGAGGGCCGACAGCACGACCCGGGCGGGCCGGGTCCGCAGGCCCGCCGCCCCGACCCGCAGCAGGTCCCGCGCCCCCAGCCGCGCCGGCACCAGTCCCGCCCGCGCCCTCACAGCG
Source organism: Sphaerisporangium krabiense (assembly GCF_014200435.1). Taxonomy (NCBI): domain Bacteria; kingdom Bacillati; phylum Actinomycetota; class Actinomycetes; order Streptosporangiales; family Streptosporangiaceae; genus Sphaerisporangium; species Sphaerisporangium krabiense. The sequence goes on along the minus strand of NZ_JACHBR010000001.1, from coordinate 4,287,346 downwards.
ACCCCCGTCCTGCCGGCGCGCCCGAGGCCGTCCCGGATGTCGTGTCCGGCGCCGGGCGTGATGCCGGCGCGGGTGCGCGGCGGCCGGTGCCCGGGCCGTCGTCGGCGGCGATCAGGCCGTCCCTGACCCGGATCCTGCGCGGCGCCCAGGCGGCGATCTCCGCGTCGTGCGTGATGATCGCCACGGTCGTGCCCGAGGCGTGCAGCGCGCCGAGGACCTCCAGCACCTCGGCCCCCGCCGCGGAGTCCAGATTGCCGGTCGGCTCGTCGGCCAGCAGCAGCGGAGGGTCTCCGACGACCGCGCGGGCCACGGCCACCCGCTGCTGCTCGCCGCCCGACATCTGGTGCGGCCGGTGCCCGAGCCGGTGCCCGAGCCCCACGCGTTCCAGCGCGGCGGCGGCCCTCTCGCGCCGCTCCCGCAGCCCGGGACCGCCGTAGAGCAGGCCGTCGGCCACGTTGTCGAGCGCGCTCGTCCCGGGGGCCAGGTGGAACTGCTGGAAGACGAAGCCGAGACGGCGGGCGCGCAGCGCGGACAGCTCGCGGTCCGACAGCTCCCCGACCTCGTACCCGGCGATGCGGACGCCGCCCGACGTCGGACGGTCCAGCGTGCCGATCATGTGGAGCAGCGTGGACTTGCCCGACCCGGACGGCCCCACGATGGCCAGCAGCTCGCCGGGCTCGACGGTCAGGCTCACCCCGCGCAGCGCCTCCACGTGCCCGGCGTAGGTCTTGCGGACGTCGGAGAGGCGGACGATGGCGCTCACCGGTCCGGCACCCCGACCTTCATGCCCGCGGCCAGCCCGTCGCCGGAGACCTCGACCCTGCCGCCGCCGTACGCGCCGGTCTCGACCGCGATGATCCGCGTGCCCGATCCCTCGACGACCTCGACGCCGAACCCGCCCTCTGACAGGGCGAGCAGCGCCTCGACCGGCACCGACAGGACGTCCTTGACGCGCTCGCTCTCCATGCCGACGCTGACCGGCGCCTGGTCCAGCCGGCCCACCTTGGCGGCCGAGCGGAGCGTGATCTCCACGTCGATGGTCGCGTCGCCGCCGCCCTGCCCCGCGTCGCCGCCCGAGGCCCGGGCCACCGTGCCCACCTCACTGATCGTGCCCTTGACCCGGGCGCCTCCCGGCAGCTCGATCGTGACCGGGGCTCCCTTCCTGGCCATGGACTGGTCATCGGTGTCCAGGTCGACGTGCACGGTTCGGCGGGTCGAGGTCACCGACAGGACCCGACGGCCCGGGTTCACCGGGTCGCCGACCGCCACCTCGGCGCCGGACACGCGCACGGGCCCGGGAAGGAAGACCACCTGGCCCGCGTCCACCTGCCCTGTCTCGACCAGCCCCCGGTCCTCCTGCCACTCCAGGACCGCGCGCCTGGTGGCGTAGGTGAACTCGTCGTCCACCGTCATGTCGTCGCCGTACCCGAGCGCCTTCAGGTTGCGTTCGAGCTGCCGCACGTCCGGCCCGTCGGACACGCCGATCGACAGCGGCCGGTAGAGCGGCAGCGCGCCGTACATCAGCACGAGCGGCCTGCGGTCCACCTTCAGCAGGGCACGGCCGCGGGTGATCGTCGCGCCGTCCTCCGCGACCGCCGTCACGGTGCCCGCCGCGCCGGCGTACACCCGGCGCTCCCCGGTGTAGGTCAGTTCGCCGTCGACCGTGGTGGTGTCCACCAGGTCGCCGCGCGTGACCTCGGCCGTCCGGGACGGCGCGGCCTTGGGCGGCGCCTCGGCCGTGCCCGTGCCCGCGCTCATCACCGCCGCCGTCGCCGCCCCGGCCAGGACCGCGGTCACCCCGGCCGACACGACGGCCAGGCGCCGAACTCCCATCACGTGTCACCTCCGCGCGCCACGGGTCCCACGCCCGTCAGCACAGGCGGTTTTCTAGCCCCGCGCCGGTTAGCGGCGGATAAGCGACGGCGAAGCCCGGCGCGCTTACCGGTGCCTAACGCCCGATGGGCCACGCTGGTCAGCCCCAGGAGGAAACGCGCGGAAAGGGTGTGGGATGCGGGTGCTCGTCGTCGAGGACGAAGGGGAGCTCGCCGACGCCATCGCCCACGGGCTGCGGCGCCGTGCGATGGCCGTGGACGTGGCCTACGACGGCGCCGAGGCGGTGGACCGGCTCGGCTACGTGCAGTACGACGTCGTCGTCCTGGACCGCGACCTGCCGGAGCTGCATGGGGACGAGGTGTGCCGGGGGCTGGCCGAGGCCGGGGCGTCGTGCCGGGTGCTGATGCTCACCGCCGCCGCCCGCGTCGGCGACCGGGTGCGGGGGTTGTCCCTCGGGGCCGACGACTATCTGACCAAGCCGTTCGCGTTCGCCGAGCTGGCCGCGCGGATCCGCGCGCTGGCCCGCAGGACCGCCCCCGCGCGCCCCGCCGTCCTGGAGCGCGCGGGCGTCCGGCTGGACCTGGCGGCGCGCACGGCCACGCGGGACGGGGAGCCCGTGGCGCTCACCCGCAAGGAGTTCGCGGTGCTGGCCGAGCTGATGCGGGCCGAGGGCGCCACGCTGGCGCCGCGCGAGCTGGTGGCACGGGCCTGGGACGAGAACGCCGAGACGGGGACGGGGGCGCTGCGGGTCACGATCACCACGCTGCGCAGGAAGCTCGGCGCGGCCGTGATCGAGACCGTGCCGGGGGTGGGTTACCGGGTGGACCGGCCGTCAGAGCCGCGGGACGCGGCGCGGTCCGCCGCGGAGGACGTGGGCGGCGGACGGGAGCCGCACGGCGGGAGCGGGGCGCGGGAGCAGCGGAGCGGAGGGCGGCGATGACGGGACGGCCGGCCACGGTGCCGCGCGGCGGAGGGCGGCGATGAGGGGACGGCTCGCCACGGTGCCGCGCGGGGTGAGGGCGCTTCGGCGCGGCCCCGGCCTGCGGGCCCGGCTCACGCTGATCTACAGCGGCCTGTTCTTCGGCGCGGGCACGGCCCTGCTGCTGACGACGTACCTGATGACGGCCCGCGCGCTGGACCGGCAGTTCGTCATCCGCCTGCCCCCGCTGGGGGAGCCCTCCCCGGGGCGGGACAGGAAGTTCCTGGCCTTCCAGATCGGCAAGGACTACGTCGCGCAGATCGAGCAGGGCAAGCAGCAGGTGATCCAGGATCTCCTCCAGAACTCGGCGCTGATCATGGCCGGGATCGGCATCCTGGCGATCATCCTCGGCTACATGGTCGCCGACCGCGCGCTGCGTCCGCTGCACCGCGTCACCGAGGCCGCAGAACGGCTGTCGGAGAGCACGTTGCACGAGCGCATCGCGCTCGCCGGGCCGCACGACGACGTCAAACGGCTGGCCGACACCTTCGACGCGATGCTGGACCGGCTGCAACGGGCGTTCGACGCCCAGCGCCGCTTCGCGCTCAACGCCTCCCACGAGCTGCGCACGCCGCTGGCGATCAACCGGACCCTGCTGGAGGTCGCCCTGGAGGAGCCGGACGCCTCGGAGGACCTCACCCGGCTCGGCAAGGCGCTGCTCAGCACCAACGCGCGGCACGAACGGCTCATCGAGGGCCTCCTGCTGCTCACCCGGTCCGAGCACGAGCTGGTGGCCCGCAGGCCGGTGGACGTCCGGGACATCGCGCAAGGGGTGGTCGAGCTGCTGGAGCCGACCGCCCGGCGCCGGCGGATCACCGTCACCGAGCGCCTCGGCCCGGCGACGGCGGGCGGCGACCCCGTGCTGATCGAGCGCTGCGTCTTCAACCTGGTGGAGAACGCGCTGAAGTACAACGTCAAGGACGGCAGGGTCGAGGTGGAGGTCACCGCCGACGGCGGGAACGTCGTGATCCGTGTGGAGAACACCGGGCCGCTGATCCCGGGGCACGAGGTCGCCGACCTGTTCGAGCCGTTCCACCGCCTGCGCGAGCGCGTCGGCTCCGCCCAGGGCTCCGGCCTCGGCCTGTCGATCGTCCGCGCCATCGTCAACGCCCACGGCGGCACGGTCGAGGCCTCGCCGCGCGCCGAGGGCGGCCTGACGATCACCGTACGCCTGCCCGCCGCGCCCCGCACCCTCCTCCAGGCCCGCTGATCCTCGCACGCGAGACACCCCTGGGATCGCGAACCGCACCACGCGACCGCTGATCACGTGCGGGTCCGGGGAAGGACGGCCCGAGCCCGCGGCCGGGTCCGCGGATCCCCGCTCGGGGCCGGATACGCGCCCCTCAGCGCGCACCCGGCCCTCCGCGGCGAGGCTCGGCCCAGGTCACTCCCCTGGGCCGCCCGGGGCGCCGGGGAGCAGCTTCTCGCACGCCTTGTGGGCCTCCTTGAACTCCTTGCCGTCCGGGTCGGCGCCCTTCGGCATCTTGATCACGGCGCCCTCGCCGGGCTTGGGGTCGGGCATGTCCACGCCGTGCTCGCGCATGCAGGCGGCGAACTTCAGCACGGCGTCCCGCATCTTCGGGTCGTTCCCCTTGCCCAGCAGCCCTCCCCCTTGCAGGTACTTGCCGCACTCCTTCTGGGCCGCCTCCACCTTGCCCCGGTCCCCGGACTTGATCCTGATCTGGACCTTGCCGCCGGGCTCGGGATCCGAGATGTCGATCCCGTGCCCGCGCATGCACTCCGCGAACTTGACCGGGTCGCTCGACACGGTCGGCGACGCCGACGGGCTCGCCGCGCTCGTCCCCTTCCCGGCCGAAGCGACCCCGGGCCCCTCCTGCGCGGCGCCGCATGCGGCCGCCGCGAGCACGGGCGCCGCTCCGATCACCAGGGCAAGCCGCCGGAACCTCATCTCGTCCTCCTCGTCGATCCCCAGGCCCGACGCCTGGCGGACAAGCACCATGTCTACGGAGCCGGGGATTAGCGAGAAGTAAGCCGGGGAGGCGAGAGGGAAGGACTCGGTAGGGAGAGCCGGATAGGCTTCGTCCGGTACCGGTTGGTCCTGAACTACCACCCCGCGATGGGACCGCCCGTGAGTCCTCCACGCCGCCGAACAGAAATCCGGAATCCATGACTCAACGTGACTCACGAGCAATATCAGAGGGCGACACCGCGACGGGTGCGCGCGCCGCCAACGCCGTACGCCTGCCCGAGCCATGGGCGTCGTCGGCCGTGACGGTGGTGCTGCCCACCTACAACGAGGCCACCAACCTCCCCGCGATCCTGGGCGCCCTGTTCGCGCTGCCCCTGCCGGCGCTGCGCGTGCTCGTCGTCGACGACAACTCGCCGGACGGCACCGGCGAGCTGGCGGAAAGCCTCGCCAAGGAGGAATACGGGACCGACCGCCTGTCGGTGCTGCACCGCCCCGGCAAGCAGGGCCTCGGCCGCGCCTACGTCCACGGCATCGGCCACGCGCTGGACCAGGGGGCCGACTACGTCGTCCAGATGGACGCCGACCTGTCCCACCCGCCCGAGGCCGTCCCGCAGATGCTCGGCACGCTGCTGTCGACCGAGGCCGACGTCGTGATCGGCAGCCGGTACGCCACCGGAGGCGCGCTCGCCGAGGACTGGTCGCTGCACCGCAAGGCGCTGTCGGCCTGGGCGAACTTCTACGTCCGCGTGCTGCTGCACATGCGCGTGCGGGACGTCACCGCCGGGTTCAAGCTGTGGCGGCGCGAGACCCTGCACGCGATCGACGTCGCCGGGGTGACGAGCAACGGGTACGCCTTCCAGGTCGAGATGAACTACCGCACGATCAGGCGCGGGCTGAAGATCGTCGAGGTGCCCATCCGGTTCGAGGAGCGGCGCGACGGGAGCAGCAAGATGAGCCTCGGCGTCCAGCTCGAGTCGGCGCTCATGCCGTTCAAGCTCATGCGCCACACGCCGGACCTCACCCCCGAGCCCCCGCCGTCCGAGCCTTCGCCGTCCGAGCCCGCGGCGTCTTCCGAGCCTCCGGCCGCCGATCGCTGAGCCGAGTGTGCCGGGGCCGGCCTCCGAGGCGTCACCCCGGCGGCCGGCCCCGGGCCGGCGGCGGCGCTACGGCCAGGGGTCGCCCCAGGCCGCGTCCCTGGCGGCGCGGTAGGCGTCGCCATGCCGCTTGGACACGTTCAGCTCGGTCACCTCGTCCGCGCACAGGGTCAGCGTGACCAGGCCCTTGCGGGTGCGCGGATGCCGGAGGATCCTGCCCTCCGCGGCCGCGACCGGCGCGGAGGTGGCGACGACGTAGGAGAACTTCTCGTCCTCGTGGCCCAGCTCCGCCGCCTTCAACCGGCGGTGCAGCCCCGTGCGGGGCAGCCGGGCCGAGAAATGGCACCAGTCGCCCTCCGGGAGCGGGCAGGCGGACGTGTGCGGGCACGGCGCCGCGATCCGCATCCCCAGTCCGACCAGCAGGTCGCGGGCCGCGAGAACGCGGGCGTACCCCTGCGGCGTGCCGGGTTCCACGATGGCGACCGTGGTGCCCCGCCCGGCCAGCCACCGCACGACCGGCTCCTGCGCGGCGGCCGGCAGCTCCGCAAGCACGTAGGAGATCGTGACGAGGTCGGCGGACGGCGGGGTCAGGTCGGTCCGGATGGCGGACCGCTGCCACGTGGCGTTCTTGACCCCGGGATGGGCCGAGGCGGCGGCGAGCCGGCGGCCGACCGCGATGACGGCCGGCTCGCGCTCGATCACGGAGACGTGCCGCAGGGACGGCCAGACGGCGCTCGCCGCCCAGACGGCCGCGCCCGTGCCGCCTCCGACGTCCAGGTGGCTCACCGGCCGTGATTCCGGCATGGCCGCGGCGGCCTGCGTGAGCGCCGTGGTGACGGCCGCGTACGTGGCGGGCATGCGGGTGGCGGTGTAGGCCGCCACGTCGGTCTCCGACCGGAGCGCCGGGTCGGGCCCCGTCTCCCGGTAGCGAGCGGTGAGCAGGCCCGCCGACCGGGCCAGGTCCTGCTCGCGGTAGCCGCCGATCATGTCGTCCAGGGCGTCCCTGAGCTCATCGGGCAAAGTGATCATCGGTTCTCCGAACCACACGGCCTGGAGGAGTCCGCGCGGGTGAGGTCCGCGGCGGTACCCGCGGACGTGAGGGCATGCGAAAGAAGGCTCCTCATCGAGGGAACGGTCATGAGAGGGAGACCGCCTCGCGCCGAGGAGCGCCGACCGGCTCGTTCAGCGGCCGCGCCCCCGCGCCGAGACGGTGGCCGTCACCTTGCCCTGGCCCATACCTACCTCCCACACCCCACCCGGCATTGCCGAAAGGCTAACGCATCCGCTCCCGCCGATCTCCCTGCCGCCACGGGCCTGCCGAACCTGGTCCTCGGCCGGCGGCCGTGCCGGGAGCTCAGGTGATTCACCTGGGGGCGTCTTCGTGGAGGGAGTCGGCGCGGTGGCGGGCGTCGGCGGCGTGGCGGGCGGCCCGGGTGTGTTCGCGTTCCGCCGTGGTCAGGCGCCGGGCGGCGGCTTCCTGGCGGGCCTGGGCGGCGGTGAGCTCGTCGTGGAGGCGGTTCACCTCGGTGGTGGCGGTCTCGTGGACGCGCCGGGCGTCGCGGGTCTCGGACTCCCATTCGGCGGCCGTCCGCTCGGCGTCGCGCGCCTCGCGCTCGGCGGCCGCCACCAGGTCGGCCCGCCTGCGCCGCCGCTCCTCCTCCGCCTGCTCCCGCTCTCGCCGCTCCGCGTCGGCCCGTTCCCGCTTCCGCCGCGCCTTCTCGGCCTCACGCTCTGACTTCCGCCGTTTCTCGGCCTCGCGTTCCGGCTTCCGGCGTTTCTCGGCCTCGCGTTCCGGCTTCGGGGGCTCTTCCGGCGCGTGTCGCTTGGCTTCGGGGAGGGGGTCGGCCGGGGCGAAGCCGGCGTAGGTCTGGGGTTGGGACAGGTGGCCGGCGCGTACCTGGTCGGCGACGGCCGGGTCCATGGTGGCGGCGTGCAGGGTGTCCTCGACCTCGCGCAGGGCGGGCTCGCGCAGGGGGCGGCCGGCCTCGTCCGCCGATCGGCGGGCGGTGCGCAGCAGGCGGGCGACCAGTTCGCCGCGCCGCCGGTCGAGGTCGCCGACCTGCCCGCCCGACGTCCACGCCGACCGTAGCTCGTCCCCGAGGCCCAGCAGCCGGCCGAGCTCGCCGGGGGCCGTCCTGGCCAGCCGGTTGACCGCCCACGCCGACACGGTCGGCCGCCGGAGCCCGCCGATCCGCCGGGCCAGGACGGCGTCCCCGGACCGCTTGGCCTCGGCCGCCAGGCGCCTGCGCCTTTCGACGAACTCCTCGGGCGCGCCGCCATACAGCTCGTCCGCCGCGGCAGATAAGTCCACACCCCTCTGGTACCCGTCCAGGGACTCCCCGGCCCGTGTTCCGCCCCCTGCTAAGCCGGTTGAACACCCCATTGAGTCGACTTGAACGCGCTCGGCGAAGGGGGCGGCGGCGAGGGGCGGAAGGGGTGAATAGGGTGGCTTCCGGATGACCGCCACGGGAACGAGAACACCCTGCCGCTCACGATCTCGTGCGGCGCGAACGGGCGTCCGGCGAACGCCCGGCCGGTCGGCGGCCAGGAAGGACGGCACCGTGACCGACGCAGCCTCGCCCGCGGAGGACGCCGGACGGCCCGACGGGCCCGCGGCGATCGGGCGGCGGGTCCAGCGGCTGCGTACGGCTCAGGGAATGACGCAGCGGCAGCTCGCCGAGCCCGCCTACACGGCGGCGTACGTGTCCACCCTGGAGGCGGGGCGGGTGCGCCCGTCGGAGGCCGCGCTGCGGCACCTGGCCGGACGTCTGGGCGTGACCAGCGACGAACTGCTGACGGGCCGTCCCGCCCACCTCGCCACCGACCTCCGCGTGAGCCTGCTGGACGCCCAGCGGACGCTCGCCACCGGGGCCGCCGAGGACGCCGCGGCGGACTACGCGCGGCTCCTCGCCGACGCCGAGCGCCACGGCCTGGCCGGGGAACGGGTGGCCGCCACGCTCGGGCTCGGGCAGTGCGCGCTGGAGACCGGCGACCTCGACGCCGCCCGCGCCCACTTCGAGGCCGCCGAACGGCTGCTGTCCGACGCGCCCCTCCCGCGGCGGGCCAGGGCCGTCCGCGGGCGCGCCGTCGCGCACTACCTCGCCGGCGAGCTGCGCTACGCCTGCTATCTGCTGGAGACGGCGATCGCGGGCCTCGACGCGGCGGGCCTGCGCGACCCGGAGGCCTTGGTGCTGCTGCACACGGCCGTCATCGCCCCGTACATGGACCTCGGCGCGCACGCCCGCGCCGCGCAGGCGGCGGAGTTCGCGCTCAGCCTGGCGCCCCAGGTCTCCGATCCCGCGCTGGTCGCGTCCATGCACAGGACGGTCGCCCGCACGCTCATCGCGGAGGGGCGTACCGAAGAGGCCCGGACGTCCCTCGCCAAGGCGGCGGAGCTGTACGAGGGGCTGCAGATCCGGACGGAGCTGGCGCACTGCCACTGGATGCGCGGCTACGTCCACGCCCAGGACGGCGACCTGGAGTCCGCCGAGGCCGAGCTGCGCACCGCCCGGGACATGCTGGCCTCCAAGCGCGCCTCCCTCTACACGGCGCAGGTCGAGGTGGAGCTGGCGGACGTGCTGCGCCGCCGCGGCCGGGCGCAGGAGGCCGAGGGGCTGCTGCGGCGGCTGCTCGGCGAGCTGCACCCCGACCGCGGCGCCGTCCACGCGGGCGGGGCGCGGCGGCTGCTCGGGCTGATCGCCGAGGAACGGGGCGACCTGGCGGCCGCCGAGGAGCACTACGGCGCCGCGCTGGCCCTGCTGCGGCGCTCGGGCGCCGCCGGGGATCTGGCGGACATCTGCCTGCTTCTCGGCGACCTGCTGCGCCGCCTGGGCCGCGCCGAGGCGGCCATGGACGTCTACCGCACCGGCCTCGGCCCTCTCGGCACCCCGGGTTCCACCACCCTCGGCCCGGCCGGCCCCCCGCTGCCTCCCCCCGCCTGACGGGACGGGCCGGCGCCATCGGCCCCGGCAGGTCCCCCGCTTGACGGACGAGTCCAGCGGGATCGCCCTTGCCGTACGGGCGTGCCGGTTGAGCGGGTTAGGGGAGAGAAGGGCGTTTTGGGTCTTGTCACGGATGCGCGGCGAGCCTAGCTTAACTACTTACATAAATGTGGTTATTCGCCTACTTATCCCCCCATTCCCCCCGCCGCTGTGAAGGACCACAAGTGCGCCGATTCCCCTTGCTCATGGGCGCCGTGCTGGCGAGCGTGAGCTTCGCCGTCCCGGCCGCCGCCGGTGACACTCCGCCCACCCGCCGCATGGAGGTGTTCGCCGAGGACGGCACCATCACCCGTGCCGAGGTGACGCCCCCGTCCCCGCGCCCCCACGCCCGCGCCACCGGACCCGCGGGCGCCGTGACGCCGGTCGAGGTCAACGGCCCGAGCGACCACCGCATCGACCTGGTCTTCCTCGGCGACGGCTACACCGCGGGCGAGCAGGGCTCCTACGCCGGCCAGGTCAAGGCCAACTGGGAGCTGCTCGCGGCCCGGGAGCCGTTCAAGAGCTATCGGAAGCTGTTCAACGTGTGGCGGGTCGACATCGTGTCCCCCGTCTCGGGCGTGAGCGGCGACCCGACCGCCGACGTCGTCAAGAACACCCCGCTGGGCAGTGCCTACTGGTGCGACGGGCTGGAGCGCCTGCTGTGCGCGGACGTCGACGCGGCCCGGTCGTACGCGGCGCTGGCCCCGGACGCCGACCAGATCGCGCTGCTGGCCAACAGCGCCAAGTACGGCGGGGCCGGCTACACCGACGAGGAGCTCGTCACGTTCTCGGGCGGGCACCCGCTCGCCGGGGAGATCCTGCCGCACGAGCTCGGCCACTCGCTCGGCGACCTGGCGGACGAGTACCCGTACTACTCGCGGCCGGGCGACGGCAGCGAGTACACCGGCCCCGAGCGCCCGGAGGCCAACGTCTCGATCAGGGACGCGGCCCGGATGACCGCCGAGCAGGCCAAATGGTTCCGCTGGCTCGGCGAGCCGACGCCCGACGGCGGCGCGATCGGCGCCTTCGAGGGCGCGCTCTACACCGAGAAGGGCATCTACCGGCCCAGTGACGACTCGCTGATGCGCACGCTGCGCAGGGAGTTCAACCTGGTCGGCCGGGAAAGGATGATCAAATCGTTCTACGACGTGACCGGCCTGATCGACGCGCGCACGCCCGGCGCCGCGCCGGTGCCCCGCAAGTCCACGCTGTCGATCAGGCCGGTCCCCGTCGAGGGCCTCGACATCCGCTGGTACGTGGACGGCCACGAACGCAGGCCGTGGGCCGGGCGCACGTCCGTCACCGTGAACGGCCAGGGCGACGGCGGCGAGGTGACCGTGGTGGTCACCGACCGCACCCCGTCCGTCCGCGACCCCGCCTACCGGGCGGACGCCCTCACCGAGTCCGTGACGTGGAAGGTGTCCCGCAAGTAGGCCGGTATCGCCGCCCGGCTCAATCCCTCTCCGGCGTGGCGCCGGGCTTGGCGGCGCCGGAGGAGGACCCGGCGCGGGTACGGAACGTCACGACCACCGCGATCACCACGAACACGGCGACGACCAGGATCCACGTCGGGAATGCTCCCTGCGATGTCTCGGCGGCGGGGGTCGCCGAGACCACGGGGGCCGCCGGCGCCGGAGCACCGCCCGGCGCGTTCACCTTGAACGGGATCTCCCCCTCCACCGGGTGCCCGTCGGAGGACACGACCCTCCAGGCGATGACGTAGTCGCCGGAGGGAAGCGGCCCGGTGACGTTCTGCACGACCTTCGGGCCCTCGGCACGCGGGGACCCGGCCTCGTACCGCTTCCCGCTCGCGTCGGTCAGGACGACCGCGGGGAAGTTCACGCGCGCGCTGAACTCCAGCTCTATCTTGTCGAGGCCGGACACGACGGCGTTCTTCGCCGGGGAACTGCTTTTCAGGCTGTCGTGCGCCAGCGCGGACGGGGCCGCGAGCCCGAGGACGACCCCGGACAGGCAGAGCACGAGCAGGGTTCGGAAGAAAGACGATTTCACGGAAGGGCACTCCAAGCGCGGACGCACGCCACCCGCGTGCCCGTCAGGGCACGCGCGTTCGCCGCCCGTACGGGAAGGTGTCGGAACGGGACGAGAGCTCAGAACACCGTGACCGGCGGCGGGCCGCGCCGCGCGAGGGAGTGCCGCAGGACCCGGCCGGCCGGGATCCGTACGGCGTGGACGTCCCGGACGGGAACGGGGCGCGGCGGCGGGGCCGTCCCGCGGCGGAGCAGCGCGAGCGGCACGCCCAGGCGCCGCACCGCGCGGGCCCCGGCCGCGCGCAGCAGCGACCACAGCGCCGACTCCCCGCGGGCCAGCCACCAGCCGGTGAGGAGCGCGGCCGTGAGGTGGGCCAGCAGCATGCCGACGCCCACGCCGAGCCCCTGCCCGTGCGCCACGGGCATGCCGTGCCCGTGGACCGGGGCCGCGACGACGGCGGCGCCGAACCATTTGTGCAGAAGGAGCTGCCCGGCCAGCAGCCAGGCGACCACGGTCGCGGGCGAGCGCTCGCGCCGGGCGAGGAGCGCCGTGGCGGCCATGACGGCGAGCCCGCCGGAGGCCAGCGCCCCCACCCCGGGGCCGTCGGCGCCCGCGAAGCGGTGTGCCCCGGCGGCAAGCCCTACGCAGACGACCGTGAACACCGCCGACCGCGCGAGCCGCAACGCCAGGCTTGCCTCCATAACACAACGAATGTTCTCACACCCCGTCCCGGCCGCCCCGGAGCCGCACCGGCCCGGCGCACGCACTCACCGGCGTGCCCGGATGACCGGAAGATGGCCTCCTGCGCCCTCTGGTGGTAGATCATGCTGGGTGCCCGGCATGCGGGGAGGGCCGGGTTGCTACCGTGGGCGACCATGGACCATCGCTCGCGGCTCGCGTGGCTGGACGCGCTGCGCGGGATCGGCGCGATCGCGGTGGTGGGAGAGCATCTGCTGCCGTGGGTGGTGCCCTGGCTGCGGCCGTACTGGTTCAACCTGGGCATCTACGGCGTCCTGGTCTTCTTCCTGGTCAGCGGGTACATCATCCCGACGTCGCTGGAACGGCACGGCGACGTCCGCGCGTTCTGGATCGGCCGCGCGTTCCGCCTCTACCCGCTCTACCTGGCGGTCGCCGCGTTCGTACTGGCGCTGAGCCCGTGGGTCGCGATCCGGGACGCGGTGCCGCGCGACCCGTCCGCGGTGGCCGCGCACGCGACGATGCTGCTGGACGTGGTCGGCGTCGGCGGCGTCACCGACACGATGTGGACGCTGTCGTACGAAATGGTGTTCTACCTGCTGGTGACCGCGTTGTTCACGACAGGAACGCACACCCGCGCCTGGGTGCCGGCCGTGGCGTTCGGCATGGCGGCCGTCGTGGAGGGGCTGCTGGTCGGCGCGGCGCTCCTGACGGGCGCGTGGGTCGCGTGGGCGTCGTGCGGGGTCTTCCTCGCGGGGATGGCGTGCCTGCTCGCCGGCCGGTTCCGCACGGCGGCGGCGTGCGCGCTGGGGGCCATGGCGCTGGTGCTGGTCGCGGCGGGCAGCAGGGTCCCCTGGCTGGGCCTGGCGATCCTCGCGGTCATGTTCGCCGGGACCGCGATCCGCCGGTGGGAGCAGGGCGCCGGACGCCTGTGGCCGGTGGCGGTGACGGCGGCGCTGGTGGCGGTCGCCCCGATATGGGCGATCCAGGGCGGCTGGTGGTGGGTGCGCCCGCAGGTGTGGCTCACCACCGTGGCGCTGGCCGGGGCGACGTTCGCGGGGGCGATGGCGCTGCGCGGCCGGCGGATGCCCCGGGCGCTGCTCTGGCTGGGCCTGGTCAGCTACTCGCTCTACCTGGTCCATCACCCGCTGCTGAAGCTGGGCGTCCAGATCACCGGGGACCTGCGCTGGGCGCCGCCGTCCGCGCAGATCCTCGCCGCCGTGGCCTTCCTGACGCTGATCCTGGCCGTCAGCGCCCTGTCCTACCGGTACGTCGAAAGGCCGATGCAGAACCTCGGACGCCGCCTCGCGACCCGGCGCGTACCGGCCGCCGCCCCCCGCGTCCCGGTGAAAGGGTGAGCGTCACGCCCAGCGCGAGCCGCCGACGGGGGCGCCGGCGAGCAGTTCCTCGAACAGGTGCTCCCAGAGCGGCATGACGACCTCGGGCGCGTAGTCGGCGGCCGTGGCCGCGGCGGCCGCGCCCATGCGAACCCGCAGGTCGCGGTCGGCGACGAGCCGGTCCAGCGCGGCGGCCAGCGCGTCGACGTCGCCGGGCGGGACGAGCAGGCCGTCCCTGCCGTGGGTGAGGACGTCGGCGGGGCCGGTCGGGCAGTCGAAGGCCACGACCGGCAGCGCGTGCGTCATCGCCTCGATCATCACCATCGGCAGGCCCTCGAAGCGCGAGCTGAGCGCGTAGACGGACGCGTCGGCCAGCTCGTCCTGCAAGGTGGTGCTGCGGCCCATCAGCGTGACGTGGTCGCCGAGGCCGTGCTCCTCGATCAGCGCGGCGAGCGCGGCCTTCTTCGGCCCGGTGCCGAACACGCGCAGCCGCCACTCCGGGTGCCGCCGCGCCACCTGGGCGAACGCCGGGATCAGCATGTCGAACCCCTTCTGCGCGACGAGCCTGCCCGCGGCGGCCACGACGGGGTTGCGCCCGCTGGAGTGCCTGCCGTCCCCGGCCTCGACCGCGTTCGGGATCCTCATGATGGGCCCGCGGGGGAACAGCCGGCGGAACTCGCGCAGGTTGGTCCTGGTCAGGACGGCGATCGCGTCGAAGGCGCCGTAGTACCTGGCGATGTCGTGGCGCACGCCCTCGCGGTAGGCGTCCAGGCTCATGTGCTCCTGCGCCACGCGGACGACGCTCTTGTGGCCGCGCCGCGCGGCGATGAGGTTGAGCGCCGGGCGGGTGGTGACGAGGACGCCGTCGCGCAGGGAGGCGACGTAGCCGATGGCGGCCCGCTCGACGGCCTCGGTGAAGTAGCGCGCGGCGAACTCCCCGTGCGGGACGATCTTGCCGCGGATCCTGCGCCACGCGCGGCGGCCCAGGCCGTCCTCGGGGACGCCGTCGCGCTGGTCGGCCAGCGTGGTCAGGGACACGCGCGGGTCGATCGCGAACTGGGGCTCGTCGCGGCGGCGCACGACGCTGACGATCTCGGCCTCGTGGCCGAGGGACGCCATCGCGTTCGCCTGGCTGATCACCGTCCGTATGGTCCCTCCCATGCCGTAGGCGTGCAGGAGCATGTAGCGGATCTTCACGCGGAGGCCGCCGTCCCGGGCAGGTAGCCCCAGGTCTCGCACATCGGCCGCAGGATCTCGGGGACGTCCTCGGGGCGGGGCAGGTCCCTGCCGGGCTGCACGCTGCCGGAACGGATCTTGTCCTTCCAGTCCCCGAGGCCCTTGACCACCACGTCGGGGCTGCCGTACGCGAGCATCGCGGGCTCCCAGGGCAGGTCGAGGAAGGCGCAGAGGGCGCGGGTCTCCTTCTCGGGGTCGGCGGTCAGGTCCTCGTAACGGACGGTCGGGCCGGGCAGCGCCGCCCTGGCCCGCTGCACCGCCTTCATGTAGCGCAGCGCGTCGGCGGCGGCCTCCTCGTGCGTGCGCCTGCCCGCGCCGGCCTCGAACCAGGAGGTCGCGATCGACGCCGGGTGGCGCAGCAGGAAGACGAACCGGGCGTCCGGCCAGCAGGCGGCGATGCGCTTGTAGGCGAAGGCGTTGGCGGGGGTCTTGTCGACGATGTGGCGCTTCCCGCTGCGCACCAGCTCGCGGTGCAGCACCCGGTCCCACAGCAGGTGTTCCAGGTCGGCCTGGTTGTGCCCGAGCTCGGCCATGGCCTTCTCGGCAAGGGCCGTGCCGAACCCGACGGTCAGCCTGCGGACGTGCAGCTCGTGGGGGGCGTGCAGGGCCGGGTGCGCGTTCAGCATCGCGCGCAGCAGCGTCGAGCCGGATCGCACCGGGGACATGACGAAGACGGGCGCGGTCAGCAGCCGGTCGGCGGCGGGGTCGGCGGGCGGGCGCACCAGATCGTCGGGGGCTGGAGCGGCCTTCTCCGCGACGCGTCCCGCATTTCCTACTCGCTTTATCTGAAATCCGGTATATCTACCGAACGCGTTGTGCAACTTGCCCTGCCATGTCATGCAGAGGGAGGTTAGCCAGCGTTCCTGGCAAAAATATGAGAGGTGATCCAATAATGAATGAGGAGTGAATCAAAATGATCGCCATGGATTATTCTCGGCCGCCCCTCTGCAGGGTCGGCCGACATGAACGACGGTACGCACCCACCACCTTCGCCCGCGACGCCGCCGTCACGCATGAACTCGGCCACGTGCTCGAATCGGGCCACAACCAGTGGTCCGGCGATGTCATGGACGAATACCTCGGCTTCAGAGAGGACATCGGCGGCGAGAACCCGGCGTGAGTCCCGGCCGGCCGAGCCGGGGACGTCAGGTCAGCGTGGCCGCCTTGCGCAGCAGCACTGAGCGTTCGCGCTGGTTGGCGCACAGCCGGGCCGCCAGCTCCAGCTCGGCGCGCGCTTCCGGGTGCCGTCCGAGTCGGGCCAGCAGCTCACCGCGTACGGTCGGGATCAGATGCGAACCGGGGAGCCGGTTCGAGGCGATCAGCTCGTCCACGATGGCCAGGCCTCGCGCCGGGCCGGAGGCCATGGCGACGGCGACGGCCCGGTTGAGCTCGACCACCGGCGAGGGCGCGACCCGGCCGAGCGCCTCGTAGAGCACCACGATCCGGTCCCAGTCGGTCGCCTCGACCGAGGGCGCCGCCGCGTGGGTGGCGGCGATCGCGGCCTGAAGGCCGTAGGGGCCGAGGCCGCGCGCCGACGCCTTGGCCAGCGCGGCCAGCCCGCGGCGGATCGCCGAGAAGTCCCACAGCCGCCGGTCCTGCTCGTCCAGCAGGACCGGCGAACCGTCGGGGCCGGTCCTGGCCGGGAAACGCGCGGCCGTCAGCTCGAACAACGCCAGCAGGCCGTGCACCTCCGGCTCCCGCGGCTGCAGCGCGGCAAGCGTGCGGGCCAGCCGGATCGCCTCGTAGGCGACGTCGGGGCGCAGCAGCCGGTCGCCGGAGGTGGCCGTCGACCCCTCGGTGAAGATCACGTAGAGGACGCTGAGCACGTCGCCCAGCCGCTCCCGGCGCTCGGCGGCCGGCGGCAGCTCGAACGGCACCCCGGCCGCCGCGATCGTCTTCTTGCCCCGGGTGATGCGGGCCTGCACGGTCGGCACGGGTACGCAGAACGCGCGGGCGATCTCCTCGCTGGACAGGCCGCCGACCACGCGCAGGGTCAGCGCCACCCGGGCCTCGGGGGAGAGCACAGGGTGACAGCTGACGAACATCAGCGCCAGCACATCGTCATCGATCCTGTCGAAATCGATCTCTTCGTCGAGCGCCGGGCCGGCCGCCGAGTCTGCCGCCAGGTCGGCCGCCAGCAGGGCGTACCGGTCCTGGAGCGCGGTCCGGCGGCGGATCGCGTCGATCGCCCGACGCCGGGCCGTGGCCATCAGCCAACCGGCCGGATTCGCCGGAGAGGCGATCGGCCACGACACCAGCGCCTCGGCCACCGCCTCCTGGGCCGCGTCCTCCGCCAGCCCGAAATCGCCGGTGAACCGGGTCAGCGCGGCGACGATCCGCGCCGACTCGATCCGCCAGACGGCCTCCACATCGGCCGCGCCCATCAGATCCGGCCGTCGCTCTCGCGACCGGCCCGGCCCTTGATGATCACTCGCCGGCCTGCGGGACCTCGTCGCTCCCGGGCACCCGCCGGACCTCGACCTTGGCCCCGGGGGCCGCCGGGACCCGCTTGGCCCACTCGACCGCCTCCTGCTTCGAGGCGACCTCCAGCAGGAAGAAGCCCCCGAACAGTTCCTTGGTCTCGCCGTAGGGCCCGTCCGTGACCACCGGGACCTCGCCGCCGAAGTCCACCACGACGCCCTGGGCCGGATCGTCCAGCCCTTCCGCCGCCAGGAGAACGCCGGCCTTGACCATCTCCTCGATGAAACGGCGGGTCGTGGCCATCATCTCGTCGATGTCGGCCATCATGGCCGCGTTCGACTCGTCGGTGCCCCGCATGATCAGCAGGTACTTCGCCATCGCGTTCTCCTCGTCCGGCGGGGCCGCCTCTCGGCCCTCGCACCCACACGTCGAACGAGCGACCCGCGGATCGACACGGCCCCGGAGAATTCTCTCGCCGCGACGCCGCCGATCCCTGCGACCGCGTCTCGCCCGTCCCGATGATGTCGTCGATCAGCCGCGTCCGTCTCGCCGCACGGACGCGCGTCACCGGTGCCTTCCGGCCCGGCGGACCGGGCACTATTCTCAACTCTTACGTCGACGTCAAACTTGGAGGGCGCATGCGCATCGGGGAGCTGTCCCGGCGGACCGGGGTCAGCGAGCGGGCGCTGCGCTACTACGAGGAGCAGGGCCTCCTCGAACCGGCCCGCCGCCCGAGCGGCTACCGCGAGTACGGCGAGCGCGACGTGAGCAGGGTGCGCCGGATCAGGACGCTGCTGGCCGCCGGCGTCGGCACCCCGATGATCGCGCGGATCGTCCGGCTCCTGGATCAGCACGAACCACCACGAAGCCCCGAGGAGCAGCGGACGCCTGCCGCGCCGCCCGCCGGCCCCGGCACGCCCGCCGCGCCGACGCCCTCCTCACCGGCCGCGCCTTCGCCCGCGCTGCCCGCGGAGCTGGTGTCGGCGTTGGAAGACGAGCGGGACCGGATCAGCGCCGCGATCGGCGACCTGGCCGCCGCGCACGCCCTGCTGGAGTCCCTGCCGGCCCCGCCCGCGCCGTCCCCCGCCCGGCCGAGGTCGTCCCCTGCCCCGCCGCCCCCGTCCCCCGTCCCGGCGGCGCCGTTCCCTCCCCCACCGCCGATGCCCGTCCAGGAGGCCGCCGCGGGGACGGATCGGGCCGAGATCGGCGCCCGGGTCCGCGACCTGCGGACCGCCCGGGGCATGACCCAGCGTGAGCTGGCCGGGGAGCGTTACAGCCGGGCCCTGCTCGCGGCCGTCGAGGCCGGGACCAGGTCGGCGACGGCGGACCTGCTGGCCTACCTGGCCGAGCGCCTCGGGATCGGGCAGGACGAGCTGCGGTTCGGCCGTCCTCCGGGGGCCGCCGAGGCGCTGCGGGCACAGCTCGAGGAGGCCCGGCGCCGGTCCTGGCAGGGCGATCATGCCCAGGCGATGGCGATGGCCGCCGAGGCCGAGACCAGGGCCGAACGCTACCGACTACCCGGCTTGGTGTGTTACGCGCGGTTCTGCCAGGGGGAGGCGCTGCTGCGCGCGAGCGACGTCTCCGGCGCGCTGGTGGTGCTGCGGCGGGCGGCCGAGTCGCACGATGGCGGCGTGCTGGACGACGCCGGGGTCCTGGGTGCGCGCGTGCGGGCCCGCATCGCCGCGTGCCTGTTCGTCTCGGGCAGGCTCGGCGCCGCGGTGGCTGAGGCGGAGTCCGCGCTCGGCGCGCTGCGCGCCACCGGCGCCTCCTGTCCAGACGCCGAGTTGTGGCTGCTCACCGCGTTGATCCACCCGTCGATGGAGCTTGGTGCGCTGGAACGTGCCTGGCGGCTCGTGAACGAGGGGGCCGCGCTGCTTCCGCACGCGAGCGACAGGGAGGCCGTCGCGAACTTTCTCATGCAGGCGGCCCAGGTATGGGAGGTGCGGGGCGAGGCACGGGAGGCCGAGCGCGCGCTGACCGAGGCGCTGGACATCTTCGGAGAGCTCGGCATGCGGTTCGAGATCGCGCAATGCCACTGGGGACGCGGATACGTCCTCATGCCGCAGGGTCGGCTGGAGGAGGCGCGCGAGGAGCTCGTCCGGTCCCGCGAGATCTTCGACCTGGCCGGGTCGGCGCACGGCTACTCAGGCGCGACGGTGGTGCTGGCCGATGTCCTGACGCTGCAGGGCCGGACCGATGAGGCGGCCGCGATGTGCCGGGAGGCCGCCTCGCTCGCCCAGGCGGTCGGGTACCAGGAGACCGTCGCGACGGCGCACCGGCTGCTCGCGCAGATCACGGCCCAGGAGGGCGACGCGGAGACGGCGGAGGAACTGCTGGCCGACGCGGTCGAGCGGTGCGGCAGGGCCGGGCTGAACCGGGAGCTGGTCGTCTCCTGCCGCGTGTACGGCGAGCTGCTCGCCGGCCAGGGACGCCTGGAGGAGGCGGTGGCCGTGCTCCGCCGCGGCATCGCCGGCATCACGGGCTCAGGGTGAGACTGCGAAATTTCGGGGCGAAGGACTGAAATTTCGAGTGTTGACCCCCACTCGGGCATAGCTTTAACTTCCGTGCTACAGGCGATGCAACTTCAGTAAAGCAGCACGAAACATCGCAGCGAACCCTTACGTCTCGCGGAGGACGGATCCCGCTCCCGCTCCGCGTGATGGGCCCCCCGCACCTTCCCAACCCCCCATGCACCGCGCGTCCTCGCACACCGGTCTCCGGCCCGCGTCGCCTGCCATCCGGAGAACCCCCCGGTAGAGGACGGGCATAGCAGGAAGGAACAGCGTGAAACCCCCCAACAAGTCCAGAGCCATGCTCGCGGTCGCCGTCGGCGCCGCTCTCATGGCCGGAGCGCTCACCACCCCGGCACTGGCCGCCTCGGCCGCCCCGCCGGTGAAACCCTCTCCCAAGATCACCGATCCGAAGTCGCTGGCCGTCGCGTCCGCCGACAAGGCCGCCGCCAGCGGACTGGACGAGCTGAAGAAGGGCCCCGAGGAGTCCTACGTCCGCGCCGGCGTCACCTCCGGCCCCGGCGGCATGCAGTACGTCGCCTACGAGCGCACCTTCAAGGGCCTGCCGCTGGTCGGCGGCGACGCGGTCGTCGTCACCGACGCGGCCGGGCGGATCCGCGACACCACGGGCGCCAACGGCCCCACCCCGCGCGACCTGCCGATCGTCCCGCGGATCTCCCCCGAGAAGGCCGCCGCCGTCGCCAAGGCGCGGATGACGCGCGTCGACGAGACGGGGACGCCGCGCCTGGTCGTGCTGGCCTGGGGCGGGAAGTTCCGCCTGACCTGGGAGGTCGCGGTCAGCGGCGTCGCCAAGGGCAAGCCGTCCTCCCAGCAGGTGTACGTCGACGCCCGCACCGGCAAGTACGCCGACTCCTCCGAATCGGTGTGGGCCGGGACCGGCAACGGCAACCACAACGGTCAGGTCACCATCGACACCGGCCGTTCCGGCACCTCGTACACGCTGACCGACCCCAACCGTCCCGGCCTGTCCTGCGGCGGCCAGAGCGGCGGCGCGTACACCAAGAGCACCGACTCCTGGGGCAACGGCTCGGGCACCGACCTGGAGACCGCGTGCGTGGACGTCATGTACGCCGCGCAGCGCGAGTGGGACATGCTCAAGGACTGGCTGAACCGCAACGGCGTCAACGGCTCGGGCAGGACCTATCCCGCGAAGGTCGGCCTGCAGGAGGTCAACGCCTTCTTCTACGGGAGCTACACCAGCTTCGGCCGCAACCAGGCCGGCAACAAGCAGCTCACCTCGATCGACGTGGTCGCCCACGAGTACGGCCATGGCGTCTTCCAGGACACTCCCGGCGGCTCGGGCTCGCAGAACGACAACGAGCGCGGCGGCCTCAACGAGTCCACCGGCGACATCTTCGGCGCGCTGACCGAGGCGTACGCCGGCAACGCCAAGGACACTCCGGACTACACCGTCGGCGAGATGGTGAACCTGTCCGGCAACGGCCCGATCCGCAACATGTACAACCCGTCGGCCGTCAACAACGACCCGAACTGCTATTCCTCCTCGATCCCCAACACCGAGGTGCACGCGGCGGCGGGCCCGCAGAACCACTGGTTCTACCTGCTCGCCGAGGGAAGCGCCCCCGGCGGCGGCAAGCCCAGCAGCCCGGTGTGCTCGGGCGGCGCGGTCACCGGCATCGGCATCCAGAAGGCCGGCAAGATCTTCATGGGCGCGCTGATGCGCAAGGGCTCGACCTGGCGGCACGCCAACGTCCGGGCCGCCTCGATCGCCGCCGCGGTCGAGCTGTTCGGCAACGGCACCGAGTGCGTCACGGTCAAGGCCGCCTGGAGCGCGGTCAGCGTACCGGCGGGCGCCAACGAGCCGTCCTGCCAGGCCGGCCCCGGCGACCAGGACTTCTCCCTGACGCTGAACCCGCCGTCCGGCACCGTGCAGCCGGGACAGCAGGCCACCACCACCGTCGCCACGCAGACCACCGTGGGCACCGCGCAGACGGTCTCCCTGACGGCCTCGGGGTTGCCGTCAGGCGCCACCGCGACCTTCACCCCCGCCTCGGTGACGTCGGGCGGCTCCTCGACGCTGGCCATCTCGACCTCGTCGAGCACCCCCACCGGCTCCTACACGGTGACCGTCACCGGCAGGGGCAACGGCAGCGGAAGCCCGTCCCACACCGCGTCCTACACGCTGACGGTCGGCAACGGCCCCGGCCCGGGCAACCCTCCGCCGGACATCAGCGTGGCCAACGTCAAGACCCACCTGCAGCAGTTCCAGACCATCGCCTCGGTCAACGGCGGCAACCGCCACGCGACCAGCACCGGCTACAGCCAGTCGGTGCTCTACGTCGAGCACCTGCTGCAGGAGGCCGGCTACACCGTCACCCGCAACAACTGCACCGGCTGCACCGGCGGCGCAGGTCCGAACCTGATCGCCGACTGGCCCGGCGGCGACGCCGACCAGGTCATCATGTCCGGCGCCCACCTCGACAGCGTCCAGGCCGGCCCCGGCATCAACGACAACGGCTCGGGCTCGGCCGCGCTGCTGGAGGTCGCGCTGACCCTGGCGCAGAAGAACCCGACGATGCTCAAGCACGTGCGGTTCGGCTGGTGGACCGACGAGGAGCAGGGCCTCAACGGCTCGAAGTCCTACGTCAACTCGCTCAGCTCCACCGAGCGGAGCAAGATCAAGCTCTACCTCAACTACGACATGATCGGCTCCACCAACGGCGGCTACTTCATCAACAACATCAACACCGCCGCCGCGACCGACCTGAAGGCGTTCTACACCGCCCTCAACCTGCAACCGGAGGAGAACACCGAGGGCGCCAACCGCTCCGACGACGCCTCCTTCCGCAACGCGGGCATCGCCACCTCGGGCGTCGCGGCGGGCGCCAGCGCCATCAAGACGTCCGCGCAGGCGACCAAGTGGGGCGGCACGGCCAACCGGGCGTACGACTCCTGCTACCACGCGGCCTGCGACACCACCACCAACATCAACGACACCGTGCTCGACCGGGCCGCGGACGCCGCCGCGTACGCGATCTGGAAGCAGGCCGTCGGCAACGATCCCGGCCCGACGCGTGACTTCGCGGTCGCGGTGAACCCGTCCTCGGGCACCGTGCAGCCGGGACAGCAGACCACCGCGACGATCTCCACCCAGACCACCGCGGGCAACGCCCAGACGGTGAACCTGTCGGCGAGCGTCAGCCCGTCCGGCCCGTCGGTCAGCGTCAACCCCGCCCAGGTCACCTCGGGCGGTTCGGCGACGCTGACCGTGTCCACCTCCCCCTCCACACCGGCCGGAAGCTACACCGTGACCGTCACCGGCGCGGGCGAGACCGGCACCCGGACGGCGACGTACGGCCTGACCGTCACCGGCGGCGGCGGGGACCGTGTCTTCACCAACGACGCCGACTTCGCGATCACCGACAACGGGTACGCGTTCAGCCCGGTCGAGTCGACCGCGACCGGGCAGGCCACCTCCCCGGTGAAGGTGACGGCCACCGTGAACCACCCGTGCTCGGAGAGTCTGAGCGTGTGGCTGCTGCCTCCGGGCGGCTCGGAGTTCATCCCGGTCAAGGACATGGAGTTCGGTGGCTGCACCCCGTGGTCCGGGCCGCGCTCCTTCGACGTCCCGGCGGACTTCCCGGCGAGCGGCACCTGGTACCTGCTGGTCATGGACAACCTCCAGGACGGCAACACCGGCACCCTCGACACCTGGAGCATCGCCCTCTGATCCCGCCTCCGGGACCGCCATGCCCGGCGGTCCCGGAGGCCCGGCCCGGCCGATCTCGCCGAGGCCGCGTCCCCCGGAGCGGGGCGCGGGGCCTTGGCCCGCGTGGGGATGCGGTCGGCCGGGCCTACCTTTTACGGGTCCGCCGGTTGAGGTCGGCGGAGGCAGCGGCGACGCCCAGGTCAATAGCATGAAATTTCGCGTCTTGACGGATTTGTGGGGTGCATCTAGCTTCCGTCCTACGGGCGATGAGACTTGAGTGAAGCACCAAGAGACATCGGAGCGACGCCCCACGCCGCGGTCGAGCACGACCGGGCTCCCGTTCCGCGTGATGGGCCCGCATCTCCCCACCTTTTGATTCGGTGCCCGCCTCCGAGCGCAGTCTCGGGCGCGCGTCGCTTCGTGCCCGAGATCCCCCGGCCAGGGCGGGCACGGCAGGAAGGAAGCGCGTGACACCCCCCACGAAGACGAAGGTCTTACCCGCGCTGGCCGTGAGCACCGCCGTGATCGCCGCCACGCTGACGGCACCGGCGACCGCCGCGACCGCCGCGGCCGGCGCCCGACCGGCCGCGCCCGCCACGCAGGCCGCCACCGTCCCCCCGGCCAACGGCCATGGCTACTACAACGGCCACGTCACCATCGACACCAGCCACTACGGCGACCTCTACACCATGAAAGACCCGCTGCGGCCCGGCCTCGCGTGCGGCGGGCCGGACGGCAGGCCGTTCACCAAGAGCACCGACGACTGGGGCGACGGCACGCTCACCAGCCTGGAGACCGCCTGCGTCGACGTCCTGTACGCGGCGCAGAAGGAATGGGACATGCTGCGCTACTGGCTGGGCCGCAACGGCATCAACGGCCAGGGCCTCGGCTACCCGGCGCGCGTCGGCGTGGTGGACGGGTACCCGCGCTGGAGCGGCTCGTACCTGGCCGTCGGCCCCAGGCAGCCCGGATACCCCCATTACGGCACGCTCGACATGGTGGCCCACGAGTACGGCCACGCCATCTTCGAGACCACCCCGGGCGGCACGGGCTCCGGCAACGAGACCGGCGGCCTCGCCGAGTCCGCCGGCGACATCTTCGGCGCGCTGACCGAGGCCTTCGCCGCCAACCCGAACGACCCGCCGGACTACACGGTCGGAGAGAAGCTGGACCTCACCGGCAACGGCCGTCCGCTGCGGTACATGTACAACCCCTCCCTGAACGGCGACCCCAACTGCTTCTCGGCCGCCATCCCGGGTAGCGAGGTGCACCAGGCGGCCGGCCCGCAGAACCACTGGTTCTACCTGCTCGCCGAGGGCACCAACCCCGGCGGCGGGAAGCCGGACAGCCCGGTGTGCGCGGGCCCGCGCACGCTGCAGGGCATCGGCCTCCAGAAGGCCGGCAAGATCTTCATGGGCGCGCTGCTGCGCAAGACGACCGGCTGGAAGTACGCCAACTCCCGGGCCGCCTCCGTCGCCGCCGCCATCGCGCTGTACGGCCGCGGCCTCGAATGCGAGGCCGTGAAGGCCGCGTGGACCGCCGTCAACGTCCCCGCGGGCGCCAACGAGCCACTCTGCGGAATCGTCATCGACCGGCCGGACTTCTCGCTCTCGCTCACCCCGAGCTCCGGCAGCCTGCTGCCGGGGCAGGTCGTCGCCTCCACCGTGGACACGCGGACCGACACAGGAGTCCCGCAGACCGTCACCTTGACGGCCTGGGGCCTGCCGGCGGGAACCACCGCGAGTTTCAGCCCCTCCGCGGTCACCTCCGGCGGCCGGTCGACGCTGACCATCTCGTCCTCGGCCACCACCCCGCCGGGAACCCGCACCGTAACCGTCACCGGCTCAGGCGACGCCCCCGGCAACCCCACCCACTCGACCACCTACACCCTCACCATCCGGGCCCTCCCGACCCCCACCCCCTGATCGCCGTCCCAGACGGTGCCTGAAGCACCGCCTCCGGGGATTCGGGATGGGTGATCCTGTCCCCGGAGGCGGCGCGCCCCCATCGAACGAAAGGCGATGAGCGCTGATCCCCGGTGAGGGGCGAGATCTGCCGGTTCTCCGGGCGGCGTGATCTGCCACCATGACACGACGGCGCGGCATGGCCGGCGGCACGTGGCGAGATGTGGGGGGCGACCGGATGGACGACGCGCACGAGGACATCGGCAGGCGCGTCCACCGGCTCCGGACCGCCCGCGGCCTCACCCAGCGCGACCTGGCCGAGCCGAACTACACCGCCGGATACGTCTCGTCCGTCGAAAGCGGCCGCCGCACACCGTCGGGCGACGCGCTGCGGCACTTCGCGGCACGGCTCGGGGTCAGCGAGGACGAACTGGCCCTCGGCCGGCCGGTGGACCCGGCCATCGAGCTGGAGTTCGCCCTGGTCGAAGCCATGGCGACCGGCACCGGCCTCGCCGCGGTCGCCGAGCACGCCGCCACCCTCGGCGACACCCGCCGCCAGGCGTGGGCCCTCCTCGCCTCCGGCGAGGCCGGGCATCTGGACACCGCGGCGCGGCTCCTCGCCGGGGAGCCGCTCCCCGATCGCATCCCGCTCATCCTGGCCCGCGCGGACCGCGCCACCACCGAGTACGCCATCCACCTGCTGGAGGAGGCCCGCGAGGAACTGAGCGCGGCCGGCCACCTGGACCCCGACGCCCGCTACGCCGTGCACAGCGGCCTGGCCGCCAGATACCTCCAGGCCGGGGCGGACGACCGTGCCGCCGAAGCCGCCGACGAGGCCCTCGCGCTGGCCGGCCCGGGCGACCCCGTGACCGTCGGCGCGGGCCACCTCGCCACCGCGCGGGCCCTGCTGGCAGCCCGCCGCGTCACGGACACCGCCGTCGCGCTCGGCCAGGCACGGTCGGCGTACCGTCGGGCGGCGCTGCTCCCGGCGCTGGCGGCCTGCTTCCGCGCCCGGGGCCGCCGCCTCAAGACGACCGGCGACCTGACCTCCGCCGCCGCCGACCTCACCCGCGCCCGCCAGTTGTACGGCGACGCCGAGGAAGCACTCGACGTGAGCGTGGACCTGGCCGAGGTCCACCGCCGCCAGGGCCACCACGCCGCCGCCCGCGCCCTGCTCCTCGCGTCCCTCACCGACCACCCCCTCCCCCAGACCGCCCCGCCTGCCGATCCGGCCGGCGCGCCGCCGCTGTACGTCGTCCGCGCTTACCGGGAACTGGGCCTCGTAGCGCTCGACGAGGGTGACGAGGCCGAGGCCGAAACCCGCCTCCGAGACGCCGTGACCCTGGCCGCACGCCGCAACGCCCGCCACGAACTCGCCCGAGCCGTCGACACCCTCGGCACCCTCCTCACCACCCAGAACCGCATGTCCGACGCCACCGAAGCCCTGAGAACCGGCCTCCTCCACCTGGAACGCATCCTCCACGCGGAGTGACCCACCGCTGTTACCTCGCGATAGATGGTGCCGGTGGTTTCAGGAACTCGTGCGCGCCCCGCAGCCTGGTACCGAGTCGCCGTTGGGTCGTGGCGCAGTCCAAGCGGACGTCCAAGGGGCGGGGCGTGCCGCTGTCCGCCCGCCGCCCTGAAGGCAGCCGGTCCGGGTCGAGTCCGTCACGTCGGGCGATGAGGGATCCCAGTTCGTAGCGGGTCACCGCGTCGGCTCCGGCGACATGGTGAACGCCATGATGGTCGGATGCGGCGAGTTCGAGGAGCGCCGCGGCGAGATCGGTGACATGGACCGGACATCGCACCTCATCCGTGAACAGCATTCCACTCGCCCTGCCGGTCGCCAGTGCATGCACGAACGCCTCGTGCGAAGAATCGCCGTCACCGACGATCAGGGATGTCCGGGCGATGACCGCGGTCGGCGCGATCGCGCTGATCGCTGTCTCGGCGGCGGCTTTGGCCGCACCATACGGGGTGATCGGGTCAGGGTCGCACGTCTCGTCGTAGTGAATGGCGGCGCCGGAAAAGACCGCGTCGCTGGACACATGAACCAGACGCGCGTCCGCCGCGGCGGCGGCGAGGGCCACGTTCACGGCGCCATTCGCGGTGGTCGCCCAATCTGCCTGCCGGTACGCGGCGTTGATGACCACTTCTGGGCGAAATGCGCGGACCAACGTGTCGACGTCTTCTCGTCCGCGCACATCGAGCCGCAGCCACCCGACCCCCGGGGCCTCTCTCGACCTGGTCAGGTACGTCGCGGCCACCTCATGCCCGGCCGCCGGCAACCGCCGAGTCAATTCGCTGCCGAGAAAACCGCTACCACCGACGAAAAGGAACCTCATGGCCGGTCACCATATGCGATAAGGCGTGCCACGACGGCCACGGATTAACGTCCTCTGACATGACATTCATACGTGCCGATGCCTCGCATCGGAAAGCGGGATGATTTGGGCCTGGCGAGACCTACGTCCGCTCCCTACGCTTTTGAGTGATCAATTCCCAACCGCTAAGGAGTTCCCATGCGTCGTCGTATCGCTACAGCCCTCCTGGCCGCCCTCATCTCCATCGGCGCCGCCACCGTGACCGCCGCCCCCGCCTCCGCCGCGGATACCGCCCACTGCTGCTGAGCGAGCCACCGACCAGATACCTCTGCTCGACCACTCCGGCGCGAGATGGTCGGTGATCTGCACGATGAGCACGCGTCCCGCCTCGTCACGGATGAGTGCCCCCGCGGCGGCGCGCACGCGTGCTAGCCCGGCGATGAAGGACGGATCCGGATCGCTCATGTGATGACCGTAACCTGTCCCATTGAGATGGTCACGAAAGCGGCGCTACGGGGTCACAGTAGGGTTACGCGAGTGAGCAGCCTCAGGAGCCCTCATGGTCGTACCTTGCGGGAGCGGGTCGTCCACTACCGCGCGAGCAAGGCGCTGCCGAGAGAGCAGGCCGCCGCGCGGATCTCCGCCTACGTGTACGGAAACATCATCATCTTCGCCGCGATCGTGCCGATGACGCGGGACGACGTGGCGCACGGGCACGCGTTACAGCTGGTGTCCGGCGTGGCGTTCTCGACGTTCCTCGCGCACGTGTTCGCCGAGCTGATCGGCCACAACGCCCGCAGCGACGACACGCCGACCCGTGCCGTGATACGGCACGAACTGCGCGACGCGGGGCCGATCGCGACGACGGCCTTCGTCCCGTGCCTGCTCATGGCCGCGGCCTGGGCCGGCTGGCTGCCCGGGATGACGGCCATCGTCGCCTCCGACGTGTACCTGCTCCTGCGCCTGGCGTTGGTCGGGCTCATCGTGGAGCGGTTACGGTCGAGCCGGGCATCGGCGCGCACTCTGCTCGCGGGGCCGGCGCTCGCCGCGGTGGCCGCCGCGATCGCGCTGCTCAAGGTGACGGTGGGCCATTGAGGCCCGCCCGGCGGTCCTCGGTCAGACGATGACGCTCCACGCGTCCAGGCGGCCGGTGTCCTTGCGGTAGTTGTCGGTCACCTCCAAGACCCAGGTGCCGGCCGCCTGCTGGGTGACCGGGGCCGTGTACCTGCGGGTGCCGAAGGACGTGCAGGTGCTGGTACCGCTGGTCGCCAGCGTGTAGTAGACGCCGTCCGGTCCGCGCAGGCGGATCTGCAGGTCCTCCGCGCAGGGATGGTCGATGGTGACGTCGACCTGGACCGGGGAGACGGCGTTTCCGGTGGCGGTCGAGGTGACCGGGCTGGTGATCGTCGCGTTGTCGGGGATCGGGTAGTCGGCGTCGTTGCGGAACGTCCGCTGTTCGACGGCCGTCGCCACGCGCAATGTGTAGACCGCCGTGTGGGCGGCGGTGGAGCCCGTACCCTTGATCACTACGGTGTAGGAGCCCTCGGGAGTGCTCGCCGAGGTGGTGATGGTCAGCGACACCGAACCGCCCGAGGTGACGGACGCGGGGGTGAACGTCGCGGTCGCGCCGCTCGGCAGGCCCGACGCGGTCAGGGCGACCGTCTGCGGGGCGCCCACGATCGTCCGCGTGGCGACCATGGTGGAGACCGAGCCACCCGGGGGGATGTACCCGGAGTTCGGGGTCGCCCACAGCGAGAAGTCGGGCGCTATGAAGGTGCATTGGGGCTCTGACTGGACCGGGACGCCGACGGCGTTCCACGCGTCCCTGGTGGAAACGCATTCTTGGCTGTTGGCCCCGTACAGCGCGATGGCCGAGGACAGGGACGCGACGCGGGCGATGGCGTAGGTCCAGTTGGCGGGCCTGCGCTGGAGCGCGCCCATGAAGATCTTGCCGGCCTTCTGGATGCCGATGCCCGTGACCCAGGAGGGGCCACGGGGGCAGGTCGGGCTGGACGGCTTGCCGCCGCCGGGGGTCGAGCCCTCGGCCAGCAGGTAGAACCAGTGGGTCAGCGGACCGGCCAACTTGTAGAGGTCGTAGACACCTGTCGCGTAGCAGTTCAGATTCCCTGCCCGCGAGGGGTCGTACATGTAACGGACCGGCCCCTGTCCGACGAGGTTGGTCTCCTCGCCGACCAGGTAGTCCGGCGGGTCCGCGGGGTTGTTGGCGTAGTGCTCGGTCAGGGCTCCGAAGATGTCACCGGCCCCCTCGTCGAGTGCCTCCGCCTCCGGATACGGGTTCGGAGGGTAGTAGCCGGTGATGACGTGGCTGTACTCGTGCGCCACGAAGTCCATCGACGTGACCTGACGCTGGTTGTCCTGGGTGTGGCCGAAGTTGACGTAGCTGCCGTTCCAGTACGCGTTCACGTCGTTCAGCCCGACGCGCGCGGGGTAGCCGCCTCCGGAGCCGTTGATGCCGTTGAAGCCCAGCCAGTCACGCAGCATGTCCCACATGCGCTGC
Source organism: Sphaerisporangium krabiense (assembly GCF_014200435.1). NCBI lineage: Bacteria > Bacillati > Actinomycetota > Actinomycetes > Streptosporangiales > Streptosporangiaceae > Sphaerisporangium > Sphaerisporangium krabiense. The sequence goes on along the minus strand of NZ_JACHBR010000001.1, from coordinate 4,256,904 downwards.
ACCCCGTACAGGACGTCCACGCAGGCGGTCTCGAGGTTGGTGCCGAGGCCGTTGCCCCAGATGTCGTCGGTGCCGGTGTAGGCCGCGCCGGTCTGGCCGCCGCATCTGATGCCGGGACGGGTGGTGTCGGTCATCGAGTACGAACTGCCGGAGCCGGCCGTCTGGATGGTGACCTGGCCGTTGTAGTAGCCGTTGCCGGTGCCGGCGCGGACGGCGTCGTAGGATCCGGCGATCTCGCGGGTGCGGGCGTCCACGTACACGTGCTGGATGCTGGGCCGGCCGCCGGCGATGCCCGCCACCGTGGCCTCCCAGGCGAGCCGGGCCTTGGAGGCGTGGGCCAGTACGACCAGGTGCGGGGCGGCGGTGTCGTCCACGCGGTCCAGGCGCGTCCTGGCGGTGGCCAGGGCGTCGCGGGCGGGCACCGTCGCCGTGGTGGGCACGCCGGTGGTGGGGCCGGAGGTCGCGATGGTCTCGCGGACGCGTCCGGCCGAGTCCACGACCACGACCGCGGCGCCGCCGATCACGGGCAGCCCCTTGTAGGTCCGGTCGTAGGCGGCGTAGTAGAGGCCGCCCGCGCCGGGGATGATCCTGGTGCGATGCCAGACCTCGTCGGCGCCCTTGCGCAGGTCGTCCAACTGACCGGCGACGGCCTGGTCCGCCGCCCGCGTGGCGAGGTCGAGCGGGTCGGCGGACAGGGGCCGGGCGGCCGCGCCGGGCGGGGGCTTCACCGCCGAGGACGCGGCGAACGTCGCCGGTGCCGCCGATGTCACGACGGTCAGGCCGGCGGCTGCCGCGATCAAGGCTCTACGCCTCATGCGCGCATCCTTTCTGTGCCGTCCGCCGCCGGAGTCCGTCACCGAGTCCATCGCCGGGCACGCGGACGGCGGGGCCACGCCGCCGGACGTCGCGGGCCGGAAGCGTGAAGGGGTTGGGGGGTGACCGGGTTCACTGCGACCGGGCGGCCTGGTGAACCGCCCTTTTTCGTGACGCTAGGTGCCGGGTCGCGTTCTGCCTATCCGTAGTGCCATCCGTACATGTACGGGAAAGTCCGCCGAAGGCGGTCAGAGGCCGCCGACCGGCGGTCGAACAGTGATCAGCACACGTGGACGCCGGGGGAGGATGTCCTCCGAGCCTGACGACCGGCCTACTGCGACGCCGTCCAGGCCGGCCGCCGCCACACTCGGGGACGAGGACGTCCATCCACCCCGTCGAGCCTGGCCGGCAGGACGGTGCCGTTGCCCTCGGCGATCATGGTGTGCCACTTGTGGCGCCGCCGCCTGACGGCTTCGGCGAAGAACTCCGGTGCGAAGAACTCGGTGTCGCGAATAAGTTGCGATAGTGGCGATCTCGAACTGTCAGGGGCCGGTGGGCCGCCGATCCTCCCACCGGGACGACGCATGAGCATCGGCCGCTCGGCATCCGACGCCTCCGGATATCGGTGGATCGTTCTGGGGATCGCCACCTTCGCCCAGGCGGCCTCCGGATTCTTCATGCAAGGCATCGGCGCGATCGGCATCTATCTGCAACGCGACCTGCGCCTCAGCACGGCCCAACTGGGCCTCCTCCTGTCAGCCGCGCAGTTCGTTCCGTTGGTCGGGTTGCTGGTGGCCGGGGTGTTGCTCGACCGGTACAGCGAACGTTGGGTCGTCGGGGTCGGGGCGTGCGTGGTGGCCGCGGGGTTGAGCATGGGGAGCATGGCGCCGGGGTACGCGTCCCTGCTTGTCGTCCTGCTGGTGGTCGGCGCCGGATACAGCAGCGCGCAGCCCGGCGGGAGCAAGTCGGTGGCGTCCTGGTTCGGCCCGTCCCGGCGAGGGTTCGCGATGGGCATCCGCCAAGCGGGCCTGCCGCTGGGCGGCGCACTCGCGGCGGCTGTGCTGCCGTTGCTCGCCGAGACGTACGGTTGGCGAGCGACACTCCTGGCCGGCGGCCTCGTCGCGCTGCTCGGCGCCGTCGTCTTCATGGCTTGCTACCGCACACCACCCACCCGGCCCGCCGACCATGGGGTCGCGAGCGGGTCGGCCGGCGCGCCGCCCGGACTGACACGTCGCGGCGGTGGGGTGGGGGACTCGGTCAGGTCGCAGTTCGGGGGACGGGTACGGATGCTGCGCGAGCCGGCCATGGCGAAGATCATGCTGTCCGGGACGAGTCTGATCTCGGTGCAGAGTGGCGTACTCGTGCTCACCGTGCTGCACCTTCACGACACCACGTCCCTCTCGGCCGGCGCGGCGGCCCTTGTCCTGTTGGCGGCCCAGGGCGCGGGGGTCGCCGGCCGCGTCTGCCTGGCGGCCTGGAGCGACCGTGGCAGGTCGGGACGGTACGCCATCGTCATGACCTGCATGGTCGCCGTGATCGCCGGGATGGCCGCCCTGATGACACCCGCGGGGCGGACGCCCGCGACGGCCATCGCTCTCTTCATATGGCTCGGGTTCTTCGGGTACGGCTGGTACGGCCCGTGGGTGGCCTACGTGGCCGAATCGGCCCCCGCGGACAAGACAGGCTTCGCCCTCGGCCTGGCCATGGCCGTCAACCAAGTGGCCGTGATCCTGGCCCCACCCACCCTCGGCCTCCTCAGAGACCTCACTCACAGCTTCACCCCGGCCTGGGGCCTCCCCTGCCTGCTGACCGCCATCGCCTTGACCGCCACGGCACGAGGACGACACCGCGAACCCTGACCGCGTCGCGAAAGGCCGTGGCTCCGTGCGTGATACCGGCCGGAGTACCGTTCCCGGAGGGGAGGCGAGTGTCATGCGTGCCGCTTATGTCGAACGGCTCGGGCCCGTGGACGCGATCCGGTACGGGGAGTTGCCCGCTCCGGTGCCCGGTCCCGGGGAGGTGCTGGTGCGCGGCATGGCGACGGCCGTCAACCGGGTGGACACGTTCGTGAGGACGTGTGACGAGCATCCCGCAGGCCGTCGAGGTGCCGTGTGCCGAACGAGTTGACCATGGGACGTGAACCCCGACACAGTCGTGCGTATGGGTCCGGAAGAGGTGCTGGAGAGCCCAGGTACGCGGTGGAGCCCGGTGGTGCCGGTCGTCGTGGTGCTGCTGCTCGTCGCGCTCGGCGCGGGGGTGTGGTTCGTACGGCGTCCACCGGCCGGGCCGCTGCCACCCCCTGATGCCCCGTGGCCGGCGTCGGGAACGGCGACGGTGTACCTGTGCAAGGAGAACAGCGCGCTGAACACCTGCGGCGAGGATGAGGCCACATCCGCGCAGCGGCTGGCGATCGAGCGCACCTTGCGGGGCCTGCCCGAGGTGTCCGCCGTACGGCTCAAGTCGCGCGCGGAGGCGCTCGAGGACTTCAAGGCCTCGGGTATGAGCGACCGGCTTCCCTGGGAGGTGCGCGAAACGGATATGCCGGAATCCTTCGCGGTGAATCTGACCGCGACGGGCGACTTCTCGCGGAAGGTCGAGAACATGCCCGGGGTCTCGAACATCTACGTGAACGGGACGAACTTCTGGGCCGGCAAGACCAACGTGGCCGTCTGGCTCTGCCCGGAGAAGCCAGTGGTCAAGGAGTCACGGTGCGTCGGGCGCGGCGCGGCGAGCGCGTCCGAGCGGACCGCCGTCTACCAGGCCCTCAGCGCCCTGGACGGCGTCGGCCCGATCTACCTGGAAGATCGTGGGCACGCCGCGAAGAACGTCATGTGGGTGATGGAGACCCACCCGCCAGGCACCACGAAACCCCTCCCCTACATCCCCGAGACGTTCCACCTGCTCCTCGACGCTCCCGACGCGGTCGCCCGCGTGGAGCGGGCGGTAGGCCATCTCCCCGGCGTCTACGACGTCGGGAAAGAGACTTCCCACTAGGGGAGTTCGGCGCCTATGCGCGCGGGTTCCGTCCGGACCGCGACCCGTCCGCCACGGCGCGGCGTCGCGCGCGCCGGCGGATGGGGCCGGGTCAGCCGGGGACCTCGGCCCGCTCGTTGGGGACACAGTGGGTCATCCGGAGTCCGGCCACGTCGCGCGGCCCGTTGTCGCCCAGATTGGCCAGCCGGACTCGGTCCTCCTCTGTGAGCACCTGGCCCGGCAACGGCTCCAGGGTGGAGACGTCCGCCACGGAGACGCCGATTCCCTCACCGACGCGCAGTCCCAGCTCGTCCTCGACCATCAGCAGGTGCCAGATCATGCGTTCCCGGATCGGCCGGTCGCACGCCGACAGCGCGACGGTCAGGTTGTTCACGAGGTCGTCGCGCTCCCACTGCTCCATCAGGCGGAACCGCTGCCCGGCCTGCTTGTAGTCGTTCGTACGCGTGATAGGCGTCCCGGTCAGGCGGCCGTGGTACTCCGGTCCGCGCGTGTCGTGCGGCGGAGGCGGCGCGGGGGTCAGCCCTCCGAGGACGGAGGGCGAGTAGTTGACATGCGGGTTCGGACCGCCGGGATCCTGGCGCAACAGCGCCTGAGAGTCACGCTGGTTGGTGTGTATCTGGTTCTTCGGCCTGTTGACCGGAACCTGCTGGTAGTTGGGGCCGATGCGGTAACGCTGCGTGTCGCCGTAGGCGAACGTGCGACCCGTCAGCATCTTGTCCTCTGACAGTTCGAGCCCGTCCACGATCACGCCGGCGCCGAACGCGATCTGCTCGGATTCCGTGAAGTAGTCCTGGGCGTTCTGGTCGAGCACCAGGCGTCCGACCGGTTTCGGGGGGAAGATCTCCTCCGGCCACGCCTTGGTCGCGTCGAGCGGGTCGAAATCGAGTTCCGGGTGCTCGTCGTCGCTCATCACCTGCACCCGCATCTCCCACTCGGGGAATTCACCGTTCTCGATCGCGGCCTGCAGATCCTTGGAGGCGTGGCTTAGCTCAGTGGCCTGGATCCTGGCGGCGTCCTGCGCGGTCATGCTGCGCACGCCCAGCTTGGGAATCCAGTGGTACTTGACCAGGAATGTGTCGCCCTGGTCGTTGACCCACTTGTAGGTGTTGACGCCGAACCCCTGCATGTGGCGAAGGTCGGACGGCAGGCCCCGCGGGCTGAACAGGTTGACCAGCAGGTGCATGCTCTCGGGTGTCAGCGACAGCAGGTCGAAGGCCCGGTTGGGGTCCTGGTGGAACGTCACGGGGTCGGGCTTGAAGGCGTGCACCACGTCGACGAACTTGGCCGGGTCACGGATGAAGAACACCGCCAGATTGTTGCCGACCAGGTCCCAGTTGCCGTCCTCGGTGTAGAACTTCACGGCGAAGCCGCGAACGTCGCGGGCCGTCTCCTCGGACTCACGTCCGCCGATGACCAGCGACAGACGCACCGCCACCTCGGTGCGCTTGCCCCGCTCCTGGAACAGTTTGGCGCGGGTGTAGCGGGAGATCGGCTCCTCGCCCCAGGTGCCGTAGGACTCGAAGTGGCCGAACGCGGTGAATCCGCGTGCGTGAACGACCCGTTCGGGGATGCGTTCGCGCGTGAAATGGCCGACGCGTTCCAGGTAGCTGTAGTTCTCCAGCGTCGCGGGCCCGCGATCGCCCACCGTACGCAGGTTCGTGTTGTCGTATATGGGGTGGCCTTGACGGTCGGTCATCGTCAGGTGGCCGTCGCCGTGGCTGGTGGGTCTCCCGGTCTTGGTCATGGCGCCCCCTTGAGAACCGGCCCGTCCCGCACCGTCATTGCCACTGGTGAGCAGCGGAAACAACGGTTGGCCAACCTTGACCTGGCGATGATGTGACCGGTGTCGGACGCGTCCCGTGGAGGAGACGCTCGTGTTCTAGGTGCGCGTGGGGTGGCGGGCGAGGAGTTCGGCGCCGATGCGTGCGAGTTCGGCCCGGACGGACGGGGGGTCGAGGACGTCGATCAGGGCGCCCCAGCCGGCGAGGTGGCGGGCGATGTCCAGCGGGGTCGGGGCCGCGAGGCGGACGCGGACGCGGCCCTGGTCGGGGTCGCCGTCGGGGTGGCAGTGGCGTCCGAACTGGTCGCGCAGGACCGGCAGGTACCGCTCCTCGACGGTCACCGTCGCCCAGGTGCGCGAGCGTCGCCGCTCGATCTCCTCGACGACCTCCTGCCAGGCGGTGGCGAGGGCGAAGTCGTCGGGGCGCTCGGCGGGCTCGTCGGTGGTCTCCGCCGTGATGATCCGGTCGATGCGGAAGGTGCGCCGTCCCTGGCCGGTTCCGGCGAGGAGATACCAGATGTCGTCCTTGTCGATCAGACCCCACGGGTCGACCAGCCGCTCTCCGGGTTCCCGGGCGCGGCCCGCGTAGGTCAGGCGGACCTTGCGGCGGCGGACCACGGCGGTCTGCAGCAGGTCCACGATCTCGGGCCGGAGACGGTCGCGCTCTCCCCACCCGGCAGGGTCGATCATCGTGGCGTCGGTGGCGGCCTGGGCGTCGGCGCGGAAGGTGCGGGGCAGCGCCGTCACGAGCTTGCGCAGCGCCGCTCTGGCCTCGGGCGAGACGGCGGCGGGGCCGGCGAGCAGGAACAGCGCCTGCGCCTCGGCCGCCGTCAGGCCGCTGAGGTCGGTGCGCGCTCCCCCGACGAGGGACCAGCCGCCGCCACGGCCGGGCTGCGGGTAGACAGGGACGCCCGCCGCCGCGAGCGCCTCCAGGTCGCGGCGGGCGGTGGCCACCGAGACCTCCAGTTCGGCGGCCAGCTCGGCGGCGGTCACCCGGCCGCGGGTCTGCATCAGCAGCAGGACGGCCACCAGACGGTCAGCGCGCATGACTTGAGATTCTCCCGCAAAGTGCTCATAAGGTGAGCACTTTGCGGTGAAGCATGAGTGATGTCACCCGGTGCGAGACGGCATCCGGGATGTCGCCCGACGAGGGTCGTCATCCAGACAGGGGACACACCCATCGGGCGACGCCACCGCGAAACGCCCTGCCGAGAAGGGAAACCATCCGATGTTGCGAGGTCTCACCACCGTCAGCTTCTTCGCCGACGACGTCGCCGCCGCCGCCCGCTGGTACGCCGGGCTGCTCGGCATCGAGCCGTACTTCACCCGCCACGCCGAGGGCAGGCTCGCCTACGCCGAGTTCCGCGTCGGCGACCACGAGGACGAGCTCGGCATCGTCGACAGCCGTTTCCTTCCCCACCCTCCGGCCAAGGAGGCGGGCGGCGCGGTGGTCTACTGGCACGTGGACGACCTTGAGGGGGCCTTCGCGCGGCTGCTCTCCCTGGGCGCCACGGAACACCAGCGGCCGATCGAACGCGGCCCCGGCTTCGTCACCGCCTCCGTGGTCGACCCGTTCGGCAACATCCTCGGCGTGATGTACAACGCGCACTACCTGCAGGTCCTCGCGAGTGATCTCTGAGAGGAGGCGTACCCGGTCGCCAGGGCCGGTTCAATCGCCCGTGTGGACCGCGCGGTAGGCCCGTCTCCCCGGCGTGAACGCCGTCGAGGAAGAGCCTTCCCACGAGGGGGAGCGGGCGAGGAGTCCGGCGCCTACGCGCGCGGGTTCCGTCCGGGGCGGGTCGGCGACGCGGAGGCGCGCGCCGCGGCCGGTGGCTTCCAGGCGGCGAGGGCGTGGTCGGTGAACAGGCCGCGGCGCAGGATCATGCGACTGCGCATGTGCTGCTCGGCGCGCAGCTCCGAATCCGCCCCGCCGGCCGACATGTCGCCCATCAGGATGGCCAGCAGCAGGTCGTGCAGCTCGATTCCGGGACGCAGCACGCCGGACCGGACGCCCTCCTCCACCAGCGGCTGGAACGCGGCCGCGGTGCGCTCGGTGAGACCGGCGAAGACCGCCGCGTCCGAGCGGGACAGCACCGGCGTGATCGACCCGCTCGACGCCTGCAGGTCGAGCAGGAACTCGAACAGGTCGATCACCCCGTAGGGGCTGCCCGCGAGTTCGGCCGCGCGCCGTTCGATGAGGTCCAGGCCCTCGGCGTAGATGGTGGCGGCGAGGTCCTCACGGGTGGCGAAGTTGCGGTACAGCGTCGTCCGGCTCACGTTCGCGGCGCGGGCGATCTCCTCCAGGGCCACGTCGTGTCCGTGCGCGGCGAAGGCCGCCCGGGCCGCGGCGAGGAGGCGGGTGCGGTTGCGCGCCGCGTCGCCCCGCTTGGCAAGGAGGACGTGCTCATCGGGATCGGCCGGCATGCGTGAATCGTAGCCGTTCCGTACAGCGGTGTACGATTCCGCCCGGCACATCGCCGGGACCTTGGGCTGGACGGCGGGTACCGATGACCACGCGGGCGCGGGGCGGCGATCGCCGTGCGCGCGCCGGCGCGCTCAGATCATCAGGCCGCCCCCGTTCACGGCGACGGTCTGTCCCGTGATCCAGCTCGCCTCGTCCGAGACCAGGTACGCGATGAGATAGCCCGGGTCCTCCGGCTTGCCCATCCGCCGGACCGGGATGGAGTCGACGAGCCGCTGCACGGCGCTCGCCTCCGCGTCGGACAGCACCAGTCCCAGCGAAACGGTGTTGCAGGTGATGCCGTGCGGGCCGTTCTCGGCCGCCAGGTGCCGCATGAATCCGATCTGACCGGCTTTGGCGGCCGCGTAGGTCGACACGCCGATGTCCAGGCCCTGCTGTCCCGCTCCGGAGGTGATGGTGACGATCCGGCCGTGGCCACGGTCGATCATCCCGCCGATCACCGCCTTGCAGCAGTTCAGCATGCCGTACACGTTCACCGCGAAGGGTTTGCCCCAGGAGTCGGCCGACATCTCGGAGAAGGGCGCCATCGTCATCGGGCCGTCGGGCCCGGCGTTGTTCACCAGAATGTCGACGCGACCCTCGTGCGCGGCGATGTCGGCGACCGCCGCGGTGACCGCGTCGAAGTCGGATACATCGAAACTCAAGGGGCGGGCGGCGCCGCCGGCCGCGACGATCTCCTTCGCGGTGCGTTCGGCGCGGTCGGCGTGGAAATCGTTGACCACCACCGTGGCCCCCTGCGCGGCGAGCACGCGGGCGATGCCCGCTCCGACGTTCTGCCCCGCGCCCGTCACCAGCGCGACCTTGCCGTCCAGCTCGAACATCTTCGTCCTCTCGTCCATGGCCACATCGCATCCGTACAGTGGCGTACGTTTAAACGTACACCTGTGTACGAAAGGCGTGCCCGGTCGCCCAGGACTGGTTCAATGATCGGGATCAGGCACCCCAGGGTGCGGTGGGCGGGGACGAGGGCGGGGAGCGGCGGCGGTGCGGGTGCGATGGCGGGACCGTCTGCGGTACTGGTTCGACGGCACGATGGACCGGGGGACGCCCGCGCTGATCGGCTGGCTCGGCCTGGCGTCCGTCCTGCTCATCGTGGTGATGACCGCGCTGTTCATGGCGGTCGGCACCCGAGAGGAGATCGACGGGCACGGCGGCTGGGGCGGCGCCGCGTGGATGAACCTCATGCGCGCCATCGACCCCGGCACCATGGGCGGCGACACGGGCCGCCCGGTGTTCCTCGCGCTCATGCTGACCATCACGATCGGCGGCGTCTTCATCGTCAGCTCGCTGATCGGCGTGCTGACGACCGGCCTGGAGAACCGCATCGCCCAGCTCCGCAAGGGCCGCTCGCGGCTCATCGAGCACGGGCACACGATCGTGCTCGGCTGGTCGGAGCAGGTCTTCACCGTCATCGAGGAGCTGGTGAAGGCCAACCAGGGGCAGCGGCGCTCGCGCGTGGTGATCCTCGCCGACCGCGACAAGATGGACATGGACGACGAGATCAGGGGCCGTCTCGGCGACACGGGCCGCACGCGGGTCATCTGCCGCACCGGAAGCCCGCTGAAGCGGGCCGACCTCGAACTGGTGAGCCCGGACACCGCCAAGGCGATCATGGTGCTGCCGCCGCCGGGGCCGGACGCCGACATCCACGTCATCAAGACGCTGCTGCTGCTCAACAACCGCACCTGGCGCGGCGTGCGCCCGCACGTGGTCACGGCCGTGCAGAACTCCGAGAACGTCGCGGCGGCGCGGCTGGCGGGCGGCGACGCGGCGCTCGTCCTCGACGCCGACGACATCGCGGTCCGCCTGGTCGTCCAGTCGCACCGGCAGGCCGGGCTGTCCACGGTCTGCACCGACCTGCTGGACTTCGCGGGCAACGAGTTCTACATCCGTCCCGAGCCCGCGCTGGTCGGCACGACGTACGGCGAGGCGCTGCACGCGTACGAACGGGGCGTGCCGGCGGGGCTGCGCGGGAGCGACGGCCGGGTGGTCGTCAACCCGCCCATGGACACCGTGATCGGCGAGCGCGACCACCTGATCGTGCTGGCGGAGGACGACCTGCTGATCCGGCTGGGCGACTCCCCCGCCCCGGTCGACGCGTCGGCGATCGTCACCGCGCCTGACCAGCGCCCGCTACCGGACCGCACGCTCCTGATCGGCTGGAACGCCCGCGCCACGAAGATCATCGACCTGCTGGACCGCCTCGTCGAGCCGGGCTCGGTCGTGGACATCGCCTCGGCGCGCAGGCCGCAGGACGTGCTCGCGACGGCCCGCGCGAACCTGACCGTCGGGTACAAGCACTGCGAGCCGACGCGCAGGGCGTCGCTGGAGACGCTGGACCTCGGCGGCTACAAGCACATCATCGTGCTCGCGGACGACGGCGTCGAGGTCGAGCAGGCCGACGACCGCACGCTGGTGACCCTGCTGCACCTGCGCGACATCGAGGTGCGGCTCGGCGACCCGTACGCGATCGTCACCGAGATCAACAACGACGACAACCGCGAGGTCTTCCAGGTCACCAAGGCCGACGACTTCATCGTCAGCACCAAGCTGATCAGCCTGCTGCTCACCCAGCTCGCCGAGAACCGCCACCTCCAAGGCGTCTTCGCGCACCTCTTCGACCCTTCGGGCTCCGAGATCTACCTGAAGCCCGCGTCCGACTACGTCACCCCCGGAACCGGGGCGAACTTCGCCACGGTGATCGAGGCGGCCAGGCGGCGCGGCCACACGGCGATCGGCTACCGGAACAAGCGCGACGGCGACCAGGCGCCGTCGTACGGCGTCGTCCTGAACCCGCCGCGGACCGAGCCCCTCTCGCTGGGCGCGGACGACAACGTGATCGTCCTCGCCGAGGAGTAGCCGGCCGCGCCGCGCGCCGGACGTGTCGTGGCGGACATTTCAACGAGCCCGGAAGTATGGCGACGCCGGACGGGATCGTCTGGAGAATGACGTCATGAAAGCACGGACGGCGTTGCGGTTCGGCGTTCTCGGCTCATTGGAGGTCACCCGCGACGGCCAGCCGGTCCCGGTGCGCGCCGCCAAGCAGCGCATCGCCCTGGCGACGCTTCTTCTCCGCGCCGGCCAGTACGTGTCCGTGGACCAGCTCATCCAGCGGACCTGGGACGGCCACGCCCCCGGCGAGGCGCGCAACGCGATGCAGACGCACATCGCCCGGCTGCGGCGCACCGTGGGCGAGGACGGCCAGAGCCTCATCCACACCCACGACGACGGCTACAGCGTCCAGCTCCCCCCGGAGAGCCTCGATCTGACGCGCTTTCGCGACCTCGCGCACGCCGCGGCCCTGGCGGCCAAGCGGCACGACCTGGCGGGCGAGGCCCGGCTGCTGTCGGACGCGCTGGCGCTGTGGCGGGGGCCCGTGCTCGCCGACGTGCCGTCCGGCCCGCTGCACCGCCTCGAGATACCCCAGCTCGTGGAGGAGCGGCTGCGCCTGCTCGAACGCTCCTTCGACGTCCACCTGCGGCTCGGCCGGCACGACCGGATCGTCGCGGGCCTGAAAGCCGCCACGACCGAGCATCCTCTGCACGAGCGCCTGTGGGCGCAGCTCATGCTCAGTCTGTACCGGTCGGGCCGCCGCGCCGAGGCCCTGGAGACGTACCGGAACGTCGTCGTGCTCCTGCGCGAGGAACTCGGCATCGATCCCGGCCACGAACTCGCCCGCCTTCACCAGGCCGTCCTGGCCGACGACCCCGACCTGGCCCACCGCCCGGACTGAGACTCCGGGCCGGAGGCGCCGCGATCACCCGGCGCGGACGCGACGGGGGGCCGAGAGGCCGGCCGGGATCCACGGGGGCCCGGCCGGCCTCCACACGCGCGAAGAGGGACCCGTCTCGCCGCCGTCCGGGTCGTCCGCGCCGTCGGACCGGTGAAAGTCCGCGAGGGGGACGCCGGCGCGACACCCGACGTTCATTCTGGAGCGCGGCCGGCGACGCTTGCGCGGTCTAGGTTTCCGGCGGATGACCTTGAACCGGACCAGGAGGCAGCCATGGACCGTCGGACCGTGTTGCGCGCGGCAGTCGTCGGAGCGGGAGGGGCGGCGTTCTCCGGAGCGCTGTGGGGAGAGGCGTTCGGCGCCGTCGCCCAGCCCGGGCCCAGCCCGTACGGGGACCTACTGGCCGCCGACGCGAACGGCATCCAGCTCCCCGCCGGGTTCACGAGCCGGGTGATCGCCCGCTCCGGCCGGCGCGTCGCCGGGTACACCTGGCACTGGGCCCCGGACGGCGGCGCCTGCTTCGCCGACGGCACCGGCTGGATCTACGTGTCCAACTCCGAGATCCCGCTGACGGGCGGCGCCTCGGCCGTGCGCTTCGCCGCCGACGGCGCCATCACCTCCGCGTACCGCATCCTGTCCGAGACGAACCTCAACTGCGCGGGCGGCGCCACCCCGTGGGGCACCTGGCTGTCGTGCGAGGAGATCGCGCTCGGCCGGGTCTTCGAGACCTGGCCCGGCGGCGGGCGCGCGGGCGAGGAGCGCACGCGCATGGGGCGGTTCAAGCACGAGGCCGCCGCGTGCGACCCGGTCAGGAAGGTGGTCTACCTGACCGAGGACGAGAGCGACGGCTGTTTCTACCGGTTCATCCCCGACACCTGGGGCGACCTGCGCACCGGGCGGCTTCAGGTGCTCTGCGCGCCGTCCGGGCAGGTGACGGGCCCGGTGACCTGGCAGGACATCCCCGACCGCGACGGCTTCCCGATCGCCACGCGCAAGCAGGTCGGCGCGGCCAAGCACTTCGACGGCGGCGAGGGCTGCTGGTACGACCACGGCGTCTGCTACTTCACCACCAAGGGCGACAACCGGGTGTGGGGGTACGACACGGTGAACTCGGCGCTCGACCTGGCCTACGACGACTCGCTGGTCACCGGCGGCGCCGCGCCGCTGACCGGCGTGGACAACATCACCGGCGCGCCCACCAACCGCGACCTGTTCGTCGCCGAGGACGGCGGGAACATGGAGATCAACATCATCACGCCGAGCGGCGTGGTCGCCCCGTTCCTGCGCATCCTCGGGCAGACCTCCTCGGAGATCACCGGCCCCGCGTTCTCGCCCGACGGCTCGCGCCTGTACTTCTCCTCCCAGCGCGGCACGTCCGGCTCGTCCACCGGCAGCGGCGGCATCACCTACGAGGTCAAGGGCCCGTTCCGCCGGCAGTGACGCGCCTCGGCCGGCACGCCGTATCATGACCTGAGATCACGCCGTTTCTCATCGGGCCACGAAGGGGTGGCGGTGTCCGTTCCTCAGCCCCCCGGTCCCGGTGCGGCCGGCCAGGTCGGCGGCTACCGGCTCGTCCGCAGGCTCGGGGGCGGCGGCCAGGGCGTGGTCTACCTCGGACGCTCCCCCTCCGGCGAGGACGTCGCGGTCAAGGTGCTGCACGCCTGGATGTCCGACGACGCCGACGCCCGCAGGCGCTTCATGCGCGAGGTCGACGTCGCCCGGCGCGTCGCCCCGTTCTGCACGGCGAAGGTGCTCGACATGGGCATCGAGGACGACCGGCCCTACATCGTCAGCGAGTACGTGCCCGGCACCTCGCTGGAGGAGCTGGTCAGGAGCGCGGGGCCGCGGACGGGCGGCGGCCTCCAGCGCCTGGCCGTCGCCACGATGAGCGCGCTCGCCGCGATCCACCGGGCGGGCATCGTGCACCGCGACTTCAAGCCGAGCAACATCATCCTCGGCCCCGAGGGCCCTGTGGTGATCGACTTCGGCATCTCCCGTGCCCTGGACGCCACCCGGCTGACCGGCACGGGCTCGGTCGGCACCCCGCCCTACATGGCGCCCGAGCAGTTCACCGACGAGGCGTCGGCCGGGCAGAGCGCGGACGTCTTCAGCTGGGCCTGCACGATGGTGTTCGCGGCGACGGGGCACCGGGCGTTCCCCGGGGAGACGGTCCCGGCGGTGGTCAACGCGATCCTGCACCGCGAACCCGATCTGTCGGGCGTGCCGGAGGGTCTCGCGCCGGTGCTGGCGGCGTGCCTGGCCAAGAACCCGGGTGAGCGCCCCGGCACGGCCGAACTGCTGCGCGTCCTCACCGGCGAGGACCTGCCCCCGGCGCCGCCGGGCACGGCCCGTCCGGTCCCCACCTTGCCGCTCGGCGTCCCCTGGCCCACGGCCCCGGGCCCCGCACGGCCAGGGGTCCCGTCCGGCCCCGCAGGGCCCGAGGTCCCGACCGGCCCTGGGCCCCGGATCCCGACCCTCCCCGCGCGGCCCGGGGTGCCGACCGGCCCGTCGCCGTCCGAGGTGCCGGCCGCGACCGTCGAGCAGGTTCGTCGTGGGGTGCCGCGCCGGGCGCTGCTGGCGGCGGGGGCCGGGGTGGCCGCGATCGCGGCGGCGGCCGTCACCGTGCCGTCCCTCCTGCGGGAACGTGACAACGGCGGCCAGGGCGGCCCCGGCGCGCTGTCCACCGTCACCCCGGCACGCTCCACCCCGGCACGCTCCCGCGCGGCCTCGCCCACCCCGGCCGCCTCCGCGCCGGTCCGCGCGTTCGGCACCGCCCTCTACGACCCGATCACCGACCACGGCAACGACATCCGCTCGATCGCCGTCGGCCTGCTGCGCGGCGCACCCGTCGCGGTCTCCGGCGGCGACGACCAGACCGTGCGCGTCTTCGACCTCACCGGCGGCAGGCAACTCGGCAAGCCCTACACCCGGCACACCGGGTGGGTGCGCGCGGTCGCCGTCACCGAGCTGGACGGCGCGCCCGTCGCGGTCACCGGCAGCGACGACGACACCGTCCGGGTGTGGGACATCGCCACGCGGCAGGCGGTCGGCTCGCCGTTCACCGGGCACACCGGGGACGTCAAGGCGCTGGCCGTGGGACACCTGGGCGGCGCGCCCGTCGTGGTCAGCGGCGGGGTGGACCTGAGCCTGCGGGTGTGGGACCCGGCGACGGGCAAGGAGGTGCGCCCGGCCATGCGCGGCCATACCGGCACGATCTGGTCCATCGCCTACGGCGAGGTGGACGGCAGGCCGGTGGTCGTCACGGCCGGCGACGACAGGACCGTCCGGGTGTGGGACCTGACCAAGGGCGTGCAGCTCGGCGGCTCGCTGCTCGGGCACAAGGAGTCGGTCCGCGCGGTGGCGTTCGGCCGGCTGGACGGCAGGCCCGTCGCCGTCAGCGGCGGCGTGGACAAGACCATGCGCGTGTGGGACGTCGCCGCCTACCGGCAGGTCGGCGACACGATCAGCGGACATGACGGCCCGGTGTGGGCGGTGGCGTTCGACGAGGTGGACGACGTGCCGCTCGCGATCTCCGGCAGCGACGACAGCACGGTCCGGGTGTGGGACCTGCGCTCGGGCAAGCCGGTCGGCAAGGCGTTCACCGGCCACACCGACTGCGTGTGGGCGGTGACGACCGGCCGCGTCGGCGGCGCTCCGGTCGTGGTCAGCGGCAGCAGGGACGAGACGGTCCGCGTGTGGAGCCTCGCGCCGCCGTTCCCCCCGTCCGCTTCCTGAATCGGGCAGGACGATGGGCGCCTCGGCGACCGCTTTGGTGACGAGCGTCCGTTTCACCGGCGTGAGCACACGAAAGCCGGGCCGAGGCTCTGCCACAGCCCGGCCCGGCCAGTTCCGCCGTCAGGCCCAGATCACCAGGCCATACAGGTGCGTGTGCATGCGATTCCCCCGAATCCCTCCGTAGCGGACTGAATGCCCAGTCCACCACACGCCGCTGACGTCCCGCTGACGTGTCGCCGGCGGGCGCCCGGCCCGGCCCCGCGCGCGGCGGGACCAGGCGCGGGGCTAGGCGTCGAGCGTGGCGACCTCGTCCTTGTCGGTGACGCCGGCCGAGTCGAAGGTGGCCACGTCGCGCAGCGCGCGGGCCGCGCTCTGCAGGATCGGCAGGGCCAGCACGGCGCCGGTGCCCTCGCCGAGCCGCAGATCCAGGTCGATCAGCGGGCGCAGGCCGAGGTGGCGCAGCGCGGCGTCGTGGCCCGGCTCCACGGACCGGTGACCGGCGAAGCACGCCGCGAGCGCGTCCGGCGCGAAGGCCGCCGCGACCAGCGCCGCGGCGCCGGTGATCACGCCGTCCAGCACCACCGGCAGGCGCGCCGCCGCCGCGCCGAGGATGAACCCGGCGATCGCGCCGTGCTCGAACCCGCCCACCGCGGCCAGCACGCCGAGCGGGTCGGAGGGATCCGGCCGGTGCAGGGCCAGCGCGCGGCCGATGACGTCCACCTTGCGCGCCAGCGTCGCGTCGTCGATGCCGGTGCCCCGCCCGGTGACCTCGCGGGGGTCGCGTCCGGTGAGGACCGCGATCAGGGCGGCCGAGGCCGTGGTGTTGGCGATGCCCATGTCGCCGGCGGCCAGGCAGCGGACGCCGGACAGCGCGAGCCCCTCGGCGACCTTGATGCCGGTCTCCAGGGCCTGGCGGGCCTGGTCGCGGGTCATCGCCGGGCCCTCCGTCATGTCGGCGGTGCCCGGGGCGATCTTGTGGGACAGCAGCCCCGGCACCGTTTCCAGGTTCGCGGCCACTCCGACGTCCACGACGGTGACCCGCGCGCCGGCCTGCGCGGCGAACACGTTCACGACCGCGCCGCCGGCCAGGAAGTTGAGGACCATCTGGGCGGTGACCTCCTGCGGCCACGGCGTCACCCCTTGGGCGTGCACGCCGTGGTCGGAGGCGAAGACGGCGACCGCGGCGGGCTCGGGCACCTCCGGAGGACAGACCCCCGCGAGCCCGGCCAGCCGCACCGAGACGTCCTCAAGGACCCCGAGCGAGCCGCGGGGCTTGGTCATGCGGTCCTGGCGGGCGCGCGCCTCGGCGATCGCGACCTCGTCGAGCGGACGTACGGCGGCGATCGTGTCCTCGAGCTTGCTCATGGTTCCTCCTCATCCCGTCCGTACAGAATGCCGCTCGGCGGGCCGGCGGGGACGCCGGCAGAACTCTACGGGATCGACCTCGGGCGCGAGTAGGTGGACAGCATCGCACGCGTCACTCAACGTCCGCCTCCGGCCGAGGGTGATCTGGCCGAGGAGGACCCGATGACCGTTCCCAGCACGGATTCCGTGGGGAAGTAGCCCACCTGCCGGGAGTCGAAGCTGAAGCGTGCGTTGTCTCCGAGCAGGACCAGCCTGCCCTGGGGGACATGGTCCTCCGCGACGCGGGTCAGTGCCGGCACCTGCCGGGGAACGGGATCCCCCGCGACGGCGATCACCCGTTTGATCATCCAGCTCGGGCCGTCCACGACCGTGCCGTCGGGCAGGGTGGCCCTCCGATCACCTCCGCGCACGAGCGCACGCACCACGACCACCTGCCCGCGCCGCGACGGAAGTCCACGCCGTACGAGCACTCTGTCGCCCTCGGAGTAGGCCGGCTCCATGCTGACTCCGCGGACCGTCACTACGACGAACCTGCAGCCGAGCAGCCCCGAAACGAGCAAGAAGAGGCTCAGCCCCGTTGCCGGAACACCGGCGGCCACGGCCCCCCATTCCGTTCCCGCGCGAAAGAGCATGCCGGCACCGAACCACAGGAGGACGGCGGTGAGCAGCAGAACCGTCCGTACCGGCCAGGACGACCGGGAAAGCCGGTCACCGAAGACCAGCCGCGGCTCAAGGACCTCACGAGTCATTCCGCAGGCTCCATGGGCACGGGTACGCCGAGCGTCTCGGACACATATCCGGACGCCTGGAGTTTGAACAGCCGGGCGTATTCTCCCCCCGCGGTCGTCAGCGCCTCGTGATCGCCTTGTTCCAGTACCCGGCCGCCGGACAGGACCACGATCAGATCGGCGTCCCGTATGGTGCCAAGCCGGTGTGAGATCAGCAGACTCGTCCGACCTGCACGGCACTGTCTGAGAGAGCTGTGCATTTCGGCCTCTGCCTCGGCGTCGAGCCCGGCGGACGGTTCGTCGAGAATCATCAGATCACGCCGGTCGCGCAGGAACGCGCGGGCCAGCGCGAGACGCTGCCACTGACCGCCTGACAACAGGACGCCGGTCTCGGGGTGGTCTGTGTCGGATTTCGTGAAGAACATCCGGGACAGCAGCGTGTCATACCCTCGCGGTAACCTGGTCAACGCGCCATGGATCCCCGCACGGCGGGCGGCCCCCTCGATCCTCTCCCTGTCCTCGAGGGCGTCCAGGTCTCCCAAAGCTATGTTCTCCATCGCCGTCATGTCGTATCGCATGTAGTCCTGGAAGACCGCGCCTATCCGGCGCCGCAGGTGCGAGATATCGACCGTGCGAATGTCGACGCCGTCCCAGAGGATCGATCCGCGCGTGGGATCGTAGAACCTGCAGAGCAGCTTCACGAGTGTGGACTTGCCGGCACCGTTCAATCCGACCAGCGCCAGTGACCTGCCGCATGGGATGAACAGGTCGACGCCGCGGAGAACCCACGGATGCTCCGGTGAGTAGCGGAACCAGACGTCCCGCAGCTCGATGCCTCGCCGCATTGGCGGCAACGGGTTCGGGACGGAGGCCCTGGGCAGATCCGGCCCTGCGGTGGTCACCGCCAGGTAATGAGCGAACATCAGCAGAGCGTGATGCGAGTTCGCGACCTCACTGGCCAGAGAGCCCAGCCCGCTCTGAACGGCGGCGACGGCGGCCACGAACATCGTGACATCACCGATCGAGAAACCGTTCCGCCGTGCTACGGCGACTGCCCAGATCACGCCACCGGCCAGCACCACCGCGGCCAGCAGTCCGAGACCGGCCTGGACCAGAACCTCTCGTCTGTCCACCACCCGTTTGGCGGAGTTGGCGGCGCGCCGCTCCCTCAGCATCCGGTCCCGGAGGAACGCGTTAAGGCCGAAGAGCCGTACCTCTTTGGCCGCCTCAACAGTGGACAGCAGTTCGCTGTAGAAGAACTCTCGGCGTTCGGCGTGGCCGATCTCCCAGAACATCCGGGCACGTCGCCGTGACAGGGCGATCTCGGCCAGCATCACGGGCACACCTGACCCCAGGGCCACCGCGGCCATGATCGGGCTCAGCACCGCGAGCGACCCAAGAAAGCCGCTGACGGTCATCGCGGCCCGGCCCACACCAAGGACGCCGCCGATGAGCTGGTTGGGCGTGATCCCGCCAACCTGCTGCGCGAGACGCAGACGATCCAGGAACCCTGGGTCCTCGAACCTCCTGAGCCCCACGAACCCTTCTACCGCGACGAAGAGCCTGTCCTGCGCGTACAGCCCGACCCTGCGATCGAGTTCCGTCCGCAGGTACTGCGTCATCTGTAACGCGAGCACGGTGAGCATGCCCACGACGCCCAGACCGGTCGCGAGAGGAAGCAGAGTGCCCGGGCCCGCCCCCGCCGCGAGATGGTCGATGAGCAGTTTGGTGAGCCACGCGGCGAACACAGGAGACGCGCCACCGGCCAGCGTGACGATCACGTAGAGCGCCAGCGTGCCGGGAGCCGCCCGCACAGCGAGCAGGCCGGCGATGCCGACGCGACGTGCGAACGTTCCGGTCCGTGTCCGTTCCTCGGACCGTTCCGCGACCGGTCCGCTCATTTCGCCGCGACGGGCTCATCCAGCGCCACACGGTTGGAGGTGACGATGAGTCGTCCTCCGCCATCCTTGGTCACGCGCAAAAGGGCGGGATACGCGCCGACCATGAACGCGCCGCTCAACGCACCGCCAGGTTCCTCCACCACCACCCGCGCGACCGGCGAGAGTGCGGCGAGAAACGGGCCAGGGTCGTCCCCCGCGCTGACGATGACGGCCAGGACCCGCTCGCGCCCACCGGACAGGGATCGCGCGAACTCCACGAAGCCGGGCAGCTTCTCTTTACAAGGCTGACACTCGGGTGAGAAGAATCCCACCAGCGTCTCGTCGTCCAGGTCCGCCCGGCTCAAACGCCGGCCCTCCACGGTGGCCGTCGAGAACTCTCCGACCTCCTCGCCCACGGCCGGATACATGGGGGCGCCGCCGCTCGGCCTCGTCGCCAGCAGTTCGGTGTGTTCACGCAGGCGCTTGATCACGCCCAATGTGAGGATCAGATCCAGGAGGCACAGCAGTCCTATGCACGCGACGGCCGCGATCAGAAACGGCATCGGTTTCTCCTATCGACGGGGAATTCCTCGAAGTTCGCGATGAGCGACTCGTTCCGTCCCGGAAGAGTCCCAGGATGTCATCAAGAACGGTGATCAAGCCGCCCGATATCACGCCGGTGAACACCGCCACAGCCACACCGCCCCAATGAAGGGAACCGTCTGCGAGAGTGGCCACCGCGCCAAGAGCGGCGAGTGCTGCGACGCCAAGGTCACGCGCTGCATGCTCGCGTCCCAGCAACGCCTGCGCCGTGCCGAAGCACCGGCACCGCGCGCGGACACCCCGGCGCAGCGCCACGAGAATGCTCACCGCGAAGGCGACGAGCAGGACGATCGAGACCGCGAAGCCGGCCACCCCCGTGATCGTGAAGGGCAGCGCCAGGAGCAAGAAGGCGGCCACTTCGGCCGTTACCACGAGGTATGCCGTACGGCGAGCGTGACGGGACGCGACGACCTCAAGCTTCGTGACGGAGTCCACGAAGGCGCTGAACGCGTCCCGCCCTGAGATCTTGCCTACAGAGGAGACAAGGAACATCGTCGCGACCAGGCAGCGAATCGTGATCTCCACGTACCCCACGAGCACCCCAAGGCTGTAGTCCGTGCGAAATGATCGGGGTGTCCGGCCCTCGCACGAACGCGGTGAATTTCGGCGACCGCCGCGTTGGCGGACCTCCAGAAAGAACCTGGAGAATCCGCCAACGCGACTGCTTGAGAGAACCGGGCCGGACGGGCCCCGTCCTGTGCGACGGAAGCTCGGAAGAGGGCTGCTCCACAGGCGAGCGCCCAGGCCCAAGCAGGCGGGCCTGCCCCTCACCGACCGCCGTCGCCCTCGAGAATGCAGCGAATCAGCACCCGCACTGAACGCGCGTGCAGCCCTCGCCATCACAGCAATAGGCCCAGCAGCAGCCGTAGTTGCAGTTGGCGCCACAGTTGGGGTAGCGCTTCCATTCACATGCCGCGGCCGCGGCCTCGGCCTTGGGGACGAACAGGGCCAGAATGCCGGCCCCCATCGATTCGAGCCTCTTGTACATGTGACGCTCCTTTTCTCAGAGGCCTGCCCGATCAGGCAAGCGCCGGCGACCTTGGTCAGGATCTGTCACAGAAGTTAGGACACCCCGGGCGGCCGGCAGAAGGCAGAGAAGGGGAGAAGAAGAGATACTCGCGCAACGTTGTACCGTCGGCCATCCGGGCGGCCCATAGGCCTACGACCTTGGGTGTACACCGTGACACACGCCCTGAATTCCACCACCCGTCCACCGGCTCGCACCTGAGCTCCGCCGGTACGGTGCCTAGTGGAACGCAGCGATCACGTGATTTGGTGTCGCGGCTCGGTCCGGCGTTCCTCGATCAACCTCAACTGCGTGGCCTTGTTTATGGCGTGGACACGCGAGGCCACGTCCAACTTCGTGTAGATGTTGGTGAGGTGCCGTTTGACCGTTCCCTTGGAGATGAACAGCTTCACGGCTATGGCGGAGTTACTCAGACCCTCGGCCGCCAGCCGAAGGACTTCGCCTTCGCGTTGCGTCAGCACCTCCTCACCGCCCGGGCCTCGCAGCAGATCGCCAAACGTCAAACGCCTGGAGAAAACCACCACCTGGCTCCGGTCTGCCATTATGGCGCGGATGGCGGAGACGAGCAGTTCACGATGGACGCTCGTGCACAGATATGCCTGAACCCCGGCCTCGAGCAGCTGACGCATGAAACAGGAGTCGTCGCAGGACGACAGGACGAGCACCCTCAAGGACGGCGTCCCACAAAGGCGTCTCACCGTGTCACAGCAGAGGGGGTCACGACTCTCGGCGACCAATATGACGACGTCAGGGCACACCTCGGGCTCGGACTCCCGGCACCCGTTCTCGGAATGTTCGACCACGTCGAAGTCGGGTTCCCGGACCAAGAGTCCCGACAACCCCTCCCGAAAAAGCGGATCCCCGCTCAGCAGTGAGATCTTTATTCGGCCATGTTCCTCGCGCACGCTTGACCAACTCCTCTCGAACGAACAGCCCAGGACATTCAGCGATTATCTGGTGCCGAGTCGCGGTGAAGAACGTTCCAGAGCCCGACCTGAACCGAAATTCCAGGCCACGCGTCACGGCGGCCATGGGCCCGTGCCGTGAGATTTCACATCTTCGGATCGGCCTCGGGCGATGATCGATCACATGCCAACCGGAGGGAACGGACTGCGCCGGCCCCCCTGTCACGACAGTGATCAAACTCATGACTCCCAGAACGTCGGCAGCGATACCGTGACCGCACCTCGGCGAACGGGTCGTACTCTCAATCCATCGAGT
Source organism: Sphaerisporangium krabiense (assembly GCF_014200435.1). Taxonomy (NCBI): domain Bacteria; kingdom Bacillati; phylum Actinomycetota; class Actinomycetes; order Streptosporangiales; family Streptosporangiaceae; genus Sphaerisporangium; species Sphaerisporangium krabiense. Next base: position 4,234,546 of record NZ_JACHBR010000001.1, on the reverse strand, counting down.
GCCGTGCCGAGCCTCATACGAATCGGGACGATGGATTACCGCGCGCATCCGGCCAATTGCTGTTCACACCCCGTCCGCCGCCATGCGAGCAGTCTTAATAGCTGGCCCAGGTCAGTTTTGATCACGATACGCGAATTGTCAACTGTCTTGTCAGTAATGCGACTTCCGACATTGTCGTACGTCGACTCCATGTATTTCCCACCAGGAAACCATGGATATGTCCAATATCCTGCATAATCGACGGTCCGGCTACTCGTATCCAAGGTCGGCACAGCGAGCCGAATAGCGCCTTGCAGGCGCGCCCGATTTAACGGAATGCAGGACGAACCCGCGCTCGCAGAGGAGCGTGTGACCGGAAGCGTCCTTAGCGGACGGCTGGAAATGACCTTGGGCCGGGCTTCGGCCCGGCCCAAGGCCTGCTGGGTGCGCCGCCAGGGACTCGAACCCCGGACCCGCTGATTAAGAGTCAGCTGCTCTAACCAACTGAGCTAGCGGCGCTTGGCCCCTCCAGCTTAGCGGCACAAAGAGGGTGCCCGTGACATTGGTCCGGCGGGGGACGTTTGGCGGCGGGACGGCGGGTAGTCGGACGGAGCCCGACGAATCAAATCGAAGGGGAGAGGCAAAGTGCAGAAGGATCTCTGGAGCTACAGCCCGACCGTCTCCGGCGCGCACCAGAGCTTCGACGTGGTGGGATACCACGTCGAGGCGACGGACGGCCGGATCGGATCCGTGGACGAGGCCACCTATGAGGTCGGCGAGAGCTACCTCATCGTGGACACCGGCCCGTGGATCTTCGGCAAGAAGGTCATGCTCCCGGCGAGCACCGTCACGCAGATCGACCCGCAGGAGAAGAAGGTCTTCCTGAGCCGCACCAAGCAGGAGATCAAGGACGCTCCCGAGTTCGACGACGCGCGATTCAAGGAACCCGAGTACCGCAGTCAGGTCGGCGACTACTACGGTCGCTTCCCTTACGGCGGGACGGGCGCCTTCTAGCCGGCGATCCCCCTGCAGGTAGCCCGACGAAAGCGAGGCCGCGCCCCCCAGGGGCGCGGCCTCCGTCGTGTCCGTGGATCGCGGCGTCCGTCGTGGCCGTGCGTCCGGCCGTCACGGCCGGGGCGTCTCAGCGAGAACCCCGCCCGCCGGGACGTCGTGCCGACGTCTCCGGCGGGCGGGGTTCGCGAAATGTCAGGGCCAGCGCGTGTCCGGGGGTTCCGGGGGTGGCTTGGGGCAGGCGACGCCCAGGCGGTCGAGCAGGGTCAGGAAGGTCGAGGCGTACGGGGAGACCGAGACGACCTCGGCCACGCGGTCCCAGTTCACCTGCTCCCTGAGCGCCCGCACCTGGGGCAGGATGGACCCGTAGTCGCAGCTGTGCTCGGACATCGGCATGATCCACGAGATGACCAGGTCGGTGGCGTCCAGCACGGGCAGGCTCAGCGCCGCCGTGTTGATCATGTCGGCCCTTGAGATCATCTCGGCGGTGATGGGGCGCTCCTCGATCCTGAAGATGAGGTCGACGAGCCTGTCCTCCTCGTCGAACGCCTTGACCAGCCAGTCCTCGGGCGGCCGTGCCGTGCGGAACCCGTGCGCCCTCAGGGTCTCCAGGGCACGGGGCACGTCCTCCTCGACCAGCACGAAGTCGACGTCGTGCAGCGACGGCGCCGCGCCTCTGGCGTAGGCCGCGCAGCCGCCGGCGAGCGCGAACCGCACGCCCTCGGCTTTCAACGCCGACCCCGCGCGCTTGAGCGTGTCGATGATCGCGTCGGTGACCTCATGCGTGTGACTTCCCAAGGCTCACCCCCATCTGCAGCATTGGTGAAGATCTTGGCTACCCGCCCTCCCCCAGCCCAAACACAGCGCATGGCCGCGTCCCCTGAGGGTACTCGGCGCTCTATGACCAATTCTGTGACGAACACGCTTCGTAAGGAGGAACGGGCCTACGAGAACGGAACCGATCGGCCGCTCGGCTCCTACCTGCGCATTCTGACGGTGTACGGGGGCGCGGTGGCGGGCCTCGTCGGACTGGGCCGGCTGATCGGCGTGAGACCGCCGGAGCGGATCGCCCCGCTGGACCTCGTGCTGATGGGGCTGACCACGCACCGGATGTCCCGCACCCTCAGCAAGGACCCGGTCACGAGCCCGCTCCGTGCCCCCTTCACACGGTACGCCGGGGTGAGCGGCCCTGCCGAACTGAAGGAGGAGGTCCGCGGCCACGGCGTCAAACACGCCGTCGGCGAGCTCGTGACCTGCCCGTTCTGTCTGGCGCAGTGGGTGGCGACCGCGTACGCCGCGGGCATGGTGTTCGCGCCGGGGCTGACACGGCTGGCCGGGGCGACCATGTCGGCCGTCGCGGTCTCCGACTGGCTCCAGCTCGCCTACGCGCGCCTGATGAAGGCGACCGAGGAGGGCTCGTGAAGAAGGAGTTGGCACCGCGGGGCACGACGCTGACGAAGTTACGCAGGAACCGCTACGCGAAGCTGGTGGAGCTCACGCTGCTGGGGCTGGTCACCTGCACGATGCTCGCGGTGACGGCGGGGCTGGCGGGCGTGGTCTGGCTGACGCTGCTGCTGGGTCTGATGGCTTATGCCGCGCTGGCGGGCTGCCTGTTCGCCGCGCGGAGGATCGTCCGTTCGCAGAGGTATGAGAGATCCAGGTATCAGTGATGACGTTGAGTGACATGGCGGGGCGGGAGTCGGACGAGACCCACAAGGAGCGGGTCGACCGCGAGCTCGGGGAGTTACTCCAAGGGCTGCGCGTGGCCGCCACGGGGGTGCAGGTGCTGTTCGCGTTCCTGCTCACCCTCCCCTTCTCCTCAGGTTTCGGCAAGGTCGACGCGTCCGGGCGGTGGCTGTTCTACATCGCCATGCTGAGCGCCGCCGTGGCCTCCATCTGCCTCATCGCCCCGGCGACCCAGCACAGGATCCTGTTCCGCACGACGCTGAAGGAGCTGATGCTGCACCGGGCCAACCGGCTCGGCGTGGTCGGCGGCATCGCCCTGGCGATCTCGATGGCCTGCTCGACGGGCCTGGTCGTGGAGGCGTTCCTCGGCGTGCTGCCCGCCGCGATCCTGGCGGCGGGGGTGGTGGCGCTGAGCGGCTGGCTGTGGTTCATCCAGCCGCTGGTGTCGCGGTACCGGCGCGGTGAGCCGTTGCAGGAGGTCTAGGACGGTCCGCGGTCGCCCGCACGGCAGGGGGCGTCTCCCGATCCGGGGGGCGCCCCTTGGGCGCGTTCCGGGGGCCGGCGGTGTTTGCCCTGCTCAGAATGCTCGTTGGGCATGACGTTGACATGAACCTACTTGGCGGAAAGTTGATCCTCCGACACGTTAAGGTCGGATTTATCAGGGCAGTTGCTCCGTCATGGGAACACTACTCTGGATCATCGCGGTCGTACTGGTCATCGCCGGGATTTATGTGATCCTGGCCCGTCGTGATCTCCTCTGGGGGATCGTCCTCATCGTCCTCGGCTTCCTCGTCGGCCCGGGCGGCGTCAGCATTTTTCATCCATAGCGGTACCTCCGAGACCGGCCCCGGTTTCGGGGCCCCCAGGACGCGGAAACGGCGAACCGGGACGCCCGGTTCGCCGTTCGCGCGTATGCGACGGCGTCAGCAGTTCTCGGGCTCGTCGCCCAGGCAGTACACCGCGTACGCCCGCTGCAGCACCGGAAGGGCCACGTTGCGCACCCGGACCCCGCCCGGCGTCACGCCCTTCTCCACCCCGGCGTGCGCGTGGCCGTGGACGAACAGGTCGGCGCCCTCGGCGTCGACGGCCTCGGCCAGCAGGTAGCTGCCGAGGAAGGGGTAGATCTCCGGGGGCTCGCCCGTCAGGGTGTCCTTGACGGGGGAATAGTGGCTGAGCACCACCCGGTGATCGGTGTCCAGGCCCTTCAGCGCCTTGTGCCACAGGTCGGCGATCTCCCGGGTGTGGCGGACGAACGCCTTCATCTCCGGCTCGCCGAACTCGCTGGCGCACTTGCCGGCGAACCCGCCGCAGAACCCCTTGCCGCCGACGACGCCGAGCCGGGCGTCCCCGCACGTGATGACCGTGGAGTCGTCCTGGAGCACCTGGATGCCCGCCTCGCGCAGCAGGTCGACGATCTCGTCCTCGGCGTCGGACTGGTAGTCGTGGTTGCCGAGCACGGCGACGACCGGCACCGGGAGGTCGCGGAACTCGTCGGCCACGATGCGCCCCTCCTCCGGCGTGCCGTGGCGGGTCAGGTCGCCGGCCACCAGAAGGACGTCGGCGCGCTCCTCGATGCCCTCCAGCCTGCGGCGGTACCTGCCGCGGATGTCCTCACCCAGGTGGACGTCGCCGACGGCGGCCACTCTGATCCTCACAGGGTCTCCTCCTCTCCCGGCTCCCTGACCTCGACCACGGTCACCTCGTTGCGAACCGTGAGCCATGGCGCGTTCTCCGCGGCGACCGCCGCCACCGCCCCACGGCGCTCCGCGCCCTCTACCTGGCCGCGCAGGAAGAGCTGGTCGCCCCGGATGTCCACCCGGATGCCCAGCTCGTAGGTGCGCTCGTCCTCCGCGAGAGCCCTCTGCACGCGCGCGGCGACGTAGTGGGGAGCGTCGTGGTGGGAGGCGACTTGATCCTTCTGATCCACTTGATCCACGTGGTGTGGTGCCTCGTGGGACATCTCCACCCCCTCCGTTCGAATCCTGGTCTCGCCGTGCCCGTCGAGGAGGCGGCGAAACCGGGGAGAGGTTTGGTCCTCGTTTCTCAGGATAGAACCGCCCTCTAACGAACCGTCCAGGACGTACGCGCCACGGCGCCGGCGCGTACGGGCCTCTCCGATCCGGCGCGCGCGCTCGCCTCGCCCGGGATCGCCGGGCGTCCCCTCCTGCGCTCCGTGACCCCCGAGCCAGGTGATCGGCCCCCTGTGGCCACCTGGAGGCACCCGGTGAAGGTAGCAATGGTGTCCGAGCACGCGAGTCCCCTGGCCGTGCCGGGAAGCGTGGACTCCGGCGGTCAGAACATCCACGTCGCGGCGCTGTCGCGGGCCCTGGCGGCCCTCGGGCACGAGGTCGCCGTCTACACCCGCAGGGACGACCCCGGCCTTCCCGAGACGGTGGAGCTGGCCCCGGGGGTCTCGGTGACGCACGTCCCCGCCGGTCCCCCGGCCAGGATCTCCAAGGACGAGATCCTCGCCTACGTCCCCGATCTCGCGCACTGGCTGCGCCGCCGGTGGATGTTCCGGCCCCCGGACGTCGTGCACAGCCACTTCTGGATGAGCGGGCTCGCCGCGCTGGCCGCCGCCCGCGACCCGGGCGTGCCCGTGGTCCACACCTTCCACGCCCTGGGCGTGGTGAAGCGGCGCCACCAGGGGGCCGGGGACACGAGCCCGTCCGAGCGGCTCAAGGCCGAGGCCGTCGTGGCCCGCGGCGTGGCCAGGGTCGTGGCCACCTGCGCCGACGAGGCCGCGGAGCTGGCGGCCATGGACGTGCCGGGTCACGCGGTCGCGGTGGTGCCGTGCGGCGTGGACTGCGCGGGCTTCGCCCCCGCCGTCCCGGCCGCGCCACGCCCGAGGGGCCCGCGCCTGCTGTCGATCGGGCGTCTGGTGCCCCGCAAGGGCGTCCAGACCATCATCGAGGCCCTGCGGCTGATCCCGGACGCCGAGCTGATCGTCGCGGGCGGGCCCCCGGCGGCGGAGCTCGACGGTGACCCGGAGGTCGCGCGGCTGCGCCGTGCCGCGGGCGAGGCCGGGGTGGCCGGGCGGGTGCGCTTCACCGGCCAGGTCTCCCACGAGAAGGTGCCCGCGCTCATGCGGTCCTGCGACGTGGCCGTCTGCGTGCCGTGGTACGAGCCGTTCGGCATGGTCGCGCTGGAGGCCATGGCCTGCGGGCTGCCCGTGGTCGCCTCGGACGTGGGCGGGCACCGCGAGACGGTGGCCGACGGGCGCACCGGCACGCTGGTGCCGCCCCGCGACCCTCGGGCGCTCGCCGCCGCCGTGAACACCTTGCTCGCCGACCCCCGGCTGCGCGCCGCCTACGGCAGGGCGGGCGCGCGGCGGGCCCGCGCCCGCTACGCCTGGCCGAGGATCGCCGCCGCGACCGCCGCCGTGTACGAGGACGTGCGCGGCAGCGTCGTCGCGGCGGGCGTCCCCGCCTCGGGAAGGAAGGCGTCATGACCGCCAGGAGGGCTTCAGGACGATGAGCGTCGCCCTGGTGCTGCGCGCGCCGGGCGTCGGTGAACTGCTCACCGCCGTCCCGGCCCTGCGGGCGCTGCACCGGGGCGGGCTGAGCGTCGTGCTGGCCGTGCCGGGCGAGCTGCGGGATCTCGCCCTGCTGTCCGGGGCGGTCGGCGGCGTGATCCCCACGCGCGGCCATGAGGCGATCGCCTGGGACGGCAGGCGGCTGGACCTGGCCGTGAACATGCGCGGCCGGGGCCCGCAGAGCCATCGGGCCGTGATGGCCCTGCGGCCCCGGCGCCTGTGGGCGTACTCCCATCCCTCGGTGCCCTGGTCGAAGGGGCCGCAGTGGGACGAGGACGAGCACGAGGTCGCCCGCTGGTGCCGGCTCGTCACCTGGTACGGCTCGCGCGCCGACCCGTCCGACCTCGCGCTTCCCGTCCCCCGCGCGCGCAACCCGTGGCCGGGCGCCGTGGTCGTCCATCCGGGCCGCGCGGACCCGGCAGGGCGCTGGCCGCACGAGCGCTTCGCCCAGGTCGCCAGAGAGCTGGCCGGGGACGGGCTGCGCGTCGTCGTCACGGGGAGCCTGCGCGAGCGTCCCCTGGCGCTGCTGGTGGCCGCACAGGCCGGGTTGTCGCCGCGCGCCGTGCTCGCCGGGCGCACGACGCTCGTCGAGCTGTGCGCCCTGGTGGCGGGGGCACGCCTGGTGGTCAGCGCGGACACCGGTATCGCGCACGTCGCGACGGCGTACGCCACGCCCTCGGTGGTGGTCTTCTGCGCGGGCTCGCCCGCCCGCTGGGGCCCGCCGGCCGACCGGCCCTGGCACCGGGTCCTGACGGACCCCTCCGGGGTGCCGGCGGAGACGGTGGTGGCGGCGGCCCGCGAGCTGCCGGCCGCGTCGGTGCCGTGACCGCGCCCTCGTCGGCGCGCGGGCGCCCTGGTCAGGCGTTTGGGGCACCTGTGTCGCGGTAGTGGGAGGACGGACCGACGCGCCGGGAGGTATCCGGCGAGCGATCACCCGGAGGGCACATGACGTCTGATTTGTCGGGTATGGGGAAGGTCCATCGGGAAGGGGGACGGAAGATGTACGAGACTCCTGAACAGCGGTCCGAGACCGGAAAGCCCATGGTCACGGCCACACCGCGCGACGTCATCCACATTCGCCTGGCGTCGTTCGTTATCTTCCTGGCATTCGCCGTGGGCGTGATCAGTGTGGTGGCCGGAGCCACGATCCCGGCCATCATCGCCGCCGTGGTCATCGTGGTGGCCGCCGTCGACGTCACCATCGCCGTCAGGCGGCAGCGCCGCCTCGGCACCGGCCCGCGGTCCACCGGCTGAGGAGCACCCGCATGCTGAAAGGAAAGGTCGTCGTCGTGACCGGCGCCAGCGGTGGCGTCGGCCGGGCGGTCGTCAGGATCCTCGGCGAGAAGGGCGCCAAGGTCGCGCTGATCGCCCGCGGGGAGACCGGTCTCGCCGCCGGCGCCGCCGAGGTCGGCGCGGCCGGCGGCACGGCCAAGGTCTTCCCCGCGGACGTCGCCGACCATCGGCAGGTCGAGGCCGCCGCCGACGCCGTCGAGAAGGAACTCGGCCCCATCGACGTGTGGATCAACGTCGCGTTCTCCTCCGTGTTCGCCCCGTTCGGCGAGGTCGAGCCGGAGGAGTACGAGCGGACCACCGCCGTGACCTACCTGGGTTACGTCTGGGGCACCCGCGCCGCCCTGCGGCGGATGCGGCCCCGCAACCGGGGCGTCATCGTGCAGACCGGGTCCGCCCTCGCCTACCGCGGCATTCCCCTGCAGTCGGCGTACTGCGGGGCCAAGCACGCGATCAAGGGCTTCACCGAGTCGGTCCGCACCGAACTGATGCACGACCACAGCGACGTGAAGATCACCATGGTGCAGCTCCCCGCGGTCAACACCCCGCAGTTCGACTGGGTGCTGTCCCGGCTGCGCCGCCACCCGCAGCCCGTCCCGCCGATCTTCCAGCCGGAGGTCGCCGCCGGGGCCATCGTGTACGCGGCCGAGCACCCGTCGCGGCGCGAGTACTGGGTGGGCGGCAGCACGGCCGCCACGATCATCGGCGAGCGCCTCGCGCCCGGACTGATCGACCGCTACCTGGGCAGGACCGGCGTCAAGTCCCAGCAGACCGACGAGAAGCAGCCGACCGGCGTGGCCAACCTCTGGGAGCCCGCGGACGAGGACCGCGACTACGGCGCCCACGGCAGCTTCGACCGGCGCTCCAAGGACCGCAGCGTCCAGGTGTGGCTCTCCCAGAACCGCACCCGCCTGACCGCCGCCCTCGCCGCCACGGCCACCGCCGCCCTCGCCCTCCGCGCCGCCCGCAAACGCTGACGCGGTCCGCACCACCACACGGCCCGGCCCTCCCCCGCCCTGGCGGGAAGGGCCGGCCTTCCGTGTCCCCTCGTGCGAGTCCCGCGGCGCGAGCGCGCAGCCGCAGCGCGGCGATACGGCCAGGTCTAAGGGATGCTCAGAAAGAACGCGGTGTCGACGTTGGCGCTCGGAGGGTTGACGCTGTTGGTGGGGACGAGGATGGTGCTGGGTTCGTTCTTGCAGGCACTCTGCGGAG